>CAISDA010000089.1 GCA_903884005.1 uncultured Ignavibacteriota bacterium | reverse complement strand
TCGTCACCCACGCTCTGCTCACTCCGAAATGCCGTGCGACGTCTGCCTGATTGCTGCAGAATCCAGACGCTATCATCTCCTGATATTGCTCAGCCATCGCCCTGCGATCAAGCACCGTTCGCTTGCATAGCGGCAGTATCTGCTTCGGATAGAGAAACTTCCGTGTTAACCGGACGACTCCTTCATCATTCATTTTTAAGTATTTCTTCACTTCGTTCGGATCGACGGACATAATTTTCTCTCCATATCGCGTTTTATGCGTGAATATGGGCAATATCAGCGTGAAAAAGTTCGAGTTCTTGCCTGACTCGGGGAGCCACCCTGCCCGGGGAGTCAAACTGACTCCCCGTTGTTGTTTTAAAGAGAATCCTCGGCATTTTTAAAATAATTATCTGCTTCCTACTCGATTTTAATTCTATTCATACCATTATTAATTCCCATTTTGGTAAGAAACACAACCTTCTGGTCAGACAACCTTCTAATGGTCTTCCTCTCAGGACAATCTCCTTGATGAGAATACAATAATAATTAAGTGAAAAATTTATGTCCCCCCGTTCCATTTAAAAAAAATAAATAGTGCTTGACAAGCAGGATGGTTTTTTTTACATTCAAAAGGTATATCAATATATTAAATATACTATAAATGACCCCTCGAAAGGGAAATGGGCTTTTTCGCCCATTTCAGGTTGTCCTTACGAATTGTCTTGCTCTTTCACCAATATTTGCACTGAGAATTTAAAAATCATGAAGTTGCCGACATTCTTCACAACGATAGCTCTCTTGATTGCAGCTATGCCCTCCCTCACATTGGGGCAGTCTTCGGTTCGAGGTGTGATCTCGGATAAATCAAGCAAAGAAAAGCTTGTCGGCGTCAATATCATGATTGTTGGCACGTCATTAGGGGCAGCATCTGATTTAGAAGGCCAGTACCGAATATCTGGAATTTCACAGGCCATGCATCGAATTAAAGTATCGTGTGTCGGCTATGAGCCTCAAATACTTGAAATAGATTTTCGTCAAACGAAGGATGGTGTAGCTAATTTTCAACTCACGCCATCGATTATTCAAGGGGATGAGGTTGTTGTCACAGCATTATTACGTGGTCAGTTGGCGGCTATCAATCAGCAGCTAACGTCCAATTCCATAGCAAATGTCGTTTCACAAGATCTCATTCGCGAATTGCCCGACCAGAATGCAGCAGAGGCGATCTCTCGATTGCCTGGAATTTCTGTTCAACGAAGCGGAGGGGAGGCACAGAAAATCGTCATACGAGGCCTTGCGCCAAAGTTCAATAACATCACTATCAATGGTGAAAAAATTCCGTCAACCGATTTAGAAGATCGATCGGTTGATTTGAGTTCGATCTCTTCAGACATGCTTGCCGGAATAGAAGTGTACAAATCTCCGACCGCGGACAAAGACGGTGATGCAGTGGGAGGCACGATAAATTTTTCCATGAAAAGAGCCCCTGAATTTTCAACCCTTGAAGTACGGTTGCAAGGAGGCCGCAACTCTCTTGAAAAGGATTACGGCGACTACAAAGGTTCTCTGAATGTAAGCGACAGGTATTTTAATAGCGCGGTTGGAATTATTTTGACAGGGAGTATTCAAAAAGCAAACCGCAGTTCTGATGGTCAGCAGGAAGAATATGCCCTCAGTTCGGAGCCGGTTGACGGATCCCCAATTCCATATAAGATCAACGATATGCGCCTCGTTGATCGAAAGGAAACACGGAAAAGATACGGAGCCAGTATGATGCTGGATTATGATTTCGCCGATCAAAACGCCCTGTTCCTGACTGGATTTTGGAGCCGAACGAACCGTGATGAAAGCCGGCAACGCAAACGCTTTAATATTCAAGAAAGCCGAATGGAGTTCGACTATCAGGGTCACCAAATCGGTACACAATTATTTTCTCTCGCGCTAAATGGGGATCATACGATAAATCTGCCTTTCATCGGAGGCTTGGATGTCAACTGGCGAGCATCAACCTCACTCTCAGATCAGAACAATCCAGATGAAATATACGGCCGGTTCTTTCAAATGGGACTGCCGGGCGTCGTGGGCGACCAGGGACCGGAGAATGTGCCCGCCAGTGTCGCGATGGATCCGGATAATACATTTCTAAAACAGATCATCTTTGCCAGCGAACGGGTAACAGACAAGAATCAGGCCTTTCAAGCCGATGCTAAAAGCCATTTCAACTGGGGAAGCGGCCTTTCGGGGTACCTGAAGTTCGGCACGAGATACTCAGCGAAGTCGCGTGAACGGAACAGGACGCAGATCATCAGCAAAACGACAATTGAAAACGACTTTGGCCAGGCCGTCCACAACAATCCGACTGCGTTCTATCGAGCATTTCCATTGACGTCAGACGTCAGCCATAAGGTATTGATGGCAGGTTTTACATCCAATGATGATGGCATCGGTGAGTTTCTCGGCGGAAAATATTCCACTTGGCCGACTCTGAATGGATCGTTGATACGTGAGTTTTGGGATCAGTTAAGATATTGGACGACTCCCGCCGGATTGACGCTTTTTGATAATAACCAGGCAGAGACCGAACTTCAATATGGGGGTAATGCAAACGTCTCGTACACGGCAGAGGAAAAAATGTTTGCCGGTTACATGATGTCGGAGATCAATATTGGAGACAATATCATGATCCTTCCCGGTCTGCGGTACGAAGGCACAAGAAATATTTATAAATCGGCATTTGGAACCAACGGCACCATCTCAGACGATACACCCAATCTTGCAGTCGTCAAAGATTCCACTGGCGAAAGTATGCATGAAAATTGGCTTCCTATGATACAGACACGAGTGAGTCTTTTCGAGGGAGCGAGCGTTCGCGCATCGGTCGCCAGGACGCTGTCGAGGCCGAATTATTTTGATATCGTTCCGTACGAAATTATAGACCGGTCGGGTTCTCCCAGATCGATCATGAAAGGAAATCCATCGCTTAACTATACGACCGCAATAAATTATGATCTCTACCTTTCACTCTTCAATCGGTATGGTTTGTTTGCGGTGGGTGGATTTTACAAAGCTCTAGACAACATCTCGTACCTGCGTACATCGTATCTATTTTCTGGACCATATAAGGGTTTTCGACTCACTCAGCCTGTCAATGCAACCGCCCAGTCATATGTGTACGGGGGTGAGATCGAAGTCCAGACGAATCTCACTTTGCTGCCGCGGCCTTTCAATGGTATTGTGCTTTCCGGCAACCTCGCGATCATGAAGTCTCGAACGATCTACCCCCGTTTTCTGGTGACGAATAAGATTGTACCTATACCACCGTTTCTGACCGTATCGGTTTTGGATACAGTCCGTGAAGCACCTATGCCCGGTCAGGCAGACTATATGGGAAATCTTTCGATTGGATACGAATATGAAGGCTTTTCGGGCAGAGTGTCGTTGATTTTCCAAGGAAAAAGCCTTGCAGTGGTGGGCACACGCGAGGAAATGGATGGATACACAAATTCATACTCTCGTTGGGATGCAGCGGTAAAACAAAAAATAAGCAATAATATCAGTCTCTTCCTAAACGTCAACAATATCACTGGCAGCGGAGAGGTCTCAAGCAATCAGCGGTTTTTAACATCCGAACAGTACTATGGCTGGTCGGTCGAATTGGGTATGCGCTATAAACTGTAGTTCACAGATTCCCTAATCACTTTACATTGAGGTCCCTATGAAACAAAGATACGCAGAAAGTGGAATACTGGTTTGTGTCGTTGGCCTTCTCTTGATATGCACATCCGAGCTGTTCGCACAACGGTTCGTCGACGTGCCGGCAGGCTACGGGACACTCCAGTCCGTTCTCAAGGCAGATAGCGTGAACCGTGCCGCCAATCCCAATACAATTTATCGGTTGCACCGGGGAAATGCGGACTCCGTCTATTATTTAACAAACACGCTCACAAATTGGAGATCGATGCCTCTCCAGATTCAATCTTCAGGTTCGGGACAGCTTCCGTCCATTATCCTTGCGACACTGTCTGACGGCACGGCAATTAGTCCGATGATCGCTGCGTTGGCAAACATTTCAATCAAAGGAGTGTTTCTAAACGGGGTGAATACTCTGGGTGTACCGGTCGATCGGATAATGAGGATTCAGGCGAATGGTGTCACAGTGACTTTGGACTCGTGCCAGGCTAATCGAACTGTACAGTCTTTCATACGTGTCGATAACACCAATGCCAGGATTTTTCTCAAGAATTGTCGGATCAGTAATATCTTTTCGGACTGGTCGAACGCTCGCGTCATCGATAATCGCGGGATAAAGATCGATACATTATCAATCGTTGGCAGCTCATTCTATCGAATCGGCCAATGTGTATACCGCGACGGCGGCGGAATCCTCACTTACGGGTACTTTAATCATAATACGTTCACGGAAATAAATCAGATTCTCAGCCTTGGGAATGCTCTGAATATTACGTATACGAATAATCTCGCTGTAAATTGTATGTTCCTTGGCCAGGGAAAGTCGTCCATCCAACGCGCGCTGTTTATCACGCCGCTGCCGGGAGTGGGACAAACAGCATACGTGACGAGGAATATTTTCTATGCAGATACAACATCGTTGTATGCTGCGTACCATACCTCAAGTGACTCGGTTGTCTTTTCTCCTGTGTTCGCGGACACACTTGTGACGATGATTAAAGCAGCCGGATTTACATCGACAAATATCAGCAGCCCGGTCACCTTTACCCTGCCGCCAAACAATGTTGTAAAGGCTATCAAAATCGATTCAATCGCCCGTTGGTATTGGAGGAATCCGGTAGTAAATGGTGCGGATGCATCTCTCTTAAACATCGACAGCATCAAATATGTGAACCTCGCCTACAATACGGGTGCTCTTGCCTATACGTATGGTACTGATGGCAAACCGGTTGGAGCGACTGAATGGTTTGGGATTGCATTAAGTGTCGATCGTGATCAAACACGAGGCATACCAACGGAGTTTCAACTCGAACCGAACTACCCCAATCCATTCAATCCATCGACAACCATCGGTTATTCCCTGCCGAAGTCAGGTTATGCACGCTTGGCGGTGTACGACCTCATGGGTCGCCAAGTCGAAAAACTTGTGGACGGAGCGCAATCTGCGGGACATTACAAGACAACATTTAATGCCAACGGTCTCACGTCGGGTGTGTATTTCTACCAGTTGAGTGTCGATGGGAATATTGTAGGTACACAAAAAATGCTGTTGTTGAGATAAGACGTTTGTTTTTTTTTACGATGCTGGCGCTTAAAGTACATCGTTTAAGCGCCAGGGGGAAAAATAGTCCTTGTATTTATACAGTATGATCGATATCGTGGATGGATGCAATGTTGGTCAGGAATTACACTTGAACCATGATATACGACAGGAGAGAAAATGAGTGCAATGATCGATAATGGCGGACGTTTGCCGTTGTATGAGCAGGTCATACAGGATCTAAGGCGGAAAATTGATGAGGGAATATTCAAGCCTGGAGACCAGATCGGCACCCAACAGGAACTAGCGCAACAGTATTCTGTCAGTCTCATTACGGTGAAGAACGCGATCGCACAGTTGGTTGCGGAGGGCCTTCTCTTTTCACGCCGGGCGAAAGGTACATTCGTTGCCGAAAAAAAGGTCCGGCACGTTGATGGTTCAACACACAAAACAATCGGTCTTGTTCTCGGTGATATAAACCATTCATATTTCTCGATGATCGTCCGGAGCATTGAAGAACGTGCCTACGAACTCGGCTTCAATATCCTGCTCTCCAATTCGTCAGGGAGTATTGAAAAAGAAGAGAATCAGATCGAACACTTTCGAAAAATGGGAGTCGATGGGTTGATTATCGCCTCACTGTCTGGCGAATACAAAGCAGCAAAATATATGCAACGGCTGCATAAAGAAAATTTTCCGTACATCATGATCTCGTATATCCACGATCCCGAATATTGGTATGTGGGATCTGATAATGAATTCGGTGGTTTTATCGCCACCGAGCATCTTATCAAGGCGGGATATACATCGATCGGATACGTCCACGCCAGAAGAAATAACCTCCTCAGCGAAGTGAGAAAGAACGGATACTATCGCGCCTTGATGGAATACGGCCTGAAATTTTCCTCTGACAGCGTTTTTGCACTTGACTCTGAACAGCGCGATATCGCCGCGGAGCGCTACATTATTGGAGAAAAATTCGCCAAAGAATTTGCTGCATTGGAAAACAAACCGGAAGCGCTCTTCTTCTTCGAAGATATGATGGCAATAGGATTTATCGCTGCTTCCCGCGACCATGGATTCAGCGTTCCGAACGATGTCGCGGTTGTCGGGTACGATGACGTTGTGGTATCTCGGTATTCATCCGTGCCGCTTACCACTATCCACCGACAAGTCGACACTGTTGGCAGGATGGCCGTCGAGATCGTGCAAAAGCGTATCGACAAGATCGATATCGGGAACCGGACCATTCTGAAGCCGACGCTCATCATTCGGGAATCCTGTGGTTCCAAGATACGCGCAAGTCGTCATTTGTCTCACGACCTCCCTAGTACCCGGGTGAATGTCAAATGACATTCACCCGGCTCCCAAAGACACTTTCCCCGAAGGCCACGCTATCGGCTAGCTGAACATGAATGACCTAACACGCGACCATCAACAAATTTCCTCCACGTACAGGAGTGAGAAAAGGAAAACTATATCATGGCACGAATAATAAATCTTGTATTAATCACTGCCGTGCTGACGTGCCTGCAATGTGCGCAGGCATTTGCTCAGGATCAACCAGTGTCAAAGAGCGAATTGTTAACGGCAATCAAACAAACAGCGGACTATGCTGCAAACATCCTATTGGATAAAAATGGAAAATCACGTTGCGACTATAGTCTGACCGAAGGCACATGGTACGATTATGAACCGCCCTGGCATACAGGCCAAATTATTTATGGACTCGTGGAATCCTACAAGATCACGAAGGATGAACATTATCTTGCCCGGGCTAAACAGGCAGGCGACTGGTGGTGCGGCCTTCAAATTCTCGATCATCCCAAACTCAAAGGCATGGTCAAAGCTATTCATGGAGACGGGATCAATAATATTGTCTTCGCCACTGTTTCAGACGGCACCGCCGGATTGTTCCACCTTTTCGATGTGACCGGAGTCAGAAAATATGCCGAAGTGCCGACTTCGGCCGGCGAGTGGATGTTGAACAACATGTACGTGCCCGAAAAACGCCTATTCTATGATATGGTGGATCCGGTTTCTGGTGATGTAATGAAGGAGCAGAGCGCGTTCTGGCCTGACAAGAAGGAACAGACTCTCTATGATGTGGCACGTCCGAACAATGAGGGATCGCTCTTCCGCGATATGTACGTGTATACCAAACAGGAAAAATACAAAAAAATTTTCATCGACCTCTGTGAGAGCCTGGTAGAAAAACAGGATCAGTATGGATTATGGCTGGATTTTACTCCCAACGTGAAACAAGTGGGTGGATTTCACCCGCGCTTCAATCTCTGGTATGCCGAATCGTTGATCGACGGATTTGAACTGACAGGAAACAAAAAATATTTGGATGCCGCCATAAAGACATTGCGGACGTATCAGAAAGCAATGCGGGAGGATGGGACATTCTTTTACATCAATTATGTCGATGGAAAATATAATGAGAACTCGGTTACAGGTTCCGCTACAGCTTTTTGCGGCATCTTGTGGATCAGGCTGAAGAGGCTCGGAGCCGGAGACGAATTTTCGAAAAGCCTCAACCTGGCAACAAATTGGATACTCAGGAACAGATTTTCAATTGCTCATCCCGACAGCAATCTGCGCGGGGCAGTGATCGACACCAGGCTTCGAAGGAAAAATGGAACCCTTGGATTGGCGCAGCGTGATGTCGGATCTTCACTAGGCCTGAGATTTCTGACGGACTATTACAATTATTCGTTTTCAGAGAAGTGAAAAATCGCAATTACAACTTTAAAGGCGTCCGCTCCAATTACTAACCACTACATAGCTCACTGATCAGCAGTGTTAACCGAAGAACCGTGGAGATATACTATGCAGAACGAAAAAAAAATTACCTATACACTCGACAAAATGAATATTGTCGTGGCTGAGAACAGAAAAATGCTTGGAGAACTGTCGGCTCGCGATGTCGGCAATACAATCAGCCAGCTTCTTGAAAAAAAAGAAGAGATCAGAATGATCTTTGCGGCGGGACCGTCGCAGACCGAACTTCTGAATGAACTGGCGAGCGACAAAAGTATTGAGTGGTCAAGGATTGTGGCCTTCCACATGGACGAATACATCGGGCTCCCCAGCGACTCCAACGAATTGTTCGGCAAGTTCCTCGCCGACCTTTTGTTCTCGAAAGTGCAATGCAAAAAAGTGCACTTGCTTCGACCCATACAAAATGGGCAGGACCCTGCGGCTGAATGCGCCCGATATGAAGCGTTGCTAAAAGAAAAACCGATCGACATTGTCTGCCTGGGGATTGGCGAAAATGGGCATATCGCCTTTAACGATCCAGCAGTGGCGGATTTTAATGACCCCGTCTACGTAAAAGTGGTGACAATGGATGACAAGTGTAAGGCACAACAGGTCAATGATGGATGCTTCCCGTCAGTGGATGCCGTTCCTCCGACTGCTATCAGTCTCACTATACCTGCCCTGCTGTCAGCCGTGTATCTAAACGTGGCCGTTCCCGGTATACGAAAATCGGTTGCTGTTCAAGAAACATTGTTCGGTGACATCGCAACAAAATGTCCCGCCTCTATTCTCCGCACGCACGCTCAGGTCCATCTCTATCTTGATAATGACTCTGTATCCCTGGCGCGGCCTCATCTTGGGAAATTTGTCTCAATTCCCTAGATCGTCGCGTCGGATATGTGTAAGTGTAAATAAATAATTCTGCCGTTGTGAAAATATTTTCTTACGGCCGTCTTACATCGGCCTCAAAGGAGCTGATATGAAGTGGAAAACTATCTGTGTAATTGTTGTTTCCGGTATGCTTTTAACAATATCGGTTCATGCGCAAACGCATTTTGAACAGAATATTAGAGAATACGGTGCGAAAGGAGACGGTGTTTCGTTAGACACTAAAGCCATACAGGCGGCGATCGACAAATGCAGTGCAACGGGTGGAACGATCCTGTTTCCCCCGGGCATATATCTGTCGGGTGCCTTGGAACTTAAAAGTAACGTCGACATCTATCTTTCAAAAGGCGCAACGATACTGGGCAGTCCAAATATTGCCGACTATTTCGAACGAACGCCCATGCTAAAGTCGTATAACGACCTATTTCTCAGACACAGTCTGTTTTATGCGGAACGCGCCAAACACATTTCGATTCGCGGCGAAGGAACCATCGACGGTCAAGGCAGTCGTTATATCGTCACGACAAAAGTCAAGCCGGACCGCTACAGGAACCGGCCGTTCCTGATTCGATTTATCGAATGTGAGGACGTTACAGTGGAAGATGTGACGCTGCAGAACTCGGCTTCCTGGATGCAGCACTACTTGGCGTGCCGTGACCTGGTTATCAGGGGGATCAAAGTCTACAATCATGCCAACCAGAACAACGACATGATGGATATTGACGGTTGCTCTAATGTGGTGATTTCCGATTGCATTGGCGACGTTGATGATGACGGCATTACACTGAAAAGCACCTCTCTTGCCATAACGGAAAATATAGTCGTTACGAACTGCGTGATCAGCTGCCACAACAACGCGATCAAACTTGGTACTGAATCAACGGGCGGTTTCAGGAATATCACTGTTTCCAATATTGTCGTGAAACCGTCGCGGGTGAAATCAGTCTTCTTTGGATGGCCTGAAGGTATTAGCGGCATCACGCTTGCGACAGTCGATGGGGGCATTCTTGAAGATGTCACGATCTCGAACATCATCATCGACGGCCCCCTCGTGCCAATATTTCTCCGGTTGGGGAACAGGGCGCGGAAACACACGGACAGTGTGCCTGTGCCGGGTGTTGGAACATTCAAACATGTCGCGATCTCCAATATCATCGCGAAAAATGTGAAGAGTCTCGGTTGTTCTATCACCGGAATACCGGGTCATGCTGTTGAGGACATCATGCTCAGCAACATGAGCATCGAGTTCAGCGGAGGAGCCCTTAAAGGAGAGTATAAAACAGGATTGCCGGAATTGGAAACAGAGTATCCGGAAGCGACAATGTGGGGCGGAATGCTGCCTGCGTACGGGTTTTTTATACGCCATGCCCGCGGGATACGGATGAATAACATTTCCATCGCCGTCAGAAAGCAGGACCAGCGGCCGGCGATCATGGTCGACGATGTGCATGACGCGCGGATCGACGGGTTGGATGCCGTGATCTCGAAAGACGCTCCGTATGTGATCGGTGCGGCCCGCAGCAGCGATGTTGTTGTGCAGAATTCCAGGTCAAGAGGCGAGACGGATTGCTTTCTGGCGGTTCAAGACTCAGAAACTGAAAGCGTGTTTATGACAGGCAATGATGTGCGGAATTGCATCCAAATTTTCAAACAAGCGAAAGAAGGGCAGGTCAAGTCGTTGTGCAATATTGAACGTGCGCAATGATTAGTTATTAAAAAAAATACTGTGAATTTAAAACAATATTAACGAAGGCCTCCGATGCATATTGCTACTATTAGAAGAGATACATTCTTCATTATCCTATGGGGATCGCTCTGTGTCCTTGGTTCGGTATGCGCGGCTCCGAAACCGACAGGATACGACGTTCGCAACTATGGCGCTCTTGGTGACGGAAAAAATCTGGACAATATGGCTATCAACAAGGCCATCGAAGCGTGTGCAAATAATGGCGGAGGTACAGTCATCATTACTTCGGGCACGTACCTGTGCGGCAGTATCCACATCAAAAGCCACGTGAATCTGTATCTTGATGCAGGTGCTATTATTATAGGGGCTCCACAGGAGTTGAATGCATACGATCCGCCCGAAGCATTTGAAGGCAGGGCGTACCAGGACGGAGGTCATACCTATTTTCACAACAGCTTGATCTGGGGTGAAAATATCGAAGACGTTTCGATTACCGGCACTGGGATGATTCAGGGGGGCGGGCTCACGCGTCAAGATAAAGAGGTTGGAGAAGGACCGATCGGACTGGGAGACAAAACTATTGCGATCAAGAATTCCCGGAAAGTGTTGATACGGGACATCACGATATTCCATGGAGGACATTTTGCGGTTATCCTCACCGGTTGCACGAACATCACTATCGATAATATTACCATTGATACTAACCGTGATGGCATCAATCTGGATTGCTGCAAAAACGCCACAGTGTCGAATTGCAGGGTCAATTCACCGGAGGATGATGGTATCTGCCTGAAGAGTTCCTATTCGTTGGGAAAAAGAGTCGTTACTGAGAACGTGACGATCACGAATTGTCAGGTCTCCGGATTTGAGGAAGGGACGTTTCTCGATGGCACCATGAAACCGAGCAAGTCCAGAACGGGGAGGATCAAGTTTGGGACGGAATCGAACGGCGGTCTCCGAAATGTAACGATATCGAATTGCGCATTCAGAGATTGTCGGGGTCTGGCTCTCGAAGAAGTGGACGGCGGCATCATGGAGGGCGTCACCATTTCCAATCTCAGTATGATGAACGTTGACGACTATCCGATCTATATCACTCATGGAAGACGCAACAGGGGGCCCGATAGTGTGACCGTCGGGATCGTGAGAGACATCTCCATATCCAATGTCACCGCCGTTGTCGCCGATTCTATGAGCGGCATCCAGATCACGGGCATACCGGGACATCCCATTGAGAATGTTCGTCTGCACAATATCAGGATCTTATATTTGGGAGGCGGCACAGCGGAACATGCGGCAAGAATATTCCCGGAATTGGACAAAGGGTATATCGACAGCAAAGGCATCTACAGGAACTATCCGGAGCCCAAGAGACTTGGTGTGACTCCGGCCTATGGTTTGTTCGCACGCCATGTCAGCAATTTGAAAATGACGGACATTGAATTCGCGAACGGAAAAGAAGACCTGCGTCCTGCCATCACGCTGGATGATGTTGATGGAGCAGAGGTGAATGGATTGACTGCTCAAGTCGCTTCAAACGCAGCATGCGTGATATCGATTGCCAATTCAAAGAACGTTTCCGTGGAAAATACAAAGACCCGGGGATCGGCAAAGGTGTTCGTTTCCATTGGCGATACTTTGTCCGGCAACATTCTTCTCAAGGGGAATGACCTCCGGAATTATGACAGCCCTGTCCAACAAAAAGTCGCAGGGCAGGCAACACTCATCTTCAATATCGATAAAAAATGACCTATCAAAAAAAGGACTCTCGCCGATTAAGCCCGATCAAGAACCTGCGCTGGTGGATCGGTGGAATGCTTTTTGCGTCAACCATCGTGAATTACATCGACAGGCAAACGTTGTCCGCGCTCGCGCCATTTTTAAAAAGAGATTACGGATGGACGAACGAGGATTACGCCCTGATCGTGATATCATTCCGAGTAGCGTATTCCATCGGTCAGACAGTGCTTGGCAGATTGATGGACCGGGTTGGAACACGGATGGGTATTACTATAACCGTAACATGGTATTCTATAGTCGCCATGCTCACCTCACTGGCTGGCGGTCTGCAGAGCTTTGCGTTTTTTAGGTTCCTGCTGGGGCTTGGCGAATCGCCGAACTGGCCGGCAGCGACGAAGGCCGTCTCGGAGTGGTTCCCCAGGCGCGAGCGCGGTTGGGCTGTCGCCCTGTTCGACAGCGGGTCTTCGATCGGTGCGGCAATCGCGCCCGCGCTCGTCATCTGGCTGTATCACGCGTTCGGCGGATGGCGTCCCGCATTCATTGTTACCGGTATGCTCGGCTTCCTTTGGTTGATCGCGTGGCGGATGCTCTACCACCTTCCGGAACAGCATCCGCGCATCTCGCAGGAGGAACTGAAGATGATCATGGATGACCGAAAAGATGCTCTCGCCTCTGAAAATGTGATGTACGCAGATCAGCCGCCACCGTCATGGAGTACGTTATTGCGGCTCCCGCAAACCTGGGGTATCATCGCCGGGCGTGCACTATCCGATCCCGTATGGTTCTTCATTGCAGATTGGTTCATGATCTATCTTGTTTCCAAGGGATTTTCACCGGAAGATACATTGGTGGCCTTCTGGATTCCCTTTGTGGCTGCGGACCTCGGAAATTTCGCGGGCGGCGGATTTTCCAGCTTCCTCATTAACCGCGGATGGTCGGTGAGACGTGCACGTACTGCTGTTATTATCTTTGGTTCCGTTGGTATGACGATGCTGATTCCGACCGCATTCATGTCCAACCTTTTTGCGATCGCCGGGTTGTTTGCAATTTCAACGTTTGCCTACGCAACATTGTGCACGATGGTGCTTGTACTTCCTTCGGACCTTTTCAAAAGCAATTCAGTTGCTACCGTCAGCGGATTAAGCGGAACAGCGGCAGGCATTCTTACCATTGCGTCAACATTCCTGGTCGGATGGGTCTCCGACCGTTATTCTTTTACCCCGATTTTAATCGTCGCAAGCCTGCTGCCTCTGATAGGTATGGCGCTGATGCTGATCTTCATTCGAAATTCGAAACACACAGGCAAAGGCATTCTCCTGAAAATTTAGGTGATCCAACGAAGAGTCTTTGTAAAAGCTGAACGATTCTTGACTATGGAGGATTTCCCCGCGGCTGATACTATTCGCCATACATTACATCGACTATATGGCTGTTTTCGGTCAAATTCAACGACCAGTTGCAATTTCAATTAATGCCGGAAGTGGACGAAGAAGTAAAGAACCTGTTTGGAGCACTGATAATAAGGATGGGTTAGGCGAGACATTGGATGGTTTTATTTTTGATGAACTGATTCCTTACTCCGAAAAGAACTTGAACGTTGATAAAAACCAAGTCATTATTTATGGACACTCCTGGTTTGGTTATCATAGTTCAATGCTCCTGGTAAAACGCATTCCACAACTTTTGGGTGTGATTTCTGCTTCTCCCGGATATTTAAGTATTGACAGGATCAATGATATCGTACATGGAATTACAAAGGACGCACCTTTATTACAACACAAGTTCTATTATAGAGTGGCGACAGGACATGATATTGGGGACGACATCCAAATGGAGGAGTATGAGTAATAATCCATTAACAGAACGGTTCGATCTTCCTATTGTCATTAAAATGGACGACATCGACGAGCTTGGGCATGTCAACAATGTAGTCTATCTCCGTTGGGTCCAGGACGCCGCGGTTGCACATTGGAATAATGCAGCATCGGATCAGCAGAAGGCTGAAATCGTGTGGGTCGTTGTGCGCCATGAAATACAGTATAATACGTCGGCCAAACTTGATGATGATATTATTGCCCGGACGTGGGTGGGAGAGGCCGACGAATTTAAATTTGAGCGATTTACCGAAATTATACGCATGCGAGACAAGCGTGTGCTCGCCGCTGGACGCACACTCTGGTGTCCAATCTGGATCAAGACCGGGAGGCCTGCCCGAGTCGGTATGGATATTCGTGAACGCTTTTCAACCAATGCCGGGTCCAGGGTTGATTCAGAGTGGAGATGAAATTTTTACCAGATCGCTCACAAGCAAGAACAGGACCTCTGAGTTTAAGCAATGGTGAGGCCAATAGAATATGTTTCACTTCAATCACAATAATCAATGGTTCATCACTTTGGTTACCCACGCCCTGCTCACACCTAGATGAAGTGCCAGCGAAGCTCGTGTTGGGAAGATACCGCTCTCCAACTTTTCTTGATAGGAGACAGCGAGCTGCCGATAGTCGATCTTTTGCTTGGGCACTCGAATGGTTACTCGACGCAAGAGATTGGCCTGGACTAATGAATCGATTTCTATGCCGCTAAGGTCCAAATAATACGACAACCGGACCGGATCGATGACAATATGCTGGGCACCCTTGGCGGAATTGGCGAAAACAATGGGGATTTCAAGAGAAAGCGGGTTAGAGTCCCCGTGCCTATCGCGGAGCCACCCTACCCGGGGAGTCAAACTGACTCCCCGGTGATGTTTTAAATCGAAACCTCGAAGTTCACACTTCGGGGTTTTGTTGTTTTAAAGGTAATTTCTCCCAATATTGACTTTCACAGTTGTATACTTTGACCAAGGGGATCACATGGCAAAAGAAAAAGACAGCACTTTTTTGTGTGGTAAAAGATTATACGTTCGCTCTGGAATTACTTGACGATTATGATCATCAACGTGTGACGTTCGCGGCAGTAACGTAACAGGTTGTTATACCCGTTACGTATGAGGAAGCGACGAAAGGTTTCAGCAAATCAAACGGCAATGTGCGTGGCCGCAATAAAACTTTGCAACGCAGCTTTGCTCCAGTCCGTTAGAATGCGCAGTGAACCATAGGCCCAGAAGGAGTAAACCATAAGACGACTTACGCAAACAGCATCCTGTCTTGCAGATTCCCATTGGCATCGCCTTGTCAGAGGTTTCCATAGACTATGGATTGTTATGGGCGTCGTGGTTCTTTGCATGGCCGGGGCATTCCCGTGTGCACTGCGTTTGGCTCCCGACGATACGGACACATACTAACGCATTGCCCGAATAGAGAATGACATCTTTGCCATCGACGCGGCCGGCGCGGACAATGGAACAGCCCAGTCGCTTCTCAGTCGGATGGCCGCCCTCAAGGTGCCAGGTCTCAGCATTGCAGTATTCGATAGCGGTCGGATCGTGTGGGCCAGAGGCTACGGAGTTAAAGACCAGAACACAGGCACGGTCGTCAACACGGCCACGATGTTCCAAACCGCGTCAATTTCAAAGCCCGTGACGTCCGTAGGTATGTTTCGGCTCGTCGAACAGGGACGCATCTCGCTTGATCAGGACGTGAACGCTCAACTTCAGAGCTGGGCTGTACCCAACAATCGCTTTACGCAGGTCGAGAAAGTTACGCCTCGCCGGATAGTGACACATATGTCCGGATTCAATGTTCACGGTTTCCTCGGCTACCGTTTAGGCGACGCGCTGCCGACCGTGCAGCAGATCCTCAACGGAGAGCCGCCGGCAAACTCGCCTCTCGTTCGCGTCGACACTATTCCTGGGGCACAAGAGAGCTACTCGGGCGGCGGCTTTGTCGTGCTGCAACTCTTGATGCAGGAAAAATCGGGCAGGAGCTTCGACTCCCTCCTTACGGATCTCGTTCTGAAACCGGCAGGGATGGCGCACAGCACATTTGCTCAGCCGCTTCCAGCCAAACTCCTCGGCCGCGCAGCAACAGGGTATGATGACACCGGGGTATCCATTCCCGGCAAATACCATGTGTATCCCGAACTCGCTCCGGCGGGCCTGTGGAGCACACCCTCGGACCTCGCACGTTTCATGCTCGCGGTGGGACGATCCTATCGCGGAGAGTCCGGCGGCCTACTGGAGCAAACGAGCGCACGTACGATGCTTACGAAGGTGTCCGGTGGAAGCGGCCAAGGCTTTGGCCAGTCCGGTGAAGGCAACGCGTTCCGGTACCGGCATAGTGGTGGCAATGCGGGCTTCACGTGCTATGCAGTGGCGTTCGCAGGAATTGGCCGGGGAATGGTAGTGATGACAAACTCCGATGCGGGTAGTCAGTTGATTCGTGAACTGACACGCACAGTAGCGCGTGAATATGGTTGGCCGCGAATGTGGGTCCGAGAATGACCAGAATGATCCACTGCGAACAAACGGTGTCAGTCACGGGGGCGCGCTAACCAGTGGCTTTTTCTTTATTTATCTTGCGGATTGGAAGGAAGTTGACACAGCACATAAAGTTGTGCAGTTTGACTTGCAAATTAATGGAGGTTGTATGGATCAGGAAACAGCTGAAAATCGGGGTGAAATCGTAATTTTCACGGATTCCGAGGGAACTGTTCAAACTGATGTAAAGCTCTTTAATGAAACGCTCTGGTTGACGCAATATCAACTGGAATCGCTGTTTGATACGGATAGGACCTCCATTGTAAGGCATATTCAAAATATCCTTGAAACGGGTGAACTCGAAGAAACAGCAACTTGTGCAAAATTTGCACAAGTTCGATTGGAAGGAAGCCGTAATGTCACTCGAGAGATTACTTACTACAACCTCGATATGATCCTCTCTGTTGGATACCGTGTCAATTCAAAACAGGGCACGCAATTCCGTATTTGGGCGAACCGAATTCTAAAAGAATATATGACGAAGGGGTATCTCCTCAATGAGAAACGTTTGAAGGAGAAAAACGTAGAAATAGTGACACTCAAATCGGCAATAACATTAATTGAGCGAAGTGTTCTCGAGAAAACTGAAACCATCGAAGAAGTTAAAGAATTGATACGGGTCCTTTCGGATTTTTCAAAGGGACTAACGTTGCTCGATGATTATGATAATGAAAAACTTGACACCCGTGGTTCCACGGCACGAGAGGCCGTCGTCATCGAACCGGATGAATTTTATAAAATCGTCTATCAAATGAAATCACAATTCGATTCCATATTATTCGGAACACCCAAAGACGATAGTTTTATCAGCTCTGTACGACAGATTTATCAAGTGTTTGATGCCAAGGAATTGTATCCGAGCATTGAAGAGAAGGCCGCCATGCTCCTGTATCTGATAGTTAAAAACCATTCTTTTATCGATGGCAACAAACGTATTGCGGCAGCGATCTTTTTATATTTTCTAAACCGTAATTCAATGTTGTATATGCCGGACCAAAAACCGGTAATCAACAGTGAGACACTTGCTTCTATAACGTTACTCGTCGCCGAGAGTAAACCGGAAGAAAAGGATACAATGAAAAGAGTAATCATGACGCTACTCAACCGAGGGCGGCAATAAATGCAAATATACGAAATGAAGGCTAATTTCCAGAGCCAGTTCATTTCCGAAGACCTATCGTCGATTTCCTTCAGTATTTTTTCGTATTCATAACCATCGTCACCCACGCTCTGCTCACTCCGAAATGCCGTGCGACGTCTGCCTGATTGCTGCAGAATCCAGACGCTATCATCTCCTGATATTGCTCAGCCATCGCCCTGCGATCAAGCACCGTTCGCTTGCATAGCGGCAGTATCT
>CAISDA010000088.1 GCA_903884005.1 uncultured Ignavibacteriota bacterium | reverse complement strand
CTGGATTTACATTATTCAATTACATGGAGGTAGTTCTGCGTAAAATTTTCTCTGCCCTACTGCTTTTGCTCTCTTGCGCATCCGTTTATGCGCAAGCCCCAAAATCACCAATAAGTAATGCATCCGTTACTTCGACGAAGCCAACTTTTGTTTGGGGCAAAGTGTCGACTGCGACAGCGGGGTACGAATTCTGCTTATTGACGTCTGCTGCAGACTCGTCCAACAATGCGATCCCTCTCGCAACGGATGTGGGAAAATGGAAGAGATATGTTCGTGTCGGAACTACCGCGAATGACACGACATTTACTCTCGATTCGGTCTTGGCAAGGACCACCGCTATTCGAAACTGGAAAGTCAGAGCAAAATTGACTTCCACTACCTTCGGCTATTGGGTCTATTCAAAAGCCACTTTTAAGATCGGTGTGCCAGCGGCATCGATTACAAATACAGGCAATGCGTTATTGACACTGAACCATGACACATTGAGCGGCATTAGCCGCATGACGTATGTACGGGGGTCAAACAAGCAGATATTGGATGCCACCTATAATGATGCGAACGGATTAGGTCTGGGCGGAACAGGATCGCGCGATACGCTGTCGTCCTGGAAAGAACAGAGCGATACGAGTGTGTATACATACATTAATGCCGGAAAGTACGGAAAAACAGGCTCGAAGGTTCTTACCATCGCGCATGCCGATTCCGGTGTGACCGTCGACATGGCAATCACGCTTGAGACAACGAAGACCGTGACCCTCGCTTCGTCATGGAAGCTCAGCGGCGACTCTCTCCGGGATAAAGTGTTTTTAGTGAAAACCACACCGGTGCGGACAGCGATAACAAACCCGGCAGTTGCTGCAGGTTTCGGCCCGGATAGCGTTACGCTCTCGGCGATGTATGACAAAAACTATAACGAATATTTTGGTTTTAAGTCCAGTTCGCTGGTTGCGGTTACAGACTCGCAAAAAACAACATTCCTGAAACAAGGGTTCACTTATAATAACACGACCGGATCCAATAAGACATATAATCTCAGTTTTGCCGTCAAACCGTCACGCAAGGCGTTTTTTGATACGTGGGCAGCAAAACGATTCCTATTTGTAACGACACCCGCAGCAGGTGATTCAGTCGGACGTGGATCTATTAAAGTCATCTATGAATCATTCGGTGCAACACCCGATTCGATCAAATACGCTGCGGATGGAACAACCTACACAACCGCAACACAAATGACAGGCGCTGATACGGCTTCGGTGGACAGTGTTATGTATCGTATCCCCAACGGCGCGCACAATCACACAAGTGTGGTGAAAATAACTTCAACATTGGCCGATACGGCCGTATCGGCGGCGTTCATCGTGGGCACCCGTGGTTCGCTGGCTGTAACGTCACCTGTCGTGACGGACAACCTTGCATCCGGCTCATACTATGTCAAATGGACGAACGCGACAAATTTTGCAGTGACCGGCATCAGTATCACGACGGACTCTGTGACGTATTCTACCGCGACAGTAATCAGTAAACCGGGAACTACCGATAGCGTGCTATTTGCAATGACCGGTAATTCCTCAAAATGTTACGTAAAAATAACGAATAGTGACCTTGATACAGCCTGGTCCGCCAAGTTCACATTGCGAAAGAACGTTTCCGTTACATCGCCGGCAGCCGGAGCGACCGTAGCATCGGGAACTTCCTATGTTGTGTGGAGTAATACAACTGGTTCCAATGTCACTAAAATCAAACTTTCATTGGACTCTGGTGCAACGTACCTCGACTCAACGGTTGTCAATTCGTCTGCTGTGACAGATAGCGTATTATACTTTTTCACCGGCGCAAAAAATGTCACTACCACGAAGTGCTTTGTCATAGCGACGACTGCTCTTGCAGACACTGGAAAATCCGGTCTCTTCTCAATCGGAAGCGGCGGAGCCGTATTTACAGTAGGCACGGTCTATGCCAACCCTGCGGATTCTGTGTGGGTTCCCATTACGTTCGCCGATGGTGTTGCGGGCGATTCGCTGAAAGGATTTGATTTCAAGGTGACATTTGATTCTTCCGTTGTCAAATACCATGACTTCAGCTATTCTTCAGAATTGTCAGGCGGCAAATGGATCATACAGACGGATTCGTCCCATAAGTCCGGTGCCGATAATAGTTATGTGAGAGTGTCTGGCTTTAAGAATACAACGGGCGCCGGCATCAAGAGCCAGGAATTGCTGCGACTGCTCTTCAAGATCAATAACAGTCAGGCGATTATCGGAACCACAACTCCATTAACGATTAAAAACGCGTCCCTCGCTGCAGCCGGTAAGAATGCGCTTTCATTGGATGTTTCCGGTTCGGTCGATGGTGCGATCGGGATATACTCCAGCATCGCGGGCAGCATCAAATATTTCCATGGAAAATGGGATGGCAGTTCGAGTTACTCGGTCTCGGGAGACAGCTTGATCTCATATTCAGACAAATTGAAACCGATCAATAATTTAACCTATGATGTCACAAACGGTTCCTATATGATGAGCAGCAGAGAACCGTTTGCAGGAAACGATACGATGACTGTTGCACCGGCTGCGAGCATCTATTTGCCGGCAGGCTTGGCTGCCATCACCGTTGCTGACGCGCAGATCGCATTTAGAGGTTGGTTGGATACGCTCACGGTGCGGAATCGTATAGCCGCAGATGTCAATGGAGATAGTCTGGTCAATACGGTAGATGCGATGGCGATCATGGAAACCTCAGTCGATTCGACGTACCTGTCGAGAATTGGTCTTTCCAATTGGATCTTTATCGACTCCACGTCGCTTGAAACGTTTGAATCAGTTGGTCCGGATTCGCTGACAAATTGGTTCAAGGGCCAGAAGCACAGCATTAAATCCCAGCTTCATAACCAACAGACGAATCAGGATTTCTTCGCCGTGCTGCGTGGTGATGCCAACTTCAGTTATGGCACTGCCGCGAGAGTGACGAGAATTCACAAATCGTCTGCAACACCGGTGATATTCAGTACGGATGCAACCATAAAAGCCCGTCCCGGAGATGTCGTGTGGATCCCGATGAATATCAATCTGAGCGGAGAAACGGTCGGCGGTTTCAATGCAAGTCTGCAGGTCGATCCGTCAGTATTAACATATACCGGTGAATATAAGGCTGGCGCAACGATTCCCCAAGGCAAAAATTGGTACCTCACTGCCAAATCTGATGCAAAGGGATTGTTAAGAATCGCAGGAACGGATTTCTCGAACGTTATTAATCCGATCGTTCAGGATGGACCGGCGCTGCTGTTCAAATACGTTGTGAACAAAGAAGCCAAACGCGGCACGAACAGTCAGATCAGCATTAGCGCATCGACTGTCGTGGACAACAAATTGCAGAATATCGCAAGCGACGTCAAAGGCGGACAAGCGGAAATATCACGAATGGGTGCAACGGTTGTGACGGACTATGATCTTGCACAGAACTATCCGAACCCGTTCAACCCGAGCACAACGATTGAATTTGCATTGCCGATGGACAGTAAAGTTGACATCCGGATTTATAACATCATCGGACAAGAAGTTGCAACGCTGTTCAGCGGAATTCAGACTGTCGGATACCATCAAGTCGATTTCAATGCCTCACAGATGAGCTCCGGCATCTACTTCTACACCATCAAAGCAAGTTCATTGGCTGGCGATAGGAACTTCAGTTCAGTGAAGAAAATGATGCTAGTGAAGTAACGCTCCAGATGTAGAAATAATGTGAAATCCAATGAACGGTGTGCGGCTGAAAAAGCTGCACACCGTTCTTTTTTTTGGGGGGATGGCCTTCGTCTGCCGGCGGTATGAGTAATGAAACAAGGGCGGATAGAATTGGCTATTATCAACCACTATTGCAAATACATTCATATTCCTCTTCACAAGTGCGCCAAATTTTCTTCCGTCCAGTGCAATGGATGCTCTTCGTGCAGGGCTAGGCGGAAAAATGTGCACCAATTGCGCAAAATATGGTGAAAATATACACACATAACTGCACACGCTTAGAATTCCGATTTTCACGAAAATAATCGGGTCCGATGTGTAATGATGGCATATAATTTGAAGTATAATCAAAGTGACCGAAAAAACCGTGAATAGTGAACCGACCTAACCCGAGGCAACAATGCACAATACCGAACCACTCGAAGTCCTGACCAACGAAATTGATCTTCTCTTTACGCAGAAGCGCTATGATGAAGTCGTGGCCGCCGTGTACCTCGTCGAATCGCAGAAAATCGAATTGATTGACGACACCCAACTCTCGGCGCTGGAAGTGATCAAAGGATTCAGCCAGCTCTGTCTTGAAAAGCTCGACGATGCTATGCTGAGCTTCGAGAATGCGCTCAATCTCGATCCCGAATCGAGCCAGGCATGCGTCGGGTTGGGCGAGATATTTTATCTTCGCAACAAAGACGGGAATGCAAAACTGATGTATGAGTGGGCCGTGAAACTCGACGGGGAAAACCCGGGCGCCCGGCGCGGACTGGAAAAAGTAGATGCCGCAATTTTAGCCGCAGTCAGCGTGGTTGCCTGATCGTGTCTGACGCGCACACATACATCGCCCCCTGTTCGGGTGAGGACGAGCGCGAAGTCTGTTACCGCCCGAAAAAAATTATCGCCGTCGGATTGATCGAACACATGGGTGATATTGTCGCCTGTGAACCCGTGGCGCGTCATGTGCGCCTCAAAAATCCCCATGCGTATATCGTCTGGTGTGTGAGGAGCGAGTATCGGGAGCTCATCGATAGTCATCCGTCGATCGACGAAACGTACGTTGTCTCATGCGTCACCGAATGGATCCTGCTCCGTGAAAGTTTGATATTCGACGAAATTGTAGACCTTCACATCAATCACCGATACTGTCCCGCATGCAAGACACCGCTGGAAAAAACGCACGGCAATCTACATGTGAAGGATCTGACATATTATTCCTACGGAAGTCTTCTCGCCTCCTTTTCGTTGGGAGCCGGACTTCCGGCATTGAACGATGCGCCGAAAGTGTACGTGAGCGACGATGTTCGGCACGCAGTCGATTCGTTGAACCTTCCTTCCCGGTTCATAGCCGTTCATGCGCAATCGAAGGAACGATGCAGGGATTGGAAGAAGGAGCAATGGGATGCGCTCTCGAGGAAAATTGCAGACAGCATCGGCCTTCCCCTTCTTGAAATCGGATTCACAGCCGTTCTCAATTCGGCCGTCAATTTTTGCGGGCGTCTCTCGATACTCGAAACGGCGGAAGTCATTCGTCGCGCCGAACTCTTTGTGGGAATAGACAGCGGTCCAGCGCACCTTGCCAATGCAGTCGGCACATTCGGCATTATTCTGTTGGGCACCTATAAAGTGTATAAGCACTACATGCCATACAGCGGCGAATATGCCGATGGCACGAATGCCGAACTGCTCTATGCGGAAGGAAACGTGTCGGCAATCAGTGTCGATGATGTCTTCAAAGCTATAGAACGAAATATCGGAGCGGCTGTGAAGGACAAGGCTGCCCGAGTGCATCTCGACTCCGTGCTCAATCACGCGCCTGCTCAGCACACCGTCGATGGAAAGAAGGCCAGGGCCATCGCCTTCTATTTGCCGCAATTTCATCCGATCCCCGAAAACGACGCACAATGGGGGAAAGGATTTACCGAATGGACGAATGCGGGCATGGCGGCCCCCCTCTTCCCGGGACATTACCAGCCGCACGTTCCGGCCGACCTTGGCTACTACGATCTGCGTATGCCGCAGGCGAGAAAAGCGCAGGCGGAACTCGCCCGTGCCCATGGCATTGAGGGATTCTGTTATTGGCATTATTGGTTCGGCAACGGGAAGCGTTTGTTGGAGCTCCCCTTTAGCGAAGTGCTCACATCAGGTGAACCGGATTTTCCATTCTGCCTTGCATGGGCCAATGAACCGTGGACGAGACAGTGGAATGGAACGGACACCAATGTGTTTCAGGCGCAGGAATATCCCGGACCGGAAGATGACGCGGCGCATTTTCAATTGTTGCTCTCGGCATTCCGAGATCGACGGTATATGACCGTGGACGGCAAGCCTGTATTTTGCATTTATCGTCCGGCACATATGCCCGACGTGGCCGGAACGATTGCAGCATGGAGGCGGATGGCCAAGGCCAACGGCCTGAATGGATTGTACCTCATCGCGTTCAAAACCGTGTTCGAAAAGGAACACATCGATTGGAAGACACGGGGGTTCGATGGTGAACTCTATCACATGCCGTTTTTCAACGATGTCTTCAACCGCGGCGAAGAACGGCGGACGTCGGCCAGGGATCGAATGCGGAAAATTCCGAGTCAGCTTGTTCCTGCCGGCCTTCCGGGCCGCGTCTTCGATTATACCGATGCCGCCGCCTCGATGAAACAGCGTACCGACCGATCGATCAAATGTGAGGATGAATATGCCACGGTGGTCTGCGGGTGGGACAACTCGCCCCGCTTCGGCGACCGCGCCACGATACTTCGGAATTCATCTCCGGAAGCCTATGAACGATGGCTGAACCTCGAAGTGGAGAGGGTTGCCGGCCGGTCCCCGGAGAAGCGTCTGATCTTCATCAATGCATGGAACGAATGGGCCGAGGGAATGCACCTTGAACCCGACCAGCGTTTTGGGACAGCATTCCTGGAAGGCACACGAAGGGCCGTTGAAGGCCGCGCGTTGCCACTCCCAAAATCGTCGAGAGAAAATATCCTGAGCGGCGCTGCGGATGTCTGCAGAGACGATACGACTGCGCTGCTCGACGACTGCTGGCGTCTAACAAAGCAAGGGCAGTACGCGGTCGTTGAAGCGCGTATGCGGCCGCTGTTGTTGCATACGATTCATAACTTCGCGGAGCAATTTCATCTGTATTCATACCAGCAGCATCAGCAGGGAACAGCACAGGCCGAGACAACACGTCTGGCGCAGAAAGCGAAAACGCTCCTTTCGCGCGCTCTGTCATTGAAGGCGGAACTAGCCATTCACCATGGCACCATGGTAACGGCCCATCAGGTACTCTTGATGGCGTTGAACCTGGATAACGATGCCGTGTTTATCTCCGCGAACAACCTGCTCGCATTGGGGGAGAAGGGGTTCCGTGACACGTCGATGACGGTGGCCGGAACGATGCTCGCACAGAATCCGGACGATGGTGAATTGAGGCACGCCCTCGCGCATCTCTCGGGGAATGCGGCTGCAATCGGACACGCAGCGCCTCATGAGACAGCCGCTTCCGTGGCTGAAGCGCTGGACATCGAAAAGGATATTGAGGAAGCCGAAAGATTGATCGACGCAGGGGAGACCGGAAAGGCGCGCACGATTCTCACCCGATTGCTGACATCACATCCCGCTCACATCGGCGCATTAAACGATCTAGCCGTTCTGGAGATCATCGATAAGAACTGGCAGGACGCCGCCCTATCGATACGCAAGGTGATCGTTCTCGATCCTTCGAACGAAGTTGCGCTACAGAATTTATCGTATTTAGACCGGGTCATCTCGAACAGTAACTGACACGGCATAGGCGGAATTGTATCATGGCTCACACAGCAGCGTATGTTTCTCCGTTTCACGGCGATGAAGAGAGCCGGGAGTTTTATCGCGCGGAACAATTATTCGATGCAGGCGATTTCGCCGAAGCCTCGCGTCTGTGGGATCAACAGCGCCTGAGGCATCCTTCCGAAGCGATGCTCCATTTCGTCCTCGGCCGATGCAGACACATGCAGCGATCGCTGGACGAGGCACAACGATATTACACAACGGCGACAGTATTAAATCCGGAATTTTGGCAGGCATATGTTGAGATGGGTTCATTGCTCCTGGAACAGGCGAAGTATCATGAAGCGATAGAGATTTTTTATTTTCTCCTGCAGCATCAGCCGGGTGACGGCGATACATGGATGCTGTTGGGCGGGGCGCTCTCGAAGATCGGCGAGCACGACACTGCCATCACTTGCTGCCGCCAGGCGCTGCAACTCAATGCCGGCGATGCCGCGGCGATGTATAATCTCGCGTTTGCGTTCTCAGCCAAGCGAATGATGCGGGAGTCGTTGCAGTGGATCGATGCCGCCCTGCGTCTGCAGCCAAGCGTTCCAATGATCCATATGTTCCGCGCATCGCTGCTGCTGCGCGAAGGCAGCTACGACGAAGGATGGCGCGAGTGGGAATGGCGTCTGCAGAAAGAGGATTTCCGTGCGCTCAATGCGCGCAGCGCGCAGCCGCACATGTGGAACGGGGAATCGCTCGAAGGAAAAACTCTGCTGGTGTGGTGCGAACAGGGATTCGGGGACACGATTCAGTTTGTGAGATATCTGCGTGTGGTGAAGAACCTCGGCGCGCGCGTGCTTGTTGAGTGCCAAGATGAATTAATTCCCATCGTCTCCGCAGTGACGGGCGCGGACAGGATCTTTGAACGCTTTGCCGCATGTCCCGAACCGTTCGATTATCACGTGCCGCTCGCCAGCCTGCCTCTTCGTTGTGCAACACTGCCGCAGACAATCCCATCGGGCGAAGGATATCTGCCGCCGGATGCCCTGCGGCAATGGGCGGACAGATTTTCATTTTCCCCCGACACGGTGAAGGTCGGTCTGGCGTGGGAAGGCGCCCGGCTCAGCCCGGCAAACCACTACCGCTCGTGTACGCCTCAGGCATTTGCGCCGTTGTTCGATGTGCCGCAGTGTTCATGTTATGGCTTGCAGCACGACATCGGCGGCCGCATTCTTCCGCGCGAGATCGAACATCTTGGCGTGCGCTCGATGGCCGAACTGGCGGGAGCGATCGCATCGCTCGATCTGATCATCACCATCGACACATCGGTGGCGCATCTGGCAGGCGCTATGGGAAAAGAGACGTGGCTTCTGTTGTCGGCATTGCCGGACTGGCGCTGGGAACTCAGCCGCGACACGACGCCGTGGTATGCGTCCATGCGCATCTTCAGACAGGAAAAAATTGGAGACTGGCATCCGGTCGTGAGTGAGGCCGCAGAGTGCCTCCGCGCATATGTGCCGAATAATACTTTGCATCAATCATAACGGATCATGGATACGACACAAAATTTTACGGGCCGATCGCCCCAGCCGCCATCCGAGCAGCTGCTGTCTCTGTGCATGATCGTGAAAAACGAGGAGCACTCGCTTGGCGATTGCCTTCGAAGCGTTATGGACGTCGTGGATGAAATCATCATCGTGGATACGGGATCAACGGACGGAACCGTGGCAATCGCCGAGTCGTACAACGCACAAGTTTTTCACTTTGCGTGGAACGGCAATTTCTCGGACGCCCGCAACGAAGCATTGGCACACTGCACATGCCGCTATGTGCTGCATCTCGATGCGGACGAGCGTTTGGACCGTCGCGACCGTGACCGGCTCCGCACTCTCGTCCGTCGGCCTTCTTCCGATGTCTACGAATTGCGGATTGTCAGTCCGATGACGGAAGGGAAGCGAAAAAGCCGGATTGTCGCCGATCAGCCCCGCCTGTTCCGGCGCGACCCGCGGTACCGATACAGTTATCGCATACATGAAAACATTCTTCCCTCCGTGAAGGAAGCATACGGCGTTATCACACAAGAGGACATTACGATACTGCACGTCGGATACGATGTGTCCGATGAGGCCATCGGGCAAAAAAAAATCCGGAACTTTGAGCTGTTGGTGATCGACGCCCGGGAGCATCCGAACGATCTGCATATCATGAAAAAATATGCTCAGACGCTGTTGGTGCTGGGACAGTATGACGAGGCGGCGAGCCGGATCCAATCGATGGTTCAAAAGATCGACGGGGGAATCTGCGGAGATGTATCTTGCCCGGCGCGTGCGGCATTCTATAATTTATATGCCGACGCGCTGATGAAGACGGGTGACTATATCGGAGCCGCTCATTGGGCGAATGAATCCCTGCGCGCACTAAACGTTCAGAATATGGCTCATTATTTCCTGATGAAAATATACGATCACCTGGAAAAATATGATGAAGCCCTGCTGCATCTCAATGCGATTGTGCTTCAAAGAACAGCCGGAGACGTGTGGGAGGCGGAAGATGATGTCACACCGGTACCGGAGGATGTGTGTTATAAACGGGCGGCGCTGTATCGTGTGTTGAAGCGGCCGGCCGATGAACGGCGGGAGTTGGTTGCTGCGCTGGGGTTCGATCCCCGCATGACGGGGGCCCTCTATCGCCTGGCGGCATTCATGGAACGGGAACAGAACTTTGCAGAGGCGTTGTCCCTCGTCACACGGGCGCGCGAGACGGATCCGGGCGATGGGGCCATTGTGTCTCTCCGCGCGCGTATACTCTTGCGTCTCGGAAGGAACGAAGAAGCGCTGCGTGATGCTGCCACCGCCTACCACTTAGGCGAAGCCGGAGACCTACACCTGCGCCAATGGATACAGACAGCCAAGGCGTTCGCGCGCGAGGCCGATGCGCTTCCGGCGTTTGCACTTCTGCTCGAAAGACATCCCGAAGAGGTTGATCTGCTGCTGTCGTACATACAGCTGCTTGTGCAGATGCCCGATATTCCGGCTGCTGCTGAGGCCATCAACAGGTCACTGCCGTTCGTGACCGACGCTGACATGCGCCAGGTCTTGACAACGATACACAACCAACTTTCGGCTGCCCACACTGTCTGTTGACCTGCCCTGTTGAATGCGTTGCTCTGCTCAAAAAATGCCATCAAAAAAAGCGAATTTTGAAGAAAAAAACAGACATATGCGTAATATTGACCAGTTTCCAATGGATCTCTTCCTTTATTATTTCAATATCCCTAAAAAAATCGAAAATTGCCGACTATTCAATATTTTTTTTGGCATACTCTTTGGTTGAATGAATATAGGACCGGCATTTTCCTGCGGCAAGTGCTGCGCAGTGACAGACTCAGACCGGACAGACACCGATAGATCATGCATACGACACTTCAATTTAATAAACGATCGCCGCAGCCGCCTGCGGAGCAGTTTCTGTCTCTCTGTATGATTGTGAAAAACGAGGAGCGCATGCTGGGCGCCTGTCTACGAAGCGTACAGGGTGTCGTGGATGAGATGGTGATCGTAGATACGGGCTCCATCGATGGCACCGTGAAGGTTGCCGAATCGTACGGTGCGAAAATTTTTCATTATGCATGGAACGGCAATTTTTCCGATGCGCGCAACCATGCGCTCGCTCAGTGTTCGTGCCGCTATGTTCTGTATTTGGATGCCGACGAGCGTCTGGAGGACCGGGACCGGGACCGGTTGCGCAATCTCATCCGCCGTCCCTCTTCCGATGCATACGAGATCCATGTCGTCAGCCGAAGAAAAGAAGGAAAGCGGGTGATACGTAATTCCTCCGATCAGGCGCGTCTATTCCGCCGTGATCCGTGCTACGTATTTCGCTATCGTATACACGAGAGCATCCTTCCGTCTGTCACGGAGGCGAACGGCGTTATCGGCAAAGAGAATATCACCATACATCATGTCGGATACGACATTCCCGACGAGGCATTGCATCAAAAGAAGATTCGAAACTACGAGCAATTGGCGCTCGATGTTCGGGAGCATCCGAACGACCTCTTCGTGTTGAAAAAATACGTTCAAACGCTGCTGCAGTTGGGAAAAAATGATGATGCAGCCGGGCAGCTTCTATTGATCCTCCGGAAGATCGACGGCGGTGCATGCGGTGACGTGACGCAGCCGGCGCGCGCGGCATTTTGCAACCTGTATGCCGATGCCCTGATCAAAACCGGGGACCTGATCGGTGCGCATCAATGGGCCAACGAATCGCTGCGTATGCTGGCCCAACAGAATACCGCGCATTATTTTCTGACGATCATCAATGACCGTCTGGAACGATATGACGAAGCGCTCTTCCATCTCAATGCGATCGTGATGAAGAAAAAAAACGGATATGATTCGCCTGCCGAAGATGAGTTCACGCCCGCTCCGCAGGATATGTGTTATAAACGGGCGACAATTTACCGTGCGCTGCAGAAACCGTTGGATGAACGGCGTGAATTGGCCTCGGCGCTTCGATTCGAACCCGGTATGACGGCGGCGCTGCATGACCTTGCCGCGTTCATGGCACGGGAAGAAAATTTCACACAGGCCCTGTCCCTTATCACCAAGGCTCATGAAACGGATCCCGCCAACGGGAGTATTTTACATTTGCGCGCGTTAATACTGCATCAGATGCAACGGACCGAGGATGCATTGAGCGACGCGGTTGCTGCATTTCAATGCGGTGAATCGGGCGATACATTTTTACTGTTTTGGATACGGGCGGCCAAAGAGATAGGCCGCGAAGCCGAGGCGCTTCCAGCATTTGCGCTCGTGACCGAACGGCATCCGGATGCCGGAGATGTCCTGATGTTATACTTGCAGTTGCTCGTGAATTCAAAGGACATTTCCACAGCACTCATGGTAATAGACCGGTCCCTGCCCTCTGTGAACGACGCAGAGATGCGCCAACGATTGACGGCGATTCATGGCAAATTGGCAGCTGTCGTGCGTGATTCCTTAAGTCTGTAAATAAAAAAAAATTAAACGTTAAAGTATTACAGGTGCGTGCCGATAATTAATCCAAGAGCAACAAACACAATCGGGCACGGAAGCCCACAAATCAAAATACCAATACCACACGGAGGTTGTAATGGCAATGTCAAACGGTGCCCGTATAAACACCAATATTCAGGCGTTAAATGCATATAACGCGTTGAATAATGTTTCCCAGCAACAGGGAGTTCATCAGCTTCGTTTAGCCACGGGCAAACGGATCAATTCGGTCGCAGACGATGCTTCCGGATATACAATTGCAAAACAAATGGAAGCGCGGTCACGCGTGTATGGTGCGGCCCTGAACAATGTGGGCGATGCAAAGAGCATGTTATCAACGGCCGAAGGGGCCCTCCAGACTATTCGCGATCTCATCATCCAGGCACAGGAAAAATTTGCGGCCGCAAACAACCCGTCTGCCGATAAAAATGCTATCGCCAATGATATTGCACAATTGGGTTCAGAAATCACCGATATCGTCTCCAATACAAATTTTAACGGCACATCGCTTCTTTCTGTTGCCGGCGGCGGCGGCTACTCAGGCAGCTTCCAGGTCGGTTATACAGCCTCCGAAACGGTGAGCGTTGCGTTCGATGGACACGCTGTGGACGGCGGACTGTCCGGCATAACCTCTGTTAATCTCACTTCGGAATCGGTGATCACGACGGCAACGGGATTCCTCTCGACGGCCGCGACAAATGCGGAAACTGCACTGCAGAAGATCGGTTCGCTCCTTCAGCGTTTGGACGTAAAAGAGCAGAACCTGAACAGTGCCATCACCAATATCGACGCATCGCAAAGTCGCATTATGGATGCCGATGTGGCGATGGAACAGGTCAAGGTGACGAAACTCAATATCCTGCAGCAGATGGGCGTCGCCCAGTTGACGCAGGCGAATTCTTCACCGCAGCAGTACCTGCAGTTATTCAAGTAATATCAAATTGATGTGGTGGTTGGTGGGATAACGCCCGCAAAGCTCACAAGGCTCTGCGGGCGTTTCATTGTTATCGGTCGGCCCGTTTCCGGTTGTTTCCAAATTCCATCAGATATCACCATGTATTCAACTCAATATTGTTAAAGTTTTAAGATTACTCGCCGATGATTGAACTACGGGTATTACACTCGATTCGGGCATGGAGGCCCGAATACATATTTTCACACACACGGAGGTAGTTATGGCAATGTCTAACGGTGCCAGAATAAATACCAACATTCAAGCGTTGAATGCGTATAACGCCTTGAATAACGTATCGCAGCAAATCGGAGTGCATCAGCTTCGGTTGGCGACTGGTAAACGCATCAACTCGGTTGCGGATGACGCATCGGGCTACACAATTGCAAAACAGATGGAAGCACGATCGCGCGTATATAGCGCGGCGTTGAATAACGTCGGTGATGCAAAGAGCATGTTGTCGACGGCGGAAGGCGCCCTGCAGACAATTCGCGATCTGATCATTCAGGCGCAGGAAAAATTTGCGGGTGCGAACAACCCGTCTGCGGATAAAAACGCTATTGCCAGCGATATCGCCCAATTGGGTTCTGAAATCACCGATATCGTCACTAATACCAATTTTAACGGCACATCGCTTCTTTCTGTTGCCGGCGGCGGCGGCTACTCAGGCAGCTTCCAGGTCGGGTATAAATCGACTGAATCGGTCAGCGTTGCATTCGACGCCAGCAATGTGCTCGGCGGCCTGACAGCAATCACTTCAGCAAGCATCACTGACGCGACGGCTATCGGGACTGCAACAACAGCACTCGGAACGGCCGCGACGAACGCTGAAACAGCACTGCAGAAGATCGGTTCGCTCCTCCAGCGCTTGGACGTGAAAGAGCAGAACCTGAACAGTGCCATCACGAACATTGATGCATCGCAAAGCCGTATCATGGATGCCGATGTGGCGATGGAACAGGTGAAGGTGACGAAACTCAATATCCTGCAGCAGATGGGCGTGGCCCAGTTGACGCAGGCGAATTCTTCACCGCAGCAGTACCTGCAGTTGTTCCGGTAATCGATTGTGATATGATGCGAGGCGCCCTCACACGGCGTCTCGCTTCTTTACTAAAACATGGAAGTTTCAAATAATTCTTGAGCAGTTCATTTAGGGAAGAAAAATTATGCATGCATTCGCCCAACAACCACAGTCACAAAAAATGAATCCCTTTGCAGCGACAAACAAATATCATCAGGAGCAGAACTTGAATCTTTCGCCGGTTCAGGTTATCTTAAAACTGTATGATTTGGTGATTCTGTCGTGCAAAAAAAGCGATAAAAAAATGGCAACACGCGCATTGAATGAATTGATCGTCGGGTTGAATTTCGAACATAAGGAAATGTCTACGGGCTTTTATCGATTGTACGATTATTCAAAACGATGTGTCTTCGCAGGCCGCTTCCTTCAAGCCGAAGCGGTCATCTCGGAATTGCGCGGCGCATGGGCGCAGGTTTTTGAGTTGAAGTAACATTTTTCTTGACCACAGCGCCGTCTCTGCGGACTGTGGTATCGGGAGTACTATCATGGCAAGCACAACATCGCTATCAGCGCAGATACAAGCGGCGGCCGATGCGTACGGTCAAACACTGCTTACACCCATCACTGCGCTGCAGGACCAATTATCATCACTGTCTTCGCGTTCGAACGCCATCAATTCCATTCGGACGAAGATGTCCGCGATGTCGCTCAGTACCAATGCCATGGTCGATAGCGGCGGAACCGCCAAATTCACGGTCTATTCAGCTGTCAGCACACTCACCGCTGTGGTGAGTGCAACGGCGAGTTCCGGCGAATCGGTCGGGACGCATACTCTCTTCGTTTCCCAACTCGCAAAGAACGATATGGCAATGTCGTCGCGCGTGACCAATGGGACAACCGCCACTTCCAATCCTCTTACGTCGATCGCCAAAGCGATTTTCGACCATGCACCAACGCAGCAATTTCAGATCAGCGTGAACGGCGTGAATACGCCCATCGATCTGACACTCGACGGCACCGAAACGAACCAGGGCGTGCTCACGAAGATCGCCGCCGCCGTCAATGGGCAATTGACAACGTCGGGGGTCAGCGCCTCCGTGGTCGGCGACACGCCGACGACGAGTAAAATGGTCTTCACCTCCCGCACAACGGGCGCCGTCAATGCTGTCGGTCTGTCCGATCTGGGCGGCGGCAATGTGCTGGATTCCATCGGCCTGACCAGCGGCGTGCTGAGCGGACGAACTGCATCCACATCAACAACAGCCGGCTTCAACTATGCCAATACGGGACTGCTGGATGCGAATTTTACTCTTGACGGCATAGACATCACCCGTTCGAGCAATACGGTGTCCGATGCATTGCCGGGCATCACGCTCAATCTGAAAAGTACACAGACTACCGGAGATGCGCCCGCAACGCTCACGGTCGGTCTCGACACTGCTACCATTAAAGCGAATGTTCAGGATTTTCTGACGAAATATAACGATCTGCTCACGGTGGTCCGTTCGCAGACGCAAATAGATACGCTCTTAAAAACAAAGCAGATCCTCTCGGACGATTCAACGTATGTTCGGCTGCGTTCCAGCCTCCGGTTGATGGTCAATTCGACTGTGTCGTCGGTGACATCGGGCAATCCGGCAACGTTGGCTGCCATCGGCATCACCTCCGATTCGGACGGAAAACTGAGCATTACCGATGCGACGAAATTCAACGCCACGCTCTCGGGCTCGAAATCGACGGCGATATCAGATCTCTTCACATCCTCAAATGGCATTGCGACGCAGATGAAGGCGCGGATGGATAATTTCGTTTCCGCAAGCGGCATTTTATCAGTCAACGACAAAGCCATTGCCGACAGAACAACTGCGATCAATAAAAAGATCGCCGACTACACCGCGCGCAATCAACGGAAAATGGACGCGTATAAATTATCGCTCGCGACCGTTCAAACGCTGCTGTCGCAATTGAGCACGCAGACATCACTGGCATCGACGTACCTTGCCAAGGTTCAGGCAGGCACGGCGTAAGAGGATTAAAGTTATGGAAACTTCTGCCGATAATGATTATAGGATATCCTCCGTCGAGAAGTTCTATCAGGAGTATATCTCGCATTCGGAGGAATTACGGGCGGCAATACAGCGCGAGGAGTGGCCGGATGTTGAACGGTACGTGCGCTGGCGCGAAGAAAAACTCGGAGAGTTGAATTCGCTGCCCGCAGATTCGGAAGCGCTGAAAGAAGTCCACCAGGAATATTTGAATAGGATCATGGTCTTGGAGATGGCGAACATTAACTCGCTGAATGAAGTGATGGAGACCCTTAAATCCCTGATCCGTAATAGTCACGACCACAAGCTCGCAGCCCGTTACGTCGAAAATGCATAACGCCTGCAAATGACAGGAGGAAGGAATCATGGCACATTTAGCAGTATTATCCACACCGCCGGCAGTTGACACCGTGATGATGCCTCTGGTCGACGTTGCAGCGACCATTGGTAAAGTGGGGGCAAAGCCGTCCAAGGATGCCTTGAAGGCTGCCACCACGCATGCGCCGGAGGAGACCCTCTCGTCGAAAGAGCGCGACAGCCTGCTCAAACAACTCAACAAAACGCTGGAAGCCTTCGATACGCATGTCAGCCTTACGCTCGACGATAAGTCGCACCAGACTGTCATCAAGGTGATCGATAACAATACCGGGAAAGTTGTTCGCCAGATCCCGAGCGAGCAATTGATGCGAGTCTCTGAACGCATCACGGAACTCCTGGGCGTCATCTATGATAAAAAAATGTAAGGCGGACAATCTGTCCCCGCGCTCGCGGCGCAGAAAAAGGAAGGTATGATATGGACATCAAACAGGTTGGCATGATCAACACCGTGCAGTCGACGGCTGCCGATGACGTAAAAGTTAAAAAGGAAAAAGCCGCTTCGGAAGAACGGAAGGATCACCTGCTGCTTTCCGGCGAAGCCAAGGAGCTTATGCAGACGAAGAAAAATGCCAAGATCGAAATCATGAAAGCCCGCGTCGAAAGCGGCTACTATTTTTCGGATGAAGTGACAGCCAAGACAGCCGAAAAGATCATGAAATCCCTCTGACCGGATTTTTCATCGCAGCACGACAGTGAGGAGTAAAAGGCCATGGTATGGCTTTTTACTCCTTTTTTTGTTAGAATAGGAGCACCGTTTCTTTCGCTCACTCAGCATCCCCGGGATATCATGGATTCAATTGCCGCCGCCGATTCACACGCATTGGTTCGCATACTGCTGGCCGAAGATCAGGCGATCGTCCGCCGCGGCATCGCTTCGTTGCTGCGCTTAACGCCGGGGTTCGAAATCGTTGCGGAGGCGGAGAACGGCGTCCAAGCAGTTGAGTTCACGCAGCAGTGTCTTCCAGATATGGTCCTGATGGATATCGGGATGCCGCTGATGAACGGCGTGGAGGCCGCAGCGAAGATCAAGGCGACAAACAAGAATATCAAGATCATCATGCTCACCGCATACGACAGCGATGACTTTGTGATGAATACGATAGCCTCGGGCGCGGACGGATATGTGCTGAAGAATGCAACTCCGGACAGCCTCTCGGCGGCCGTGCACGCGGTGATGCAGGGAAGTGAATTCTACAGTCCGTCGATTCCGGCCGAAGTTGTGCAGCGCCTGAAGAGAAAGCTCGAAGGGAGATCGGGGACCGAGACAGAACTCACTCCGCGCGAGAAAGAAGTGCTGCAATTGATCGCCGAGGGGAAATCGCACCAGCGCATTTCGGAATTCCTGCACCTGTCGATCAGGACTGTGGATACGCACCGCAACAACATCATGCAAAAGCTCAACATCCACGATGCTGTCGCGCTGGTGCGATACGCGCTTAAAAAAGGCCTGGCGGAGATCTGAACAACGTACGTTTCGGCATCTGTCATTCTGAGAAATTCATCTTGACCAAGGTCAAGAATCTTCATGCATATGACATCAGTATTCTGTCCCATTCTGAGCGCAAGCGAAGAATCTTGCATCGTGTGAGTAGTCGGCGAGATTCTTCGGTCGCTCGAGCTCCCTCAGAATGACAGGGCTTCTGAAGTCTGCCGATGATGATAGTAAGAGGCAGCGCAACATATGCTCCATTTCAGTTGCGATGAATGAGTCTTCATTCTGCGTTCAACGCTTTCATATTCTGATTATTCCAGAACAGATAGAACGGAATTCCCGCCGCTAGCAAGAGCAGTCCCACCATGGAATCGGCCGTCTGAGCCACGATCGTATTGATCACAAACCACGTTGCGACAATGATGAAGAGGATGGGCACCCAGGGATATCCGGGTACCCGATACGGACGTACCGCGTCCGGATCCTTGGCGCGCAGGATGAACACAGAGCCTGCGCCGAGTGCATAGAATATCCAGCCGGCAAATACGACATAGGTGAAAATCTGATCGAACGTGCCGGTGAGCGTGAGCAGCGACGCCCATACCGCCTGGATGATGAGGGATTTGCCCGGCGTGCGGTACTTCGGATGGATCTCGCCAAGCCCCCTGAAGAACAGTTTGTCTTTGGCCATCGCATAATAGACGCGTGCAGTGGTCATCGTTGTGGCATTGACCGTGCCGAACGTGGAGAGCATGACCATTGCCGCAATGATCGCTCCGTACCCCGTGCCGATCTTTTCCATTGCATCGGCCGCGACGAGTTTCGACGAACCCATTTCACCGATCGGCAGCACATAGAGATACGCAAGATTCGTCAGCACGTAAATGACGATGATCATCACCGTGCCGATCATGAGGGCGCGGGGGAGGTTCCGTTGAGGATCCTTCACTTCGCCTGCAAGAAACGTGATGCTGTTCCAGCCGTCGTAACTCCACAGTGTTGCGATCATCGCCACCCCCACCGCGCTCATGAGAGCTCCCATCGTGGGCATGGCCTCGGGCAGCGCAAAGAGCGGAAAGAAGTTCGCCGTCGATCCGTGGCTGCTCGTGAACGATAACGCGATGATGGCGCCGATCGCGGCGATCTTCAGCCAGGAAAAAATATTCTGTATCCAGCCGCCGATCTGCACGCCGAAATAATTGATGAACGCCACAAGATTGATGGCGCCGATGGCGACCATGGTGACGCCGAAATTTTTCAGCGGATAAATATTCCCCAGCAGGGGAAGCTTCCACGCCTCAAGCGCCGGGCTGAGATGCGGGAGGTCGGTATAATATCCGAGGTAGCGGGCGAAGGCGACCGCCAGCGCCGCGATCGATCCGGTTTGATACACGATGAACGTGCACCAGCCGTAGAGAAATGCCGTAAGCTTTCCGAATGTGACGCGGAAAAACACATACTGGCCTCCCGCTTCGGGAAGCATGCTCGCCACTTCGGCATTGGTCAGCGCTCCGGCCAGCGTCAACAGCCCTGTGAATACCCATACGAGAACCATGAGTCCCGGCACGGGAACGGCATGAGCGACATTTTGCGGGGTCAGGAAGATGCCCGATCCGATGGTTGAACCGATGACAACCATCACCGCGGTGGTGAGACCAAGACGGCGGGCGAGCGTTGGAGATTCGTGTGTCGGCATGCAGGGGATAGTGTTAGATAGTGGCGTGAATGGCGAAATGTATTCTTCGAAAATACACATTCACGAGTGAAGAAGCAATTTAAAATAAAAGACCCCGCCTTTGCAGGCGGGGTCTTGACACAACAATCTGGAGCGATGAAGAAATTACTTCTTTTCTTCTTTCACTTCTTTTTTTGCATCTGCTTTAACTGCTTTTACTTTTTTTTCTGCTTTTTCTTTTTTGACTTCGGCTTTTTTCACTTCTTTTACTGCGCCTTCTTTTTTGACTTCGGCTTTTTTCACTTCTTTCACTGCCGCGTCTTTTTTCACTTCTTTTTTCGCAACTTCTTTTTTCGCTTCTTTTTCTGCTTTTTCAACTTTTTTCACTGCTTCTTTTTTGACGTCCTGTGCGAATGTCGATGTTGCAAAGGAAAACGCAAGGATTGTAGCCAGCACAACGGCGAAAATCTTTTTCATGGTTGAAAAACTCCTATTAAGTGGGTGAGTGTGTGTAGGTTATGTCTGTTGAATATCATTTCTCGATGGTAAAAATATGGATTCGGACCATCAGAAGCAAATTAAATTTCCTTAATTGTGGCAATTTTTCGTTCTTCGTCGCCAGGCTCGGGTTCGTCGCTGCGCTTCAGGATCGGGAGCATGACGGTAAATGTGCTCCCTTTGTGTATTTCGCTTTGGACAAGGATCTCGCCCCCGTGGGCCTCGGCCACCCATTTGGCGATCGAGAGGCCGAGTCCGGTGCCGCCCATTTCGCGGGAGCGCCCCTTGTCCACGCGGAAAAAACGGTCGAAAATCCGCATGAGTTGGTCTTCAGGGATGCCAATGCCCGTGTCCGAGACCTGAATGACGGCAAATCCCTCGTCGTGTGTGAGCGAGAGGCGCACTTCGCCGTCTTCGGGGGTATATTTGATGGCGTTGCTGATCAGGTTGAGCATCATCTGCCGAAGACGCACATCGTCGCCCAGAAGCACGATATCGTCCGTTCGCTGGAGAATGACGCAGATGTTTTTCGGCTCGGCAAGTATGGCGCTGTCTTCAAAGAGTTCCTTCATCATGCCGGTGAGCGAGAGTTCTTCCAGGTGCAGCGTGCTGTGCCCCACATCCGCTTTGGCCAGCGTGAGCAGATTGTCGATGATGGACGACATCCGCATGATTTCATCGAGCGTGCTCGAAAGCACCGGACGGTAATCGTCCGCCGTCTGCTGCGTTCTGAGCGCCATCTCGATCTCGCCCCGCATGATGGTGAGCGGCGTGCGGAGCTCGTGCGATGCATCAATCGAAAATTGCTGGATCTGGTCGAACGAATGCTGCAAGCGTCCGATCATGTCGTTGAACGTGGACACGAGCCTTCCGAGTTCGTCGTTCACGCCGCTGGAGGGAATGCGCTGGTCCAGGTTCAAAGCGGTGATGTCTCGCGCCGTCTGCGTGATCACATCCACCGGCCGAAGGCTCGCCTTTGCCAGGAACCATCCGCCCAGCACCGAGATCAGAAGGGATGCCGGCACCATGATGATGAAGAGGGAAAACAGATTGCTGAGAACCTCGAAGACTTCGGATTCGGGGTAGGCCACATAAATTTTGGCGATCGGGCTCTGCGTCACCGCCAGCCGCAGCGGCTGCCCCTTGGCATTGTAGATCGTGACGAGCTTCGTCGTGTTATACGGAATGTCTTCGAAGATAATCTCTTCATTGCCCAGGCTGTACGACCGGTAGAGGATCTCGTCGTTGCGGTCGCGTATCTGGATGATCTGCTTTTTCGGACTGAGCAGCGTGTGCTCGTAGATCTGGTTCCATATCTGGTCGAATGCCGTCGAATCTTCCTCGACCTTTTCCACGACCGTCTCTCTCGCCGCTTTTTTATCGCCGCTCTTCTTCTCGGCGAGCACCGGCTCTTTTTTCGTCCGATGCTTTTTCAATTTCACTTTGTTTGCCTGCGGCCCGATGAAATTTTTCAGCCACACCACCTCGTTGCGGAGCGAATAGTCCAGGCTTGCGAACAGTTTTTCCTGCGTGAAAAAATACGACGCCACGCCGAAGCCGAACAGGGTTGCCCCCACGATCACCGTGTACCAGAACGTCAGCTTCACGCGAATGGAATGAAACATCGTTGTCTGTATGAGCCTGAGGAGCTTCACGTCATGCTTCTTTCATGATGTAGCCGACGCCGCGAATGGTATGGAGCAGCTTGTTGTCGAATCCGCCGTCGACTTTTGAGCGCAGGTGATTGATATAGACGTCGATGATGTTCGTCCCCGTGTCGAAATTATAATTCCAGATGTGCTCCGCGATGATCGTGCGCGTGAGGATCGTATTCTTGTTCCGTATGAAATATTCCAGCAGCATGTACTCCTTTGCCGTGAGGTCGATCTGCTTCGCGCCGCGCTTCGCCTTGTGCGAGACCAGGTCGAGCGTCAGGTCCGCGATCGCGAGCATGGTGCCTTTCTCGGTCGTCTTGCGCCGGAGCAGGGACCGGACGCGGGCCAGCAGCTCTGCGATCGCAAACGGCTTCACAAGATAGTCGTCCGCCCCCGCATCGAGTCCTTTCACTTTATCCTCCACCGAGCCCTTGGCGGTGATCATCAGCACGGGGGAGGAATTGCCCTCCGACCGGATCTCCTGCAGGAGCGTCAGGCCGTCCTTTTTGGGCATGAGAATGTCCATAATGATGAGATCGAAGGGCCCCGATGTCTGCAGCACGGTTTTGGCCTTTTCCCCGTCGGGAGCCGTGTCCACCAGGTAATGCTCTTCCTCCAATCCCTTCTTGATGAAGGCGGAGACTTTCTTTTCGTCCTCCACAAGGAGGATATGCGGTATTCCGTCTGTCATACAGGTCTCTCGGTAGTGCGTGTCGGGATTGTCCGGGCGCGGATGGGAAATGGCACTGTGATAAATAATACTTCAATAATTGATGGGATGCAAGATGCGTTGCTTTTCAGACAAATTTTGCCGTAATTTGTGACGGCTGTAACCATTGCATTCAAATCATTTCATGACGATAAAGGAGTTCTTATGCTATATATTGAAGATGTGTGGGCTCGCGAAATATTGGATTCGCGCGGCAATCCGACTGTGGAAGTCGACGTTGTGCTCGAAGACGGAACGATCGGCCGCGCCGCAGTGCCGAGCGGTGCATCGACCGGCGAACATGAAGCGGTTGAATTGCGCGACGGCGACAAATTGCGCTACCTCGGCAGAGGTGTGACCAAAGCCGTAGACAATGTGAACGACATCATCGCCGATGAACTGATCGGGTTCGAATCCGACGACCAGGTCGGCATCGACAACATGATGATCGAGTTGGACGGGACACCGAACAAGAGCAAGCTCGGCGCGAACGCGATGCTCGCGGTGAGTCTTGCCACGGCCAAGGCCGCCGCGAATTTTTTCGGACAGCCTCTCTATCGGTACATCGGCGGGACGAACGCGAAAATTCTTCCCACACCGATGATGAATATCATCAACGGCGGACGCCATGCGGATAACAATGTCGACTTCCAGGAATTCATGATCGTGCCGGCAAATGCCGAAACGTTCTCCGAAGCGCTGCGTATGGGTACCGAAGTGTTCCATTCGCTCAAAAGCGTGCTCTCGAAAAAAGGATATAACACCTCGGTGGGCGACGAAGGCGGTTTCGCCCCCAGCCTGAAATCGAACGAAGAGGCTCTCGACGTGATCATGGAAGCGATCACCAAGGCGAATTACACGCCCGGCAAGGATGTCTTCATCGCACTCGATCCGGCGGCGAGCGAAATGTACCAGAAGGAAGACGGCTCGTACCTCTTCTATAAATCGTCGCAGGAACGGCTCAGCGCGGAACAGATGGTCGCCTATTGGAAAAAGTGGGTCGACAACTATCCCATCATTTCGATCGAAGACGGCATGGCGGAGAACGACTGGGACGGATGGAAGCTCATGACCGACACGCTGGGGAAACGGATTCAATTGGTCGGCGACGATCTGTTTGTGACCAACACGGAATTCCTGAGCAAGGGCATCGACCTGGGCGTCGCCAACTCGATCCTCATCAAAGTCAATCAGATCGGCACGTTGACCGAAACGCTCGATGCGATCGAAATGGCAAAACGCGCGCACTACACGGCCATCGTCAGTCATCGGTCCGGAGAGACGGAAGATGCCACGATCGCCGACATCGCCGTTGCAACGAATGCCGGACAGATCAAGACCGGCTCGGCAAGCCGCACAGACCGGATCGCCAAGTACAACCAGCTGCTTCGCATCGAAGAGGAATTGGATTCGAATGCGATCTACGCCGGATTGGGCGCTTTCAATTTCAAATTATAACGCAACCGTGCGTGTGCGTGCGCCTCTGGCGCGCGCACGCGCGCTTCATTCACGATTGTCAAGACCACATCAACGGATCCCACCATGGCACTCATCAAATTTGGAACAGACGGTTGGCGCGCAGTCATTGCGGATGAATTTACGATCGCCAATGTGCGGAAGGTCGCGCTGGCAACGGCCCGATATTTTACCGGCCACGCGAAAGCGGCGAACGGCATTGTAATCGGATACGATGCACGGTTCATGTCCGGGGAATTCGCCCGTGCCGCCGCGCAGGTCATCGCAAGCGCAGGCATCAAAGTCATCCTTGCCGACAAGATATCGTCAACCCCGATGACCTCGCTTGCCATCGTCAAAAAAAAGGCCGCCGGCGGTGTGGTCATCACAGCCAGTCATAATCCGGCACAGTACAACGGATTCAAAATTAAGGGCGACTTCGGCGGTCCGGCCCACCCGGAAATGATCGATGCGGTCGAAAAAGAATTGGCGCCCCTGCAGGCGTTGTCCGAACTTCCGCTCGCACTCGAGCCGTTCGACGCGCTTGTGAAAAAGAAAAAGATCGTCTTCCTCGATCTGACCAAGATCTATGTTGACGATCTGAAGAAGAAGATCGAATTCGACCTTATCCGTTCCATGAAGATCCGGATCATGTACGACGCAATGTACGGCGCCGGCATGGGAGTGCCTGAACAGTTGCTGCCGACCATCGCTTCGATCCGGAGCGAATTCAATCCGTCGTTCGCCGGCGGACATCCCGAACCGCTCGCGTCCAACCTTGAAGAACTCTCGATGGAAGTGCGCGAAGGAAAATATCATATGGGCATCGCGACAGACGGCGACGCCGATCGCGTCGGCGCGATCGATGAAAAAGGAGCGTTTGTCGACTCGCACCGCATCTTCGCGATCCTCCTGAAATATCTCATTGAGCGCAGGCATATGAAGGGCGCCGTGGCGAAGTCGCTCTCCGTGTCCGAGATCATTCCGAAAATGTGCGCCCATTACGGCGTGAGGATGTACGAGACAAAGGTCGGATTCAAATATCTCTGCCGCCTGATGACGGAAGAAGACATACTCATCGCCGGAGAGGAAAGCGGCGGACTCGGAGTGAAGGGCCACCTCCCGGAACGTGACGGCATCTATATCGGTTTCCTGCTTGCAGAAATCATGGCCGTTCGCAGAAAAAAATTATCGGAACTCGTGGCGGAACTCTTCGCCGAATACGGCGAGTATCATTTCGGACGCGTGGACCTGCACGTGACGCAGCTCCAAAAAGAAAAGATCTCGGCGTTCTACGCAAAGCTTCCGAAAAAGATCGGGACGTTTCCCATCGTCCGCTCCGACACGACGGACGGGTATAAATTTTTCACGAAGGACGGATGGATCCTCATTCGGGCCTCGGGCACGGAACCGCTGTTTCGCGTTTACGCCGAAGCCAACACTCCCCAAAAAGTACAGTCCATGTTGAAGGCGGCGGCTAACATCTGATGTCTGTCTGCATGAATCCCATCACGGCATCGACGCAGACAGGGCCTGGCAAACGAATTTCCATGGTGAACGATGGAAGTTTGTGTATTCCACCAATTGCTGAAATTTAGCCAGCCCTGAGGTCCATCATCTGCGGTTTTCACCTGGAACGATACGGTTTACGAAAACTTTCTCTGGCATATTCTTTGTTCCCAATATAGATAGATGAGGTAGAATGAGTGTTGGACAGATCTCTGTGGGACAGGATCGTATGATCGCACGTAACTACAGCTCGTATTATAATGTGATGCCTGACGGCACCGTGAAACAGGTGAATCCGTTCACGGGCACCGAAGTGTGGTCCGTTGTCGGACGCGGGAACAAACCGATCAGCAATGGCGGCGGCCCTGAGCCGAAGCCGATCGCGGCAAAGCCGCCGCGGGAGAACCATTGCAGTTTCTGCGAGACCCGGTATTTCGAGACGCCGCCCGAAAAAGCCCGCCTCATTAAGCACGACGGCGAATTTGAAATGAACCTGCACCTGCCGCCCGATCAGTACGAAGACTCGGTCGCCGAGTTTCGACGGACCGGGAATATGTTCGAGATCGTCACCGTCGATTACTGGAAAAAAAATTACGGGTACCGGCTGACGAACGGAGCCACGGCGTGGCGCGATGCCTATATCGGCAACAACCGCGGCGCGGAACATATCAACGCGATCATCAATTTTAAATTGCGGCAGGCCGGAAAGACCGAAGAGCAGATACGGCGCAAATCGCAATTCGACAAGCTGCACATGGCCGATGCATTCTTCGGCGGCTGTCACGAGCTCATCATTGCGAAGAAACATTATCTCGACAATGCGGAGTTGGACAACCAGCTCTATTCCTCCGGCGAGATGACGCGCGAAGAGCATTATCAATATTTCAAGTTCACGATCGACGCCATGCGCGACATCCTTGACTACAACCGGTATATCCGTTACATCAGCGTCTTTCAAAATTGGCTTCGCCCCGCCGGCGCGTCGGTGGACCATCTCCATAAACAGATCGTGGGCCTCGATGAATGGGGCTCGCTGATCTCCGATCAGATCCAGATGGTGCGTCAGGATCCGAACGTGTTCAATGAGCTCGGCACAAATTTCGCCGCGCAGTACAATCTTGTCTTCGCCGAAAACGATTATGCCATTGCGTTCGTCGGGATCGGCCACCGGTTTCCCACGATCGAAATATATTCCAAGTCGTACTACTCGCGTCCCTACGAACACACCGAGGAGGAATTGCGCGGATTCAGCAGCCTCGTGCACGCCTGCCACGCGGCGATGGGCAGCCAGATCTCGTGCAACGAGGAATGGTACTATACGCCGGTCGATGCGGTGTACAAGATACCGTGGCATGTGCTCCTGAAATGGCGCATCAATGTGCCTGCCGGTTTTGAAGGCGGCACCAACATCTATATCAATCCGATCACGCCGATCGACCTGCGCGATAAGATCGTGCCGCGCTTCTATCAGCTCAGGAGCGAAGGGAAGATCGAAAATTTTCCGATCGCCGAAGAGTGCAATCTCACCCCGAATGCGCTGAAATACTATCTGAAATGATGCGCCGGCATTGGCAAGCGCGGCGCTGACGGCCTGAACGACAAAACCCCTGCAGGATTAAATCTCTGCAGGGGTTTGTGCTGTTATCGCGTCTTGCCTCTCTCACGCTCCCTCGTCAGAGACAGAAGGAGCGCGCCGGGGAGCTTATGCTGCGTGTTGTGAGCAAAACTTCGTGCCGGTGACAGGTTTGCGTTTGCACTGCGAACCGGTCTTGGTGACTCCATGGCAATGTGCGGCCGCCTTGCTCTGTGCTGCGGGCGTATGCGCGGCCCGTGCCGGTGTTGTATGTGCCGCCGGCTTTTCATCGTGCTTCGCAGGTGCGATCATTTCGGCGATGGCCACGTGCACATCCGTCCTGCGAGCCGCCGGTGTTTCGGCCGCTGCCGCAAGTTTCGCTGCTTCAAACAGTTCGGGTTCTATCGGCAATGTGATTGCCGTTTTTTTCTGCGCCGATTCAACGATAAGCGCAGACACCGCTTTGGCCTCGTGCTTCTTCACCTCGAACGACGCCTGTTTCGGGATCTGCTGGCGCAACACTTCAGACGCCTCGACGATCGCTTTCTTCAATGTAAAGAAGATGACAAGGCTCAACGCAGCCATGGCCACGAGCGCAAGGATGAATAAGATCGTGCGTGTCTCAAGAGAGACCTCGAGTGAATCAATTCTCTGCGCGTGTGCTGCCTGTATCTTCGATACAACGATCATAGAGTCGGCGACTTGCGCCGTCTGTCCTTGCGTGGACCGCACGGCGCTCTGAAGGCTGTCGAGCTGGGATGCGAGGATGTTGAATGTTTTTTTCTGAAGGATCTGCGAACGCTGCAGCGCTTTGATCGTGCTGTGAAGCGTTTTCAGTTCTTTCTGAAGATCGGGATTTTCGCCGGTTGTGCGATCCTGTGCCGAAAGGAACGAAACACATCCGGCAAGCAGAACAATGAAGAGCGATTTTTTCATAGAGTGAGGGATTCGTGAGAACGAGTGATGAAGCTGGATCATGACGGGCAATAATATTAATGGATAATATACTGAAATATTTCTATGCTGCGCAAGGGAAATGGCGTATATTACAATTTATTTGGCGTGCGGTTCGCGAGACCGCGCGCGCCATCACCCCGGCACAGGAGCAGTTCATGGAACGCTGTTATTCGCTCGAAAAAATTGCAATGGCCGAAGTCGGCCCGGTCCGCATCGTGCAGCTATATGCGGACGGATTCGATGCGCTGACGCTGAAAGAAAAAATATTCGTCTATTATCTCTCCCAGGCAGCCATTGCCGGCCGGGACATCGCCATCGATCAGCGCCACCGCCAGGGACTCACACTGCGCTCACTTCTTGAAGCCGTGTATGCGCATCCGGACGGGATCGAGCCTCCCGTCTATGAGGCGCTGCGAACGTATACAAAACTGGTGTGGGTGAATAACGGCACGTACGACGACATCACCTCGCGCAAATTTATCCCGCAGTGTTCGTTTGACGAATTCTGCGGCGCTGTGCACACAGCCGTCGCGCATGGCGCGGTGGTGGACATTCCCGGCGATACATCGCTCGACGTGTTCCTCGGAGAACTCCGAACCTCGCTCTTCGACCCCGGGGCAGAGCCGGTGAGAACCAATAAAACTCCGGGCATCGATATGATCGCACAGAGTGCGAACAATCTGTACGAAGGCGCCACATTTGCCGAAGTGGAGGCATGGTCGAAATCGGGCGGCGAACGGCATCCGCTGAATTCGAAGGTCGTGAAAAAAAACGGGATGCTGACGGAGGAGATCTATCGCACGGGGACCCAGCACCTCGGCGGCGGCATTCCTCCGGGGCGCTACGCATCGGACCTGGAGTTCGCCATCACATTCCTTATGCAGGCGCAGCCGTATGCCTGTACGCCGCATCAGGAAGAAACGATCGGCAAGTTGATACGGTACTACCGCACGGGCTCGCCCGAGGATTGGCGCGCCTATACCATGCATTGGCTTGCCGATACGGACGTGCATATCGATTTCATACACGGATTCATCGAGGTCTATCTTGATGCGCGCGGGACGAAGGGGCAGTATGAGGCGATCGTTCATTTCGCCGATCCGGTGCTCACCGAAATGGTTCAGGCGATCGGGACGGCGGCGCAATATTTCGAGGACCGCATGCCGTGGGCCGATCAGTATAAGAAAAAAGACGTGCAGCCGTTGAAGGCAAGCGTCATCAATGTTGTGGTGGAGACCGGCGATGCCGGTCCTGTGAGCGCGATCGGCATCAATCTGCCGAACGAGGAGGACCTGAGAGAACACTGCGGCAGCAAAAGCGTGACGCTCGCGAACATCGTGGATGCGTACGACAAATCGGGGGGGAAGGATCTTCATCGTGAATTTTCATTCGACGCCGCCGAGTACGAACGAACCCTTGCCTACGGCATGCACGCCGACAATCTGCACACAGCCCTTCACGAAGTGCTCGGCCACGGTTCCGGAAAAATGAATCCGGCGCTCACCGGTGATCCGCACACGCTGCTGCCGGGATATTACTCGACACTCGAAGAAGCGCGGGCGGACCTGGTGGCGATGTGGCACATTTGGGATCCGAAGCTCATCGAAATCGGCGCCGTTGAGAGCGACGTTATCGCCCGCACCATGTATGAGAAGGAGGTGCGCAATGCCGGCCTGCTCCAACTGCAGCGCGTGCCCGCCGGCCAGGATCAGCTGCAGGAAGACCACATGAAAAACCGCCAGCTCATCGTTCACTGGCTGATGAAGAACGCGCACTGCATCGAGCGGACGGTGCGAGAGGGGAAAACATATTTTCAAATCACCGATTTTGCCGCCATGAAAAACGGCGTCGGCACTCTGCTCGCGGAGGTGATGAGGATCAAAGGCGAGGGGGACCATGCAGCGGCGCGATCGCTCATCGACGAATACGGACTGGCGATCGATACCGCACTGCGCGATGAAGTGCTCGAACGCATGGAACATCTGGACAGGGCCGTCTATACGGGATTCGTGATGCCCCGCCTCGAGCCGGTGCTCGGTGAGGGAGGAAGCATCGCCGATGTCACGGTGAGCTACCCGTGCGATCTTGCATCGCAGATGCTCGAGTATTCCGCATTCACTACTCACGGGGCGAAAAAACTGAGCGCCCTGTTTCCGGGGGAAGTGCTTCTGCGCTAAATTTTTTTTTGCAGCAGAACGCATGATCCGCTCTTCACGGCGCCCGGCGACGAAACGCCCTGTCGCCCCGCAGAATGGGCATCGCTGCTGGCGGGCCCGCCGTCTGTGTGCACCCGTTCCGTGTGCGGCCGGAAATGCATTCTTGACATCCCTCTAAATTCTCACTATCTTTTCATGCTGAATTGCTCCCCAGACATGCCCGAGACCGGCGTGTCTGGTTTGTTTTATGAATGTGGAACCCAAAGGTGTCCGATGGCTGAAAAAAAGAAAAAAGACCAGGTAAATGACGTTATTCCCTCATCACTGCCGGTGCTTCCCCTGCGTGATGTCGTGATTTTCCCCCATATGATTTTTTCCGTGCTCGTGGGCCGGGATTCGTCGCTCCGCGCGGCGGCGTACGCGCTGGATCATAATAAGTACCTCTTCCTCACGGCGCAGAAGGATCCGCTCGTCGACGATCCGAAGCGGGAAGAGTTGTATGAAGAGGGCACCATTGCGCGCATCGTCCAGATCCTGCGCCTTCCCAATAATCTGATGAAGATACTTGTCGACGGCGTCGTGCAGGGAAAAGTGCTGCGGTATGTTGAGAACGAGCAATTTCTCCAGGCGGACATTGAGCCGCTGAACGATGTTCCCGAGCAGTCGACGGAAATGGATGCGCACATCAGGCACGTGACATCGCTCTTCGGCGAGTACGTGCGTGCAAACCGGAATATTCCCCCCGAAGTGCTCGCCTCGCTCGACAATATCAAGGACGTGAGGCGGCGCCTGTATTATATCGCTGCCAACATCCTGCAGACGGTCGAAGTGAAACAGAAGATCCTGCGCCAGGCGTCGGTGCGCGACCAGTACGTCGAGGTCATCCGCGTGCTCAACGGCGAGATCAACATTCTGAAGATCGAGCGCGAGATCGACACGAAGGTGCACGACAACATTCAAAAGTCGCAGCGCAAATATTTCATCCAGGAACAGATCAAGATCCTGCAGGACGAGCTCGGCGACGACGAATCGTCTCCCGAGATGATGAAACTGAAGGAGGGCATCGAGAAGGCGAAAATGCCGAAAGATGCGTCCGAGAAGGCCATGGAGGAATTCGCGAAGCTAAAGAAGACGTCGCCGATGTCGCCGGAATTTACCGTGGTGAGGAACTATCTCGACTGGATGTTGAGCGTTCCCTGGAAACAGCGCACTTCCGACAAACTGGATATCTATCATGTCAAAAAAATTCTGGATGAAGATCACTACGGCCTGGAGAAACCGAAGGAACGCGTGCTCGAACATATTGCCGTGCTGAATCTCGTGAAGGAGATGAAAGGGCAGATCCTGTGCCTCGTCGGCCCTCCGGGCGTCGGCAAGACGTCGCTGGCTAAATCGATCGCGCGGGCGCTGGGCCGAAAATTCGTCCGCATCTCGCTCGGCGGCGTCCGTGATGAGGCGGAGATCCGCGGCCATCGCCGCACCTATATCGGGTCCATGCCGGGCAAGATCATTCAATCGATGAAGAAAGCCGGCACCGTGAACCCGGTGCTGCTGATGGACGAGATAGACAAGATGAGCACGGACTTCCGCGGCGACCCATCGTCGGCCCTGCTCGAGGTTCTTGATCCCGAGCAGAACAACACGTTCTCGGACCATTACCTCGAAGTGGAATACGACCTGTCGAAGGTCATGTTCATCACGACCGCGAACGTCAAGTATCAGATACCGCTGCCGCTGCTGGACAGGATGGAGGTCATCGAGCTCTCGAGTTATTTGGATTTTGAAAAACAGGAGATCGCCCGGCGGCATATCATCCCCAAACAGATCGCAGCCCACGGGCTGAAACCGGCGCAGATAGCATTTACCGATGCCGGCGTGATGAAGATCATACAGGAATACACGCGCGAGTCCGGCGTCCGGAACCTGGAGCGCGACATCGCATCGGTGTGCCGGAAGTCGGCGAAGGACATCGTGGTCGCGAAGCAGACGAAGAAGAAAAAATCGACGAAGATCGATGTCACCGAAGCGGTGGTCGAACGCTATCTCGGTGTCCCCAAATTCCGGCAGCGCGATAATGTGATCAAGCCGCGCATCGGTTCGGTGACGGGACTGGCATGGACGAGCGTGGGCGGCGATATCCTCCACGTGGACGTGACGGTGATGAAGGGTCACGAACGTCTCGTGCTCACCGGACAGCTCGGGGATGTGATGAAGGAGTCGGCGCAGGCTGCGCTCAGCTACCTGCGCTCGAATGAGAAAAAATTCAAACTGCCCGCGAATTTTTTCACCAAGAAGGAGATACACATTCACCTCCCGGAAGGGGCAATACCCAAGGACGGGCCCTCGGCAGGCATTTCGCTCACCATGGCGCTGCTCTCGGCGGTCTCGAACAGGCCCGCACGGGGCGACGTTGCGATGACGGGCGAGATCACGCTGCGCGGCGAAGTGCTCGCCATCGGCGGATTGAATGAAAAGCTTCTGGCTGCCAAGCGCAACGGCATCACCACCGTGCTCATCCCGAAGGAAAATATGAAGGACCTGTCGGAGATCCCGGATACGGTGAAAGAAGGGCTCCGCATCGTCCCGATCGCGTTCGCGGAAGAGGCGCTGCCGTACGTCTTTGGTGCTGCCGCAGGCAGGGCAAAAAAATAAATGACATCAACTGACATTCTGCGCGAAGCGAAGAATCCCGCCCGTCAATCACGTGTGGGACTTTTCGAACGTTGCATGATGGCGGGAGAGTACTAACGAAGGGCTTATGTCGTATCAAGTAACAGCACGCAAATGGCGTCCGATGGTGTTCGATGATGTGATCGGACAGACGCATGTATCGACCACGCTGCGCAACGCGCTTGCCTCTGGGCGTCTGGCGCACGCGTTCATCTTCAGCGGCACGCGCGGTTGCGGCAAGACCACGACGGCGAGAATTCTTGCGCGCGCCGTGAATTGCCTCGCCCCGAACAAGTATGAACCGTGCAACGAATGCGACGTCTGCCGCGAGATCATCGACGGCAGAAGCATGGATGTGATCGAGATCGACGGCGCATCGAACCGCGGCGTGGACGAGATCCGCAATCTGCGCGAATCGGTGCGCTATACTCCGACGCGCGGCGCGAAGAAGGTGTACATCATCGACGAAGTCCACATGCTGACGAAGGAGGCGTTCAACGCCCTTCTCAAGACACTCGAAGAGCCGCCGCCGCACGTGCTCTTCATCTTTGCGACAACGGAGATCCATAAGGTGCCCGCCACCATCCTCTCGCGGTGCCAGCGCTACGACTTCCGCCGGATCTCGGTGGACGAGATCATGGGGCGCCTCCGGTTCATTGCCGGACAAGAGGGTGTTGCGATCGACGAAGCATCGCTGCTCATGATCGCCAAAAAAGGGGACGGCTCGATGCGCGATGCGCAGAGCATCTTCGATCAGGTCATTTCTTTTTGCGGCATGACGATCGAGTCGCAGCAAGTGGCCGAAGCCTTGAGCATTGTCGACGCCGAATTGTACTTTCGCGTTTCGGATGCCGTCTCGGCGCGCGACACCAAGGGCGGCCTGACGCTCGTGGACGAGGTGGTTCGCACGGGATACGACCTGAAGGAATTCCTAGCCGGGCTCTCGGAACATTTGCGGAATTTACTGATCGTCAAGACCACGGGCGATGCGCGCCTCATCGAAGAGACCGAGCAGTCGCGCACGCGGTACCGCGAAACAGCGGAGCGATTTTCCATACACGATCTGCTCCGCCTCATTCACACCGTCACCGATCTCGAATCGGATATCCGCTACAGCGTGCAGCCCCGCTTTAAGGTTGAGATCGCGATAGTGCAGATGACGAAGATGGACGAATCGGTGAAGATCGACGAGTTGCTGTCGCAGATCGACGCCTTAAAAAAAAAACTCTCGCCCAATAATTCCCTGACCTCCGCACCGACTGAGGCTGCTGCGCCGGCTGCGAATGCCGGCGGCGCACAGCGTGAACGCGACACTCCGGTGCGCGCTCCGGCGGCTGTTACCGAACGAAAGCCCGCCTATTCCGTGTCCGTCTCGAGCGCCGCTGTGGTGCCGGCGCCTCGCAGCACCGAGTCTCCCCGCCCCTCGGCGCCGCATGCGCTGGGCACAGAGACAGTCCGCGTCACAATGGACGATGTGACCGCGCGCTGGCAGGACTTCATTGCCGAGGTCATGAAGGAACGCATCAATGTCGGCTCGATCGTGGCAAAGTGTGCGCCGCTGGAGATCGTCGACGGATCGCTGCGCCTGGGATGTCCCGATCAATTCTGCGCATCGTCACTGCTGCAGGTCAAAGACTATCTCACGCCGCGGATCAACACATTTTTTTCCTCGCGCCTTTCCTTCGAACCGGTTGTGCACATGCGCTCGGGCGCGGGCGGAGCGAAGACGGCGGCGCCCGAAACCGGGACTGCCCCTCGGCCCGCATCCAGGTCGGCGGCGGAGATGGAGCATCCCATCATAAAAATACTCTTTCGCGATTTTGAAGCCGATCCGGTGTGAGTGCCGGTGCGGGGCGTGCGGCGCATGAGCCTTGAGGAAGTCGTCCGAATATCGTATGTTACATGCTATGAAAACACTGTTCTCATTCGCGTGTGCGCTGTTGTGCGCCTGCGCCTGCATATCGCAGCAAAAAATTTTGATCCCCATGGATCTGCGCCAGGCCGACCACCTCAAGTCGTACGGCGTCGCCTTCTGGTGCCTTGAACGCGGCCTTGACGTTGAATGGCTGCTCAATTACCGCGGCGGATCCTTCCTGATGGATAATTCGCCGCTGCTTGCCAACGAATGCCGCGTGCGCGGCGTCACCGTTGAACCTGTCTCCGGCGCCGATGCCGCAACCATCCTCTCGCATATCACCGATGAGAACAGCAATATGGACGTCGTGAAATTGGAAAAGGCGCCCAAAATTGCGGTGTACGTTCCTCCGACATTTAACCCGTGGGATGATGCCGTCACGCTTGCGCTGGAGTACGCGGAGATCCCGTACAAAAAAATATGGGACGACGAAGTGCTCGGTGGGAAACTCTCGGAGTACGACTGGGTGCACCTTCATCACGAGGATTTCACGGGACAATACGGAAAATTTTACGCCACGCACCGTTTCTCGGCATGGTACATCGAGCAGCAGCAGCTCTATGAGCAGAAGGCGAAGGAACTCGGATACGCCAAAGTCTCGGACGAGAAAAAAGCCGTCGCCCGTGCGCTCCGTGATTTTGTGGCGGGCGGCGGGTTCATGTTTGCGATGTGCTCGGCCACCGACAGTTACGATATCGCGCTCGCCGCCGAACATACGGACATCTGCGATGCAGTCTTCGACGGCGATCCGCCGGATCCGGATGCCCAGCAGCGCCTCGATTTTTCGAAATGTTTAGCGTTCCGGAATTTCGCCATAGACATGAATCCGATGCGGTATGAATATTCGGACATTGATATTCCCCCGAGCGATCCGGTGCCGCTGCGCGATCCCAACACGGATTATTTCACGCTGTTCGAATTTTCAGCCAAATACGATCCGGTGCCGACCATGCTCACGCAGAACCATGTCAATGTGATCAAGGGATTCATGGGGCAGACAACGGCATTCAAAAAAACGCTCATCAAACCAAGCGTCGTGGTGTTGGCGGAGCGCGAAGGCACCGAGGAAGTGAAGTACCTTCACGGCAATTTCGGCCGCGGCACGTTCACGTTTTATGGAGGGCATGATCCTGAAGATTATCAGCACGCGGTCGGCGATCCTCCCACGGTATTAAGTCTCCATAAAAATTCCCCCGGCTACAGGCTGATACTTAACAACGTTCTTTTTCCTGCGGCGAAGAAGAAGCAGCAAAAGACGTGACGAACAACAATTTCAGAGCAGCACGAACGGCATATGCAGCAGGGCCTCTATGCCGTACCGCAGTCAGCGTGCAGAGTTCAAACATCCATTCCACACCATTCGTTGGCACGTATCCGTCTGTTGCTCGTGAAAGGGCCGGGAGAACCGGACAACGATCACTTCCGCTGCTTCCGGAAAAGAGTGTCATCGACCTTTTTGTATCCTGCGGGCGCTTCGAATGCCGATGCGGGAATCGATCGCGGTTCGATCCGCGTCACGGTCGTGACGATCTCGCCGATCTGCGTTTCCATCGGAAATCCGCCGATCTTTTTCATGCCGGCTGCGATCCCCTTGCCCATGATGCCGGGCATCTGTTCTGTCATGCGGCGGCTGAATTCTTCCCAATCGCTGCTCATCGTACCGAATCCTTTTAACTCTTGTGTTGCCCAGACCGTCATGACCGTCTTCCCGGCCTGTATGATCTCGAACTTCGTGCACGAATGCCCGGCGATGATTCTCGTTTCGTCCGATCGTTTCACTTCAGTTGTTCCGGCGTCTCCCATCGCGGGGCCCATCATCTTCTCCACCATTTTCCGCTGTTCTTCAGGCATCTCCTTCATTTTCTCCTGCAGCTGCGCCATCCGCGCATCGTTCGCTCCGCCCAATTTTTTCATGCGGGCTTCCACTGTGTCGAATGTCATTTCGGAATATGTTTTGTCCGCATCGTGAATCCGTAAGAGGATCTTTTTCTGAAGATTGGTGATGATCGTTTCCCGGCCCGGTCCGTCCTGTTCTATCTTGAATAGCTTCGGCATCATGTAGTTTTTGGACGTGCGATCGCCCATGGGCCCGCCTGAGGTCGTGCTCTCCCAAAAATATCCCTGCGCACAGAGGCGGGATGTGAGTGAAACACTCAGGATCATGGACAAAAATAAAAAAACGCGTCTTGTTTTCATACGATCTCCGTTGAGAGCAGTTGTGTGAATAACGAAAGATGGATGGTCATTCGCGCAGTCAGTGTGAGTGCTGCGTACTATTTTCAATGAAGTGACACCCGACATCGTATCCCGCGATATGGTACCCCGATCGTACCGCGCGATGCAGTGCATCGATACAAGAAAATATAAGAAAGATTTTTAAGAAACGGTACAAAAAAAACATCCCAGCCTCGATTCTTTACACACCTGTATAATATTAGTCAGTTTGTTCCATGCCGGTTGATGCCATGAATCAACCGGTGACGGGAAATTGATCGAATCCGGTGTATTTTTCATGATATGTTCCGGACAAAAATATTGGCACACACTTTGAATAAAATAAAAGAAACAGAACATACGGAGCGGCAATGTTCGAGACGAATGCAATATTATCAATGCTGGGTATGTCGACGCCTCTGAAAGGCGCAGGCCAGGGAAGCAGCGCAATGCAGGGAAACACGTCTGCACTGCAGCCAGTCTTGGGCACCGAACAGCAAGTGCCGCAGTCACTGGAACAATCCGGTTCTTTATTTCAAATGATATTGAATTTCGCACTGCCGCAGGGCATTGTGAAAGAAGCACAGCAGGCGCCGGCTGTTCACTCCGATGGCACTGCCAGCACATCGATCTCACTACCCTTTACGGTTGAAAATAATGATGCGCCGGCAGACGATGCAACGATGACGGCGTCGGCAATGGTTCCTTTTTATCCGGTCATGTGGAATGCCATGCCTGCACTGGTGCCCATGAATCCGGCAGTGACCTCGGTCTCGGCGGCCGGTCCGGATACGACGACAAATGAATCCGGTGGAGCATCCCCGATCGTCCCATTGCTCGCAGAAATGACACGCGCACAGGATGTTCAAGCCAATAGTGCCGCAATTGGTGCTGTGAATAAGAGTGTAACGACGACGGCAAATGCTGCACTGCAAAGCACAGTGCAGGCCGAGAATGCAACAACGATTTCGGCAATTGTGGAAATGATGACGCCGGTGGCCTCCGGTCCCGCATTCTCACAGGCAAGTGCAACACCAGCACAGGCGAAGAGCCAGAGTATGCCGGAAGCGAAGACAAGCGCGTTGCCCGCGATCCCGGCGCAACAAAACGCATCAATCCTCACGACAATGAACGCCGGGGCATCCGCTCCCGCGATCGTACAGCAGAGTTCAGCAACGACAATGAACGCCGGGGCATCCGCTCCCGCGATCGTACAGCAGAGTCTTGTGCCGGCAACGATGATGAACGCCGGGGCATCCGCTCCTGCAATCGTACAGCAGAGTCCCGTCACATCCACGCCGGTGAAACAGGATGTGCTGTCCGGAATCGGCGCGACGGCATATGCAATGCCGGCGCCATTGGCGACTGAGGGAATCATGGAACCGGCGGCACCGGAAGCCCCGATGCACTCAGCAGGACAGGAACGAACACTTCCGGTTGCGAATGTTCAAATGAAGCCGTCCCTGGAAGTCAACATCTCTGCAGCGGCAACTGCCGCGAATCAAACGAATGCGGCCGCTGACAATGCCATCGAAATAATTATTGCAAAAAATCCGTCGGCTGCGGCCGTGCCGCACGTGCAGGCTCCCGCTGCAGGCAACGCGGCATCGGTGAACGGATCCGAACAAAATATACGCGCTCTTGCCTCATCAGTATCTGTCGACGAGCACAGCGGAGCAGTCTCTGTTGCCGTATCCGAAAGCAGACCGGGTAACCCTCCGTCGGCACCCGTTATTGACATCGTGCGGCAGACGGCTAGTGACACTTCCGTGCCCCCGGTAGAAGCAGCCTCAGTTGCACCAGTGGATGCCGATTCCGCGACACGTAGGTTTTCTGCAGCACGGGCATGGGCCGACTCGACATTGCGAAAATATTCAGCCGCACAATCTTCGTCCGGAACACAGGGAACGTATAAATCGGAAGCGGCAGGTCAATTGTCCGTCCCGACCCTGCGCCCAGGTAGCGCTGCCGTTCAACGCACCGAACCGGCCGGCGGAGTTCCGATGCAGCTGCGATCGTCAACTGGAGCAGAAACAATTCCTGTTCAGGATCAGAAAAATCCGGCTGAGCAGGCGCCTGCATCGATACAGCAAACCATCATGTCCGCTCCCGAACAGCAGCATGTACTCCATGCAGCGGTCATGGCGGCCCTGGAACCGACGACAGAGAAAATGACGGCCAAGGTAACGGCACCATCACCGGCGGCCATAAAGGTATCAACAGCAGGAACGGCATCGGCCGACGTGCGCGCGAGCGCAGAAAAATCTGTGACAGCCCCGGCAGCAGACGCAGCAGTGCGCGTGGTCGATCAACCGTCGCCGGTACAGACAGCACAGCGCGAGGATGTCTCGGTGCAGGTCAAAGCGGAAAGTGTTCAGGATCTCCGCCAGGTGAAAACGGATGCTCCGGTGCAGCAGTCGCTGGCCGCCATCAATGATGTGCAGCGGCAGTTCGTTCCGCTTCATGAAGCGGCAGCCGTAGTTGCGCCGCGTGTGCGCGACGATGTGTTCGAAAAAATTTATAAGGAAGTCTCGTCCATCAGGCATACGCCCACGTCAGTGGATGTCACACTGACTCCGGAAAGCCTGGGGACGGTGAACGTGAAAGTGGGGCTTGAAGAAGGGAAGATGACCGCGCGCATCGATGTGCAGAACATCGACGTCAAGCACATCATCGAGGCGAATATGCCGAGACTTCAGGAAGCCCTGCAGAGCAACGGCCTGTCAATTGACTCGATCGCCGTATTCGTGAACAGCGGCTCGTCGTTTGCCGACAAACGGAACGACGTGCCGAAGAAAAAAATGAACGGCGGTTCGCTGAAGATCGACGACGGATTTGAAACGCTCAGTTCGTTGCACGATACCAAACAGTACGGATATAATACAGTAGAATATATCATGTGAGAGGGCAATCATGGCAACAACGAATTCGGTCGGATCGATAATTTCAGCGGCCACAGCGCCCATCACGGCGACGGCGACCAATAAGAACATACTCGGGAAAGACGATTTTTTGAAATTGCTGCTTCAGCAGCTCAAATATCAGGATCCTCTGAATCCGATGGACGGGGCGCAGTATGCGGCACAGCTTGCCCAGTTCAGTTCGGTGGAACAACTGCAGAATATCAACACGAGCCTGTCGTCAAGCATCGACGCAAATTACGTGCTGGCTCAATCCGTGAACAACACCATGGCGGCATCGCTCATCGGCAAGGATGTAAAATTGTCCGGCAATAGCTTTTCGTATGACGGGTCAACCAATGTCAACGCCGGCTACACGCTTCCGGGAGCGGTCAACAGTGTATCGATCGACGTCTATAACGACAAAAATGAGAAGGTCCGGACCATCACGGGAACTGGCCTCACCGCCGGGGACCATCAGGAAGTGTGGGATGGAAAGAATGACAACGGCACGGCGATGGCGTCGGGAAAATATACATTCAAGGTGAACGCCACCGATGCTTCAGGTGCCAGTGTCACCGCAACGCAGTTCCTCTGGGGTAAGATCGATGCAGTGCGCTTCACGACATCCGGCACCGTCGTCGTCATCAACAACACAGAGGTCGGTTTGTCCAGTATCCTTCAAGTAGGAGGGAAAGGTGCCTGATATTAACGGAGTATTTCTTCCGTTTATCCCAATAGGCGGGGTCGACGGGCTGCCGTCCAAGCCGCCGGTGAGCATACCCGAAGAGAAGTCGTTCGGGAAGGTCTTCGAAAAGGAAATGCAAAGCATTCAATTTTCGAAGCACGCACAAAGCCGGCTCGATTCGCGCAATGTGACGCTGAACACTGAAGATATGCAGAAGCTGCAAAATGCGGTGCAGAAAGCCGAGGACAAAGGATCCAATGATTCGCTGGTCCTGCTCAGAGATATGGCGTTCATTGTCAATGTGCGCAATAAAATGGTCGTCACGACCATGACGAATGATTCAATGAAGGAGCATGTTTTCACCAAGATCGACAGTGCGATCATCGCGGGATAAAAAAAATAACACAAGCAAGGCGGGCTGGACCTCTGTGAGGATGCCCGCGGTTCGGTTGACCGACTGATACTGAACCACAAAAAAATCACACACACACATCCTTATTGGAGGTTACAATGGGTTTTTTACGCGCGTTATCCTCAGGCGTTTCCGGTCTTAAGGGCCATCAAACAATGATGGACGTTATCGGAAACAACATCTCGAACATCAACACCATCGGTTTCAAATCAGGCCGTGTCACATTCTCCGAAGCGTTCGCGCAGACAATTCGCAACGCGAACCAGCCCCAGACCCAACTCGGCGGCAGCAATCCCCAGCAAGTCGGCTTAGGCATCTCCGTCAATACGGTCGATACGCAATTTTCGCAGGGCAATATCGAAAGCACAAGCAATGTCACCGACCTCGCGCTGCAGGGCAATGGATTCTTCATTGTGAAGCAGAACGGCAAACAATTGTACACGCGCGCCGGATCGTTCTCGCTCGATGCGAGCGGCAAGTTGGTGAACGCAGGAACCGGTGCGATCGTGCAAGGCAAGGTCGCCACAGACGGTGTGCTGTCGTCGGGGAACAATCTCCAGGACATCACAATCCCATCGGACATCAAATCTCCGGCATCGGCGACGACGAACATCAAGTTCAGCGGCAATCTCAGCGCGTCCGCCCCGGTCAATACCGATCTTGCCAATAGTTTGCCAGCCGACAGCACCACAACGAGTTCGGCGAGCGTGTATGACTCGCTCGGAAATAAAACGACCATCACAATTAAATATGCCAAGACGGCCGATGTACCCCAGACATGGTCATGGGAAGCCACGCGTCCCGATCCGGCAAGCACAACAGCCAATCCTCTTCCGGCGATCTCGATCCAAACCGGTGCTGTGACATTCGACAAGAAGGGCGCGCTGTTAACACCCGATCCCGCAACGCCTCCGCAGTTGACATTCGATCCGGCCAACGGAGCTGATCCTCTCGTCATCAATGTGAACTTCGGCGATGTGGGAAAATTCACGGGCTTGACCGCAAGCGAAGGCCTGTCGTCTGTTTCGAATAAGGAAGCCGATGGATACGGACTCGGCTCGCTCAGTAATATTTCGATCGAGTCCGATGGCAAGATTCGCGGTATCTTCACCAACGGCCAGTTGGAACTGCTCGGTCAAGTGCTGGTGGCCGAATTCAACAATCCCGGCGGCCTTAACCGTGTCGCAGGAAGCATGTCCGATTTTTCGGGCAACTCGGGTCTGGCTCAAGTTGGAATAGCCGGTGGTTCAACGCAGATCTTGTCGAATTCGCTTGAGCAATCAAACGTGGATCTGGCCGAAGAATTCACGAAGATGATCATTGCGCAGCGCGGGTTCCAGGCGAATGCAAAAGTGATCACCACAAGCGACCAGTTCATGCAGGAATTGTTGAATATTAAACAGTAAGTAATGTGAAAGCGTAGACAGTGTGGAGCCCGCCTTCCCCAAGGAAGGCAATGTTCACCCGACTCGGGTAGTATACAGGGAAGGCGACGAATCGAAGGCGGGCTCCATACATATACTGTGTAATTACCCTTAAATGTAATTAAAAACAACATATGTGCAATATTGGCCACAATAAGTGCGCTCTGTTGGTCCTCTCCGAATGAACATTCCTTAAAAACCGCTGAATTCACCGATTTCCGGCCCCTTCTTTTGGCACAATCTTTGAAAATTAGTTACGTAGACCAAAACTTCGTTCACAGGGGATTTTGGCAGAATCATCGATCTCATTCATCAGTACGAATTGAAAGTTGATACTATGTCCGCACCCGAAGAAGCGCCTGCTCACGAATCTGCATCATCCGAAAAAAAATCTCTCTCCACCGTGATGATGATCGGCATTGGAGGCGGTGTCTTCATCGTGCAGACAGTGCTGGTGTATTTGCTCATCGTCTTTGTGCTCGTCCCGAAGATGAGCGGAGCCGGAAGTCACGACAAGAGCGAGAAAACCGAGTCGCATGAAGAAGCGGCGATGGATGCGAAAGACGCAGGGAAGTTCGTGTATGTGGTGAAGGACCTCATCATCAATCCTGCGGGCACGGGAGGAACACGGTTTCTGCTGACCACCGTCGGTGTCGAGACGGCCAGTGAAGAGGAACTCAAGAGTGTGGAAAAAAAAGATGTGGTCGTGCGCGATGTGCTTAATACGATCCTCGCAGGCAAGACGGTGGAGTGGCTCGACGATCAAACAAAGCGCGAAGGGTTGCGCAAAGAGATCCGCGACAGCCTTCAGAAGTCGATACGTCCCGAAAAAATTTCGCAGGTCTATTTCAGCAAGTTTATCATTCAATAACGGAGCAGCGTTGTGGCAGAGCTTCTTTCACAGGCGGAGATAGACAGTCTTCTGTCCGGTATCGCGACCAGCGGCATCGGCATGGAAGATGTACTGAAAGAACACGAGGCACGGGAGAAGGAGGCGATCCCCTTCGATTTCCGTTTGCCGAACCGCATTTCAAAAAATCAGATCCGCACGCTGCAGACCGTCCATGAAAATTTCGGCGAAGCGTTCTCATCGTATCTGGTGACAAAGCTGCAGACGCAGGTCAATATCGACGTCACATCGGTCGATCAGTTGTTTTACTCGGAGTTTGTGCTGTCGATCAGCAATCCGAGTTCGCTGTTCGTCTTTAAGATCCTGGAGTCGGAAGGGTATGGCGTGCTCGAACTGAACCCGCAGCTGGTGTTCGGTCTTGTCGAGCGTCTGTTGGGCGGCAGCGGGGACGGCGGGAAAAAAACGCGCCAGGTCACACAGATCGAACAAAATGTTGTGAAGGGAATTGTCCAGCGCATGTTCGTCGACCTCCAAAAAGCGTGGCACACGATCACCAAGCTGACGTTCGAGCTGGACCGGTATGAAAGTGAAGCGGATTTTGTGCAGATCACCTCGGCGAGTGAAATTGTGCTCGTTGTCTCGATCGAGATCACGATCAACAACCAGCAGTATCTCATGAACCTGTGCTATCCGACATTCGCACTGGAAGATGTGTTGTCGCGCCTGAACGCGAAACATATCGCCAACACGGTCGGCACGCGCAAGCGGGACCCTGCGACACCGATCATGCTCCAGCGCCACGTGGGCAGAAGCGAAACAATGGTGCGCGCGGAATTGGGGTCGGCGTCCATCACCGTTCACGACCTCATCGACCTGTCTGTGGGTGACATCATCAAGCTGGATCAAAAACGCGATGCCGACTGTGTCGTGTATGTGGGAGGGCAGCGCAAATATTATGCGTCGCCGGGAGTGTTCGAAAATGGAAAAGCGGTGAAGATCACCCGGCAGTATACCGGCAATGAAAAAACGAATGAGGAATGAGTTATGGCAGACGAAGCAGTAAAAACCGGAATGTCCGATGAAGAACGAATGATCGAAGAGGAAATGCTGAAGCAAATGGAATTTCAGTCATTCGATCAGCCCTCGACCGAGGACCCCCTGGCCGCGGTCCAGGAATCCCCCGACCAGTCCTCCGAAAAAATGGGCCGCAGGCTGGACATGCTGCACGATATTTCGCTGAGCATCTCGATCGAACTCGGCCGGCGCATGATGATGATCCGGGAAATCCTTGAGCTTGAGCGTGGATCGATCGTTGAGTTCGACAAACTGGCAAGCGAGCCGGTCGACATTCTGATCAATGGCACAAAAATGGCCGAAGGCGAAGTGGTCGTCATCGACAAGCATTTCGGCATTCGCATCACCACGATGCTCAATCCGGCCGACCGCATTAAAGGATTAAAAAAATAATGGAATGGATCTGGTTGAAAATGTTCGGTTCGCTGCTGCTCATCGTCGGCCTGATCGTCGGCACGATGTGGGTGCTTAAAAAATTCATGGTCTTCTCTAAACCTGCAGCGGGCGCAGGCATCAGCATGGAAATTGCGGGCGTCCTTCATTTGGGCCCCCGCCGTGCCGTCTACGCGGTGAAGGCCGGAGGACAGGTCCTGCTGCTCGGCGTTGCAGAACACGCGATCACGTTCCTGACGCAGCTTTCCGATGCGCCCCAGTCCGCCGGTGCTGACGGTGCCCCTTCGGCATCGCAGCCGATAGGCGCGGCCGCACCGTTTTTCGGGCTGCTTGCGGAACGGTTCATGCGCAGCGCCCGCAGTGACAACGAACTGCCGTCGGAGCCGGTCCTTGTTCCCGATGCCGCAGTGAAAAAAACACCATCAACCGCTGCGCCCCGAAAGAAAGCCGTTAAACCGTTATGAAAAAAGCCTTACCCATTGTCATGCTGCTGGTCGCGCTATTTACTGTCACGGGATCGGCGTATGCGATTCAGCAGCCGATCGCGCTTCCCAAGATCGCCGTCGACATCGGCAAATCATCCAATCCTTCGGATGTCGCCGTGACCCTGCAGATCCTTGCCTTAATGACGGTGCTCTCGCTTGCGCCCGCGCTGCTCATCATGACCACCGCATTCACGCGCATCATCATTGTCTTTCATTTTTTGAAGCAGGCGCTCGGCACGGCGCAGATGCCGCCGAGCCAGATCATCATCGGGCTTTCCATGTTTCTCACGTTCTTCATCATGGCGCCGACCTGGAATAAAGTGAACACCGAGGCGTTGCAGCCGTACCTCAACGGGAAACTCTCGCAGCAGCTGGCCTACGATAAGGGCATCGAACCGATCCGTCAGTTCATGTTTCGGCAGACGCGCGAGCAGGATCTCGGATTGTTCATGAAGCTGTCCAATATCGACAAGCCCAATTCGCGCGCCGACATTCCGACTCTCGTGCTGGTCCCCGCGTATGCGATCAGCGAGATCCGGACGGGTTTCATCATCGGCTTCGTGATCTTCATACCGTTTCTCATCATCGACATCGTGGTCAGCAGCATTCTCATGGCCATGGGCATGATGATGCTGCCGCCGATGATGATCTCGCTGCCGTTCAAGATCCTGTTGTTCATCCTGGTCGACGGCTGGAATTTGCTGGTGCTGTCGCTGATGCAGAGTTTTGGTTGACCGATCATCCTGACTGAAAGAGAACAGAGTATGTCTGAAGTGTACGTCATCAATTTATTGCGCGAGACCTTTTACACGGTCTTCCTGCTCGCCGGTCCGATCCTTATCGTGACAATGGTGGTGGGGCTGCTCATCTCCATTTTCCAGGCGGCGACGTCGATCCAGGAAATGACGCTCACATTTGTTCCCAAGGCGGTTATTGTGGCGGTCGTCCTGATCCTGATGCTGCCGTGGATGTTCGACATCATGATCTCGTTTACCGTTCAAATATTCACTCAAATTCCGAGCATCATTAAATAATGAATTTGTACATCTCACAATTTGCCGTGCTGTTCCTGATCTTTGTGCGGGTGATGACGATGATCGGCTTTGCGCCGCTTCTGAGCCATCCGTCCATCCCGAACACGACAAAGATCGGCCTGGCGATACTGCTGTCGTACATCCTGTTCACGGCACACGGAGCGTCGCCGTTCACGGACGTCAGCGCGTCGCTGACGCTCGGGTCGCTGGTCATCTATATTATGAAAGAAGTGATCGTCGGCATCGCCATCGGCTATGCGATCACCATCGTGCTGGGCGGCGTCCAGTTTGCCGGGTACCTGATCGCCACGGACATGGGACTGTCCATGGCAAACATCTTCAATCCTGAATTGAACGAACAGGTCGCGGTGATCGCACAATTGATGAACATCATCGCCATGCTCCTGTTCCTCATCATGGACGGTCACCTGTTCCTGATCGAAGCGCTGAAGAGCAGTTTCGACATTATCCCGCTCACGTCGGCGGACATACTCTGGAGTACGCCGTTCATCCGAACGGTGGTCCATTTGACCGGGGCGATTTTCGTGATCGCCGTGAAGATCGCGGCTCCTGTTATGGCGGCAACATTTTTAGCGACGATCGGTCTCGGCATTCTCTCCCGCATCGTTCCGCAGATGCAGGTCTTCGTCTTCAGCATGGGACTGAAGGTCGGGGTAGGGCTGCTTATGCTGGCGGGCACCGTGCCCATGTATGTGTTCATGATCAAAAAAATTCTTCAGCAGTTCGAAGGTGAAACCTACACGCTGCTCCAACTGATGAGACCATAATGGCGGATTCCGGATCGGAAAAAACCGAAGCCCCCTCGGGCAAGAAACTGAGTGATGCGAGGGACAAGGGTCAGGTCGTCAAGAGCGTTGAGATCAATTCCGCGGTCATGCTCACCTTCGGCCTTCTGATGATCTCCATCACCGGAACGAGCATGATGCAGCAGATCGCCGATGTGACGAGGAATGTGCTGAGGTCCGCGCACACCATTACGCTCACCGTGGACTCGGTGCACCATTACTTCACGCTCGGGGTCCTGCTCCTGGCGGGGATCCTGGGGCCCACGCTCCTCGTCTTCATGGGGCTGGGGATCGTCACGAACGTTGCTCAGGTCGGATTCATGTTCACCATGAAACCGATGAAGCCGAAGTTTTCGAAACTTAATCCGATCACGGGCCTTTCAAAGGTCATGATCTCGAAGCGGTCGATGGTGGAAATGGTGAAGGGGATGGCAAAAATAGCCATCGTCAGTTTTGTCGCGTATGTAGCGATGGAAAAATTAATCGTTCAATCGGTGGAGCTGATGGACAGCGAACCGGCGGCGATCATGAGCTTCATCGCACGGGCATCCTTCATCGTCGGGTTGAAGATCTGCGGCGTCTTCCTCATCATCGCAATATTCGACTATGCATTTCAGAAATACGATTTTACCATGCAGCAGAAGATGACGAAAGAGGAAGTGAAAGAGGAAGGGAAGCAGGCCGAAGGCGATCCGCTGACAAAAAGCCGCGTCAGGAGCATGCAGCGGCAGCAAGCGCGCAAACGGATGATGGCCAATGTGCCGAAAGCGGATGTCATCATCACGAACCCGACGCACTATGCCGTCGCGCTCCAGTACGATCCCGCCAAAATGGGTGCGCCAATCGTCGTCGCCAAAGGCATGAACCTCATTGCACAGAAGATCAAGGACATTGCCAAAGAACACAATATCCCCATCATGGAAGACAGGCCGCTGGCCCGCGCGCTCTATAAGAGCGTGGAAATCGGCGAACAGATTTCGGAACATCTCTTTAAAGCTGTTGCAGAAATTCTTGCGTACATCTATCAAATGCGGAACGCCTCACGCAGGGCATAATGGTTGAGGCGCCGCCGGCACGCACACAGACACAAACAGTTGCTATGAACGAATCACTGTTACATAAGATCGGAAAAAACGGCGACGTCTTCCTCGCGGTCGGCATCATTGCGATCATCGCCGTGATGATCATACCGATTCCGACGTTTTTACTGGACATTCTGCTCTCGACGAATATCACCATCGCCATCATTCTGCTGATGGTGTCCATGTATTTGGCGAAGCCCCTCGATCTGTCGGTATTTCCCAGCCTGCTGCTGATCCTCACGCTGTTTCGCCTTGCCCTCAATGTCGCGACCACGCGGCTCATTCTCGGCGAGGGATTTGCCGGCGATGTCGTCAGTTCGTTCGGCGCCTTCGTTGTCGGGGGGAATTACGTCGTCGGATTCATCATCTTCATCATTCTGGTGATCATCCAATTCGTCGTCATTGTGAAGGGATCCGGACGCATCTCGGAAGTGGCGGCGCGGTTCACCCTGGACGCGATGCCGGGCAAGCAGATGGCCATCGATGCCGACTTGAATGCCGGCATGATCACAGAGGAAATTGCACGGCACCGGCGCGAAGCGATAGCCCGTGAAGCGGAATTTTTCGGCGCGATGGACGGCGCCAGCAAGTTTGTCAAAGGCGATGCTGTCGCCGGCCTGATCATCAATGTCGTGAATATTCTCGGCGGATTCATCATTGGCGTTGCGCAGCGCGACATGAGCTTTACCGATGCCCTCTCGAACTACACGCTCCTCACCATCGGCGACGGACTCGTGTCGCAGATTCCCGCGCTCATCATTTCGGTGGCCTCCGGCATGGTCGTGACCCGCTCCAGTTCGGGCAGTGCATTGAACGTGGAATTGGGTGCGCAGCTTTTCGGCAAACCCAAAGTGCTCTTCATCACGGCAGGTGCGCTGTTCCTGTTTGCGATCGTTCCCGGAATGCCCACGGTGCCCTTCCTTGTGCTCTCGTCGGTGGTGGGCGGCATCGGCTTCTTCACGAACAAACAACAGGATGAAGAGAATGATGAGCGGAATCTCCCGGCCCCCGTCGCGGCAGCCGATCCGGTGGAAGAAAAAGTAGAAAAATATCTGCAGGTCGATCCGCTGGAGCTCGAGATCGGATACGGACTCATTCCCCTCGTCGATGAATCGCAGGGAGGCGATCTGTTCCGGCGCATCACGAACATACGCAAACAGCTCGCGCTCGAGCTGGGGATTCTCGTTCCGCCGATACGCGTCCGTGATAACCTGCAGCTCGCGCCGAACCAATATGTCATCAAGATCCGGGGCAATGTACTTTCCACGGACGAATTATATCCCGACCTTTTCCTGGCGATGAATTCCGGCATGGCCAACGGCGCCCTCGACGGCATTCAAACGAAGGATCCCGCGTTTCATCAGCCGGCGGTGTGGGTGACGCTCGTTGAACGCGAGCGTGCCGAAATCCAGGGCTATACGGTCGTGGAATCCGCCGCGGTGCTTGCCACGCATCTGCAGGAGGAGCTGAAGAAAAATGCCGATAAGATCCTGGGGCGACAGGACGTGAAAACGCTCCTCGAAAACTTAAAGAAGGAGTATCCTGCGGTTGTCGACGAATTGACCGGCGACCTGCTCCCGATCGGCTCGGTGCAGAAAGTGCTGCAAAACCTCTTGCGCGAAGGGATCCCCATCCGCGACCTGGTCTCGATCGTGGAATCGCTGGTGGATTATGCCCGCGTCACGAAAAACGTGGATGTGCTGACGGAATATGTGCGCCATTCGCTCTCGGATACGATTGCGCGGATGTATCAGGACGCCAACGGCGTGATCCATGCCATTTCGATCGATCCGGATTTCGAGGAACTTGTCACCGATTCGCTGAAAAAAAACCGGGATATCGGTTCGACACTCGGACTGCCGCCGACGGTCATTCAGACCATACACCATAGTCTTGCGACGGCGATCGAACAGTCGCTCAGCTACGGGTATCAGCCCCTGCTGCTGGTGGCGGCGACCGTCCGGCCGTATTTATACAGGCTTCTGCATACGGCATTTCCGACATTGATCATACTCTCGTTCACCGAACTGCCTCCGGAAACGGAGATCGAATTTATCAGCCAGGTTGAATTGCTCCAAGCGTAGAGCGGGTCACTATGCAATAGTTATTGGACTAGTAGAATTTTTTTCGTACACTATTTTCATTACGTTCTCTGGACAGCTTGCCCTGGCGGGAAAAAACACAGGATCATGAAAATTAAAAAATTCGTCGCGCCGACATTAAAAGAAGCAACGGAAAAAATGAAAAAAGAATTGGGAGAGAATGCGATTCTTCTCAATACCCGGACCGTTCCCGTCAGCGGAGTCTTTAACGTCAAAGGAAGGGCGCAATACGAGATCACCGGTGCGGTGGACGACGAGTTTACGCACGCCGCCGCCGCGAAGCGCACCGAGTCCGCTCGCGAGAGTGCCGGTGGGCCAGAAGAATCTCCGCTGGCCGCTCTCCAGCAGTTGAGCGAACGCTTCGGGCAGGAGCGTGCCGCCGCCCGCGATCAGCGGATCACAGCAGCCGCCGCGGCCGAGCATGCGCCGTTGTCGGCCGCATGGCAGAATGAACTCGACGATCTGAAACGTTCGTTCAACGACCTGCGCGAAGAAATATCCGCAGGCAAGGGGCAGGCGCTGCCCGCCTCGTATAAAAAAGTATATTCGGCGCTCGTCTCGCAGGAGATCACGGAGAAGATCGCGATGAACATCATTCTGCCGATGATGAATGCATCGCAGGGGTTCAGCGCCACACAAATTTACGACCGTTCGGTGAAATCGCTCGCGGACCTCATTCCCGTTGTCGGAGAATCGAAACCGCTGCGCAAACGGTCGAAGATCATCGCGTTTGTCGGGCCGACAGGAGTGGGCAAAACCACCACCATCGCCAAATTGTCGGCGATCTTTTCGCTCGTCAAAAAAATGAAGGTGGCGCTCATTTCCGCCGACACGTTCCGCATCGCGGCGATCGACCAGCTGCAGACCTTTGCGACCATCGCATCGATCGACATGGACGTCGCCTATAAGCCGAAGGATATGCCCCTGCTGCTGAAAAAATTTTCGGGCAAGGACGTCATTTTCGTCGATACAGCCGGGCGCAACCAGCGCAATCCGAAAGAAATTGCCCAGCTCGAAAAAATTCTGGCCGCGGCAAATCCCGACGAAGTGCATCTCGTCTTGAGCGCAACAGCCAGCCTGCGCACCATGCGCGATGTGATGAAGCGATTTTCGTCCCTCTCGCCCAATAGGATTATTTTTAGTAAATTGGATGAAGCCTCGGCCTACGGCAACATCGTGAATCTTGTGGTCGATCATCCGATCCCCATCTCGTACTTGACGATGGGGCAGCAGGTGCCGGATGATATTCAACCGGCGGATAATGCCGCCATCGCCCACATGATCTTCAACGGAGCCCTGGCCGATGCGTGATCAGGCAAACAGCCTCCGCGAGATGGCGGCACAATTAATGGGACGCAGCGCGCCGGCGAACGCCGTGCAGCCCCGGACCATTGTGATTACCTCGGGCAAAGGGGGCGTGGGAAAGACGAATATCGCATCGAACCTCGGCATCATCCTCTCCGGGATGCGCAAGAGTGTCGTGCTTGTGGATGCAGATGTTAATCTCGGCAACGCGGAAATGATACTGGGCCTGTCGCCGAAATACCGCCTGAGCCACGTCGTGCGGAACGAAATCGGTGTGAGCGATGCGCTCACCGCATCCTACAATGGATTGAAAGTCTTGGCGGGCGATTCGGGCAAATACGATTATCCGACCTTGAATGCAGCGACACAGCAGCGTCTGCTGGACTCGATCTACGAATCGGAACCGCCGAACGATTTTGTGCTCATCGACACATCGGCGGGATTGACCGATGAGATACTGTTCTTTGCGGTGCACTCGACCGATCTCGTCATCATCACCACTCCCGAACCGACGGCAGTGATGGACGCCTATGCGATGGTGAAACTGGTCCAGCATGCGGCCAAGGGCGCGATGCCGGCGCTCCGGCTCGTGGTGAATATGGCAAAAACCCCCCGCGAAGCGGAGGCGACATTCCGGAATCTCGAATCGGTGATACAGCATTTTCTCCACGAAAAAATTGAATTATTGGGATTTATTTTATACGATGCAGCAATCAGTAAATCTGTCTGTGCACAAACGCCGGTCGTTGTGAATGCGCCGCACTCATCGGCCGCGCTTTCACTCCGCGCAATCGCTCATAAATTGATCGCTAATGGAAGGTAAGATTATGCCAACAAAAAATATTCGCGAAGAAATTCAAAAGGTCAAAGACCTTGTATCATTTCCAGTGGCTACCACGGATATCTTGGCGGCGATCGATGATGAGAACATCTCAATCGAAAAGGTCGCCCGGTTGATCGAACTCGATGTCATTCTGACGACGAAACTCCTTCGCGCTATCAACTCGTCGTTCTACGGATTGCGCTCGCGCGTCTCGACAGTGCAGAATGCAGTGAGCCTGCTCGGCGTTGCAGAAGTGGGCCGCTTGATGATCACGTTCCTGCTGGCCAACAAAATGTCGTCGCCCAAGCTGGCCAACCGCGAAGCCTTCGCCCGATTCTGGAAACATTCCGTCACGACGGCCTCGATCGCCCGAACGATCGCGACGAAATATTATTTCCGTACGGCTGGCAAGGAATTCGTCGGCGGATTGCTCCACGATTTCGGAAAGCTCGTGCTGATGGAGCTGAGCCCCGACGACTATGGCGCCGTTGAGCTCCTGGTCAAGGAAAAATTATATGTTGACACGATCGCAGAGGAAGAAATCTTCGGCATCAACCATAGCGAAGCGGGAGGGTTGCTCGCCGAACGATGGCGGCTGCCGGTGAATCTTGCAGAGATCATTCGTTTCCATCATACGCCGAAATTTGCGCCGATGGACCAGACGCTTGTTGCGATCGTGCGCGTGGCCGATCTGTTCTCGCAGCTCTGGGGGTACGGCATCGAGGGAGCGCCCACCAATGTCATCATCGAATCCGATGAAAGTTGGCAGCTCCTGACAGCGGAACATACGGCGCTGCGTGCGATCACGTTTGCGGAGTTCTCCGAAAAATTGAGGAAGTCTTTCGACGATAATATCGAATTCGTCAGAATGATGAATGCCAACATCTAGCCCGGCAGCAGTCCATTGCCGCAAAGCCCATCACGGAACATCCGGATGGGCTTTTTTTTGCGCGACATGCTAACGCTCATTTTTTGAGTATCTTGAGATCCACTCTACGGTTCATTGCGCGTCCTTCGGGCGTCGCATTGTCGCCTACAGGTTCACTCGTCATCATCCCCGCCACTTTCAATCTCGATGCGGCGATGCCTTTGCCCGTCAGATACTGCTTCACCGCTTCCGCGCGCTTGTCCGAAAGCGTTTTGTTGATCGCCGCCGAACCGACATTATCGGTGTGCCCCTGCAGTTCAACTACGAGTTCGGTATTGTCGTTTAAGATGGCGACGGCGCGGTTCAGCGAGTTGATGGCTTCTTTGCCGAGCGTTGCGGACCCGCTCGCGAAATTGATCATCTCGAACGCGACAGAGGCCTTTTTTTCTATGATCACCCGTTCCGGCTGCCTGATCACCGGCTTGTTCGTGCGGACCATTTCCTCGATCTTCGCGTAATCAATTTTTTCCAGGACAGGCGTGTGTTCCTTGATCATCGATTCGATTCTGTTATAATCGACGTGCTCGGGTTCGGGGAATGTGATCGCGGCGTACGCGTCGTTCAAGTGCGAACGCTCACCCTCCCAGATCGTGAAACTCAAGCCGACATTGAACGTCATGTATGCGTCGTTCCGTGCGCCTAAGAATCCGCCGCTTACGCCGCGGAACCCGTCGATGCGCGAGGTGGCCACGGTATGGTATCCGAAGTCCGTGATGAGCGCCGTCCGGCTGCCGACTTTCCACGCGGCGCCGAAGCCGAGATTGAATTGCAGATCGGTATCTCCGTCTTTGAGCTTTTGCTCGACGGGAGCCTTCGTGTCGAGCATAAAATACAACCCGCCCACACCCATGCTCATGTATGGTGTGACCGGCTCGCACGGAACGAAGCGGTAGATGATATCGGCGTTCGCCGAGCCCAAATTCGTGCGTATGCGTTTTGAAATGCTGGCATATGCCGGATTATCGGCGGTCATCGATACCACTTGACCGCGCAGGCGAAGCCCGGTGTGCTCGCTGAAATCCCGCTCCACATCGACAAACGCTCCGTAGTTGAAATCGTCTGGAAAAATATCTCCGGAAATAAGCCGCGGATATGTTCCGCCCAGATTTATTTTCCACGCGTTCGTCGGCGCTTGTGCGTTCATCGCAAGCGTTCCGGCAACCAGTGCACACAGCAGTAGTCGTAGGTTCATCGGAATCTTCCTTTAGATCGTCGCATTACACTGCGGATGAAGTGAAATTATTTCGGTGATGGGGCTGTTCTCTTTGAGTAAAATAGGAATACACTCGGGCATTGGCACGTTAGAACTTACTAATATTCATTAGAATATTCCAATACAACACTCCGGCCTTTGCTTCTTCGCGCCACAACTGGTATATTTTCTGATCTCATGATTGGTTTTATTTTCTACGAGGATCATTGAAACGTTTCGCTGCGTTCCGTTTCCACCTGCTCCCGGTGAGCGAGAAACGGACGACATATTCCACGGTACCACCTCCGCCGCTCGCGTCCGGATCTCCATCCCGAACCGCATGTCTGCACAGGCTCTGTGTGCTTTTGTGCCTTGTCCTGATGCTGCTGTCCGGTCGAGCCTCGGCAGCCGATGGGCCGGGGCCGGCGGGTATGCTTCGCTACAAACTGACGTGCTCGATAGATGAAGAGCGGTCGTCGGTCGAATGCGAGGCCTCTGTGTGGATCAGGCTTTTGCGCGATTCGCTCTCTTCGGTCACGTGGAAATTTCCTTCGGCATGCACGATCATTTCCGTTCACGATGTGTCCGATAACAAGATACCGCGAGCAACAGTCCCCTCTTCCGGCGCCGGTTGGTATGAAATTGAATGTCCGATCTCCGCCGATTTGAGCGTGAACGATTCCGTCCTGTTTCGATTCAGATATACCCTTGCCGCCGATACATCGGGCGCTGCGGATATGTTTATCAATCAGCGCGAATTTTTCCTCTACTCCGGACCGCTCTCCGGGTGGGCGCCGATGCTGTCCGGCCCGGCTGGGGCCGCACAAATGCAGCACGCGCCCATGGTGCTCGAAGTCCTGATGTCCTCGCAGTTCACGCTGCTCTCGGGCGGGACGATCGATTCGCTCGAGAGCAGAGATGGAAACACGGTGTGGAACATCGTGCGGACGGATGTCTCGGGATGGGATGAAAGCTGTTGCATTGCCGGATCGAAAGATGTGCGTTCGATCTCGGCCCCGGGTGTGAGAGGAATATGCAGCGTGACGCTGTTGACGTCGCCACCGCTATTCCAGCAGCGCTTTGCCGAATCGATCACGCACATGCTCGGCGCAGCGTCGCGATATTTTGCCGCAACCGGATGCCGTCCCCATTTCGATGGGCTGACGTTCGCCTGCATCGGCAAGAAGACCGTCGATGCACGGCCGGTTCGAAGCGGCAACATCGTCTTTCTACGCAACAGTCCCGCATACGCCGTATTCGATTCATCCGTCTTCACGAGCAGCGCCAACAATGTGTGGCTCCAGGAGACCGCGCGGGCGTACGCCTTCGACACGCCGGATTCATCCTACTGGTTCAACGAAAGCTGGGCGGGATACCTGTCGACGAGATTTTTTTTCGCGTGGTCCGACACAACGGACCGCCTGCAATATCTTGAACGATCGCGCCTCCTGGCTCACGCGCTCGATTTTTTCCCGACCTGCCCGATTGCCGCCGGCAGAACATCGCGCCTCAACGAGGATGCGGTCTTTCTCTATAAGGGGCGCTATGTTTTCATGATGCTGGAATATATTCTCGGCACGGATACCTTCGACAGCGTCATGCGCGAAGTGTATGCCCGAAGCATCATCGTCCCTCCGGGCATTGCGGTCCTGCAGTCGTTATGCGAATCGGCATACGGTTCTTCACTCTCCTGGTTCTTCGACCAATGGCTCTACCGGACGGGCTTTCCGGAATATATCCTGACCTCGCAGATCGATGCGACGCCTCGCGGAACATACGACGTGACTGTGACTGTTGCGCAGCGGGGCGATATCTTCACCATGCCGCTGGGCATTCACATTGAAACAGCAGGCAGAAAAATTGTCAAAAGAATTTTTATGAAGGACGGCCTGCAGCGGTTTTCGTATATACTGCCGTCGATGCCGACAAAGGTGGATTGGGATCCGCTGTATCCGATCCTCCGGTGGATCCCGCAGTATCGCATACTTGCGCATGCACGGACCTCCATCAGCTACCGAGTATTTCTACGCGACCTTGCATTATCCGAAAAGGAAGCTCAACTGACGCTGCAGCTCGATCCCGACAACAATGTCGGGGCCAACAGCATCGCTCTTTTTTCTCTGGGCAAGGCGGCCGGTGCGCGCAAAGACTGGGTGAAGGCCGAGGAATATTTTCTTCTCGCAGCGCAACAGCGGGATCCCGACGAGTATCCCTTTTTTCCCCTGCTCAGTGTTGTTCGATGCGCCAATATACTGGACCTGCAGGGCAGCCGCGACAAAGCGGTCGCGGAATACCGGCGGGCGCTCGAGTCTGCCGAACGGAACCCGCTGGTGTACAGTCCGGTGATCATGGAAGCAGCGCGCTTCCTCGAGACGCCATTCGTGCAGGACGACGCCGTGTGGTACGACTATTATTAAGCGTCAGCGGCGCGATCGTTTCACGGCGAAGACGGAGCCTGAACGGAGGAACGTGAGCGTCGTCAGGCTTGCAATGAACAGCATCGCCGAGGGATCCGTGATGAAGAGCGGGGAAAAAACCGTCCCCTTCACGGTGTGATAGAGCAGCGTCAGTACGATCGATACGATCAATGCCGTACGAGACAGAAAACCCGCAATCAGGGCCGCGCCGAACAGCATTGCTCCCGCCGGAATCACGCGCGCCCAGATCTCCACATACGGATCGGCAACGTGCTTCTGCACCCATTGCGCCGCCGGATGAGGGTTCGCCTCATACTGCTTCAGCTCGGCGCGCAGAAATTCGGACGAACTGAACCAATCGACGCGATTGATGCCGTGTGCGAGGAAATAGATGCCGATAACGATGCGCAAGAATCCTACCCATTTTATATTCATGGCCCTGTCTTCTGTATAGTGTGAGATGCAGAAGAATAGTAAAAATGATAAACACATCCAAGAACAAACGTATCATTTTTTTCCCGTGGGAGGTGCATACGGCATATGTGTTATCGATACGCGACGGCCGAGATTTCAACTTTTGCATTCTTCGGCAGGTTCGCCGCTTCGAACGCGACACGTGCCGGATATCTTCCGGCGGCGAACTGTGTTGCGTAGATGTCGTTCATTTTTTTGAAATCCTTGATCTCCTTTAAGTAGACCGTGCACTGTACCACATCGTGCAGCGTATATCCTGCCTTTGCCAGGACCGACTGTAAATTTACGAACACCTGCCGTGTCTGCGACTCCACATCGTCTGCGACGAGCTCCAGCGTTTCCGGATTCATCCCCAGTTGGCCAGACACATAGAGCGTCGGCCCCGCTTGCACGGCGGGACTGTAGGGTGCGATTGTTTTAGCGTCCGAATAGAACACGGGAGCGGTCATCGTGCATCCGGTGAATGTGCAACAAATGGCAATGAGCATGCAGTATTTCATGGCGGTAAGTGTGTTGAGTGAGTGAAACAGTGAATTCGGCGTTCTATTGTGCGAGCGCTTCCGGTATCCAATCCATGTGCGTGAGCGGGACGAATCCGTAGGCATAATAATTGAAACTGGCAATGCCAAGCGACCGCGCCGCCGCCATGCGTTCAAGAAAATCTTTCTTTCCACCGCTTTCCGGCATTCCCAGATGCATGCCGAGTGTCATCGCATGCGGCGCGAGCTGCTGCCGAAGCACGCCGAGGCGTGTGTGCAGTGCGGCCGCGTCTGTTGTATAACCGAGTGCCAGCATGCCTTTGGTGATCCTGCCGATGCTCCGGGGATTTACGCCTGCGAGCGACTGCGCCGCGGGATCGATTGACGTCATGGGACGAAGGTGCACATGGTGCGGTGCGACCGCATCGGCGAGTTCTTGCGCAAGCGATGCAACGACGCCCTCGCGCCAGAGATTGAACGGCGTGAAGATCTCGGCAGGGTGAAGGGGGGACGGCGTATCGGCGGCGGCGAAGGCGGACGGATCAGAAAAATAATGTTCCAGCGTCCGCCGCGTCCATGCGCGTGCCTCGTCGATGTCGACGCCGGCGCGCCGCGCCCCGTGAAGACACGACGCACAGAAGCATAGCCCGAGGAGCGACCGAATATCCGGAGGCAGGGCGATCCCCTCGCGCTCGTGATGGCTGCCGTGAGAGTATCCCTGAAACTGGAGAGCTTCCAGTTCGATCGTGTGAACGCCCTGTCCGGCGAGAGAGAGGAGCAGTGCACGGAGATAATCGCGCACGTCCCGGTTGCTCGGACACAAGTTGTGCATCAGTGTGTCGCCGAATGCCGTTTCGCACGCGGCCGACGGATGAGCCGCGCCGATGCGCGAGTTATGACAGCACACGACCCACGCGCGCGTTTCCAATCCGTACCGTTCGGCATTTTTTTTCACCGATGCGTAATGATGGCCGTGCGCCACCATTGAATTCACCAGCGGCGTGATCGTCTTAAACAGGGAAGCATCGGGTTCAAAATATATTGTTCCATCCTCAAGAAAAATAACTTTGCGTTTCGGATTATGAGGCGCGAGAAATTTTCCGGCATGATATGCGCATGCAAGACTGATGCTGGTGATGCTCCGTTCCTGCAGGAGCCCGAACACCGCATCGCTGCCTTCGTCCACGATGTCCCACAAGTATATCCACATCGATGCGTCGATGCGCGGCGCGGATGTCGCCTGTGTCGAGGATGGAGCAGGGACGGCAAGTGTATGCATGGTCGGGAGTGCGAGTGAGGCGGTTCAACGGATTCTGCGTGTCGTGAGGTTCCACGTAAAAATACACAACCCCACCGTGTAGAGTGGGGTTGTGCACAAGAAGTTGGACGACTTCCTAATCGGCTTTGGTAACGCTTGCTGCTTGTAAGCCCTTCGGTCCTTTTTCTACGTCGAATTGAACTTTATCCCCTTCGTTCAATGTCTTGTAGCCATCGCCAAGAATCGCTTTGTAGTGAACAAAAACGTCTTCCCCGGATTCACGCTGAATGAAGCCGAAGCCTTTGGCGCTGTTGAACCATTTGACAGTTCCCTTTTCCATGGAACGATCCTTTCTTTGTAGATTGTCCAAAAAACCTGACCGACGCTTGGAGCCAGCCAAGTGTACGACCGGAATTGTTGCTTCGATAACGCGAAACCGCGAGGAGTGGCGCTCTGTGCGATTTGTTGTTTGCCGTCCTTCGATGAGGACTAGGATTCTTTGAGCAGATCCCCCCAGCAAAACAATCTCGATGGAAGTCGAGAGGCATTACAAGCGCAAAAACGGTGTACTGTTGTTTGCTTTGGCAAAATAATTGGTTTTTTTTTTAGACGCAAGTTAATTTTTTCTAAATATTCGTCAATGCGGACAATAATATCCGATTAGAACGAATAACCGCTCTCGCCGTGCTGGCTGAGGTCGAGTCCTTCCAATTCATGTTCATGCGTCACACGCAGGCCCAGCGTTGCATCGAGCGCCTTCAACAGCAGCCAGCTCACCGTGAATGTGTACACGATCACAATGGCCACGCTTTCGGCCTGCGCTGCGAAGAGCGACATCGTGCCGTAGAGCAGGCCGTCGTGTGCAGCGGCGTTGATCGCCTTCGAGGCGAAAATTCCCGTGAGCAGCGCGCCGAGTGTGCCGCCGACTCCGTGAACGCCGACCGCGTCGAGCGAATCGTCGTATTGAAAGAAGGATTTCAGACTTATGGCAAAGTAGCAGACGCCGCCTGCGAGTCCGCCGATGACGATGGCCGCAAGCGGACCGACATAGCCCGATGCCGGTGTGATGGCGACGAGGCCTGCAACCGCGCCCGATGCCGCTCCGAGTACCGTCGGTTGGCCGCGATGCTTCCATTCAATGAAGAGCCACGACAGCGTCGCGCTGGCGGCCGCAACATGCGTAGCGACAAATGCCGAAGTCGCCAGCGCCCCGGAGGCGATCGCGCTTCCCGCATTGAATCCGAACCATCCGAACCAGAGCAGCGAAGCTCCCAGCAGCGTCATTGTCAAATTGTGCGGGGGCGTGAGTTCGCCGCTGTGCCCGCGGCGCTTACCGACGACGAAGACTGCAGCAAGGGCCGTCACGCCTGAAGTAATGTGGACAACAAGGCCGCCTGCAAAATCGAGCGCTCCCAATGAATGCATCCACCCGTCCGCGTTCCAGACCCAATGCGCTACAGGCGCATAGACCAGCGTCGACCACAGGACCATGAAGACGAGATAGGTGCTGAATTTTAACCGCTCGGCGATCGCGCCTGTGATGAGCGCCGGCGTGATGATGGCAAACATCATTTGAAACATCATGAACGTCTGATGCGGCACGGTGGGGGCGTAGACCGGGTTCGGGTCGAGTCCCACATGCGCAAGTCCGGCCCACTCGAGCGTGCCGATGACCCCATGGAAGGAGGGGCCGAAAGCGAGGCTGTAGCCGTAGAGCACCCAGACAAGCGTGATGACCGCGAGCGAGATGAAACTCTGCATGATCGTTCCCAGTACGTTTTTCTTCCGCACCATGCCGCCGTAGAAGAGTGCGAGGCCGGGCGTCATGAGCATCACCAGCGCGGTCGAAAAGAGCATCCATGCCGTATCGCCGCTGTCGATCTTCGGGGTCTGCGCCGGCACCGACGGTGCCTGCGCCATTGCGGGAAGAACGGCGGCGAGAAGGAAGAGTGTGAAGAGCGCGATCCTGATCGCACTGCGTGAGGGTGTCTCAAAGTGGAAACGTGTCGTCGTCACAGTGCGTCGTCTCCCACTTCGCCCGTACGGACGCGAATGACTTCCTCGACGGCGAGAATGAATATCTTGCCGTCGCCGACCTCGCCCGTTCGCGCATTTTTCACGATGAGGTCCACCGCCTTCTCTGTCTTGTCGTCGGAACACACGATTTCCACTTTTACTTTCGGCAGAAAGTTGATCGTGTATTCCGATCCGCGGTAAATTTCGTTGTGCCCCATTTGCCTGCCGTAGCCTTTGACTTCGGTCACGGTCAGGCCGCGGAATCCCGCTTCCTGGAGCGCATCGCGGACCTCGTCAAGTTTATGCGGCCGAATGATCGCTTCGATTTTTTTCATCGGTGGTTCCTTCCGGTATCGATCGGATTTTTAAAATAGATCATGAATGGAGCCTGCAGCTGGTGTAGGGCGTTGTTGTCACCCTTCCTATAATAAAATATTTTAACGCTTATGCAAGAAGTATCTTTGTCGCGTTACCGTTTGCTATTTCACGCCTCATCACCTATTTTACTGAAGGGCATGCCGCGCGTCGTGCGTGAGGAAAATGTGCGTTAATAAAATCTGCCGGAGGAATAAATTTTTTTTTGCGAGGACAGGGATGGGTACAAGCAGAGAAGAGAAGAAAAAAATTATCGGCGATTTGCTGAAGGCGGCCGACCGGTATATACAAAGCGCCGAGTACACCGATGCCATGGGAGAAGTGAACAAGGCGCTCGCTGTCGAGCCGGACAACATGTATGCGCTTGCCTACAACCAGCGTATCAAGGCGGCGCTTGCAGCCAGGAAAAAAAAGGACGACGAGGATCGGGTAAAAAAATTAAGCGAGGAAAAGTCGCAGGCACCGAACACGGCTGCACACGCGAAACCCGGTGTTGCCGAGACCGTCCCTGCCGAGACCGCTCCCGCTGCCTCCCACGGGTCGAGCGAGGAGGATCTCTTTACGATCCGGCAGCAGCGCGCGCAGATCGAGCGGTTCAAGGAAGAGATCGAGTCGCTGCGCGTCAAGCATCAGCAGGAAATTGCGGTGATGGCCGGAGAGGGCCAGCATGCGCGCACGGGGGAAAAAGAAGCGATCGATAAATACCGTGCGGTCGTCGACGATGCCGAAGAGTCGTACCGGCGCGTCGAAGAATTGTACGCTGAAGTCGTGCGGCTGAACGAGAGCATGGCGGAATCGAGGCGTGCCGCAGATACCGAGCGCGAAGCCCGCGAGGCCGATCACAAGGAGGAACTGCTGCGGCTCGGGTCGGAAGCGGCAATGCTGGCGGCTGCCCATCAACAGGAGATGCTTCTTGTGAATAAGGACTGCCAGCAGATGGCCGAGGAGCATGTGCAGATCGAGAAACAATTGCGCGAGGCAGTGGTGGAAAATGCAGCGCTGCGGAAAGCGGCCGCCGATCAGGAAGCGCATCTGAAAGAGGCGACCGCGGACGACGAACACCGGCGGCGCGCCCTGGGTGAGTCGCTGCTCCGAACGACACTGACCACGCTGCTTCGGTCAGAAACGATCTCAGCCGAAGGAATGCAGATACTGAACATCGTCCGGGCCGATATCGGAATGACCGGCGAGGAATTTGCGCAGTTGCAGACCGATGCGAAATACGGCATCTATCGGACTGCGCTTGAGCAAGCGTGGGAAGACGGGTACATCACGCCGGAAAAAGCGGACGCACTCGCCATGCTTCGCAGAAAGATCGGCATCTCGCCGGAGAGTCATTTCCTGATCGAAGACGAATTGCGGAATGCGAACAAGAGCCGGTAGAGGATCGCCGCTCCCCACACTACGTTGAATCCGACGAGCGTTATCAGCAGATAGGAGTGAAGCGACCCGGCGGCGAAGCATAGTGTCACGGCAACGAATTCCGTTCCCATGCCGAACAGCGCATTGATGCGCAAACCGGCTTTATCCGTGTACCATGCGTCTATGGGCGGATCGCCCCGCATGTGCCTGCAGCGCGCGTCGAGCGCGGCGATAAGCCTGTCCTGCCAGCCGTAGAGGAGCAGAAAAATTTTTTGCAGCAGCAATGTCAGTACGTCTCCCGCGAGATCCTCATCGCGCAGTTCTTCTGTCACGCGGTTTGTTGAGTAGGCGCCATGATGATGAAGGTACGATGTCTGATAGAACACCTGATACGAAACACGGAGGCTGACGCAGCACCAGCCGGCGAGCGACAGAAAGAATGCACGCGCCGGCGGTGATCCTTCTCCGATGAGTGCAATGCAGATTCCCGCGAACAGGACGCAGTTCACGGCGAAATCGCCGAGCGAATCCCAGAACCGGCCGCGGCGGCTGAACTGCCGCGTCGCCCGCGCGAGTTGGCCGTCGACGGAATCGAGAATGTCCTTTAAATAGAGGAGCGCTGCGGCCGATGCGAGTGACGGCGGATGCGTCATCAGGACGATCCCTCCGGCGATGCCGCTCAGCGTCGACAACAGCGTCACCTGATTCGGCGTGACCGGGGTGGATGCTGCGATATAGGTGATGACGCCCGCAACCGGACGCTGCAGGTACGTATTGGCCAGCTCGTCCGAAATGTCGGACTTGATGGACGAGCGGTACAATTCCCTGAACGTCGGCCTCATTGGGCGGCGAAGACGAGTTCGGCGTTCCGGAGATCCTCCGCCGTGTCCACTTCCATGCACCGGCGCATGCCGACATCCTCCGCGAAGATCGCGGCCCCGGCATCGATCATCTCCTGGAACGATGCCTCGTACAATTCGTTGATGCGGCGTTCAGTGATGACTCGCTTCTGGAGCGTATGGAAGAGGAGCTGTGTCGCCTCCTGCGAAAATTTTTCGATGCCGATGGATTCGCCATACGTCGATTCGAGCGCCACATGCTTGCCGATCTCGAGTATTTCCTTGTTCGGGTTGATCCGGACCTTGATCTCTTCATCGCCGATCTCGCCCGCGGTCCTCACGGCACAACAACTCTGATGCTTCGACCCGGTCAGGAGCGTGAGTATCGATTCATCGAAGAGAATATCGCTGTCGAGCAGCAGCAAGCTGTCCCCGCCGACGCTGCCGCGCGCCATGAGCAGGGAATACGCATTGTTCGTCGACGCATATTCCGGATTGACGATGAAGCGCACACCGAGCGCCGGAAACCGTTCGGCAATGAAGTTCCTGATTTTTTGTTCTTCAAAGCCGAGGACGATCGTTATGTCGTGCACGTACGCTCGCAGGACGGCATTGACGATGCGTTCCAGCATCGGCTGCGAACCGATCGGAAGCAGGCATTTCGGCGTTTCAGCCGTGAGCGGTCTCAGCCGCGTCGCTGTGCCGGCGGCAAGAATGACACAATGCATGGTGGCTCCGGTGTGTGTGAAAAGAATATCCTCCCCGAACGGGACGATGTAAAAGTATAGCGAATTTTGTTCTGAAATAAAAAAATATTGTAACCGCTCAGCGTACTATTTTATACCAGTCACTAATTCTGAGCGCAAGCGAAGAATCGTGCATCGTGCTAGCAGTCGGCAAGATTCTTCAGTCGCTGCGCTCATCCGAATGACAGGATCCGTGTTACGGTGAGTTGCAAAATAGTTCGTACTCGAACACATACTCTCACTCCATCGTGGCCGCAGGATGCGCATGTTCCGAATGATGACCGTACTGCTTGTGTTCTTCCTGTCCGGTGCGTTGCACCCGGCGCTGCATGCGCAGGTGCGCACCGCCTCGGGCGTCGTGAGCGATGCTGTCTCTGGCGGCGTGCTGCCTGGAGCAACGGTGCGCATTACGGGCTCGTCCAAAGGCACGGTCACCAACGCGCGCGGGGAATTCCAGATCCCGCTCTCGGGCGCTGCGCCGGTCATCATCAGTTATGTGGGCTACCGCTCAGACACGCTGACGCCCGGGGACTCGTTTGCTCCGACGTTCCACGTCCGCTTGCAGCCCATCGCCATTCAACTGCCGGGCGTGACGGTGACCGACGAAGATCCGGCGTATGAGATCATCCGGCGGGCGATCGATGAAAAGCGGCGATGGATGCAGCGGCTGCAGACGTTCGAAGGGAAAGCATTCTCCCGTTCGACGCTTCGCACCGATTCATCCATTGCCCTTCTCACCGAAGCCTATTCGACGCTGTATTGGTCGCGCCGCGACACGCTCCATGAAGTGATCACCCAAACGCGAAAGACGGGAAATCTTCAACATGGTTTTCCGCCGTCGGTCGTCGGGAGCATCATCAATTTCAACGACGATGAGATCCGGCAATTCGGATTCCGATTCGTGGGGCCGACAGCGCCCGCTGCATTCGATCATTACGAGTATAAGCTGCTCCGCACCCGGGTGCAGGACGATTTTGAGGTGTACGATATCCAGCTCATTCCTCGTTCACGTTCGACGCCGCTGTTTTCCGGCCGCATCTCCATCGCAGAACGCTCCTACGCCGTCATGGAGGTCGATGTCCGTCCGAATGAGGCGCTCGTCCTGCCGTTTATTCTCATCAACGCCATTCACTACGTCCAGCATTTCCGCCTCTATGAATCACAGTACTGGCTGCCAACGGATTATGGCACGACGGGAAGTTTCAGCATCAGTCTTGCCGGCATCACGTTTCCGGCGATCGGTATGGAAAAGGATGTCGTGATCTATGATTACACGATCAACCCCGTCATCCCCGATTCGATCCATGCGATGAAGGCGGTGTCATTCGATTCGTCCTCCACCCGGTTCGACTCGACATTCTGGCGCCAGACCAATGTGCTGCCGCTCACCGGCGAACAGGAAACCGCGTACAGGACGCTCGACAGCACACAGACGCTTGAGGAAAAGTTCAAGCCGAAGGGGGCGGTCGCAGCGCTGCTCAGCGCCACATCGGGCAGCCTCCTGTCGGTGCCGGACATCCATTTCAACCGTGTTGAAGGGCTGTTTATCGGAGCAGACAAGACCTTCTCCACTCTCATCGACAATGTGGATCTCCGCGCCCGTCTTGGCTATGGCCTTTCGGACATGGTGTGGAAATATGGGGGCGGGGCGACCGTCCGTTTCGGTGCAACCATGAGGGATTCTTCTTCCATTGGCTTTGCGAACGCAACGGTCCGCACACGGCAATTTTCCGTCGGGGGCGATGTGTACAGACGGCTGAACATGCTGCCCGAGGATGCACCGTTTGGCACGTTCGATAATTCGATCGCGGCACTTGTGAGCAAAATAGATTATTATGATTATTACCAAGCCGAAGGATGGAACATCGACGTTACCTGCCAGCCTGTCGCCATGCTTGTCTCGAGGCTCGGATATTTTTCTGAACAAGACCGGTCGGTCACTCAACACACCGACTTCGCATTTTTTTACACATCGCAGCATTACCGGGACCAGCCGGCGATCGACGACGGACGGCTGTGCGCGGTGACGCTCTCGTTTTCGTACGGGAATCGATTGATCTGGAATATGCAGTCGCACGGCATGATGATGGACGCCGCTATAGAATATTCGGACAGCGATCTGTTGAAGAGCGACTTTTCATACACGCGATTTAAATTTTCATCGCTCACCAAGATCATGACGATGGGAAGCGATCTGCTCTACCCGCAGTGCCTGAGCATCATCGCGTCCGGCGGCGCGTCTCGGGGCGTGCTGCCCGAACAGCGTCTGTTTTCCCTCATCGCCGGAATGGGGGGGTACGGGCAGGTCGGGGCTCTGCGCGGCATCGACTCGCGCGAATTTTACGGCGATTGGTTTTTTTCGGTGACTGCCGAGCATAATTTCAGACGCTCGTTGTTCCTTTACCTGGGCATCGCCCCGCTGTATAAGACAAATTGGGAATTCATCGTGTCCGGCAGCATTGCCCGCACTCCGAACAGCGACGGCATGTATGCGGAGGCGGGCTTCGGCATCAATAATATGTTCGATCTTCTGCGCGTCGATCTCACCTACCGGCTTGCCTCGCCGCGAGGGATCATTTTCTCACTCAGCCTCGCCGATCTGTTGTCGGGACTGTAAATGCGAGACAGGGCGAGCTAACAGCTCGCCCCGTGCTTTTCATAGCAGGGCGAAATGGTACCTCGCCTGCACCGTACAGCGGTGCGAGGTTCGGCATAGTTACATAAGACGTATCAGTGACGCATACGAAGGAGGAGTAATGAACAGATTCTACCGAACGACAATATGTGCAGTTGCAGTATTGTGCTGCATTGTGCTTGCCGGCGTCGGCTGTTCGACGCGCGCTGCGGCGCAGAAGGAACAGCATTTCCCCGAATCGATCGTATCGATGAAGGAGTGGGGCGGCATACCGGCTCCCGATTCCGTTGCACGCAAACATACCATCACGTCGATCACGCTCCATCACCAGGGGGAAACATTCACCCGGGACAGGAATGTGCCGGCGTATCTGCGGAATCTGCAGGACTGGTCGCGCAGGGAGAAAAAGTGGATCGATGTTCCCTATCATTATATCATCGACTTCGATGGCATTGTGTACGAGGGAAGGGACATCCGTTTTGCAGGCGACACGAACACGCAGTACGACCCGGCCGGCCATGCCCTTGTGGAGGTGGTCGGCAATTACGAGGACATTGCGCCGAACGAACGCCAGCTCGAAACGATCGTCAGACTCTTTGCCTGGCTCTGCAGGACGTACTCGGTGCCTCCGGACAGCATCAACGGGCATAAGGACGTCGCATCGGGCACGGTGTGTCCCGGAAAATTTCTATATCCGTTTTTGCAAAGCGGCTTTTTCAGGAATGAAGTGAAGAAGGAACTTGCAAAAAAATAATAAAACGAATCGCGGTGTTCATGTCCGCTGCACCGCTTCGCGGTACGGGCGAAATACCATTTCGCCCAGCTATGGAAACACTCGGCGGCATATGTAGTGCGTGTAGGGCGAGCTGTTAGCTCGCCCAGGCCAAAATACCATTTCGCCCTACAATGCGCCACTGCAACGACCCCGAGTTACTTCAGAAAAAAAAATGCGCCGCTGGCGAACAGACCGCGCTCATAAGAAACTCCCGCACACGGGATGAGAGCCCGTGTGCGGGAGTGGGTGAATTCCGGCGTTAGTGGAGGCGCTCGCTACCGGCTGCCGAATTTCGCTTTCAGGTCGTTGAGTGTGAATGCCTTTTCCGGCGCGGGAGCGCCTTTCGGCCTGCCCGATCCCGGTCCGGGTCCTGACGCCGCCGATGCCGCCGATTTCATTGTGAGCGCAATGCGCTTCAGTCCCTCGTTCACTTCCAGCACACGCACTTTCACGATCTGCCCGACTTTAACGACCGTCTTCGCATCCTCCACAAACCGGTCTGCAAGCTGCGAGATATGGACGAGTCCGTCCTGATGTACGCCGATGTCCACGAACGCACCGAAGTTGGCGACGTTGGTGACAATGCCTTCGAGTTCCATCCCGACCGTGAGGTCCTTCAGTTCGGTGATGCCTTGCTTGAACGTGGCGTATTTGAATTCGGCGCGCGGATCGCGGCCCGGTTTTTTAAGCTCGGCAATGATGTCCCGCAGCGTCGGCTCGCCGACCGTCTCCGTCACGTATTTTTTGATATTGATCGACGAGAGCGCCTCGGGGGCTTTTGCCAGGTCTTCGAGCGGCAGTTTCAGGTCGTTCAGGATCTGTTCCGCGATCGGATAGCTTTCGGGATGGACGGCCGAATTGTCGAGCGGATTTTTGCCGCCCCTGATCCTCAGGAATCCGGCTGCCTGTTCGAACGCTTTAGGCCCGAATTTCGGCACTTTCCGCAATTCGTCCCGGCTGTGAAATGCCCCATGTTCGTTCCGGTAACTGACGATGCTCTTCGCCAGGCCCGAGTTGACGCCGGCAACGTGGCTTAAGAGTTCCTTCGATGCCATGTTGAGGTCGACGCCCACGAAGTTGACGCAGCTTTCCACAGTCTCTTCCAATTTTTTCTTCAGCATGCGCTGATCCACATCGTGCTGGTACTGCCCGACACCGATCGATTTCGGGTCGATCTTCACGAGTTCCGCCAGCGGGTCTTGCAGCCGGCGGCCGATCGAGATCGCTCCGCGGATGGTGAGATCGAGTTCGGGAAACTCGTCGATCGCCGCCTGGCTCGCCGAGTAGACGGAGGCCCCCGACTCGTTCACGATCACGATCACGGGCTTCTTCTTCATTTTTTTGATTGTTGCGGCTATGAACTCTTCGGTCTCTCTGCCCGCCGTGCCGTTGCCGATGGCGATCAGTTCGATGTCGTACTTCTCTAGCTGCATGAGGACCATTTTCGATGCGGCCTCGCGCTGCGCTTCGGCTGCGTGCGGGAAGATCGCGTGGTATTCCATGAATTTTCCCGTCTCGTCGATCGCGACCATCTTGCAGCCCGTCCTGAAACCCGGATCGACGCCGAGCGTCGGCTTCATCCCCGCAGGTGAAGCCAGCAGCAGCTGCCGCAGGTTCGATTCGAATGTCTTGATCGATTCGATGTCGGCGGCGTCTTTTTTCTCGAGCCGAGCGTCGCCGATGAGCGTGGCGCGCATCAGTCGGTCGAACGCATCCTTGATCATCGCCTGAAAAAATTCACGGACGCTCGCCACCGATGCGACGATCTCCTTGCTTTCCAGATACTGCTGCACGAATGCCTCGTCGTACACCAGGTCGAAGCCGATCACTTCCTCCGCCTCGCCGCGGCGCAGCGCGAGCATATTGTGCGACTGGATATCCTTCACGCGCACCTTATAGTCGCGGTACATTTCATACTTGGTCGTGCCGATGGGATGTTTTTTTTCGTTGATCGACGACACAAACACGCCTTCGTTGATGAAGTATTCGCGCAGGAAGGCGCGATATTCTGCCTTCTCGGATACTTCCTCGGCCAGAATATCCGCCGCCCCGCCGAGGGCTTCCTGCACCGTCATGACGCCCTTCTCTTCGGAGATAAATTTTTCGGCCTCTTTTTCCAGATTCACGCGCTTGGCATCGGGATTGTTCTTTGCGCGGATATACTCGGCCAGCGGTTCGAGGCCCTTCTCCCTGGCGATCGTGGCGCGGGTTCGTTTCTTCGGCTTATACGGAAGATAGAGGTCTTCGAGTTCGTTTTTCTGGAGGCATGCTTCGATCTGTTCGCGCAGCGGATCCGTCAATTTGCCCTGGTCTTCGATCGATTTGAGGATCGCCGCTTTCCGTTCCTGCAGCTCGAGCAGATAATCGGCCCGATCGAACAGATCGCGCAGCTGGATCTCGTTCATTTCACCGGTTGCTTCCTTTCGATACCGCGCGATGAAGGGAAGCGTTCCGCCTTCCTCGCGGAGCATCAGTTCGCTTTCTAACTGTTTGGGGAGCAGTGATAATTCTTTGGAAAGTAATTGAAGAATATTGATCATAAGAGCACAATGCCTGTTGGTCGTGACGATCCGGTTGCGGGTCATCGGAAAAATATTGTTTAAAAGACAGACAGAAAGATACGATGAATTACGCAAATTCCAAATCAAAAATGACGGCAAAAAAAGAATCGGGGATAACGCGGAATTTTAATGAAAAATTTGTATTTTACATTCTTATGATAGAGACAAGAGCCGGCGGCGGCCGAATGGCACTCCGGCGTGAGTTTTTTGTGTATGGTAAGCCAACGGCGACACTAGTATTGGATGAACGATCTGCTATGGAACTCAACATCACAACGCCGGCACTGCTGTTTCCGGCAATTTCGCTGCTGCTCCTGGCATATACGAACAGATTCCTCGCCCTGGCGGCATTGATACGCGATCTGAAAGTCCAGTACCAGCGGCAGCCCGATCCGCGCATCATCACCCAAATTGAAAGCCTCCGAAGCCGCGTCTATCTCATACGCGACATGCAGGGGTTCGGCATTGTCAGCCTGCTGTGCTGCGTCATCGCCATGTTCCTGCTGTTCGTCGGAAGCACGACGGCCGCTCAGGTGATGTTCGGAGGAAGTCTCGTGCTCATGGCTGTATCGCTCATCTTTACCATTAGAGAAATTAAAATTTCTGTCGATGCTCTTAATGTACACCTGAAGGACATCGAACAGGATACAGTGGCATAACAACCGGAGGTTCCGGTTATTTCAGGAGTTTCACGTTCAGAAGGACAGTGCATGTTTACGATTCTCGAAAAAAACGATCTGGCCGCAAAGGTATACCGGTATGTGATCAACGCGCCCAACGTCGCGCGCAAGGCAAAGGCGGGGCAATTTGTGATCCTTCGGCTTATTGATGACGGAGAGCGGATTCCCATCACGCTGGCGGATTGGGATCCGATTTCGGGCACGATCACGCTCTATGTGCAGGCGATCGGCAAGACGACAACGATCATGAGCCAGATGAAGGCCGGCGATGCGCTCCTCGATGTGGTCGGTCCGCTGGGAATACCGAGCCATGTCGAAAAAGGAAAGACACTCGTGGCGCTCGGAGGCGGATTCGGCATTGCGGCGATCCACCCGATCGTGCGCGCGCACAAACGCATCGGCAATAGAACCATTTCGATCATCGGTGCTCGCTCGAAGGAACTGCTCATTATGGAAGACGAAATGCGCGCGGCTTCCGACGAGGTGCGCATTGCGACCGACGACGGAAGCTGCGGCACAAAAGGCTTCGTGACCACGATCCTGAAAAAGATGCTCACAACACACGAAGCGATGGATGTCGTGCTCGCCATCGGCCCGGTGGTGATGATGAAGGCTGTCGCCGAACTCACCCGCGCCTCGGACGTCGAGACGCTCGTCAGCCTCAATCCGATCATGATGGACGGCACCGGAATGTGCGGAGCCTGCCGCGTGATGGTGGGAGACTCGGTACAGTTCGCCTGCGTGGACGGACCGGAGTTCGACGCTCACAAAGTGGATTTCGATCTGCTCGTGGCGCGCCAGAAAATGTATTCCCCCCAGGAAAAATTGTCGATGGAAATTTTTGATAAGCTGTGCAAGGCTCAGGAACAGCGTGAGACTGCAGCGTGGTGATAGGCCTTGGGTAGAACGCCCATGAAGGGCGGTCATTATTTTTTTTGAACGGACAAAGTGTTGTGTATGGAAAAAATTAAATTATCGAACAAGGACCGGATGAAAATTCCGCGTCATGACATGCCGGAACAGGAACCGGCCGTGCGAGCGCAGAACTTTTTAGAAGTGCCGCTTGGATTCACCCCCGAAACAGCGATGGAAGAAGCCGACCGCTGTCTTCAATGTAAAAATCCGAAATGCGTTGCCGGCTGCCCGGTGAATGTTAAAATTCCCGACTTCATCTTTCATGTCGCAATGGGAAATTTTTCCCTCGCCGCACAGACGCTCAAAGAGACCAATGCGCTCCCCGCCGTGTGCGGACGCGTCTGTCCGCAGGAAGACCAATGCGAGGCCGTGTGCGTCATCGGCGGGAAGAATGAACCCGTCGCCATCGGACGCCTTGAGCGCTTCGTCGCCGATTGGGAGCGTGCCTCTGGCGTCGTGACGATTCCGCCCATTCCCGCAGCGACCGGAAAAAAAGTGGCGATCATCGGCGCAGGCCCCGCCGGACTGACGTGCGCGGGCGATCTGGCGAAGAAAGGCCACGATGTCACGATCTATGAAGCACTGCACAAGGCCGGCGGCGTGCTTGTCTATGGCATTCCCGAATTCCGGCTTCCCAAGAATATTGTGGATGCGGAAGTGGATTACCTGCGAAAACTCGGCGTGAAGATCGAGTGCGATTTTGTCGTCGGCATGACACGGACGATCGACGAACTGATGGAAGAGGACGGCTTCGATGCTGTGTTCATCGGATCGGGCGCAGGGCTCCCGTACTTCATGGGCATTCCGGGAGAGAATTTGAACGGCGTCTATTCGGCGAACGAATTCCTGACGCGCGTGAACCTTATGAAGGGATTCGTCTTCCCGAACCTTTCCGATACTCCCGTGCCGATGGCCACGCACGTGGCTGTCATCGGCGGCGGCAACACGGCAATGGACTCCGCGCGCACGGCGAAGCGGCTGCCGTGGACGGAGAAAGTGTCGATCGTGTACCGCCGGTCGCTCGCCGAGATGCCGGCGCGGAAAGAGGAAATTCATCACGGCGAACAGGAGGGTGTCGAATTTCTGCTCCTCACCAATCCCACAAAGTTCGTCGGCGCAGAGGGTTGGCTCACCGGCATGGAATGCCAGCGCATGGAATTGGGCGAACCCGATGCATCGGGCAGGCGCAAGCCCGTTCCGGTGAAGGGGAGCGAGTTCATTCTGGAGGTCGGTGCGGCGATCATTGCCATCGGCAACGGCTCGAATCCGCTCATCAATAAGACGACGCCGGGATTGACCACCAACAAATACGGGAACATCATCGCCGACGGGTTCGGAAAAACCTCCCGCGAAGGCGTGTGGGCCGGCGGCGATATCGTCATCGGCGCGGCAACGGTGATCAAGGCCATGGGTGCCGGCAAAGAAGCCGCCGCCTCCATCGACGAGTACCTCCGGTCAAAATAAGCGGCGGTATTTTCACCAGGAGCAGCTCAACCGAAACATCTTCAAGGCACGTGTAGGGTGAGCTGTCAGCTCGCCTGCACCGCGAAGCGGTGCGAGTTTCTGTTGGTTGCTTAAGCGCGCAGAAAAATACCGCCCGGCATCCCGGGCGGCGTGCGTGTCTCCCCGCAGAACGCATGAAATATCTGTTGACGCCGTGTTGGACGTGCTGTTAGCTCGCCAAGAATATTCGACAATACTCTTTCCTATGATCACTGCACAGTACCTGCGCGAGGGTGTGCTTCACGCCCTGTCCATGAAAGAGCTCGCAAGCGCGGCGCGCGACGTCGATGGCGTCCTGTGGGTCGATCTTCTGGACCCCACCGAAGCCGAAGAAGAAACCGTGCTGGTGTCGCTCTTCGACTTTCACCCTCTCGCCATCGAAGATTGCCAGCGCGCCAGGCGCGAGGACGCCCCCCATCTGCCGAAGGTCGAGGACTTCGGCTCATACCTCTTCATTATTTTCAATCCGGTCGAAACCCGGTTCGCCACCGACCGCCTCATCGAACACGCGGATATCACGTCCGTGCAGCTCAGCGCCTTCATCACCGAACGCGTGCTCGTGACACACCATTATACGAAGCTCGAAGGCATACGGTTTGCAGACGAACTGTGTCAAAAAAATGCACAGACATTATCGCGCGGACCTGATTTCCTGTTCCATCTGATCATCGACAAGATCGTGGACGACTATGCGCCGCTGCTCGAATCCCTGGACGATGAGATCGACGAGATCGAATTGGAAGTGTTCGGTTCGGCCTCGCAGCGCACGATGGCGCGCATCCTGCGCATCAAAAAAAATATCATGACGATCCGGCGCGTGGCCACCTATCAGCGCGAAATGCTCAATCGCCTCTCTCGCGGAGAGTTCTCGCTCATCACGCGCGAGGAAATGATCTACTACCGGAATGTCTACGACCATCTTGTCCGCATGACCGATGTTGCGGACACGTACCGCGATATCACATCGGGCCTGCTCGATGCATACCTCTCCGTCACGTCCAACAATCTGAACCAGATCATGAAGGTGCTCACGATCATTTCCACGATATTTCTGCCGATGAGCGTCATCACGGGGCTGTTCGGCATGAATTTCAAATACATTCCCGGCTCCGAATGGGAATACGGATTCCTCGGCACCATCGCCGCCATGATCCTCGTGGCCGGCTTCATGCTGTTCGCCTTCCGAAAGAAAAAATTATTTTAGCACCCTGACCACCCGATTAATTTATTTTTCTCGTGCGATTCTGCAACTTCACGGGAATATTTCCGTATATTGAGCGGTGTCAAGTTCAGGCTCCATTACTATAATAGAAGGGAATTCCCATGTTTCAGAAATTTCTACCAATCGTCGCAGTGCTGTGTGTTGCAACGGCATCGCTGTTCTCACAACAACCGGCACCGGCGAGCGTTTCACCCTCGTTGGATGTTGCCAATTTGGATAAAGCTGTGAAGCCCTGCCAGGATTTTTATCAATTCGCCAACGGCGGCTGGATCACACACAACCCGGTTCCCGCCGCCTACAGCCAGTGGGGCAGCTTCAACGAACTGACGGAAAAAAACAATATTGTCATCCATGAAATTTTAGATCAGGCCGCAGCCAACACGAAAGCACCCAAGGGCAGCGTCAGTCAGAAGATCGGCGATTTTTATGCCGCCGGCATGGACAGCGCGAAAATTGAAAAAGACGGCATCGCCCCCTTGAGCGGAATATTTTCGGACATCAATGCCGTGAACGACGCGGCAGGCATCCAGAAAATGATCACGCGTCTGCATGTAATGGGCATCAATGCGGCGTTCAACAGCGGCGTCGATCAGGATGCGAAGAACAGCACCTCCTACATCCTCGAACTGAATCAGAGCGGACTCGGCCTTCCGGACCGCGATTATTACACCAAGGACGATGACCGTTCGAAAAAGATCCGCGATGAATATGTGAAACATATCGCCGCGATGTTCCGGTTCATGGGCGAGAATCCCTCTTCCGCCCGCGCCATTGCCGCAACGGTCATGTCGATGGAAACACGCCTGGCGAATGCCTCGATGTCACGCGTCGATCGGCGCGATCCCGAAAAAGTGTACCACAAGATGCCGCTTGCATCGGTGAAGGCGCTCGCGCCTGCATTCGATTGGAATAAATATTTCGCGGCGATGAACGTGCCGAATCCCGGCGAGATCAACGTGAGCCAGCCGGACTTCCTGAAGGAAGTGAGTGCGATGCTGAAAGATGTGCCGACCGCCGATTGGAAAGCATACATGCGCTGGAACGTGATCCGTTCGACCGCGTCGAAATTGAGCTCGCCGTTCGTCAACGAAAACTTCCGATTCTACGGCACGGTCATGACCGGTGCAAAAGAATTGCAGCCCCGCTGGAAACGCATCCTGGGTTCGACCAACGGCGCGCTGGGCGAAGCGCTCGGCCAGCTCTTTGTTCAGAAAACATTCAGCCCGACGGCGAAAGCCCGCGCGCTGGAAATGGTGAACAACCTTATCGCCGCATTCCGCGATCGCGTCACGACGATCGAGTGGATGGACGACGCCACGAAAAAAGCGGCGCTCGTGAAACTGTCTGCGTTCGCCGTGAAGATCGGATATCCCGATAAATGGCGCGATTATTCTGATCTTGCCGTTACACGCGACTCGTATGTCATGAACACGCTCCGTGCGAACGAATTTGAAGGCCGCCGCGAATTCGCGAAGTTAGGCACGCCGATCGACCGCAACGAATGGGGAATGTCCCCCTCGACCGTGAATGCATATTACAATCCCGCAAAGAACGAGATCGTGTTCCCGGCCGCCATCCTGCAGCCTCCCTTCTTTAATGCCGACGCTGACGATGCCGTGAACTACGGCGGTATCGGCGCCGTCATCGGTCATGAACTGACGCACGGATTCGATGATCAGGGATGCAAATACGATGCGGAAGGCAACATGAAAGACTGGTGGACGCCCGATGTGAAAAAACGCTTTGACGAACGCGCCGATGCCGTGAAGAAACAATTCGACGCGTACGTTGCGATCGACTCGCTTCACCTCGACGGCAAACTTACACTCGGCGAGAATATTGCCGATCTCGGCGGTCTCTCGATCTCCTATGCCGCGCTGCAAAAGGCGTTCACGGCAAAAGGAAAACCGGGAGTGATAGACGGATACACACCCGAACAGCGATTCTTCCTTTCGTGGGCTCAGGTGTGGCGTAAAAATTCGCGCCCCGAAGCGCTTCGCCTGCAGGTGAAAACAGATCCGCACTCGCCCGGTAATTTCCGCGTGCTCGGCCCCCTGTCCAATTTGAAGGAATTCGAAGATGCATTCGGCTGCTCGGCCGGCGATACCGCCGTCCGCCCGACAACGGAACGTGCCAGAATCTGGAACTAACTCGCGCCGCATGCGGCGATGACATGTACCTCAATGGGCTCCGTACACGATCGTGTACGGAGCCCATGCTGTTTGTTCACACCAGCCCGTGTGCGCCCCACTCAGGGTACAGAAGAAGATAATTTCATTTATCTTTGAATCCGGCTTTCTTCAATGCCTTTATGAGAACTTTGCCCGTAAGAGGAGGAAGTGTACTCATACGGAAACAGCCAAACGCTGGACACCGATGAATTCATTTTCAGAGATATCTTCCTCGACTGAAAGGCAGAGTCCTATTGCTTCCTTCGTCCGTTCCATCAACTTGTCCAAAGATTTTGCCTGCGTATGGCATCCTCGCAGTGAGGGGACTGTGGCGACAAAATACCCATCCTCGTCTTTTTCTATTATCACATTGAATGATCGGGTCATGTAGAAATTCTCCATTTTAAAAGTAATATATGGGCAAAAAGCGTACTTGTCACGAAATTTTAGATGTGCGTAGACCGCGTATATAAATAGTAGGTGCTATTAAAGGTTATAATGCCGTATTTGCCTCTGTCGGCAGATATTCGGACTTTCAGGAAAATATATATTGAATATTGAGCGATCTTTGTCGTTCTCGTGCATCTATCATATAAAGAGATGAAACCATTGTGAATACTTCCCCCGACATAGAATTGGTTATCAGCCTACGAAATGGCGACATTTCGGCGGGAGGCGTTCTTTATGAACGTTACAAGCGGCATATCTATTATTTTGTCGCCGGTATGTTGCAAGACGACCAGGGTGCCGCAAGCACACAGATCAACCAACGCAGTTTCCACTGAGGATCGCATGAAGAAAACTGTCCAATATCTATTACGTTGTATCGCCGGTGCCTTATGTATCGTCTGGGCGATCTACATTAACAGGCAGCCTGATTTCCAGCGGCTACTGTATGTGATTATGAACCTGCCCATTCAGCTTATCATCCTGCCCATTGCGTTCTATCAGATCTTTCTCTCTGGTCTGTATGTGCTGACATTGACGAACAATCCCTCTCCATGGATCGCGACGTTTCTCGATCGTGGGATTCTTGGTACGGTGAAGGGGATCTTTGTGAAGAGATTCTCGATGAGGCAGCGGAAGTGGCTGCTTCTTGGAGGATGGAGTCTCCTGATCTATCTGTTTATACTATTCCTGGAAACGACGAGCGTCTTCGATAAAAAAGAGACGTTTTTTCTTGGTTTTCGCTGGATGAAGGGCACTCTCGGCAACCAGATCTACGGAAGGTATTGGGTGCAGGGTGGGTACGATCTCTATCTGAAAGATGAACCGGTCCGGTATTTTATTCTCTCTAGTGTGGACAATAATAATTTGAAGTACATCGACGATATCTATACGATCGCGAAAGACCTGAAAAATGCCGGTGCAAAAGTAGTTGTGGCCGATGAGCCGGGTTGGCCGTCTTTATCCCCTGGATCGATTTTTAATCCTCCTGGATTGTTCCCAGGCGACACATCGATAGCCGTTCTTCGGAACATTGCATCGCTCGATATTGTCATCTGGGTGAATCGTTTTATACACCCGCAGAGTGTGGATTATGCACGTGATTCTGTCGTTCGACTCAATCCGTTGCGGTCTGACCTCTCTCGTGGCGCGTCGAGCCGGAATGTTGTCTATTCAAGTGAGCGTGATGTGAACTCGCCTTTCTTAACGCTGATGATAAAGCCGATTGTACGTTGGTATCCGATCACGAAATTTCGGCATGACCCCGGTCCCTCCAAATACAACCTCGATGTCGCGATCGTGGCGGCCCAAAAGTATTTCAACATACCGGATACCTGCGAGCTCGTGAACGACGGACACGCGCTTCATCTTCAGGACCTGACGATTCCGCTTTCTTCCGATGGCACTGCATTTTCCGATCTCCATCTGATCTTACCGCCGCAACCGGTTACCGCGACACGTGGGTATGTCCGCTTGGGACGGCGCGAAGATAATCCGGATCGCGTTTGGTATCACGAACCGTTGCAGCCGGGCGTGATGCCACAGGATTGTCTTGATGCTGATACCCTGCAGAATTTTATGAAGTATAAAGATTTTTTTGCCGGCAAAGTCGTTGTTGTGGAATGCCTGAATAACATCGGATCTTCGGACGCGTATTCAAAGGTTGTCACCGCGAACATCATCTCCAGTGTGCTCAGGAATACGGCATATAAGAAAATTGATTCAATCACGACGATGTTCGTCATCTTTTCGATCCTCTTTCTTGCATTGTTCTCGACATTCGTTAGGATCAGATGGACGCTCTGCATTGCAATGCTTCTCATCGCCGGGATCATCGGTTTCGCCATCTGGATCTTTTTTTCGTTCAGGATTATCTTCGATCCAATATATCCGATTTTTTCCACCGTGCTCGCATTCATCATATTCTCGTTGATAAAGATCACGCTTGAATCTGATGCGGCTGTGTAGAGAACGGTGCCTTTCCTGTCTTGTTACGTAACGGGACAAGTAAGCGGACCCGGAACTGAAGATGTATCAAAACCAAAGGCATCAAAACATTCGGACTCAAAAAGAAAAAAATTAGCGGCATACGATCGGGTATCCGTTCGCATGCGCCTTTGCAGCATCGTTCAAGCATCGCGGCACTCGATTTTAAAGTTATTTAGAAGTATCATGTTCTATGCCGAGTGAGTCGGACAAGGATGAACAGTTTCCTACTATATTAATATTACTATCGATGGGTCACCAACGCCAAGCTCTCCACATTCAAGAACACATAGCACTCTCATCTCTCACAACGATAGGCCTTGGAGGCGAGGCGAAGTATTTTGTGACATGCGCAGCGGCCGACGATATCCGTGCGGCAGTCGAATACGTGAAGAGTCAACACCTGCGCGTTCAAATACTCGGCGGCGGCAGCAATCTCATTTTCAATGACACGGGCTTCAATGGTCTCGTGCTGAAGGTGGCTAATCGCGGTGTCGTGTGGACGGATGAAGGCGGTTCGGTGCTCGCCTCTGTGCAGGCGGGCGAGACGTGGGACGAGTTTGTGCGTGCCTGCGTGGAACACGGATACAGCGGCATCGAATGCCTCTCGGGCATTCCCGGCAGCGTCGGCGCCACGCCGATACAAAATGTCGGCGCATACGGGCAGGAAGTGAAAGACACCATCGTTTCCGTCAAGGCGTTACACAGAGCAACCGGCGAAGAGGTCGAATTCACGAATGCCGATTGCGGATTCGGGTACCGCGACAGCCTCTTCAAGTCGCAGGAAAAAGATCGATGGATCGTGACGGAAGTCCGGTTCAGGCTTCGCACTAACGGCGCGCCGGTGATCGTGTACCCCGAATTGAGGCGCCACCTCGAACACACGCTCGGATCAGGCGACCTCGGCACTCCGGCGACGCAGCAGGAAGCATCGGCACGGCTCACGCTCGTGCGTGACGCAGTGATTGCCCTGCGCCGGAAAAAATCAATGGTGATCGATCCGAATGATCCGAATACGCGATCGGTCGGTTCGTTCTTCATGAATCCCATTCTCGGACCCGACGTTTTTTCGGTGCTTCAACTGCAGTGGAACGTCCGCCACCCCGGCGAACCGATTCCCTCGTATCCCTCGGGCCGTATGGTGAAAGTGCCTGCCGCATGGCTCATTGAACATGCCGGATTCAACAAAGGTTATAGGGGCCAGGGAGGAGCAGGCATATCTGCGAACCACACGCTTGCTCTCGTCAACTACGGATGCACGACGCGCGATGTGCTCGAATTGGCGCAGGAAATAGAGGATCGCGTCTTGACCGTGTTTGGGATCAGCCTCGAACGTGAAGCCATCGTTGTTGAATGATGCTTCGCTGCGGGCGCACTGTCCGCGCTCTCAAGTAACCCACGCGCCTTGCGGCGCGTGGCGAAATACCATTTCGCCCTGCAATGCGCCAATGCAACGGCCCCGAGTTACTTCGAGAAAAAAGGTTACCGTTTGCGAACAGACCGCATACAGGATTCGAATGCGTAAGAGATGAAGAAAGCGCCGTGCCGATTGGCATCGCGCTTTTTTTTTCGTATTATACATATCTACGTTTCTCAGCGTAGAACATTTTGAAACGGGCCGCACTGTTTGGCGGGAGCGTTGCGGCCGCGATTTCTGATATACTCACACGGCGATTGCATGTGCCATCGCGTTAATAATGGATGATGATGAAAAAAATTATACTCGTTTCCTGCCTGCTTCTGGTCCTTGCCTCCGGCGCTTCCGCGCAGGGATACGACACGCTCTACCGCGTCAATAAGACGTATACCGTGCAGATGGGTCTGCACAGGCTCTATTCGATGCAGCGTGCAGCCATTGTCATGCTTGGCAATTCGATCACCTACGGCGTGAATTGGGTTGAACTCATGGGCAGGCAGACGATCGCCAACCGCGGCATCGGAGGCGACAACACGTACGGCATGCTGAACCGGATGGACCATGTCTATTCGCTCCAGCCGAAACTCTGCTGCGTGATGGCGGGCATCAACGACATTTACGCGGGCATACCCGTTGATACGATCTTTTCGAACTATAAAAAAATGATCGATGGACTTCGCACACACCACGTCGTTCCGGTGATCCAATCGACACTCTACGTCAATACCAAATGGAAGAAGGCGGACGAGAACAATCTTCTCGTGACGCAGTTGAACGACCTTCTGAAAAAATTTGCAGCTGCAGAGAAGATCGATTTCCTCGATATCAACAAGCATATCGCTCCCGAACATGCATTGCGCGACGAATGCACCTATGACGGCCTTCATCTGACCGCAGCGGGATACGCGCCGTGGCGTACGGAACTGGAAGAGATCTTCAAAAAATACGGATTGTAATAATGCCCTTTCTTGGTGAAATCAGCGCGCTTGTCACTGCCGTCTTTTGGTCTATGTCGCCGCTCTTCTTTACTGCCGCAATAAACCGCGTGGGTACGGTCACGGTGAACATCACGCGCCTCAGCTTCGCGCTTGTGTTTCTATTCGCGTCGGTGCTCGTGATGCGCTATTCCATAGACCTGTCGTTCTCTCAATACGCGTATTTGAGCCTCTCCGGTTTTCTCGGATTGGTATTCGGCGACTCGTTCATGTTCAAGGCCTTTCAGTATATCGGCGCCCGCATCACCATGCTCGTTATGGCTCTCTCTCCGGCGATCGCGACATTCGCCGCGTATGTCATTCTTGGCGAACAAATGCCGATGCTGGGTCTGATCGGCATAGCCGTGACGCTTGCGGGGATCATTTGGGTCGTTGCCGAACGCAACGCCTCAACACCGGAAAGCCCCCGCGCCGTATCGAAGATCGGCCTCGTCTATGCATTCTTCGGGGCGACCGGGCAGGGTTTGGGGCTCGTCTTCGCAAAACTTGCCTTTCATGAATCAACGGTGAACGGCCTCGTTGCCACGCTCATACGCATTGCCGCAGCGTGGCTCATACTGCTGCCCTTGGCCGCGATGACGAAAAATTTCAAGAATCCGATAACGACCTTCCGCACCGAACGGCGGGCGCTGTGGCAGACCATCGGAGGCGCGGTGGTCGGTCCGTTTCTGGGGATCACATTCAGCCTCATCGCCGTGGCGCATACGCATGTCGGCGTGGCCGCAACCATCATGGCGACGGTCCCGATCATGATGCTTCCGTTGCTGCGCATCTTCTATAAGGAGCACCTCACATGGAAATCCATCGCCGGCGCGTTCGTGGCGGTGGGGGGAGTGGTGCTGCTGTTTTTAAAATAAGGCCGGAGCATTTTAAATATTTTTTTTGTATCTTTTTTCTTTGCCGTTGACCACATACACTATCATACTTTGAAGGAGCTTTAATGAAACGTATAATTCTGACGATGATGAGCGTTCTTCTCGTCGCCTCCATCTCTTTTGCACAGAAGAAAACCGAAAAACCCACCCCGCTGAAATCACAAAAAGACAAAGTGAGTTATGTGGTCGGATACGATCTCGGATCGAAAATCGGCGGCGATATCAAGAAACAAGGTTTGGACTTTAACGTTGATGCGTTCCTTCGCGGCATGAAAGAAGCGATCAGCGGCACCAAGGCGACGCTGCCCGATTCTGAAATGACGGGTGCCATGATGGCGTTTCAACAAATGATGATGGAAAAACAGCAGGCCGCCGCAAAAATGACCGGAGAAAAGAAACAGAAGGAAGGCGAAGAATTCCTGGCCGCCAACGCCAAAAAAGATTCGGTAAAAGTGCTCCCGAGCGGACTGCAGTATAAAGTTCTGCGCGAAGGCACCGGCGCCATGCCCACGGTGAATGATACTGTCACCACGCATTACCGCGGCTCGCTCATCGACGGCAAAGTGTTCGACGAATCCTATTCCCGAGGCGAACCCATTTCGTTCCCCGTCACCGGCGTGATCAAGGGATGGACAGAGGCGCTCCAATTAATGAAGGTCGGATCGAAGTGGGAATTAGTCATTCCTGCATCGCTGGCATACGGCGAACACGGCGCGGGCCAGATGATCGGACCGAACGAAACGCTTATGTTCCAGATCGAATTGATCGCTGTGAAACCGGGTCCCGTGGCACAGCCCGTCCTCGCACCGAAGGAAACGGTGAAATCACCGGTCGAGAAAAAATAACGATTCAACGATGCCCCGGATGCATCCGATCGATGCGTCCTGTGGTTCGAACAATGGTTGCGCACCCGCACTCGTTCAGTGCGGGTGCCGCTGTTTTAAACCGGTTTGTCATCTCATGTTCCGTGTCTGTCCAATCCTGTCACAATTCACCCCATTCCGGTGGATTCCGCCCCCGAACGGGATTTTTTAGTGCCGAATAAAATGTGTATATTATAGGCTAGAGAAAACCAACACGGAAGCACCACTCGAGAAAAGACGAATGAGCGACATACAAACACGGCGGACGTTTGCGATCATTTCGCATCCTGATGCCGGAAAAACGACATTAACTGAAAAATTTTTGCTCTACGGCGGCGCCGTGCAACTGGCCGGCTCGGTCACTGCGCGAAAAAACCAGCGCCAGTCCACATCCGATTGGATGGAACTGGAACGCAAGCGAGGCATTTCCATCAGTTCCACTGTGCTCCAGTTCGATTACGACGGCTACCGCATCAATCTGCTGGACACACCGGGCCATCAGGACTTTTCGGAGGACACCTACCGCGTGCTGACGGCTGTGGATTCTGTGGTCATGGTTATAGACGCCGCCAAGGGCATTGAAACACAGACGCGCAAATTATTCGAGGTGTGCCGCAAGCGCGGCGTGCCCATCTTCACGTTCATCAACAAGTGCGATCACGAAACGAAGGATCCGCTGGAGTTGATCGACGAATTGGAATCGATCCTCAAGATCGGCGCGTATCCGATGAATTGGCCGATCGGTACAGGCAGCCGCTTCCGAGGAGTGCTGGACCGGCGGAAGAATCAAATGCATGTGTTCGAACGAACGGTCGGAGGCATGTACCGTGCGCCCGTGGCGATCGCGGGACTCGACGATCTCTCCGTGCGCCAGGAGATCGATGCGGCTGTCCTGCAGCGAGTGCGGGACGAGATCGACATGCTCAACGGCGCGGGAGAAGAATTCGACGCATCGCTGATACTGTCCGGGCAGCAGACGCCGGTGTTTTTCGGCAGCGCCAAAAATAATTTCGGCGTGCAGCTGTTGCTCGACCACTACCTTGCGCTCTCGATGGGACCGCAGGCGCACGACAGCTCCGCCGGCATGATCGGGCCCGAGCACGATACGTTTTCCGGATTTATTTTTAAGATACAGGCAAATATGGACCCGCGCCACCGGGACCGCATCGCGTTCATGCGCATCTGCTCGGGGAAATTCACGCGCGATATGCCGGCGACGCATTCCCGGACGGGAAAAAAAATCAGGCTCTCCAACGCGGCAAAGCTTTTCGGACAGACGCGCGAGACGGTCGACGAAGGGCTGCCGGGCGACATCATCGGCCTCGTCGGGCACGACGAATTCGGCATCGGCGATACGCTCTCCGAAGATCCGTCCATCGTGTTCAACGAAATACCGCGCTTCCCACCCGAATGCTTCACGAGGCTGCATAATCCGAATCCCGCGAATTATAAGCGGCTTCGCGACGGCCTCGACCAGCTGCTGCAGGAAGGCGTTGTGCAGGCATTTCAATTGAAGCATGCCGGAACGAACACGCCGATCCTGGCGGCCGTCGGCCCGCTGCAGTTTGAAGTCGTCGCGTTCCGTTTGGAAAGCGAATACGGCGCTGCTGCACGGCTTGAACCGACTGATTGGAAATATCTCCGCTGGGTCGATCCCCGGTTCGACCAAACCCAGCTGTCATCGCTCTTGCTGCCGTCCAATTGCGTGCTGGCCGAAGATTCCGAAGGCAGCACCGTGATCCTCTTCACCAACGATTGGGCGTTGAATTATTTTTCCGATAAATATCCGAAGCTGCAACTATCTCCCCAACCATTCGAGGAAGAATAATATGAATCACATTGCCGAAGAATACGTGAAGCTAGTGCTTGCCGTCGGCAGGCACGATTCGGATTACGTCGATGCGTATCACGGACCGGACGCGTGGCGTGAACAAATTGACCGCGATGTTCCGACGCTCGAGGCGATACAGCAGGCCACCGACCGGACGCGGGAGAAATTGGCGGCGATGCCTGTGCCGCCGGCCGGCGACGAGATGCTGCGGTTCCTGTTCCTTCAACGGCAGCTTGAATCGCTCTCGGCGCGCGTTGCACTGCTGAGAGGAACGACTATGACATTCGACGAGGAATCCCTTGCGCTCTACGATGCGGTCGCGCCGGTGTTTCCCGAGTCGCATTTCCAGCGCACGCTCGATGATTTGAACAGCCTGCTTCCCGGCAAGGGCCCTGTCGAAGATCGGTATCTTGCGTTCAAGAATCATTTCATCATACAGAAGGACGATCTGGACAGCGTCTTCGGCACCGCGATCGGCGAATGCCGCACACGCACGAAAAAATATATTCATCTTCCCGCAAGTGAAAATTTTTCAGTCGAGTACGTCACGGGCAAGCCATGGAGCGGGTATAACTGGTTCAAGGGAAATTACACCAGCCTCATCCAGGTCAATACCGATCTGCCGATCTATATCGACCGGGCGATCGACCTTGCCGCGCACGAGGGCTATCCGGGGCATCACGTCTACAATGCCCTCCTCGAACAAGTGATGCTGAAAGAAAAAGGCTGGCTTGAATTCAGCGTGTACGCGCTCTTCAGCCCCCAATCGCTTATTGCCGAGGGGACGGCGAACTACGGCATCGAAGTCGTCTTCTCGAAAGAGGACCGGATCACTTTCGAGCGCGACATCTTGTTCAAATTGGCGAAGCTGGACGAAGCCGAAACCAACCGGTATTACAAAGTGCATGAGGTCATCGGTAAATTATCGTACGCAGGCAACGAAGCCGCGCGCGGATTTTTAAACGGTACGATGACGCGCCCTCAGGCGGTCGAATGGCTCATCCAATACTCGCTCATGTCGCGCGACCGGGCCGAACAGCGCATCGCATTTTTCGAAAAATACCGAAGCTACGTTATCAATTATAATGTCGGCCAGGATATGGTGAAGGCCTACATCGAGCAGACGCGCGGTGCCGGTACGGACCACGACAAACGATGGGCCGAGTTTGCACTGCTGATCTCCTCGCCGCGGTTGCCGTCGCAATTGAAATAATCATTATCATTTACAGAAAAGAGCTCTATGCTGTCGTTAAACACAATAGAATTATATTTCGGAGAACGGCCGTTGTTCGACGGCGTTTCGTGCACGATCAACGCGCACGACCGCATCGGCCTCGTCGGATCGAACGGCGCCGGAAAATCGACGCTGCTGAAGATCATTACCGGGCTCGCGCCCGCCGACTCTGGCACGGTCAACAAGGCGAAATACGTTACGGTGGGGTACCTGCCGCAGGACGGCATGGCTGCCGAAGGCAAGTCGCTGTATCATGAGGCCGAAACAGCATTCGAGGATATTCTTCTGATCCAATCGGAGATGGAGGAGGCACGGCTCAATCTGGGCGCGTTTGATCCCGTCAGCCCCGAATATGCGGACACGCTCGACCTCTACGGGGAGCTCCAGCACAAGCTCGAAGACCTCGATGCGTTTCGGATGAAATCAAAGATCGAACGCGTGCTCATGGGCCTCGGTTTTGCCGTGAGCGATTTCGATCGCGACACGAAAGAATTCAGCGGCGGATGGCAGATGCGCATCGCGCTCGCGAAGCTGCTGCTGACCGAGCCCTCGCTCTTGCTGTTGGATGAACCGACGAACCATTTGGATCTCGAATCGTTGCAGTGGCTCGAGAATTACCTCCGCAATTACAACGGCGCCGTGATGCTCGTTTCCCACGACAGGGCATTCCTGGACGGGCTCACGAACAGGACCTACTCGCTGCGCTCGGGACGTCTTGAAGACTACGCGGGCAATTATACCTACTACGAAAAAGAGAACGCGCTGCGGAAAGAACTGCTCGTCAATGCCGCCAAAAACCAGCAGCAGCAGATGAAGCAGACGGAGCAGTTCATTGAGCGCTTCCGGTACAAATCCACGAAGGCGCGCCAGGTGCAGAGCCGCATCAAGCAGATGGAAAAAATTGAACTCGTCGAGATCGACGACGAGGAGGAAGGGATCCATTTTAATTTTCCCGAGGCGCAGCAGCCGGGCCGCATCGTGCTCGACCTTGCGAATCTCGGCAAGCACTACGGCGACCTGACGGTGTTCCGGGGGATCAATTATGCGATCGAGCGCGGCGACCGTATCGCGGTTGTGGGCGTGAACGGCGCTGGAAAATCGACGCTGGCAAAAATTGCCGCGGGCGTCGAACCCTTCGATGCGGGCACGCGCACGCTCGGCTACAATGTGCAGTTGTCGTACTTCGCACAGCATCAGGCCGATGAACTCGACCTGACCAAGGAAGCGCTCCAGATCGTGGACGACGTCGCCGTCGGCGATATCCGCACACGACTCCGTTCCATCCTCGGCGCGTTCCTCTTCCATGGGGATGATGTGTTTAAAAAAGTGAAAGTGCTTTCCGGAGGGGAAAAAAGCCGCCTCGCACTCGCGAAGATGCTGCTGACGCCGGTGAACTTCCTCATCATGGATGAGCCCACGAACCATCTGGACATGCGCTCGAAAAAAGTGCTTCAGCAGGCGCTCAGTGAGTACACCGGAACGTTCCTCATCGTGTCTCACGACCGGTCCTTCCTCGATCCGATCGTGAACAAGGTGCTTGAGGTCCGCAAGGACGGCGTCACGGTGTATCTCGGCAATGTGACCGAATATCTGGACAGGAAAAAGAAAGATGCGGCCCAGGGCGGCGAGAACGGAGACGGAAAGAAAAACCGTTCCTCATCCGCACTCTCGGGACTCTCGGACAAGGACCGCAAACGGCTCGAGGCCGAGCGCCGTCAGCACATCTACAGTCTCACCAAACCGCTGAAGAAAAAAATGGAAGTGCTGGAGAAGAAGATCGAAATACTGGAGAAGCGCAAAACGGAGGTCGAGGAGATCATGGCCCATGCCTCGTTCTATCAGCATGCCGACCGCTCCAAGTCCATCACCGCCGAATATAAGGAACTGCAGGCGTCCATTGAAAAGCTCTATGCCCAATGGGAGCCCATCTCTGCAGAGGTCGATAAAATTGCGAACACCGTGCCGCTCGTCTAAAACGCGCAGTCTGTTCGCCAACGGCGCACTGTTTTCTCGAAGTACCTCGCTGCCGTTGCATCGGAGCGCATGCAGGGCGAGATGGTATCTCGCCCGCACCGCGAAGCGGTGCAAGGTTTTGTGAGTTACTTAAGGGTGTCTTATAATTGAGCCGTAGAAATATTTTTCGTGTATTGTCTGCAGAAGGAACGATGTATGGAATCAGTGGCGCTGCCGGTGCGCGGGGATGTGTTGGATCTTGAGATCGAATCCTCCGGATTCGAAGGCACGAGCATTGCCCGGTATCAGGGCATCGTGGTGTTCGTCGATGGCGCGGTGGCGGGCGATACCGTGCGTGCGCGCGTTGTGAAGACGAAGAAGAAGCATATCGAAGCCAGGGTGCTCGAGGTGCTCGCGCCCTCGGCGCAGCGCACCACCCCCCGGTGCAGGCATTTCGGCACCTGCGGCGGGTGCAAATGGCAGCATGTCCAGTACGCGTCGCAGCTCGAGTTCAAGCGCCAGCATGTGGTGGACGCTCTCGAACGCATCGGCGGATTCAAAGGCGTGGAGGTGCTCCCGACGCTTCCCTCCGGCGAAGAATATTTTTACCGCAATAAACTCGAATTTTCGTTTGGCACGGACAGATGGCTCACGCATGCCGAGAACGACCAGCGGACCGCGGAACGCATGGAAGCGGAAAGCAGGGTTGCGGAAATCGCGATCAGGTGCGATGGAGGAGATGCCGCCGTCACCGCCGTCCCGATGGTGAATGAAGCGCTGCAGACGACACGCGCAGCGGCCGGCAGCACCGATGTGACCGCCGATTCCACAGAACTCCGCAGCGACGATTTCGTCCTGGGCTTTCATGCGCCCCAGCGATATGATAAGATCATCGACATCGAGGAATGCCACCTCCAATCGACGCTGAGCGTCGATATTCTTCGCGCGGTGCGCGCGTTCGGCATCGGCGAAAAGATTCCGGCATATTCATCGGAGACACAGACGGGATATTTCCGGAATCTGGTGATACGCGAAGGTAAGCGCACCGGCGACGTCATGGTGAATGTCGTCACGTACGAGGACGACCCGGCGGTGATGACGCGGCTGACCGCGCTGCTTGTCGCCGCATTTCCCCGCATCACCACCGTGCTCAACAATGTGACGGCGAAAAAATCGCAGGTCGCCACGGGCGAGACCGAAAAAATATATTTCGGCACCGGCATGATCCGCGAACAATTGGGCTCACACACGTTCGAAATTTCGGCGAACTCCTTTTTCCAAACCAACAGCCTGCAGGCCGAACGGCTGTATACGGTGGTCAAAGAATTCGGCGCCTTCACGCCGGAGGATGTCGTCTACGACCTGTATTGCGGCACGGGATCGATCTCGCTCTTCATCGCCGACGCGGTGAAGCACGTTGTCGGTATCGAACTTATTGAAAGTTCGATCGCCAACGCGAAGATGAATGCGCAGTTCAACGGCATCGCCAACTGCGAATTCATTACGGGCGACCTGAAGGACCTGCTGACGAAGGACGTTGCCTGGCGCGAGCGCTGTGCGCATCCCGATGTGCTCGTCATCGATCCGCCGCGCTCCGGCATGCATCCGAAGGCCGTCGCGGAACTCGGCTCGATGAAGATCCCGCGCATCGTCTATGTGAGCTGCAATCCGGCCACACTCGCGCGCGATCTGCAGATGCTCGTGCCGTACGGATACGTGATCGAACGTGTGCAGCCAGTCGACATGTTCCCTCACACCTACCACATCGAAGCCGTCGCACAGCTCCGGCTCATCACGAAGTGATGATGGACGACAGTGCGATCGGCGTATGAAGCGCATCACTGCCGTACGATAGTGCAGGGCGAAATGTTATTTGGCCCTACAATGCTGCCTCTGTGAAACGGGTATTTTCATGTGTGGTGGTGAACATCACATTCATGAACGCTACCATAGAACGTATTACTGAAGCGGTGATTCGGGCGCGAGCGTGCGTTCGAAGAAACTGATGATTTTTTTTTCGTAATCGCTTTTGCCGACCGAGTGGACGTCCGTATGGTTGGCGAAGTCGACGAGGAATAATTCTTTCGGCTGATTTGCCGCTGCGTACAGTTTTTGGCTGTACTGATATTTGATGTGCGTATCAGCGGTGCCGTGTATGAAGAGGATCGGCGAGCGGACGCCGGACACCGCCTTGAGGGGAGAGACATCGTGGTGCCGGAAGTGCGCCTTGCCTTCGGCGCGTTTGATCGCGATGTTCCGTAAAAAATGCCAGGGCAGGCGCAGGAGGCGTTTCTGATAATCGACGGTGATGGTGCGGAGATTCGTGAAGCAGCCTTCAGCCACAACCGCTTCTATCCGCGGTTCGACGCCCGCCGCCTGAAGGGCGATCGCCGCTCCCATGGATGTGCCGAACACGCCTATCTTGTCCGCTGCGTTCCCGCGTGCTCGTTCATGCTCCAGCGCCCACTCCACCGCTTTCACCACGTCGTATTTTTCATAGTACCCGAACGTGCAGTATTTTCCCTCGCTTTCGCCGTGTGCGCGAGAATCGTACATCATCACATTGAAGGCGTGATCGTGAAACACTTTGGCGAGCAGCAGGCCGCTCATTTTATTGTCGCCGACGCCATGAAGATAAATGATCGTTCCCTTCGGCGCGCCATCGGCGGCGATGAACCATCCGTACAGCCGAAATCCTTCGGCCGCAGTGATCATAAATTCTTCGCTCTCAAGCTGCACATCGGCGGGTTTCACGGGCAGGCCCCGGTGCGCATAAAAATGCGCCCCCCGCCGCCTGGGATTCAAAATCATCACAGGCCCGATCACGAACACGATGGCAGTCGCAGCGCAAAAAAACGCGGCCAATGTCAGGAATATGGCGAGCAGGGAGATCATAAGGATCCGGCCCGGACGCCCGTTGCCAGCACGCTTTTCAGGACGCCGATTTCCTCTATCGTATTGTAAAAATGCGGGGCGATGCGCACCATTCCTTCGCGCATGGCCGTCATAACGCTGCTGTTCGTCAGCTGTTCAAAACGCCGCCCGGCATCCGGGCAGGTGAACGAGACAATGCCCGCTCGCTTTGCGCGCTCGCGCGGGGTCACCGTGGTGAATCCGAGTTCGTCGCAGATATCGATGACGGCATCGGTAAGGCCGCCGACATGGCGTGCAATATTGTCGATGCCTACCTCCAACAGCGTCGATGTCGATGCTTGCAATGCAGCAATGCCGCAATAATTTTGTGTGCCGTTCTCATACCGCCGCGCAGTCTCGTCCGGGTCGATGCGGTAGTTGAAAAAATCGCCGAAAAAATTCCGGTTGCTCGTCCACCCGATATGGCACTGCTCGATGCGCGACTGCAGTTCGGGAGTGATGAAGATGAACCCCGTCCCCATCATTCCCATGAGCCATTTGTTTCCGCCATTCGAAAGGAAGTCGATCTGTGCCGCCGCGGTATCCAGTGGCGACACGCCGAGGCCCTGCATGCTGTCCACGCAAAAAATGATGCCGTGCTTTGCGCACAGTGCTCCGATGGCATTGAGGTCGGCGCGGAACCCGGATAAAAACTGCACGAAACTGATGGCAAGCAGCTTCGTCTTCGGTGTGATCGCGCGTTCAACGTCCTCCAGTAAAATTTCTCCGCGCACATTTTTCACGAAATCGATCTCGACGCCGTGCCGCCGGCAGTTGAGAAATGGAACGACGTTCGTCGGAAATTCCATGTCGTTCAGGAGTATGCGGTCTCCTGTCTTCCACTCAAGGCCATTGGCGAGAATGTTGAGCCCTTCGGACGTGTTGCCCACAAATCCGATCCGGTCCGGCGAGGCATTCACGAGCGCCCCGAGATTGATTTTTGTCTGGCGCACGGTGTTCTGTGCCTCCATGTAGACATCGATCTCTCCGGTCATGCGGCTCTCCATGTACGCTTCGACAGACGCTTCGACGCGTGTGGACAGGGGACTGATCGACGCATGATTGAGCCAGATTTTGTTCGTCTCAAGAAACGGAAACCACGATCGGTAGAGGGGAAGTGTGTATGGCTGCATTGTCTGCTTCAAGTGTCTGCACAAATAGTTGTCTGGATGCAATATAAAAAGAGTGTACAAGGGATGCAAGAGTTTGACCGAGCGGCCATTCTTTGCTATATTGATGCCACGATGAAACACTTACGCATTGCACTGGTGCACGACTGGCTGACCGGGATGCGGGGCGGCGAAAAATGTCTCGAGGTCCTGTGCGAACTATTTCCCGACGCTCCGCTGTATTCGCTTCTGCATGTAAAGGGATCGATGTCGCCGCTGATCGAATCGCGGGACATCCGGACCTCCTTCATACAGCGCCTGCCTCGCGTCGCATCGAAATACCGGTCGTATCTTCCGTTGTTCCCGTCGGCGATCGAATCGCTCGACTTTTCCGCATTCGATGTGGTGCTCTCCACGAGCCATTGCGTTGCCAAAGGAGCCGTCGTGCGCCCGGACGCGCTGCACATCTGCTACTGCCACACGCCGATGCGGTATGTGTGGGAGATGTACGATGAATATTTCGGAAAAGGAAAAGCGGACGTCGTGACGCGCGCGGCAATGGCGCTCGCTGCGCCGCTGCTGCGCGCATGGGATGTTCGCACCGCCGGGCGCGTCCATCACTACATTGCCAATTCCGAAAATGTCCGCACACGCATTCGGACACATTACGGGAAGGACGCTGCGGTGATCTTCCCTCCGGTCGACACCGGACATTTTATCCTCTCGGATCGGGACGAAGGGTATTCTCTGATCGTCAGCGCGCTCGTTCCCTATAAGAAGGTCGATGTGGCGATCGAGGCGTTCAACCGGACCGGCCGACGACTGGTGATCGTCGGCAAGGGCCCTGAGGAAAAAAAACTGCACGCGATGGCCGGACCGTCGGTAGAATTTTTGGGATGGCGCAACGACGCCGATCTGGCAGGGTTGTATGCCGGGTGCCGTTCACTCATTTTTCCTGGTGAAGAAGATTTCGGGATCGTCCCCCTTGAGGCGATGGCCTGCGGCAAGCCGGTCGTCGCATTCGGCAAGGGCGGGGCGCTCGAAACTGTTGTCGAGGGCGTCACCGGAACTTTCTTTGGATCCCAGTCGGCCCATGCCCTGATAGATGCTGTTTCCCGCACGGAATCGATCATCTTCAGTCCCGAGGCGATACGCGCCCACGCCCTGTTGTTCTCTCGCGAGCGGTATAAAAATGATATGCTCGCCTTTATCGAGGAAAAGATCGCGTTCCATTGGTAACGATGCGGGTGTCGCCGGCGCCCCTTCGGGGTGTAGACAGCCACAGCCAATCATCCGCACATCAGGATTGATTTTAATTCAGGTTCTTTCTATATTTATTCTTTATTTTCCATTGTACACCTGGAAGAAACTGTTGGCAATGGCGGGACATCGAGATCATCATTCTTCGAAAAAGAGTAAACTCCAAGTCGTCATTGTTCCCGAAGAGAACGGCGAAAAAGGTTTTTCATTTTCAGCGCACCGATGGGAATTTGTTGCGGGCATCGTGGGTATCGTGCTGTTGATCGCAAGCGCGAGCATCGCCGCTATCGTCTTCACGCCTCTCGGACGGCTGATTCCCGTTTCGGATGCGGAACTGTCGCAGCGCTATGGAGCGGAGCTTGTTTCGCTGCAGCGCAGGGTGATCAACCTGTCTCAGGAAATGCTCGTCATGCGCGATTACAACAGGAAACTCCGGTTTGCGCTGGGCGATAATACCGATATGGACAGTTTGATGACGGGCATCGCCGAGCACCTTGCACAAGCTCCCGATCAGCCCGTGGATGCGAAAGACGAAACGAGCGACACCCCGCAGCCCGTTGTGAAGAAGAAAGCGGCGCACGGCCAACGCACCGTGCAGGCAGACGCCGCGCCTGAATCGCCGATCGCTCAGCGCGGTCCTGCGTATCGCGCCGCGTTCCCGATTTCGGCGCCGGTGGACGGATACATCACGCGAACGTTTCAAAGTGAGAAGTTACATTTCGGCATCGACTATGCGGGCAAGCGCGGCACGATCATCACCGCGGCCGCAGACGGATACGTCATTTTTTCGAACTGGACGCACGAAGGCGGCAATATTATTATTCTCTCTCACGGCGGCGGCTACGTGACTGTCTATCAGCATAATCAGTCGCTGTTGAAACAGCAGGGCGATTTTGTGAAACGAGGAACGCCGATTGCGCTCCTGGGCGATTCGGGGGCCACAAGCTACGGTCCCCATCTTCATTTTGAACTGTGGAAAGACGGGCAGCCGCAAAATCCGGCCGAATATTTGATCGCAAGCGAAAAATGATTGACATGTGGGCAGTGAAAGTGAGAGAGGTATCATGTCTGATAAATCGATGACCAAGGAATTGAACCTTATCGGTTCGGGAACGGTTGTGGAAGGCAGCATCCGCACGAAGGGCAACATCCGTGTGGACGGAAAGGTCAGGGGAGAAGTCCACTCGACTGAAAATTTGGCCGTCGGAGCAACCGGCGAAATCGAAGGCGCCGTGGCCGGAAAAAATGTGACCATCGGCGGCCGCGTGAAGGGCAATGTGTCATCCGTCGAAAAACTCGTGCTCGAATCACGGTCGGTGGTGCAGGGCGATATCCGCGCACAGCGGCTTGTGATCGACGAAGGCGCCATCTTCGACGGACGTGTGGCGATGGCGGATAAAACCGTCGTGAAGAACCCCGGTGAACATCCGTGGCAGCAGCAATCGCAGCAGCAGCAATCGCAGCAACAGCAATCGCAGCAGCAGCAATCGCAGCAACAGCAATCGCAGCAGCAGCAATCGCAGCAGCAGCAACAAACGCAACAGCAACAAACGCAGCAGCAACAAACGCAACAGCAACAAACGCAGCAGCAACAAACGCAACAGCAACAAACGCAGCAGCAACAAACGCAGCAGCAGCTGCAACAGCGGCGGGACCAGCAGCCCACATACCAGCAGCATAATCAGCAAAAACAGCAAATACGGTGACGCCAGAAGAGGACAAGGAAGAAGTAAACCGTTCGGCGATGCTGTCTGCCGGGCCCTATCTCACACTCGGCATCCAGCTGGCGATGACCGTTGTGGCGGCGTTCTTTATAGGCCGCTTGTGCGATGAAAAATTTTCCACCGCGCCGTGGCTCATGATCACGGCAATCGTTGCGGGTAGTGCCGGCGGACTGATCAAATTTATCCGTACGGTCAATGACTTGGCAAAGCAGGATGATGAACGCGCACGCAATAAAAAAAAATCATAGTATAGACTATTCGTTTCTCAGAAACCTGGCCGGCTCGTTCAGCATTATCGTTGCCTGTGCGGCATATCCGCTGGTCCGCTACGGCACGCACGAGATCCTCGTCGGCTGCATGGGCGGCGCGGCGATCAGTTACGCGAACGCCGTGGCGGGATTCGTCGCGATCGAATATGCGTTCGATAAATCGTTCACCGTGTTCATGAAGGCAGTGCTCGGCGGGATGGGGATCAGGATGCTGGTCTCGGCCGCCGTGCTCGTTGCGATGATCACGCTCCTCCATTGGCACGTGGCGGCGCTCATCTCGTCGCTGATGTTTTTTTATGCCGTGAACCTGACGCTTGAAATTTTCTTTCTTCAGAAAAAAATGGAATTGAGATCGCAGCCGGTCACGTAACCGGCCGCGCAGCTTTGCACATGTTACCAGAGGATCTATCTGTATGATCGTTGAATCGCACGTTGTCACCGATACACTCCATGCCGCGGCAGACTCGCTCGCGCACGGTGCGGATACACTCGCCGTGCATGCGGGCGCGGAACACGAGGGGAATCTCTTCACCGAGCTCCTTCATCATACGCAGGACTCCCCCGAATTGCATCTGCCGTTTCTTGGCGCCATCGAACTGCCGCACCTCCAGCTCTTCGGGATCGACGTCTCGATCACGAAACATGTCGTGTTCATGCTGCTCTCGGCCGTCGTGCTCGTCGTTGCGCTCACGTACGCCGCCAGGCAGAATGCGAAGCGCAAAGTGCCGACCGGCTTCGGAAACCTCATTGAAATTTTTATCGTCTTCATACGCGACGAAATCGTCCTGCCGAACATGGGCAAGGGCGGGCTCAAGTACCTCTCGTACCTGCTCACGACGTTCTTTTTCATCCTCGCGATGAACCTCTTCGGCCTCATTCCCTATGGCGCCTCGGCAACGGGGAACGTGAGCGTCACCGCCGCACTGGCGATCATCGCGTTCGTCATGATACAGGTCTCGGCGATCCGCGAACAGGGCGTCGGACATTATTTCGCGCATCTCACCGGCGGCGTGCATTGGGGATTGTGGATCATCATGATACCGATCGAGGTGCTCGGACTCTTCACGAAACCGTTCGCGCTCTGCATTCGTTTGTTCGCGAACATGACCGGCGGCCATATCGTTATCGTCGCCTTGATCGGATTGATCTTTGTCTTCAAGACGCTGTGGGTCGCGCCGGTCTCCGTTGGATTCGTGCTGGCCATCAATTTTCTGGAACTGTTCGTGTCGTTCCTTCAGGCGTATATTTTTACCATGCTCACGAGCCTCTTCATGGGCCTTGGAATGGTGAGCGAACATGCGGACGAAAAACACGCGCATTGAAAAAAAATTACCAAACATCAACAAACCAACTTCACATCAACACTATCGTAGGAGATATACAATGGATCCCAAAGCCTTTGGATTTTTAGCTGCCGGTTTCGGCGCTGCGTTAACGGTTATCGGTGCAGGTCTCGGAATCGGCAAGCTCGCCGCCGCCGCGATGGAAGCCAGCGGTCGTCAGCCGGAAGTTGCCGGACAGGTGCGCACCTCGATGCTGATCGCCGCCGCACTGATCGAAGGCGCGACATTCTTTGCGTTGGCCATCTGCATCATTCTTGCGACAAAGTAAGACAGGCACGTGTGTGTGATGTACGTGTGCAAGCGCAGCAAGTCCGTCGCGATGGGCTGCGTTTGTGCTCTTTGTGCGCTGTGAATGTCTCTGCGCGCCCGCGTCACAGCGTGCACACGCAGAATTGTTCACATCGCGTTTCGATATGCACCGCTAAACTGAGGAAATCGGTATGTTAGATATCAATCCGGGATTGATGATTTGGACGACTGTCACGTTCGTCCTGCTCCTGCTCGTCTTAGGCAAGGTGGCGTGGAAGCCGCTCGTCCAGGCGCTGCAGGACCGTGAAAAAAGCATCGGCGATGCGCTGGACAAGGCAGAGCAGGCGCGCAAGGAATCGGAACGCCTGCTTGCTGAAAACAAGAGCGCCATGGCCGCTGCGAACGACGAGACCTCGCGCATCCTGAAAGAAGGACGCGACCTTGCCGAACAGATGAAGCACGAGATCGTCGTGAAGGCGCACACCCAGGCGAAAGCGGAAATGGAACGCGCGAAGGAGGAAATTCAGCGTGAAAAAGAATCGGCGCTGAGCGAGATGCGCGGTGAAATTGCGTCCATGGCGATCGCGGCGGCGGAGAAGCTGCTCGATGAAGCGCTGGATACACCGAAGCAGAAAAAAATGATCGACAAGGTTCTTCAGCAGTTTCCGAAAAATTAACGCGGTGTCAGGCGAGCCGGTGCGTGCCGTTTGCAGGGCTCTGTACTCGCGCGCCGCACCGCAACAGCACGGTCTATTTCGCAGGGAATCATGAGCACGTATCGCATTGCACATCGTTATGCCGGCGCATTAATGCTGCTGACATCCGAGAGTAAGAAACCGGAGGCGATCGCCGCCGATCTGATGACACTCAAGACCGCCATCGCCGCATCGCGCGACCTGCGGATGCTCCTGGTCAGCCCCATCATCCGCGCCGACAAAAAGCAGCAGATACTCGCCGAGATCTTCAAGAAGAAGATCGGCAACCTGGTGCGCGGCTATCTGCTGGAGATCGTCGCGAAGGGACGGGAACGGTATCTGCCGGACATGCTGACGCAGTATTTTGAATTGCGCGACGACCAGATGGGCATCGTCCGGGTGAGCGTGAGCACGTCCGTGGACTTTTCTCCGAAGCAGAGAAAGGAACTCGAAAAACAACTCGAGCAGTTCACGAAGAAAAAAGTGTCGATCGTTTTCAGCCTCGACACGTCGCTCAAGGGCGGCTTCGTCGCGCGCGTGGGAGACACCGTGCTCGACGGCAGCATCCGCCGGCAGCTCGAATTGCTCAAGACGCGAATGTATGAAGGCGGTTTGAAAAATTAAGCATCACTCACGAGGCTCGAGTGATGGACGCGTGCCCAACGCGTGCCCAACGCGTGAAAGAAAACATTTTTTGCATCCATATTCTTGAAACGATCGCACAAAGGACGACACAACATGGCAGACGTAAGACCAGACGAAATCACCGCAATTCTTCGCAGACAACTTGCGGGATTTGAAAAAGAGATCGACGTGTACGATGTCGGTACGGTATTGCAAGTGGGCGACGGTATCGCGCGCGTCTACGGCTTGTCGCAGGTGATGGCGAGCGAATTGGTTGAGTTCCCGAATGACGTGTTCGGCATGGTGTTGAACCTTGAAGAGGACAATGTCGGGTGCATGCTCTTCGGCGACGATACGAAGATCAAAGAAGGCGATACGGTGCGCCGCACAAAGCGCGTCGTGTCCATGCCCGTCGGCGAAGCGATGCTCGGCCGCGTCATCAATCCGCTGGGACAGCCCCTGGACGGCCGCGGCGTGATCAAGACCGACGTGATCTCTCCGCTGGAGCGCAAGGCGCTCGGCGTCATTCAGCGCCAGCCCGTGAAGCAGCCGCTGCAGACCGGCATCAAGGCTGTGGACGGCATGATCCCCATCGGCCGCGGCCAGCGCGAATTGATCATCGGCGACCGCCAGACCGGCAAGACCGCCATTGCGCTCGACGCGATCATCAATCAAAAATATACGCACACGGATAAGGCGAAGACCGAAGGCATCCGTCCCGTGTATTGCATCTACGTCGCCATCGGACAGAAGGCGTCTACCGTTGCACAGGTCGTGACGAAGCTCGAGGAAGAAGGCGCGATGGAATACACGACCGTGGTCGCCGCCAACGCGAGCGATCCCGCGCCGCTGCAGTATCTCGCCCCGTATGCCGGCGCCACGCTCGGCGAATTTTTTCGCGACAGCGGGCGAGACGCGCTCGTGGTCTACGACGATCTTTCAAAACAGGCTGCGGCCTACCGTCAGGTCTCTCTGTTGCTGCGCCGTCCGCCCGGACGCGAAGCATATCCCGGCGACGTGTTCTATCTCCATTCGCGGCTGCTCGAGCGCGCATCGAAACTGAGCGAAGCCGAAGGCGGCGGCAGTCTCACCGCGCTGCCGATCATCGAAACGCAGGCGAGCGACGTGTCGGCATACATTCCCACGAACGTCATTTCGATCACCGACGGACAGATCTATCTGCTGCCGAACCTCTTCAACGCGGGCATTCGTCCCGCGATCGATGTCGGCATCTCGGTCTCCCGCGTCGGCGGCAACGCGCAGGTCAAAGGCATGAAAAAAGTCGCCGGCCGCCTGCGCTTGGACCTTGCGCAGTACCGCGAACTCGAGGCGTTCTCGAAATTCGGTTCCGATCTCGACAAGGCAACACAGCAGCAGCTGCGCCGCGGCGCGCGCCTCATCGAGCTCCTGAAGCAGGGCCAGTACGTGCCGATGGCGGTCGAGAAACAGATCATCATCATTTATCTCGGCACCAACGGAAAACTGGACGACGTGGCCGTGAGCGAGATCCAGCGCTTCGAAAAGGAATTGTTCGAGATGATGGACGTGAAATACAAGGATCTGCTCGATGCGCTCGCGCTGAAGGGCGAATTGACGAAAGAGATCCAGGATAAAGTGGACTCTATCACCAAAGACTTCCTTGCTACATTCAAGCCTGCGGCCGCGGCCGTCGGAAAATAATACTGTGCAGGGCGCCCGGTTCCCTCTCCACGCGGTGAGGGAGCCGGCCACGAGCGTTCTGCCTGCGGTCTACTTATCGTCTACCTATGCCTACACTGAGAGATATAAAACGGCGCATTGCCGGTGTGAAGAGCACACAGAAGATCACGAAAGCGATGAAAATGGTGGCCGCGGCAAAAATGCGCCGCGCCCAGGAAAGCATCATGGCGGCGCGTCCGTATGCGCGTAAAATGGCGGAGATGCTGCGAGACCTGACTGCCTCGATCGATCCTGCACTCTTTCCGCACCTTGCTCCGAGAGAGATCAACGCCGTCGCGATCGTCGTTGTCACGGCCGACCGCGGCATGTGCGGCGCATTCAATTCCAATATTTTCAAGGCCGTCACCGCGCATATCGAAGCCAACTACAAGGAACTCGCTGCCGAGGGCGGCGTGAAGCTAATCATGGCCGGGAAGAAGGGGGCTGAATATTTTACGAAGCGCGGCTACACCATCTACGCGAAACATGTCGGCATCTATCAGGGACTGAACTTCGGCACGGCGCAGAGGATAGCGCAGGAAGTGGTCGACGGCTTCAACAAGGGCGATTTCGACAAAGTGGAGATCGTCTATAATGAATTTAAGAATGCCGCGCAGCAGCGCCTGACCGTGGAACAATTTTTACCCCTGCTGCCGCAAGAAAAAAATCATGCATCTCACAAAAAAATTGATTATATTTACGAGCCCACAGGCGATGCAATTATCCAGTCGCTGGTGCCAAAACATCTGAATTTTCAGATGTGGCGGGTGCTGCTCGAGTCGAATGCGGCCGAACAGGGGGCCCGTATGACAGCAATGGAAAATGCCAGCACGAATGCGCGCGATCTCATACGCGTGCTCGAGCTGAATTACAATAAAGCGCGGCAGGCTGCGATCACGAAGGAATTGCTGGAGATCGTCAGCGGCGCCGAAGCACTGAGACAGGCCAGTTAAAAATTTTTATCATAGGGATTGTTTGGGACATATGACCTCTTGCCGTCGGGGCCCCAATCGGGCTCATCGATGGCGGAGGATTGCCGTCTCCGGACAACCCCGCGTTTTATTTAGAGTATGTTTGACGCGTTATCACAAAAATTAGACGATGCCCTGAAACGCCTCCGCGGTCAGGGAAGAATATCGTCCGAAAATATTGCCGAAAGCCTTCGCGAAGTTCGGACCGTGCTGCTCGATGCAGACGTGAACTTCAAGGTTGTCAAAGACTTCATCGAGAAGGTGCAGCAGAAGTCGGTCGGCCAGGAAGTCATCACGAGCGTTTCTCCCGGTCAGCTCATCATCAAGATCATCTATGATGAGCTCGTCGCGTTGATGGGCACAGAGAAGGCGGACATCACGCTTTCGAACACGCCCCCCAGTATCATCCTGATCGCCGGCCTCCAGGGTTCCGGCAAGACGACATTTGCGGGCAAGCTCGCCAATATGCTCAAGGGCAAGGGCCGTCAGGTCCTGCTCGTTGCGGCGGACGTGTATCGCCCTGCCGCCATCGACCAGCTGATGCTCCTGGGCGAACAGATTCAGGTTCCCGTGTTCACGAGCCGCACGGACACGGCGCTGGCGATCGCAAAGAATTCGATCGACTTCGCGCGGAAAAATGCGCGCGACACCGTCATCATCGATACCGCCGGCCGCCTTGCGATCGACGAAGAGATGATGCGCGAGGTCGAGAACATCAAAAAGGCAGTCTCGCCGCACGAGATCCTCTTCGTCGTCGACTCGATGACGGGCCAGGATGCGGTCAACACGGCGCGGGCGTTCCACGACCGTTTGGATTTCGACGGCGTGGTCTTGACCAAACTCGACGGCGACACCCGAGGCGGCGCGGCGCTGTCGATCCGCGCTGTGGTCGAAAAGCCGATCAAGTTCGTGGGCACCGGCGAAAAGCTCGACGCACTCGAACCCTTCTATCCCGAGCGCATGGCCAGCCGCATCCTCGGCATGGGCGACATCGTCTCGTTCGTCGAGAAGGCGCAGCAGTCGTTCGATCAGGATAAGGCCGAAAAGCTCGAACAGAAGATCAGAAAATCACAGTTTACGCTCGAAGATTTTTACGACCAGCTGCAGGAGATCAAAAAGATGGGTCCCCTGAGCCAGGTGCTCTCGATGATCCCCGGTGTGAGCCGGCTCGGTAAGATCGACGACGTGGACGAAAAAGAATTGAAGTACGTGGAGGCGATCATTCTCTCGATGACGAGGGACGAGCGCGAACATCCACACATCATCAATGGGCCGCGCAGAAAACGTATCGCAAGCGGCAGCGGCACAAGCATTCAGGAAGTTAACCGGCTCCTGAAACAGTTCTCCGACATGCAGAAACTGATGAAAAATTTCTCGAAAGGGAAATCCATCAGCAAGGTCTTGTCGCAGCGCTTCGGATAATGTACATTACACAACCCATACATTCCTGATATATAGGATCAACGAACAAAGGAGCAGTACCGTGGCAGTACGATTACGACTTCAACGCATGGGCAAGAAAAAATTGCCCATCTATAAAATAGTAGCCGCAGATTCACGCGCACGCCGTGATGGATCTTTCCTGGAAGCCCTCGGCATCTACAACCCCCAAACCAACCCGATGTCTGTCGATCTGAAGGAAGACAAGATCCTCCGCTGGTTGAAGAACGGTGCTTTGCCGACCGATACGGTGCGCAATTTGTTCAGCCGCAAAGGTCTGTGGCTGAAATGGCATCTCATCCGCAAGAAAAAGGACGAGGCCACGATCACGCTTGAAATGGAAAAATGGCAGTCAATGCAGGCCCTGAAGCTCGAACACGAGATCGAGCGCAAGGCACGCCGCAAGATTGCCCGGAAGAAGAAAGCAGCCGAAGCCAAGCCTGCAGAGGCGTAACAGGACACGGCGCAGTACAGCCGATGCCAGATGATGTGTGCAGTTGGGTGAATGATGTTGAACCACATGACCATTACTTTCGTTCCTGGCACAACCGGGACGATACTCAATCAACGGTCGAACATCTTCCAAGGAGGCGGACATGAAGGAATTCATCGAGTACATCGCGAGACAGCTGGTCGACAGTCCTGATAAGGTCACGATCACTGAAGAGGAGAAGGAAGGTAAAATCGTGCTGAAGCTGCGGGTCGCGGATCCCGATGTCGGCAAGATCATCGGCCGGAAGGGGCGTTCAGCCCAAGCCATGCGCGTGCTGCTGAGCGCGATCGCCGCGAAAAACGGCAAGCGCGCAATTCTTGAAGTGGACGATTGAACACAGAACATCGACAGAGCCTTTATGCCGCAGGCAAGATCGTCAAAGTTTTCGGCATTAAAGGCGAAGTGAAAGTATATTCATACGCCCGGACATCCGACGAATACGCGGTGCTGGAAACGGTGAAGGTCGGTTCCAACGATCAGACGACAAGCGAGAGAATCATCGATTCGGCCCGCGACCGCGGCGGCGATGTGTACCTGAAGTTTCACGGCATCGACGACAGAAATGCCGCCGAGGAGATCGTGAATCACTTCATCTACATCGAGGAAGAGCGCCGCAAACCGCCGCAGGCCGGACGCTATTACGTTCATGATCTGATCGGATGCCGCGTGCTCAGCGTGGAAGGGCGGGAGCTCGGGACGCTGAAAGATGTGATGAACGCTCCGGGCGGCACGCTCTATGTCGTGGCGACAACACACGGCGATGTGCTTATGCCGGCAGTGAAGGAATTTATTGCCGATGTGAACATTGCCGCAAAGGCCGTCACCGTTACCCCTCCCGAAGGCTTGTTCGAGGGAGAGGCGCTGTGAGCATCCGCTTCGACATTCTGACGGCGCTTCCGAAACTGGTCGAGAGTCCGCTGCGTGAAAGCATTCTGAAGCGGGCATCGAACAAGGGAGTCGCGGAGATCGTGGTGCATGACCTGCGCGAGTTCACGCACGACAAGCATCATACGCTCGATGAACCGCCCTACGGCGGAGGTGCCGGCATGATCCTGAAACCGGAACCGATCTTCGAATGCATCGATGCATTGACGGCGGAACGGCAGTACGATGAAATTATTTACCTGACGGCCGACGGCGAACGCTTCACACAAAGCGTCGCCAACGAACTGTCGCTTAAAACAAACATCATATTGCTCTGCGGCCACTATAAGGGCATCGATGAACGCATACGCGTAGCGCTCGTCACGCGCGAGTTGTCCATTGGCGACTATGTGCTGACAGGCGGCGAACTCGCGGCCCTCATTGTCACCGATGCTGTCATCCGGCTGATACCCGGAGCGATCGGAGACGGGGAATCGGCGCTGACGGATTCGTTTCAGGACGGACTGCTCGATTGTCCGCATTATACGCGGCCGCCCGAATATCGGGGCATGAATGTTCCGGAGATCCTTCTCTCGGGCGATCATAAAAAAATTGCAGCATGGCGCGATGAACAGCGCCTGCAGCGCACTAAAGAACGGCGTGCCGATCTCTTTGGAGATCATTTGTAGGGCGAGATGTTATCTCTCCCCCATCTGCGGCAAAATTTATTTTGTAGGGCGACCTGGTGTTTCGCCCCCACCGCGCAGCGGTGCAAATTACGTAGGAATTAAAAAAAAGAACAACATTACTTTATCACGAAGGAATACTCTAATGGATATGATTCAACTTGTGGAAGCGGCACAACTGAGGAGCGATATCCCGGATTTCAAAGCCGGCGATACGATCATTGTGCACGTTCGCGTCGTCGAAGGCGATAAGGAACGTATTCAGCAATTTCAAGGCGTTGTCATCGGCAAGCGCGGCTCAGGCATCGGCGCGACATTCCGCGTTCGGAAAGTCTCCGACGGCGTCGGCGTCGAGCGTATTTTCCCGATTCATTCGCCCCGCATCGCAAAGATCGAAAAAGTTCGCGCAGGCAATGTCCGCCGCTCGAAGCTGTATTACCTCCGCGATCTCGGTGCGAAACAGATCCGACAGAAGACCAGCGGCTAAGATTCGGGTTCGTTCTTTGTCAAACGCCGTCGCATGCACTGCCGTTGGTTATCCTGACGACGGCGTTCACTGCATGCGGTGCGAGCTGAGCGGGATGCTGCTCGCGATTGCACTGCGCCGCTGAACAATACTCACATAACATCATTCGTATGCCGACAACGTCGTTTCGTATCGGTGCGCTGAAGGAATTTTACTGTGCGCCCTTAACGCACAGTCTTGAAAAGAGTCCCGCCGTGGCGGGACTTTTTATTGATGCGCCCTCAACCCTGATCGACAAACTCATGTCACGCGAGATCGATGCCGCCGTGCTCACGCCCATCGACTATGCCCGCATGAGTTCTGATCTTCGCCTGCTTCCCGCTATCGGCATCGCGTCTATCATCGAGAGCAATACGGTCGTGCTGTGCGTCAACCGGGATATCCGCGAGCTGAACACTGTCGCCGTCGGATACGCCACCGCCACCGACGTCGTGCTTGCCAAGGTGATACTGAAGGAGCAATTTAAGTCCAGCGTGACGTTCGTTCCGGCCGTCGGCAATGTCCGCGAACTGCTCTCGAAAGCCGATGCCGCATTGCTCTGCGGCGACGCCGTCCTGACGAACGAGTGGGACGGGCCTGTGATCGACCTCATCGAAGAGTGGACGGAAATGACGGGCCTGCCGTTCGTGCATGCCGTGTGCGCCGTGCTCGCCGATGGTTCGGACACGAGCGCCCTCGAGGCAATCATGGCCGAGGCGCAGCGCGAGGGACGAGAGGACCGCGCCGCAACCGTGTCGTCGGTCGCAGCCGTGATGAACATTCCCGCCGAACGGATCGAGGAACAGTTCGCCCTCTACCAGTACGAACTGCTCCCCACACACCGCGAGGCGATCGATGAGTTCTTCCGGCTCGCGTACTTTCACGGCGTTCTTCAGGATGTGCCGGACATTAACATGACTTCGGGCGATGAGGCCGACGACGAGGAATCATTGTAGCGTTCATGAATGTGGGGTTCACCACCCCGCATGAAAATACCAGTTTCGTAGACGCAGCATTGCAGGGCGAGATGTTATCTCGCCCTTTTGCGTTGATCACACCGTGTGCCGTCATGCGGAGCATCGCGGGCAAAAAAAAGAAACCCACTCAACAGTTGAATCTCTCGCAAATTCCGCTTACTTTTCACATATGCTGACATTTCTCTCTATTAAAAATTATGCGCTCATCGAAGAGATCTCCCTCACCCTCGAGAGGGGATTGACGGTGATCACCGGCGAGACCGGCGCGGGCAAGTCTATACTGATCGGCGCTCTGGGACTGCTCCTGGGCGACCGGGCGAGCACGGACGCTGTCCGGACCGGGGCCGACAAGGCGGTGGTCGAGGGCACATTCGACGTGAGCGCTGTGGACAGGATCGACAGCTGGTTCCGTGCCAACGAGGCCGAACCGTCGACGGAACTGATCGTGCGCCGCGAAGTCTCGTCCAAAGGGTCAAGCCGCTGCTTCGTCAACGACTCGCCCGTGACGCTTGCGCAGTTGAAGGAACTCGGCGACATCCTCGTCGATATGCACGGACAACACGAACATCAGTCGCTCCTGCGAGCCGAAACGCACTGCGGCTTTCTCGACGATTTCGGCACGTATCACAAAGAACTGTCGGAATATAAGGAAGCATACGCGCTGCTCGGAACGTTGGCCGCGCGCAAGCGATCGCTCCATGAGCGCGAGAAGCAGTTGAAGGAACGGAAGACGCTGTTCGAATTTCAGCTGAGGGATATCGACGCCGTGGCGCCGCTCGAAAACGAGGAAGACCTGCTCGAAGCCGAATTGAAAGTGCTGGAAAATTCGGAGACCCTGTCTCTCACGACGTCGCAGATCAACGAGACGCTGTACGAAGGCGACGCATCGGTGCGCGACAATCTGGTGCGGGTGCGCCTGAAGTTCGAAGAGCTCTGCGAGATCGACGCCGCGTTCGCCGATTCGCTTGCCGAAGCAAAATCGGCGGCGGTGATCGTGGAAGAGCTCGCGAAATTCGTGCAGCGCTATCGCTCCCGCATCGAATTCAATACGGATCGCCTGGACGAAATTCGCGACCGCCTCGGCGCATTTACGCTCCTGAAAAAAAAATACGGCGGCACAATGGCTGCCGTGCTTGCGCACCGGAAACAGATCGGCGAAGAATACTTGCTTGCCGAACATTTCGAAGCTGAGATCGCCCGGATCGATGCCGACATCGATGCCGCCCGTTCGTCGTGCGGAGACCGCGCGCAGGCCGTGACGGCAAAGCGCAGGGACACCGGAAAAAGGATCGAGAAGGAAATTTTAACGGCGCTGGTGGACCTGGGCATTGCCAAGGCGAAATTTTCAGTGACGCTCACGCACCGCGTGCTCGACGGAGAATCCGCTCACGCGCTCTATATTGTTGCCGGCGCGGAAAAAATCGCGGCGCTGCCGAACGGCGTCGACGATGTCGAATTTTTCATTTCAACGAATGTGGGCGAGGAGGTCAAACCGCTGGCGAAAGTGGCGTCGGGCGGCGAAGTCTCGCGCATCATGCTCGCCCTGAAATCGGCACTCGCACATTCGGATAAAACGCCGCTGCTGATCTTCGACGAGATCGATACGGGCGTGAGCGGGCGCATCGGCCAGGCTGTCGGATTGAGCCTGAACAAATTGTCCAAGTATCACCAGATCGTCGCCATCACGCATCTTCCGCAGATCGCCGCACTCGGCACTACGCACCTCGCGGTTGAAAAAGCTGAACAGAACAAACGCACGGTTACACGCCTGCGGAAACTCGACGGTGAGGAACGCGTGCGCGAAGTGGCGAAGCTGCTCAGCGGCGCCGAAGTGACCGATGCCGGACTCAAGAGCGCGCGCGAACTCATGCGCGCGGCAAAAAACTAGCAATTATGGAATTCCCGCTTATTTGGATGCCTTCTCACGACTGTCATTAGTAGCGGAGCGAAGGATCTAAAATATTAGCCGCCAGTAGCAGCCAATAATCAATGCTGGCTGTTGTTGTGTGCATTTTAGATCCTTCAGTCGCGGCACTCCTAATAATGGCAGGCACTGATTTATTTGTTGTGCAGTCTCACTCTACGGATAAAAAAATTATTTATGGCTCTTCACATTTATAATACGCTCTCACGGAGCAAAGAATTTTTCACGCCGATCGTCCCGGACCGCGTCGGCATGTACGTCTGCGGGCCAACGGTGTACGGGCTGTCGCATCTCGGCCACGCTAAAAGCTACGTCTCGTTCGACGTCGTTGTGCGCTATCTGCGCCACCTCAAGTATTCGGTGCTGTATGTCCAGAACATCACGGATGTCGGCCATCTCACCGACGACGCCGACGAAGGGGAAGACAAGATCCAGAAGCAATCGCGCCAGGAGCACCTGCATCCGATGCAGGTGGTCGAAATGTACGCGCGCGAATACTTCAACGACATGGATGCGCTGAACATACTGCGCCCCGATATTTCTCCCCGCGCCACCGGCCACATCACCGAACAGATCGCGTTGATCGAAGCGCTGCTTGCACACGGCGTCGCATACGACGTGAACGGATCGGTGTACTTTGATGTGCATGCGTTTCCCGGCTACGGAAAACTCTCCGGCCGAATTCTGGACGATCAGGAAAGCGGCACTCGCGTATCGGTGAAGTCCGAAAAGCGGCATCCCTCGGACTTTGCCCTGTGGAAGAAGGCCGAGCCCAATCACATCATGCACTGGACCTCTCCGTGGGGCGAGGGATTTCCGGGATGGCATGTGGAATGTTCGGCAATGTCCATGAAGTATCTCGGGGAGTCGTTCGACATACACGGCGGAGGAATGGACAATCAATTTCCCCATCACGAATGCGAGATTGCGCAAAGCGAATGCGCCACCGATCGGCCGTTCGTGAAATACTGGATGCACAACAATCTTGTCACGGTGAACGGCCAGAAGATGGGCAAGTCGCTCGGCAATTTCATCACGCTGAAAGACGCGTTCAAAACACATTCTCCCCTGACGGTTCGTTTCTTCATCATGCAAAGCCATTACCGGAGCACGCTCGATTTCAGCGAGCAGGCGCTCGACGCGTCGGGAAAGGGACTCGAAAAACTGCAGGGCTCGGTCTCTCGTCTGAAGGCCGAGATCGAGCGCGGCAGCGACGGGCCGCTGGTGCTGGACAATCTGGAGAATTACCGAAAGCAATTTTTCGAGGCGATGGACGACGACTTCAATGCGCCCGCTGCGATCGGCGTGCTCTTCGAACTTGCCCGGGCCGTGAACGATCTGCTTGCCAAGCCCGAGGGCGTGTCGAGCGCGTCGCTGAAGGATGTGGAACGCTTCTTCGATGAGGCCGGCGGATCCGTGCTCGGGATACTGTCGGACGGCCGGCAACAGGCCGGAGAATCGCTCGAACCGAAATTGATGGATCTCATCATCGCCATTCGTAAAGACATACGGACGCAAAAATTATGGGCGCTCTCGGATAAGATACGCGATGAATTGAAGGCGGCCGGCGTGGCGCTCGAAGACGGGAAAGACGTCACATCGTGGAAACGCATATAAGCGCCGCCGTTACAACGGTGCGCCAAAGATATACCACCGGAGCGGTAAACTTTTTCGCCCCTTACTACGTCTAACAATTAGAGGAACCACACGCTATGACGGAACACCGATTGGCTGTTCAGCGGAGTCATACTGTTGCATCCATTATGGTGCCGGCACGGCCGATCATGGTCCGTCTGCTCCCGGCTATCATGCTTGTTGTTCTCATGACGTCGATGATCCAAGCGCAGACCACGGCAGGAGATGCTTCCACCGTTGAACCCCGCCAGCTCATCGACATCCCGACGGCCGGACTCTTGAGCCGGGGGGCGTTTGCATTGGACGCTGATTTTTTTCAGAACGGCGGGTTGGGCATTGCAGTATCGGCCGGAGCGCTCGATCGATTGAGTTTCGGCATTTCGTACAGCGGCATCGGCATCATCGGCAATAGCTCCGTGACGATGCAGAAACTGCCGGGCGTGAATATCAAATTCCGCCTCTTCGACGAGTCGATGGCGTTTCCGGCGATCGCGATCGGATTTGATTCACAGGGGAAAGAAGCGTACATAGATAGTACAGAACGTTTCACCATCAAGAGCCGCGGGGTGTATGCCGTGGCGAGCAAAAATTATGCGATGCTCGGGAATTTCAGCGTCCATGGCGGCGTTAACCTGAGTATGGAGCGCGGCGACGGCGACAAAGATATGGATATATTCCTTGGCGTGGAGAAATCGTTCGGCACGAATATTTCACTGTTGGGCGAGTATGACTTCGGGTTCAATGACAACGGACCCCGCTCCCTCGGCCAGGGCAAAGGATATCTGAATCTCGGCGTGCGGTGGTCGTTCGGAAATGGGGTCACCGTCGGATTCGACATGAAGGATGTTCTTAAGAATCAGGAGAACATCGTGACGATCGGAAACCGCACGATGAAAGTAGAGTTTGTCAAGTCACTATGATATCGGTTGCATGCGGCACACGTGTTAGTGCCGAACGGAGAGTTGCCCGTGTGAAGAGAGTATGTGGTATACTGGGAGGTATGACATTATGAAATCCACCATGAAAGTGACTTGTGCTGCATTCCTGCTGTCGATGGTATCGGCGGGATGCTATACGCAGCTGGCAACGCGTGAAGGGGCCGGCGGCGCGGTAGAGGATGAAGAGACGTATGCCTCTTCCGATACATCCGCCACGGCGGTGAACAACGCGTATTTCGGCGATGACGATTATCGCTATCACCGCTTCAATCTTTCTTTCAATTATTATCGTCCCGGCCGCTGGGCATACTATGACGGCGTGTACGATCCGTGGTTCGACGATCCCTGGTTCTGGCCGATGGGATGGAGGCCGTATGTGCTCTATCCGTACCCGACATGGTATGCGTACGGTTCGATGTACGGGAACGATCATTATTGGGGATACCATAACCAAGGCTGGTCGAACGGGGCCATGGCAGGGGGAGGCAGAGGAATGCCGAGCCGTCCGCGCTCCATCGGTACGACGCGCGGCGACGATCCGAGAGGACTGCGCACGCGCACACCGTTCGTGACGCCGTCGGCATCGGCGGGCGGTGCAACGGCGCCTGGGTCTGGCATTCGCACACGGGGTATAGTCGATGAACCGCGGCAGCCGTCCGCTGCAGAGCCAGGCCGGTCTACAACAACAAGCGGCACGCGCACACGCGGCAACGATGTGCCATGGTGGGAACGAACGAAGCAGCAGGATACTAAAGCCGGACAGAATCAAAATGTCACTACCCAGGCGCCGGCGCAACAGCCTGCTGCGAGCTCCGGACGGCAGCGCCGGGTGCAGCAAGCGCCGAACACGAATCCGAACAACAGGCCGAACAACAGGCCGAACAGCACGCCGGGCGCAAGCGATCGATCGAAACGTACACGAAATGACGGAGGCCAGACGCGGTCTCAGCCTCAGCAAGTATCGCCGCCGCAGTCTCAACCTCGCAGCGCACCGCCGGCATCGAGCGGCGGACGCGAACGCTCTGGCGGATCATCATCCGGCGGGTCATCGTCGAACAGCGGTTCATCATCGGGCAGTGGTACAAGACAAAGGGAACGATAACATGAAACATCAATCACTGACATATGCAGTCGTTGCGGCCGCACTCTCGCTCGGCGCATTTGCGGGATGCTATACGAAACTCATGCCATTCAGAGATGCGGTTGCGACGCGACAGGCGTCTGTTATTCAAAACCATCCGGGCAATTTTACATCCGATCTGAACTATCGCGAAAATTGCCTCTCGTGCCACAGCGAGGCCGAACTGAACGATCGCGCAGGAGAGATGGATTATGCAGGCATTCATAACGTGCACGGGCTTGCGTACGATCCGTACGGCTGGCAGAATCCGTATTCGCAGCCGACATGGTGGGAACCGTACGCTCCGATACAGATCGGCGTTGCAGTCGGATCCGCGAAGCAGCCCGTACTGATCAAGAATCCTGCGGGCACAGCGGCACCAACGGGTTCGCAGTCGAACGCCGAGAGACGCCGCGCAACGGGCACAACACGAGGCACGGACCGAACGCGTGAAGCAAATCCGACCGGAACAATCACACCGACGCCGGCCTCCACGACACCGGCAACACCGGTCGGACAATCGGGACCGGGTGCTGTGACGACAATTCCGCCGCCGCACACCACCCCGGCGTCCGCAGCGACTCCGGCGACCGATGAACGCACACGCTCCTCCGGCACAGAAGAATCGAAGACGCGCAAAACCGGATCGGGACGCGAATAATTTTTTTCTCGGAAGTAACTCGCTGCCGTTGCATCGGTGCGCATGTAGCGTCCACGATTGTGGGGCTCACCACCCCGCATGAAAATATCCGTTTCGCAGACGCAGCATTGTAGGGCGAGATGGTATCTCGCGAGAGGACGAGCTAACAGCTCGTCCTACACGCACCACATATGCCGCCGAGTATTGTCATAACAGGGCGCGATGGTATCTCGCCCGCTCGAGCGAAGCGGTGCAAATTTCTATGAGTTATTAGGGAGCCCGCTCATCATACTATTCTCATTGTGGACACGGGGCTCCGTTCACCCAACGAAAAAAATCAAACAGACAATGAAAACGAAATTATTGTTGCTTCTGGGATTGGCAGTACTCTTTACTTCGACCGGGCTTGCCCAGTCGTCCGAGGACGCATTACGATTCGCGTCGCCGGGCAGGGGCGTCGGTTCACGCGCACTCGGCATGGGCAACGCCTACATCGGCGTTGCAGACGATTATAGTGCGACCTATTGGAATCCCGCAGGCCTCGCGCAGATGCGGCGCATCGAGATCACCGGCGGCGTCTCTAATTTCAATTACAGCAACTCGGCGTCGTTCCTGGGTTCTTCAACCTCGGACAAGCAATCGAGCACGAAACTTGATAATCTCGGATTCGCTTTCCCCTTTCCAACCCTTCAAGGCAGCTTTGTGCTGGCGTTCGGATACAATCACGTGGGAGATTACACGACGGGCACATCGTACGACGGATTTAACCCGAACAGTTCCATCATTCCGTCTCTCTATGACAACGACGCGACATACGACATTCCCTTCCAGGTCTATTTGGAAAATAAAAACGGCACAACGCCTGTCACAAAAAATGTGCAGCAGACCGGCACCGTGAAGGAATCGGGCGGCATGGGCAACTGGGCGTTTGCAGGCGCGATGGATGTTGCAAAGGATCTCTCATTCGGCGTCACGCTCAACGCGCTCAGGGGTACGTATTCGTATGAACGGAATTATGTTGAAGCGGACAGCCGCAACGTCTACAACAACACGCAGGCCAATCTGCCCGCAGACTCGGCGTATCTCCGCTTCAATAAATTTTATCTCGACAATATCGTGACCAGCGAGCTCAGCGGCGTGAACTTCATGTTCGGCATGATGTACCGCGCGGACCGCTACCGCATCGGCCTCACGATCACAACGCCGACAAGCGTGAAGGTGACGGAAACGTACAGCGATGCGGGCGAGAGCGTGTTCGATGGCAATTTCAATCCGGGACAGAAACTCTATTCGTACGATGCGGCGAACAGCTATGGCGTGCTGTCGCCGTGGACGTTCGGTGCGGGCATTTCTGTGGAACCCTTCTACGGCTTGCTCCTTGCGGCGGATGTGGATTATTCGGATTGGACGCAGATCGAATGGTCGGACAATAAGGACCTCCAGCGCGAAAATACCACGCTACAGAAAAATTTTCGCGCGGTCACAAACATTCATCTTGGCGCAGAGTATGAAATACCCGGGACCGATCTGAGAATCCGCGGGGGGTACATGAACGAACCATCGAAGTATGCGGGCGATCCGTCGTCCTACAATCAGATCACCTATACGGGCGGCGCAGGGATCCTGCTGCAGAATAATGTGCTGCTCGACCTTGGGGCGGCATTCGGTTCCTTCAATACACGTCACAGCAATTACGTCGATCCGGCGCTGCTCTATGCATCGCGCACGGACGAGTCGATATCGGCCACGCGCGTCAACTTCACGATCTCATACCGATTCTAACGGCAGCAGAGAATGTCTTCACTCGATGCGAGTGATCGACATACAGCATTGCTCCACAATCGCCCTCCCAACACCGGAGGGCGATCGTGTATACGCGTGCGCGCGACCATCACTTGTTTCTTCCGTTCGATCTCGGTACATTCAACACATATTCCGTCACACTCTCAGGAACGCATGAACCAGCGGCAGCTCCATAAAACAATCGAAAGCTTCGACAGCAAGACCTTCTCGTCGTCCGAAGAACTTCTCAATCACGTCCTCCACCAAATTGTGCAGCACGATACGATCTCCATTCAGGGCGGCCGTGTGTGGAAGCTCGAGGCGGCGAAGGACGCATACCGGTTGATCGCGCAGGTCGGCTCGGTCGAAAAAATTGAAACGGACTACATGGTGAACGTGAGCGCGTACAAGATGTTCAAGTCGCTCGCCAAGCATCGGACGATCGTGGCGAAAGAGACGGATTCGTATCTGCGCTCCAAGGGGATCATCAAATATTCCGCCACCGGCGTGGGCACGCTCGTGAACGTCGATGGCACCGAATTGTTCCCGTACGTGCTGTCCTTCAATACCAATCTCAATCACGACGCTGTTGCGCCGACGCTGAACATCATCAGCATGGCGGTGACGCGTATGCTCCGCGACCGCCACATCGAACGGAAGCAGGAACAGCTCACGAAGGACCTGGACAAGGCGAGCGAGATTCAGCGAAGCATTCTTCCCGCGCATGAAATGAAGTTCCATAATTACGAGATCTTCGGCGTCTCAATGGCCGACCGCATTGTCGGCGGCGATTTTTTCGACTACATCCGCGACGACGAGGACGACCGTCTCGGCATCGCCGTGGGCGACGCCGCAAGCAAGGGCATCTCGGCGGCCGTGCAGGCGCTCTATGTGTCAGGCGCGTTGAAAATGGGCGCGGGCTACCAGACCAAGATCAGCTCGCTCATCCGCAAGATCAACAACCTCGTTCACCATGCGTTCACCGACGACCGCTTCATCACATTGTTCTACGCCGAGCTGGCGAAGGACAAGCAGGGACTCTGTACGTACGTGAATGCGGGCCACTGCAGTCCCATGCTCTTCAGGGCGCAAAGCTCGACGATCGAACTCCTTGAAGCCACCGGGAACATCATCGGCCCGTTTCCCGATCAGAATTACCGCAGCGAAGGCGTCATGATCGGCAAGGGAGATATTCTTCTCATCTACACAGACGGCGTGTCCGAGGCGATGGACGTGCAGGGCAACCAGTATTCCGAGACACGGCTCGAACAGAAACTGAAGGAATTGAAAAAGAGCAGCGCGAAGGATATCGCCCGCGTTATTCTCCAGGATGTGCTCGCCTTCAGCACGCACGGAAAATATTCGGACGACAAAACCATCGTCGTAGTGAAGCGTATTAAATAGAGCATGCGGTGCGAGTCACTCGTGTGTACGCCGGCCGAAAGCGATGCGCCGATCATTCGCTGCACTTGCACTATGTCGTTCCATTTTGTATTTTGTATACAAATTTAGGTGCACCGCTCCTCTTCTCCGAAACGATTCAAAGACGACATGAAAAAAATTCTACTCCTTGTTCTTGCATCACTCTGCTGCGGTCCGTTACACGGACAAACATTGTTAAAACGCGAATTCCGCGGCGTCTGGGTGGCCACCGTCACCAATATCGACTGGCCCTCGAGCCCGACCGCCACCGTCGACAAACAGAAGAGCGATCTGACGGTGCTCTTCGATAAGCTCGCAGCTTCGGGATGCAACGCGGTGATCTTCCAGGTGCGCTCCGAGTGCGACGCGATGTACGATTCGCCATACGACCCGTGGTCGTACTGGCTCACTGGAACGCAGGGACGCGCTCCGTCGCCGTATTACGATCCGCTCAAATTTGCAGTGGATGAAGCCCATAAACGCGGTATGGAACTTCATGCCTGGTTCAATCCCTATCGCGCCGAACGTGCAGCCGGCAACTATACGACATCAGGCAATCATGTCACAAAGATGCATCCCGACTGGGTGCTGCAGCAGGGGACGATAAAATTTTTGAATCCCGGACTGCAGGCCGTCCGCGACTATGACGCGAAAGTCATTGCCGATGTGGTGCGCCGCTACGACATCGACGCCGCGCATATGGACGATTATTTTTATGTGGAAGGCACATCTACGCAGGATGCCGCCACGTACGCAGCCGATTCGCGGGGACTGTCGCTCGGCGACTGGAGGCGCGATAATGTCAACAGACTGCTGAAACAGGTGTACGACAGCATACAGGTGATCAAGCCGAACGTACGGTGGGGCATAAGCCCTGCGGGCATCTACAAAAACGGCGTTCCCGCTGGCATTGTTGGCAACGACAATTACAGTGTGCTCTATTGCGATCCCGTTGCGTGGATGCAGGGAAAATACATCGATTATCTCGCGCCGCAATTATATTGGAAGACCGGAGGCAGCCAGGATTATGCGAAACTCCAATCGTGGTGGTCATCGCAGATGAATGGGCGCCACTTCTACCCCGGACTCGCGATCTACCGCATCGGCACCACAACATACGGCGATGCAAGCATGCCCGCATCGCAGATCCGACTGAATCGCACACTGGGCAACACGCAGGGAGCGATCCTCTATACGGCTAACAACATCACCGGCGACCTCGGGGGAATTACCGATACGCTCGTGAACGATCTCTTTCGCTACCACGCGCTGTGTCCGAGCTATTCGTGGAAAGACTCGCTGAAACCCAACGCGCCGAGGAACCTTCGCTACGCAAAACTTCCGGGGCAGCCGGTGGCGCAACTCCAATGGGACGTGCCGGTGAAGGCAGCCGACGGCGACACCGCCTCGAAGTATGTGCTCTATCGCCTCGATCACGGCACACTACAGCAGTCGGATATCGACGATCCGCGCAATATCGCGCTCGTCACGTCATTGCGTGCCGTGAATCCGCCGGGCACGGCGGCCAATCAGACGCTCTATTTCGCGGCGACATCGCTCGATGCCAACAACAATGAGAGTGCCGCCAGCACAGTGGCATCGATCTCCGCCCCTCAAACGATCGCTCTCGCATCGCCCGTATCGGGCATCGTGAACCAGATGCAGGGTGTGACCCTGTCGTGGAAGAGCACTGATCTTGCCGCATCGTATCATCTTCAGGTCTCTTCAGACTCGTCGATGCAGTTCGGCCTTATCGTGAACGACGCATCGCTGGCCGATACGGTGAAATCGGTGGCTGGTTTATCGGGACAGCAAAAATATTTTTGGCGCGTGCGTGGTGTGAATGTGGCGGGATATGGAGCGTTCAGTGAAATCCGCTCGTTCACCACCGGCTTCCCGTCGTCGCCAGTGCTTGCGCTGCCCACAAATTTGAATGCGAGTGTGCCTGTCACCGGATCGCTCGTCTGGAAAAAAATTCAGTCCGCCGCCACCTACCGGGCACAGTTATCCATCGCCGCCGATTTTTCGATCCTGGTGATCGATACAACTGGCCTTGCAGATACCACCATCGCATTTACGAACCTGGCGGTATCCACAATTCATTTCTGGAGAGTGGCAGGAATAAATCCGACGGGTATCAGCAACTGGTCAGACACCTGGCGCTTCAAAACGCAGGCCGCGACCGAAGTCGGCAGGAGCGAGAGCATACCGGAGTCGTTTGCGCTCTATCAGAATTATCCGAACCCGTTCAATCCTGCAACAACGATCCGGTTTTCCGTGAATGCATTGCAGCATGTGCAATTGAATGTGTACGACGTGCTCGGCCGTGCCGTTGCATCGCTCGTCGACAGGGATATGCAGCCGGGTATGTATGCGGTTGAGTGGAATGCGGCTGATGTGCCGAGCGGTATGTATTTTTATCGGCTGAATTCCGGTTCCTTCAGCGATGTTAAAAAAATGCTGCTCCAAAAATAACTACCATTTCATGCAGTTGCGCGCTATGAGGAAAAATTGTATTTTCCCGATGCCCCTCCGCTTTCCAATGGGGAGGACGGATCGTGTTTTTTGATGCCGATCATGCAACGATTGTTCGTGTTCGAAATGTGGCATGGTGAAGTGTGACGACACAATGAACAATATTTTTTATTTTTAACTTGCATTGTATATAGAATTTTGCGTAATGTATACACACATATTGTATACAATCGCTGTTCAATTCAACTTTTACGCAAGTACATTACACAACATTTCCTCAACGCATAACATTTATTGTCAGTCAGTATCATTCAACCGCACCATTCATAGTCGTGTCATACGGATCAATGATCCATGCCGCCGGCATCACGGCGGGAACTCGGGAATGTGTGTAGACTTACTAGTGCGGCAATGCGTTCGTACAATGCTGATGCAGTATAATCCTCGAATGTAAATCAAAAAAATCGCGTTCTTCAGAGACCATCGTTAACTTTAATTGTAGTGCTGCTCTCGAACGTAAAGATTCAATAGGGAGACGAAATCCGTGAAACGAATTGCTACACTCTCACTTCTTCTTCTCATCAATATCGCCAACCTTGCTGCGGGAACATCGGGGAAGATCATCGGCGTCGTAAAAGATTCCCGGTCCGGCGACCCGCTCGTCGGCGTCAATATTCTCGTTGAAGGCGCCAGGATCGGGGCGTCATCCGGCATTGACGGCGGCTTTGTCATCGTGAATGTGCCCTCGGGAGAGTATCGGCTGAAAGCGTCGCTGCTTGGCTATACGCCGACAACGGTTGTCGGTGTTCGCGTGTACATCGACCAGACGTCTGAAGTCAAACTTACACTCTCCGAAGAAGCTATCCAGGCCCAGGAAGTGATCGTCGTCGCTACGCGCCCCGTGGTGCAAAAGGACGTCGCATCCAGCACGGCAAATATTTCATCGAAGGAAATTGCGAGCCTTCCCGTCTCGAGCATCAGCGCCGTGGTCGGACTGCAGGCCGGCGTTCAGGCCGGACTCGTCATTCGCGGTTCAGGCAACGCAGATCAGACAGCGTTTATCGTCGACGGGTTGACCCTCCGCGATGAGCGCAACAATCAGCCGTATTCGTCCATCAGTCTCAGTTCCGTCCAGGATATTCAAGTGCAGACCGGCGGGTTCAATGCGGAATACGGCAATATTCGTTCGGGCGTTGTGAACGTCATCACAAAAGAGGGAAGTACATCTGGCTACTCCGTCTCCGCGACCGCCCGCATCAGTCCGCCGACCGCAAAAAATTTCGGCCCTTCAGCCTTCAACACCAATTCGTATTTCTTACGGCCGTTCCTTGATCCGGCTGTTGCCTTCACGGGCACCGGCGCGAATCAGGATCCCGGCGCATGGGATAAATGGACGCGTCAGCAATACCGCACATTCGTCGGATGGAATGCCATTTCACAGGCATCGCTGGCCGATGCCGATCCCACGAACGACCTCTCGCCCCAGGCGGCGCAGCGTTTGTTCATGTTCCAGCACCGGAAACAAGGCGACATCACGAAACCCGATTGGGATGTCGACGCCGGTTTCGGCGGGCCGGTGCCCATCATCAGTTCGCAGCTGGGAAATCTCCGGTTCTTTGCATCCTACAGGCAGCAAAAATCGATGTACATGATACCCCTGTCCGAAGATGGCTATCAGGATTACAACGGCCAGCTCCGCGTGACTTCCGATATCACATCGTCGCTGAAATTAATGGTGTCGGGCATGACAGGCTATCAGCATGGAACGAGCAACAACAATTCGGGCAATTCCGGGCTCATGCAAACTCCCGGAGACATGGCGTCGGCCCTGACGGAAGCCAATTATTCCGACCTCATGATGTTTACAAACGAATATTGGGCTCCTTCCACTGTGAAAATGAGCAGCCTCGGCGGCAAGGTCACACACTTGCTGTCTGCCGTCACGTTTTATGAAGCGAGCATCAATTACGTGGCCTTCAATTACAGCACCAATCCCGGACGCGCGCGCGACACATCGAGAGTGAACCTCTTCGGCAACGGCTATTATGTCGATGAAGAGCCGTTCGGCTACGTGCAGCAAAACAACGATTTCTTCTTCACGCCGAGTTTCACGAACAAGTACGGACAGAGCGGTTCGCGCGACTCAAGCAAAATCACGAACACGACGCTGAAATTCGATTTGAGCAGTCAGATCAATAAATTTAACCAGTTGAAGGTCGGGGCCGAACTCGTCCTGTCGAACAATAATTCCAATTACGCTTCCGTCAGCAGTGTGAACGGCGCGGCCACGCGCTCGGTGTGGGATAAATACCCGTACCGTGCCTCGCTCTATATTCAGGATAAATTCGAATACGAAGGCATGATCGCAAACTTCGGCGTGCGCATGGACCTCTCCAATCCGAACGGCGAATGGTATGTGTACAATCCCTTCGACGCCGCGCTCTACGGCGGTAACGATACCACCTTGATCATGTCCCCGATCAAAAAAGAAGTGAATTTCAGTCCCCGCTTGGGAGTGGCATTTCCGATCACCGACTACGCAAAACTCTTTTTCAACTACGGCCATTTCCGATCCATGCCCCAGCCGGAAGCGCTCTATATGGTGCGGCACGATCCGGTGAGCAAGAGCGTCTCAACGCTCTCCGATCCGAACGCTCCTCTTCCGAAAACGGTGATGTACGAATTGGGATACGAGCACAGCCTCTTCGACCAATACCTGATCCGCGTAGCCGGCTACTATAAGAACGTGTCCGACCAGCCGACGACGCTGGCAGTGGTTGGAACTAAAGTCAATTACTCGGTCTACGTTCCGGATTCGTACGAAGACACGCGCGGCGTCGAAGTGACACTGTCACGCAACCGCGGCGATTGGATCACGGGGTTTGCCAATTACACATACATGGCGCGTTCCACAGGACGCTTTGGGTACAGGCAGCTCTCGCAAAGTCTCAACGACCAGCAAAATTACGAGGCGACTCACTCCAGCGATCTGTATCAGACGAAACCTGTTCCCCAGCCGTATGCACGCATCAGCATGGATTTTTTCACGCCGCCTGATTATATGCAGCAGGAGGTTGGCATCGGCGGCGTCGGGTTGTTGAGCGACTGGCGTTTGAATATGACGGCAAGCTGGTCGTCCGGATCGTGGGACACGTGGACCGGCAGCCGCAGCAGTTCGCTTCCCGATGTGCGCTACAATGTGCAGTGGAGGGACACGTATTCCGCCAACATGCGCGTCAGCAAAAACTTCAAGATCGGCACAACCAACATCCAATTGTTTGCCGACTTCAACAATCTGTTCAACATCAAGAATTTCACCAACTACGGATATACAACCGTTCAGGACGAGGATCAATACTGGCAATCGCTGCACCTCTCGACGGATGTGTACCAAACCCGGTTCAATTACATCAATGTGCCCGGCGACGATCGTCCGGGTGATGCACGAAAAGACGGCGTCGCCTACCAGCATATCGAACCGGTGGCGAGCGTCGCCAGCACAACGTATATCGTTCCGACGGCGATCTATTGGGATAGGTCCACAGGCAAGTATATGGAAAATAAAGGCACAGCGTGGACGGAAGTCGATGCATCGCGCATGAGCCAGATCCTCAGTGACAAAGCGTACATCGATATGCCGAACATGGATTTCCTTGTCTTCCTGAATCCGCGGGATATTTTCTGGGGACTTAAAGTAAGTTTCGACCTTTAAAAATTGTTGTTAATGAGGATATTATGAAATATTTTCGTCTGGTCACCGTTTTAGCGTTTATTGTCTCATCTTGCGCAGTCGCTCAGGTTGCGAATAACTATAAGTGGATGACCGTCGGGTCGCTGCAAAATCTCTTTTCGAACTACGGTTCCGAAATAGAGACAGGCCGGACGGGAAAGACAGCCGACCAGTCGGACGGGCTCCGTTGGCCGGCCATCTACCGTACGCAGGACATGCAGGCTGCAAAAGGAATGTGGATCGGGACCACGAACTATACGGAAACCAAGGGAAACTTTCCCTTCAAAGTGGTGCACGTGGGCCCGCGCAATACTGCAGGTTCATATCCCGGCGAAACATTGCCGATCCTTTTTAAGATGACGAGCAAATACCAGCCGACGCAGGTCTTCGTGACCGGCGTTGAATCGTACAACACGCTCGTGGAAAACGACGATGTCGATGCGACGCAAAAATGGGACAGGCAGATCGATAATATTGCTGCGACACCGATCGGCCTCACAGTGCACCGCAAAGTCATCGGCTTCAGCCAGCAGTATCATGATAATTACATCATCTTCGATTACGTGTTCACGAACACGGGTGTGATCGACGCCAACGGAACCAAACGCGCTCCGGTCACGCTGAACAACGTGTGGGTGTATTTCCAGAATCGCTTCGGTATCAACCGGGATGTGCAGCCGGTGATCGGCGACCCGATCGCATACGGAAAAAATACCGTGAATGACGTGCGCGGCGATACGACGAATCCCGGACCGGCAAAATATTTTTCGAAGAACACAGACAACAACGATCTTCGCGTCAGTTTTGCGTGGCATGGTTTTTACCCCTCATTTTCGGGAGGATATGATAATATCGGCGGCCCGATCTTTAAACCGGCCACAGGCCACCTTGCCGGCGATACCGTCGGTCGTTTAGGCGCATACCAATTCATCGGATGGGCGACACTGCACGCAGACAAATCCACCAAGGACACCAGCGATGATAAGCGGCAGCCGGCCACAACGTCCTATGAAGGCTCGGACGGACCGCTCGTGGGATCCGGCAGCATCGACCAATACAATTCGACTGCAATGGACGCCCAATTTAAGATGATGACCAAAGGGCACGTCATCCCGCGTCATGCCGATCTGCTCACGCCGACAGTCGGTGATCCGGCGCTTGGCACCTCGGGCGGACAATCGATGGCCATGGGGTACGGGCCGTATACGATCGCTCCGTCGGAAAGCGTTCATATCGTCATCGCCGAAGTTGCCGCGGGCATTTCACGCGATGCATCGATAAAGATCGGGGCGGCGTTCAAGAATGGCACCGCGTCCATCACCTACAACGGAACCACATTATCGAAAAACGACTGGGTCTTTACCGGAAAAGATTCCCTCTTTGCCTCGGTGCGGCGCGCGCTGGCAAATTACAACAGCGGATACAATATTCCCATGGGACCGCCCCCGCCGACGCTTGTGAATGTGTCGAGCCAGGCGAATAAAATTCATCTCGATTGGACCTCATCGGGTGATCCCAAAATTGACGGATGGGAAGTGTGGCGGGCATCGGCGCAGTACGACAGCACGTACTATAAAATTTGGGAAGGTTCTGCGTCATCGCGTTCGTTCGACGATACGCTGGCCACATTCGACGCGGCATATTACTACTACGTCGTTGCCGTGGGCAAGGCGTCGGACAATACCGGAGTGGGGCTTACACCGGCCGGCAGATTGAGCAGCGGTCGTTATTATACGAACACGTTTTCACCCGCATATCGGCGGCTGGGTGCTCCGCTGACGATGGATCACAATAAAGTACGTATCGTGCCCAATCCATACAATCTCGGCGCAGCCTCCACGATGTTGTGGCCGGGACAGCAGGACAAGATCGTATTCAAAAATATTCCGGGTATCTGCACTATAAAGATCTACACGGAACTCGGTGAATTGGTCAATACCATAGAGCATACGGACCAAACCGGCTCGCAGGATTACAACCTGACAACGTCGTCACAACAGATCATTGTGAGCGGTATCTATATCGCAGTCATCAGCACACCGCAAGGGGATCGCGGAATTTATAAATTTGTTGTTATTCGGTAATCACAGTTTGGACACTCGCATGAAACATAATTTCACTATGCTGCTCGTTGTTGCAGGAGCCTGTCTCACGTCGTCCTGCATCAAATCCACATCCTCCTCGGAATACGACTCCGTCTGGCGGCCGTATGCCAGCACCGTCTGGAGCTCGCCTTCGTCCGCGTCCAATTTTTCAGCGACGGATGGAGGGTTCAGTTTCGACGCCTCGATCACGTCCGCGAACGTCGTGGACACGCTCGGCGTGAAGCTGACGTTTATTCCCACAATGTATATGATTTCTAATATCGAAACCGGTGCCGATGCGCAGTTCACGATCTTCGCCACCGTGGCTTCCAAGCCCGATTCGATGAAGCTCAAAACTGCCGGCGCGAATGGCGCGCTCTACACGTTCTTTCAACTCGGCGCGGTGCACGGCAATCTTCGAACCTATGGTAAAGACAGTGTGCTCACGTCGCCGCGCGCGTTCGTCTCCGACGCTCAGTTCACGTATGCGCCGAGCGTTCACCCCGATTCGTGCAGCAAGCAATTGTATGTGCAGCTCATTCTCAACTGGAACAAATACACCGGTCCGGCTGTGATCGATACTTTAAAAACAACAAAAATCTCCGTCAAAGTGAGCACCATGGCGTTCACTGTCACTGGAATAGATATTCTGAAATAAGCGTTTCTCAATTAGCAGGCCACTATGAAAAAATATTTTGTTGTTGTCTTCCTCGTGTGTGTGAGCGTTCAGGCGTTTGCACAAAACACAAAACTTGCGCAAACAGGTTTGAAATTTTTAAATGTGGCGACCGATCCCCGCGCCGTGGCGATGGGTGAAGCGTTTACGTCCGTTGAGGGTTCCTCCTCCTCGATGTTCTTTAATCCGGCGGGAATGGCGCGCATGCAATCGGCCACGAACGTCGAGTTCGGGAACACGCAATGGATCGCAGACATCAAACATTATTACGGCAGCGTTGCGATCGCAACACCCAATGACGAATATGGCGTCTTCGGCTTCACGTATCAATCCGTCAACTACGGCGAGTTCCTGCGCACCGTGCGGGCGGACAACGCCGATGGATACATGGATATGGGAACGTTTCAGCCTGTGGCCGTATCCCTCGGTATAGGATATGCCCGTGCGCTCAGCGACAGGTTTTCGATCGGCGCCCGCGCCGCCTATAATATTCAGGACCTCGGCGACGGGTTCAATTCCGTCGATGCCAATAAGAACCCTGTCGCATCCGGCAACAAGGTCGAAGTCATGTCGTTCGACTTCGGCATGTTGTATAAAACCGGCTTTAAGAGTCTGGCGTTTGCGGCGAGCGTGAAGAATTTCTCCAAAGAAGTGACATATCAGCGCGAAGGCTTTCAACTGCCGCTCATGTTCCGCATTGGCGTCTCGGCAAACGTAATGGAAATGATCTCTGACAATAAAAACGCCGATCCGTTCCTCGTCTCGGTGGATGCGATCAATGCCCGCGATTTTTCTGAAACGATCAATATCGGCGGCGAATACGTGTTCATGAAAACGCTCGCGCTACGCGGCGGCTATATGTTCGGCTACGATGAACAGAGTTATTCCCTTGGCATGGGTCTTCAACACACATTCGACGGCATCGGAATCGGGCTGGATTACGCATACACACCGTTCGGCGTGTTTGGCAACGTCAATCGTTTTTCGATACAAATGTTTTTTTAACATCATTTGACAGAATAGACGCATATGAAAAATACGAATACTCGAATCCTTTGCTTCGCCGCTGCACTCTTCATACTCATGAGCGGGTGCAAGAAGGACGCACCGACAAGTCTGTATGATCCCAATTTTGTGCCCGGCGCGCAACCTGTTGTGACGGCAATCACGCCCGAAAATGCGCCGTATGCGCTCTCGGGCGTCACGACGCTTGACCTTGTCGGGTCGAATTTTACGACGGACCTTTCGCAGATGATCGTCTTTTTCGACGCCACGCCCGCGCAGATCCTGTCTGCAACGCCGACGCTCATTCGCGTGAAGTCACCGGCCTTTTTCAAGGATTCGGTCAAAGTGAAGGTCTCCATCATCGGAGTCGACAAATTCAGCGACACAAAATATGTGAACATCAAACCGTCCATCGTCAATGCGGACAGCCTCGATTTCGAAAAAGAAAAAGCGTGGGCGGTGGCTGCAGACAAGTACGGAAATATTTATGTGTCCATGACCACGACCGGCGGCATCGGCATGGGCGTGTATAAGTTCACCTCCACGGGTAATCGGAAACAGTACGCGCTGAAGGGAACCGAGACGAATTTTTCAACGTTAAAAGTAGGACCCGGTGACACGGTCTTTGCCGCGCGCAGGGCCATTGCGCTGTTCTATTGCGACCCGACGGCCGTTGTGGCGCCCAAAATATACGTGTCGAAAACATCTGCTCCGCCGATGAACAACATCGACGATTTCGATTATGATGCGCAAAAAAATATGTGGGGCGGCGGCGACCTGAACACAGGGATTTACCGCATCGATAGAAACAAACAGACTCGTGAATTCCCATTCGACGGCACTGTCCGTTCGATCCGTGTGTATAATGGCGCTTTATACGTCGCGGCACGAGTGCTGACGTCCACCGACACGACGGAGGCGGTCTATAAATTCCCGATCAATGCCGCCGATGCCACGCTGGGAACGCCGGTAAAATATTTCGATCTGGGCGTCCAGTCCGGATACAAATTTAACAAGATCAGCGCGATCACATTCGACGTGAAGGGAAACCTCTACGTCGGCACCGATGGCGCCGCCGGTATTTTCATCGTGTCAGGACAAGGCGCCGCTCCTGTTCCACTCTACGGCGGTCTGATCGGACCCGCGGTGGTGACGTTCCAATGGGGCACGGGAACGATACTCTATGTTGTTCGTGCGAATGACCCGACGTCAAAGACGCCGCAGGTGCTCTTAAAAGTTGACATGCAAACGCAAAGTGCGCCGTATTTCGGCCGAGAATAAGTACAGTCGTTAATCAACCCCAATCCACTAATTAATTATGAGGAAGCACATGAAAAAAATTTTCCTTCTTGCTATAGCGATGCTGACGGTTCTTTCCGTAACGCAGGCACAGTATAAATACGATGCATCGTTCCCCAACAATACGAAAGCCGACTCTGTACTGATCGGTCAGGGAAACGGCCTTCACGGCGTGGCAGTCGGTCTCGATGGCAACGTCTGGACGGTCAATTACAATTACTATGTGCCCGGCGACAGCTTGAAAGAACAAGGCACTGGCGTGACGAAAGCCGTACTTCCGGTACGCGTGTTTAAGGCTGATGGAACACCCGCCTCATTTTCACCGCTCATGATCCTGAAAGGCGGAGCCGTTGCCGATACTTTATTCAAAGGTGGAATTCTCGGCGGCGCACAGGGCGGCACGGGACGCGGCCTGACATCAACAGTCGACGGCAATATCCTGTTCGTCTGGTTCGATAACGTGTATCTGTTGGATTATCGTACGGGTGCCGTTCTCTTGAAAACAGTCTTAAAGGCGACCAACGGCAGTACTGCCGCCGCCTCCGATGTGGCTGGCAATTTCTATACAGCGTCGGTATTCCCGGGTCAGGAACCGCTGCAAATGTTCAATAAATCCGGTGTGAAACAAGGCAATGTGACGGATACCACGGGCGGTTATTCCCGTTCGATTACCGTTTCCAGGGCCGGCGATAAAGTGTATTATGCCGGTTACACAATGCATTGCATCGTTCGCTATACAGGCGATCCGTTGTTAGGCTTTACAGCCGATACCGTGCTCAAAGGATTCGATTGCGAATCGATCACACGTTCGGGAAAAACAGACATGTTGTGGGCATCATCGGGTTCGGGAAACGACAAGCCGAACCAAAACCCCGGCAAGATCACCTATTTTAGCTCGCATGCATGGTATCTGTGGGATCCGGCAACAAACGCCATCAAAGACAGCATTAAATGGGTTGGTACAAATAATTTCACGAATGCCGACAGCCTTGGATTGCGTCCGCGCGGTGTGGCCACGACAACAAACGGCGATACGGTGTATGTGATCATGTTCGGGTCAAAAGCAGGCGTGTATACCATTCAGCGTTTTGTCAAGGGATCGACCTCTGTGAACCGCAACAACGAAGCCGTTGCATCCACATTCACACTGGGCCAGAATTATCCGAACCCGTTCAACCCGACCACAAACATCAAGTTCTCGCTGCCGCAGGCTAGCAACATCAGCTTGAAAGTGTACGATGTGCTGGGCAAGGAAGTTGCGACATTGGCCGAAGGCCGTTATGAAGCAGGTTCTTTCACAGCCACATTCGACGCGAAGCAGATGAACTCGGGCGTATATTTCTATACGCTGCGCACATCCACTGGATTCGTTCAGTCCAGCAAAATGCTGCTCATGAAATAAGTCGTTCGGGAACGCTGTTGTTCTCAGCAAGCAAGTCTACAAAAAGGCCGTTGCGCGAAATCGCAGCGGCCTTTTTTATTTACATGGGAGCGAGCTAACAGCTCGCCCTGCTATGAAAATAGAATTACACGCGCCCAAATTAGCGTAAAATCGCAATTTTCACCCGGCGTGGTGAGCGCCGGTTCATGCACGCTACAAAAAGCCACGATCAACGGCAGACACACATTGTAGCATTCATGAGTGTGGGGTTCTCCACAGCACATGAAAATACCTGTTTCACAAACGCAGCATTGTAGGGCGAGATGTTATCTCGCCCGGCCTGCGCGCGCGCAGACCCCCACCCCGTCCCGCGCCTTGCTTTACGGCCTCAATTTGGGTATATTTTTTACTGAGGGACTACGGGCGTTGAGCTCCGTAACTATGGATTATAACAGAGGATTCCAGAATGAAGTCATTCTCGTCTGCGCGGCTGAACGAGCTTTTCGCGCATTTTAAACACAAACGCATCGCCGTTGTCGGCGACGTGATGATAGACCGGTATATGTGGGGAAACGTCTCGCGCATTTCACCCGAAGCGCCAGTGCCTGTGGTCGAAATTGAAAGCGAAACCTCACGGCTCGGCGGAGCGGCAAATGTCGCCAATAATATCAAGTCGCTCGGAGGGCTGCCCATCTTGGTGGGTGTCGTCGGCAACAACCTGCATGGAGGCGAATTTCGGACACTGCTCGAACAAATGGAGTGCCCGACGTACGGCATTATCACCGATGTGACCCGTCCGACCACGATCAAGACACGCGTTATCGCCCAGGACCAGCACGTGGTGCGTGTGGACAGCGAGGATAAACGCGAGATCAGCCGCGACATACAGCAGAAGATCCTCGACGTGCTGACCGAACATATCGACTCGATCGACGCGGTCATCATTGAGGATTACAATAAGGGCGTCGTCGTGAAGGACCTGATTCACGGCATCATCGACCTCGCCAACGCAAAGGGCAAGATCGTCACGATCGACCCGAAGTTCAACAATTTCTTTGAATATCAGAATGTCACGCTCTTCAAGCCGAACAAAAAAGAGGCCGAAGAGGCCATCGGCAACAAATTCAGGACTGAGGCCGATGTGCTGGATGCGGGCCGCCTGCTGCTTGAAAAGCTCCATGCGGAAAACATTCTGTTAACGCGCAGCGAAAAGGGAATGACCCTGTTCGAGCGCAGTGGGGACGTCACGCATATCCCGACCGTCGCCCGGAAGATCGCCGATGTGTCCGGAGCGGGCGACACCGTTATTGCCACATTGACCATGCTCCTGGCCTGCGGCGCGACAGTGAAAGAAGCGGCCGCGATCGCGAATTACGCAGGCGGCATCGTGTGCGGCGAAGTCGGCATTGTGCCCATCGACGCGGATATACTGAAACAGAAGATCCTGTCCGACGGAAGAGCATGACCGTTCCTTCATTCCCCGTCATTCTATAGGAGCTCGAGCGACTGAAGAATCTCGCCGGTTGCACACACGTTGCAAGATTCTTCGCTTGCGCTCAGAATGACAGAGTTCGTATGTCATTGTAATGACGATTCCTGGCGCAGCCAAGATGCCTTGCCTCGGGATGAAAATGATTTTGGTGCACACTGAGTAATTACCAACAAAAAATGGAATGACTATGGGACGTGTGTATACGCTGAAAGAGCTCGTCGAACAGCGCGCGGAGTGGAAGGCGTTCGGCCTTTCCGTCGTCTTCACCAACGGCGTCTTCGACATTGTGCACCGAGGCCACGTGGAATATTTGAACGCATCCAAAAAATTGGGCGATATACTCGTTGTCGGCATGAATTCTGATGCGTCCGTGAAACGCATCAAAGGGCCGCTTCGTCCCATCGTGCCCGAGGCGGACAGGGCATACATCGTTTCGCAGCTCGCGTGCATCGATGCCGTGTGTCTGTTCGAAGAGGATACGCCCATCACGATCATTTCCGCCGTGGTTCCCGATGTGCTCGTCAAAGGCGCCGACTGGAATATCAACGCGATCGTCGGCAAGGATGTTGTTGAAGCCGCCGGCGGAACGGTGCAGACCATCGAATTCATACCGGACCGCTCCACGACGAATATCATCGATATCATCAAAGAACGATTCACATAACACATACCCGTCTCTGCGCAGATTCATTATTTACACGTAACTCAATGTAATTAATAATCCCTGTTATTCTGAGGGAGCGCAGCGACCGAAGAATCTTGCCGGATACAAAGACGATGCAAGATTCTTCGCTTGCGCTCAGAATGACAAAATACTTATGTCGTATGCATGAAGATTCTTGACCTTAGTCAAGATGCGTTACTTCAGGATGACAATGATTTTGGTAGACACTGAGTAATTACATTTACACAAGACTATCACGTGCTGCGAACACTCGCCAAAATATTTGTCTCAACCGCCATTGTGCTGATTATACTGCTGGTCGGCGCCGCGGTTTTTACGCAGACAATTGCGTTCAAGAACACGCTGCGCGCGTCGCTGTACAAGGCCGTCGAGAATTCTCTCAACGCCACCGTCTATATCGGCGATATACACGGGAATATCATCACGGGATTTCAGATCGATACGGTTGCGCTCTATGTCAACAATGCGCCGTTCATCGAGTCGGGCTCCATTGCGCTCCGGTACGATCCTCTCCCTCTGTGGCGAAAAAAAGTGAATATCGTGTCGCTCGAGCTGAACAATCCCTCCGTCACGCTCATTAAATTCGCCGACAGCACGTGGAACGTGAACCGTCTCGTGAAGGCGAAGGCCGAGCGGGATTCGACTCCGTCACCGTGGATGGTTATTGCAAAACATCTGGTCATCCGCAATGCGCATTTCCGGCTGATCGACTCGACCACCCTTGCCGATACACACGACGACTCGCTTTCCCTGCGCACGCTCAATTATTCGCATCTCGACCTGCACTCGGTCAACATCGACCTCAGCGGAACGTATTCGGAGCGGGAACAAACTGTCGCGATCCATAATGTGTCGTTCGAATCGCCCAGAGAAAAATTCCGTCTCGACAGATTCTCCGCACAGATCGTCCACACGCCCGTTCTGACGACCGTCTCATCGCTCCTGCTGGCGACTCCGTTTTCGCATATCGAGCTCAGCGCATCGGCCTCGGGCATCGACGTCCTGGACATTCACGACATGCGCGAACTGCAGTTCATCCCGGTCGAAGCAAAAATTGTTACATCCACCGTCGCCTCGCGCGACATTCAGACGTTTCTGCCGTCGCTCATGTTTCTCAATGGGACGGTCTTCATCGACGCGCGTGCGGCCGGAAAATTCAGTTCCATCGACGTGACCAGGCTCGATTGTTCCTTCAACCAGTCGGCGCTGCACCTGAAGGGCACCGTGAGCAATCTTCACCGCCCCAGAGAACTGTTCATACACGGCGAGTCTGTGAAGAGCGTCATCCAGCCCTCGGACGTGCCGGCGCTGATGCCCTCGTTTTCCATTCCCGATTACGGCGATGCAGGCAGTGCGGTCCTTGACTGCACATTCCACGGGAAGCCGCTCGACTTTCACGCCAAGGGAACTCTCGAGACTGCCGAAGGAATACTCGGCGTGGACGGCGTCATGAATTTGACCGGACGCGTCATGACCTATGCGGGAACGGCGACGGGGCAGCATGTGAACCTGAAGGCGTTTTTCAGGCAGCCCGAACTCCGCTCCCGGCTCAATTTCACCGCGCGTATCGACGGCGAAGGGTCCTCAATCGGCGAACTCCGCACACATCTGGATGTTGCCGTCGATTCTTCAGTGTTCTACGATATCCCCGTAGCGCATTTCAGCAGTTCACTCACAGCCGCCGATAAGACGGTGAAGGGCGAGTGTTTCCTTTCGTCGCCGAAGGGAAATGCCGGCATCCAGGGTTCGCTCGATTTCACCGAACCGGACGGTCCGGCATACCGGCTCACCGGCTCGGTGCGTGCGCTGGACCTTGCTGCCGTCCTGAAAGATCCGTACTACGGATCGGCAATTTCTTTTTCCTTTGCCGCCGATGCCGACCGTTTCTCGTTGCTCGAGGCGAATGCCAATGTACGTCTCCAGTTCATGCCGTCGGCATTCGGCGCGTACATGTTCGACAGCGCCAGCGTCAGCGCCGAGACCCGGCAGACCGCAGGTGGAAAAACAATCCGTGCATTTTCGCCGATCGCCGATGTCACGTTGAAGGGCGATTTCACATTCGACAACGTTGTTGCCGCCGTCAAGGCACACGCGATCGGTATCAGGGACGCATATCGGGAACAGCGGCGGCTCTTCGGGTATGCCTACGGCGATTCCGCCGTCGCCGATATGCCCGCACCCGTTCATTCGGGCACGGTGCAGAATGAGCCATTTCACATCGCCTATACGGCGACGCTGAAGGACCTGAAGCCGTTGTCTGTGTTTTTCAATACTGCATCCATCAGCGCACTCGGTACGCTCGAAGGGACAATTGCCGGCGATGCAGACACGCTCTCTGCCGAGGGGAGAATTGCCGTAACGAAGGGTTCGTACACGCAGTCTGAAACGCCCGTGGCTGTGCGCGATCTCTGGCTGACGTACGGGCTGACGCATATGAAGCGCGACAGTCTCTTCAGTCAGCAGAGTCCCATGAAAGTGGACATTCATTTTGCAGCCAAAGATCTCCGCATCGGCGCGACGATCCTCCATTCACCCTCGGTGTTGTTGAACCTTCAGGGCCGCCACGGCACGCTTGCGGTCGCGGGCGACATCGATACCACCATGTCCATTGCATCCTCCGGCACCGTCGATCTGGTGCAGCCGTCGCATCATATTGCATTCTCGACGCTGAATTTCCGCTATCACGGATTCGATCTGCACAATCTGCAACCCGTCACTCTCACCATCGGTGAAACCGGGATCAAGCTCGATTCGTCGCTGTTCGCTCATGGGGAATCGCAGCTTGTCGTCTATGGTTCGCTCGATTATGGAAGCCGGTTGTCGGGCGCGGCGTTCCTGACGAATTTCCAGTTTCCGGACATCCGGCATTTCAGTTTGTCGCCCCGGTTTCGCGCCAATGCCGCTCTCTTCGGCGGCGCGTGGGATGCGGATCTGTTGGTCGGCGGGACGCTGCGGTCGCCCACAATCTATTCGTCATTTCGCGGATACGACATCGCGTACCGTGAAACGAAATTCGGAACGATCGCCGCCAAAATTGAATATGCAGATCGTCTCGGCGACGTCACGTGCCGCATCTCGCACGAATCAGCCTCCGGCGCGCAGCAAGATCTTGATCTGCACGGGACGATCCCGCTGGATCTTGCATTCATCGGAGCGGACAACAGGACCGGCATCGAGGGCATGGACGTGCTGCTCACGACTGATAACATACAGATGAGCCTCTTCGATCCTTTCATCCCCGAGATCTCAAACGTGCGGGGCATCCTGAAAAGTTCGATCCGCCTGACCGGGTCGCTGAAGGATCCACGATTCAAGGGCGGAGCAACTCTGCATACCGGATCGTTCCGGCTGCTCAACAACGGCATGACCTATCAGGCCGAGGGCAAACTTAAACTCGACAGCACAAGCGTGACGCTCAACGAATTCACGCTCCATAATCTTCCGACGGATTACGACGCCGGGGGCGCCGAAGTGGACGGCTACGTGCTGATGAAAGGATTCGCTCCGGACGAATACCATCTTCGCGGCCGCGGAGAGTTAATGGTGATGCAGGAACGCGTCCGGACGGAAAATCGGTCGTTCTTCGGGAACCTCGTTGCGGCCACAGGTGATGACGGCATGCGTTTTGAGGGCACGTATGAGCGTTCGCGGCTTGCGGGTGTGATACTCGTGCGTCAGGCAAATCTCGATTTCCCCCCCACTGCGCAGCAATCCTCGTCATCGACACGCATCAGCAGCATCGTGACGATCGATGATACAAGCCGCATCTCAGCCGACTCCGCGCTTGCGCTCGAATTCATCAACGACCTCGACCGCACATTCGCAAAGGCGCCGGGCTTCGAGTCCACGTTCATCGACGGCCTCTCGTACGATCTGCAGATACAGACGCAGGGCAACGTGAGCGTCCGAATGATCTTCAACGCCAATCCGGCTGCATACGAAGAGCTGTATGCCGAATTGAACGGCCGCTTGACCCTCATCAAAGAGGGGAACAATGTCCGCCTCACGGGGACCATCCGCGTTGCCGATCAGTCCAGTTATACCTGGTTCAAAAAATTCTCCGCATCCGGCTCGCTTATTTTCACCGGGCCGCCCGATAATCCGTCGCTCGACATCACGGCAAAATATGATGGGACGCACACGCCGGCGGGTGTCGCAAACGCGGAAGATGAAAAAGTGGTCGTCACCATGAAGATCACCGGTATGCGTCTGCGGCCCGACCCGATCAAATTCACCGTGACCCGTGTCGATAAAAATCTGAAAGAGACCGAAGTCACAGACGATGTGCAGAATAATGCGGTGTCGTTTTTAATGACGTCGAGTCCGGGCGTGCCGGGCAAGTTCCGCGAGGAATTGAGCAACCAGGACCGCGCCAACATCGCCTCTAAGGTAGGCAATGTCCTCATCGGCTCGGTCTCGGGCCTCGTCTCGAGTGCGATCGTGGATTTTATGCAGCGCAACAAGATCCCCTTCGTTAAAAAAATCGAGATCCGTCCGACAGGCGGCATCGGATCCACCACAAGCACAACAGGAGTCGCATCAAGAACGGATCTGGATATGCGCTTGAGCGGGGAAGTGCTCGACGCATACTACACGATTGGCGGCCGTGTGCTTTCGGCGGACCCCGGCAACATGAATGTCTCGGTGCAATATCCGCTCGGCGACAAAGCCCGGCGCAACTTCATCCTCGAAGTGGAGCGGCGTGTGGATGATATCGGCGACAATAAAAATTCGACCTACATGCTTGCCCGGCTCTATTACCGGTTCATCTTTTAACTCACACGCATCATGACATCCTCACAGGAAAAAGTACTCTACGCCCGGGTCCAAAAATTATTCGACCGCCATCCGAACGAGGGATATCGGTCACGCGAACTTCGCTCGAAACTGAATATCGACGATGAGGCCGAATTCCAGACGCTGCGGCGCGTGCTCCACGCGATGGCGGACAACAACGAACTTGTCTACAACAAGTCGAAAGGATACCAGCGTCCGCACTCCGGCTCCAATGTCGTGACAGGCACGCTGATGATCACGAAGGCCGGCATGGGATTCGTGGCCGTTCCCGGCGAGGCCGATGTGTATATCGCCAAGCGTTCGCTCTCGACGGCGTTCAACGGCGATACGGTGCGGGTTGCGCTCTTCGGCGGGCGGCAAAGCAAAAAGAACCGGGATGAAAATGTGGAAGGCGAAGTGATCGAGGTTGTCTCTCGCGCCAAGACCGAATTTGTGGGCCGGCTGGAACACAGCCGGAATTTTTATTTTGTGATCTGCGACGATCCCACCGTGCCGCGAGACATCTACATCCCACCGCAGCAATTGAACGGCGCGAACGCCGGAGAAAAAGTGCTCGTCGCATTCGAGTCGTGGGAATCCGATCACCTGAACCCGGAAGGCAGGGTCCTTTCGGTCATCGGCCGGGCGGGTAACATACACACCGAGATCTCGTCCGTGATCGAGACGTATCACCTCTCGAAAAAATTTCCGCCTGCCGTGGACGCCGCGGCCGATGCGCTGCCGGGGAAAATCTCGGCGAAGGAAGTGGCCGCGCGCACGGACCTTCGCGGCCTGGCGGCAATGACGATCGATCCAGAGGATGCAAAGGACTTCGACGACGCGCTCTCGATCGAACACCTCGAGGCGGACACGTTCCGTCTCGGCGTTCATATCGCGGATGTCAGCGCGTATGTGAAGCCGGGCACCGTGCTCGACACGGAAGCATACGAACGCGGCACGAGCGTCTATCTGGCAAACCAGGTGGTGCCAATGCTGCCCGAACGCATCTCGAATAATCTCTGCAGCCTCGTTCCCCTCAAGGACCGTCTGGCATTCACCTGCTTCATGACCGTCACCAAAAAAGGCGTCGTCAAAGCCTACGAGATCGTGCACAGTGTCATCAATTCGAAGCGCCGCTTTTCGTACGAAGCGGCCGAACGGGTATTGGATGACGGTGCAGGCGACTATTCGGAGGAGCTGCAACAACTGTGGACAATCGCCTCGGCCCTCCGTGCAAAGCGCATGAAGAACGGGGCGGTGGATTTCGATTCGCCCGAGGCGAAATTTCAGTACGACGAGCACGGCACGCCGGTCGAAATAAAGGTCAAGGTCAGGCTCAAGAGCCATCAGCTGGTCGAAGAATGCATGCTGCTCGCCAACCGCACGGTGGCCGAACACATCGGCAAGGTGAAAAAAGACGAAGCGCTGAAGCCCTTCGTCTATCGCATACACGACCTTCCCGACAAGGACAAACTGAAGGAATTATCACTGTTCGTGAAAAAATTCGGCTATACGTTGGACGTTTCGGGTTCTGTTTCGTCTAAAGATTTGCAGAAGCTCCTGGCCGACGCGCGAGGCAGCAAGGAAGAAAATGTCATCAACGAGGTCGCGATCCGGTCGATGGCGAAGGCTGTGTACTCGGATAAGAACATCGGGCATTTCGGCTTGTCGTTCGATCATTATACGCATTTTACATCGCCCATCAGGCGCTACCCTGACCTCATGGTGCACCGGTTGCTGGACGAATACGCGCACGGCATGACGCACGCGCGCCGCGAAGATCTGGTGAAACAACTTCCGGTCGAATGCAAATGGTGCTCCGACCGCGAACGCGTCGCCATGGAAGCCGAACGCGCATCAGTGAAGGTGATGCAGGTGGAGTATATGCGCGACCGCATCGGCAGCGTGTACGAAGCCGTCGTCTCCGGCGTTGCGCCCTACGGCCTGTTCATCGAGGTGAACGACGTGCTTGTCGAGGGGTTGCTGCATATGAGGAACCTGGGCGACGATTATTACCGGTACGACGAGAAACAGTTTTCCATCATCGGCGAGAGGCAAGGCCGCCAGTTCCGCCTGGGCGATGCGATCCGTGTCGTGGTGCTTGCCGTCGATGTGAGCAGGCGCATGATCGACTTTGCACTGGCACCGGAAGAGAAAGCCGAGAAGCCTCTGCCGCGATTCAAGCTTGCGACAAGCCATACCGTTCCCGGAAGAAAAAATGCGCCTTCGGTCACACACGGCAAAAAAGAATCCGCGCACTTCGGCCGTCCTGGAAAAAAATCAAAAGGGCGTCGGCGCTAGCATTGGAATTAATGCCGTTTCCGGTGTGTTGAAATATTGCAGGGCCGGATGTCATTCTGAGGTTTCATCTTGGCTGCGTTAAGAATCTTCATTACAATGGCATATGTACTCCGTCATTCTGAGCGCAAGCGAAGAATCTTGCATCGCGTGTGCAGCCGGCGAGATTCTTCAGTCGCTTGAGCTTCTTCAGAATGACAGGGACTATGGTGCGTGGTGTCAGGTATTTATGATCAATATCTTTTACGCATGAAGAAGGTCATCGAATTCTTTATCGAGGCGACTATGAAAAAAATTCTGTTCTTGCTTCTGATGCTTTCCACTGCGGCCGTCGCGCAGGAAGGCAACTTCGGAAAAAACAAGGTCCAGTATAAAAAATTCGACTGGTCGTTCATACAGACCGATCACTTCGACATTTATTTCTACCAGGAAGGACAGCCGCTTGCGTATTTTACCGCCGCTGCCGCCGAATCGGCTTACGCCTCCATCAGCAAGAGCTTCCGCTACCAGATCAACAACCGCGTGCCGATTATGGTCTACAACTCGCACAACGATTTTCAGCAGACCAACGTCGTCAGCGAATACATGGAAGAGGGCATTGGCGGCGTCACCGAACTCTTCAAGAACCGCGTCGTTGTCCCGTTCGAAGGCAGCTACCGGCAGTTCCGCCACGTGATCCATCACGAACTTGTGCATGCGGTCTTGAACGATATGTTCTACGGGGGCTCGATCCAGTCCATCATTTCGAATAATATCCGCCTCCAGCTGCCGATGTGGTTCAATGAGGGCCTCGCCGAATACGAATCGCTGAAATGGGACACGAATTCAGACATGTTCATGCGCGACGCGGCGATCCATACCTATCTTCCGCCGATCGACTATCTGGGCGGCTACTTCGCCTACAGGGGCGGACAATCCGTGTGGTATTACATCGCCAATAAGTACGGCGATCCGAAAATATCCGAAATACTCAATCGCATCAAGGGCGCGCGCAACGTCGATGCGGGCTTCAAGGCCGCGATCGGCCTGAGCGTCTCCGAGCTCAACGAGCGATGGCAAAAGGAAAACAAGGTGCTCTACTGGCCCGATATCGCGAAGCGCGAAGACCCGGCGGATTATGCGACGCGGCTCACGAACCACACGAAGGACGGAAATTTCTATAACACCAGTCCCGCGATCTCGCCGCAGGGCGACAAAATCGCGTTCATCTCGGACAGGAATGATTACTTCGACGTCTTTCTCATGTCGACGATCGACAACAAAATCACGAAAATCGTCGACGGGCAGCGCACGAAAAATTTCGAGGAACTCCATCTGCTCACTCCCGGCATCGGCTGGTCTCCGGATTCGAAAAAGATCGCCCTTGCCGCAAAGAGCGGAGAACGGGATGCCATCTATCTCGTGGATGTCGCCTCGAAGGATATTGAAAAAATCGAGATCCCGCTGGAAGGAATTTTTTCGATCCATTGGTCTCCCGTCGGAGACAAGCTGGCGTTCGTCGGCGACAAATCCAATCAGTCGGATATATATACGTACTCGCTGTCGACGCATGAATTGAAGCAGATCACCGACGATGTCTTCAGCGATTCCGATCCCATCTGGACCTCGGATGGGAAGACGATCTATTTTGTTTCCGACCGCCGCGATTTTATCACGCCCGTGCAGCTCCCTCCGAAATTCAAGATCTCGAAGTATGATTATTCGCAGCTGGATATTTATTCATACACGACTGACAGCGGCGTCATGAAGCGCATCACGAACGAACCGAATTGCGATAAGACAAATCCGGTTCCTTCTCCCGATGGCACCAAGCTGCTCTATGTGACGGACCGGAGCGGCATCAATAATATCTACGAGCGGACGCTGGCTACCGGAGTCGACCGGCCGATCACTAATTCCATCACCGGCGTGTACCAGCTTTCGCTCTCGGCCGATGCGAACAAGCTGTCCTTTTCCTGCCTGAACGAAGCGGGCTTCGATATTTTCCTGCTCAAGACGCCGTTCGAAAAAAAGATTCAGACGAACGAGGTGGAGTCCACGGAATATCTGAAACGAAAGGCAAGCATCGCAAAACACCTCGCCGATTCAAGTGAAGCGCAGGCCCTGGTTGCAGCGAAGAATGTGAAAAAAAGCGATACCACTGCTGTCTATGGCGAAAATATACGCATCGATTTCAACAACTATGTGTTCGCCGAGGAAACCACGAAAGTGAGGCAGATCATTCCGACGACCGCATCGGCTGCGGGTGCGAAGAATATTGCGGTCGAAAACAATGTTGACGACGACGGGAATTACAAGATCAACAAGTATAAACTCAATTTTACGCCCGATATCGTTTACGGCAATGCCGCCTTCAGCACGTTCTACGGCGTGCAGGGCACGACCATGATGGCATTCAGCGACATGCTCGGCGATCATCAGATTTATTTCCTGACCAACCTGCTGCTCGATCTGAAAAACAGCGATTATGTTCTGGCATACTACTACCTGCCGGACCTGATCGATTATGGCATACAGGGGTATCACAGCGCGCGCTTCCTCTACCTCAACGATCCACTGGGCGATGTGTCGCTCTATCGGTTCCGCACCTGGGGCCTTTCGGCTTCGGCATCGTATCCGGTCGATCGGTTCAACCGGCTTGAATTCGGCTTGTCGTGGATGAACCTGCTTCGCGAAAATCTGGATTACACCTATATACCGACTCAGAAGCGATCATTGATTATACCGGCCATCAGCATTGTGCACGACAATACGCTCTGGGGGTATACCGCCCCTTCGAACGGCACACGGTATAACGTCAGCGCGATGGTCTCTCCGGCCCTGGGCGAAAATTCGCTTAACTTCCAGACGGTTAATCTGGATTATCGTACGTATTTCAGTCTCTACCGCGATTATACATTTGCCGTGCGATGGTCGGGCGGCGTGAGTATGGGCGCCAATCCCCAGCGGTTCTTCATCGGCGGCACCGATGGCTGGATCAACCGCGAATTCAACGGCGGCATTCCCATAGAGAACGTAGAAGACTACGCATTCTTGTCGCCGGCACTGCCCCTGCGCGGCTACAACTATAATGTCAAAAATGGAACGCGCTTCGGGCTCATGAATTATGAGCTGCGCTTTCCGTTCATCCGATATCTGGTCACCGGCGGACTTCCGCTCGCATTCCAGAACGTCACGGGACTGCTCTTTACAGACGTTGGTTCCTCGTGGACGTCCGACAAGGCGTACCGGGCCGTGGGCACAAATGCCGATGGCAGCACCGTTACACAAGACCTCCTGATCGGCATGGGAACAGGGTTGCGTTTCTATATTTTCGGACTTCCCCTGAAAATCGATGTTGCCTGGTCGTATGATATCAACGGTTTCTCGGAGCCGAAATATTATTTCTCTCTCGGGGGAGATTTCTAGACTGTTCCCAGCGCTTTCCGCCTCCTCGGAAAGCGTTGCCGTTAGTGACACGCCTCGGACAGCAGCCGCGTCGCGAGGCGGGCTCTCCGCTTGCTTTCTTCCCGCCTGGAATGTATATTGTACATTATTCGCCAAATGGCTTTCATCGTACTATGCGACCCCTCTCGGTAATTAGGAGAGAGGCTGGTAGGCCCAAGACAAAAGACAAATGCCCTCAATTCTCATCGTTGACGATATTCGAGCAAATTTAGATCTGCTTGAAGATATTTTGTCGACGCAGGAATACGATGTGCTCCGCGGATCGAACGGACTCGAAGCGCTGGCAATACTTCAGACGCATAAGGTTCAATTGGTGATCAGCGATGCCATGATGCCAAAATTAGATGGCTTCCAGCTCTGCCGCGAGATCAAGGGAAATCCGCAGATGCGGCATATCCCGTTCATCCTCTATACCGGCAATTACGTTTCTCCTGAGGATGAACAATTCGGGTATTCGATAGGCGTCAACCGTTATGTCGTAAAATATTCGGGCATCGAAACGCTCTTAAACACGGTGAAGGAGCTGATCACCGCGGCGCCGCCGGAAGTGACGAACGACATCACCGCGGAGGAAAAAGATTTTCTGAAGGCGCACAACCTTGTCCTCATCAAGAAGATCGAAGACAAGATGGAGGAACTGGAACAGTTCAACAATGCGCTGCTCCAAAAAAACAAACAGCTCCTCGAATCCGAGTCGCGCTATCGCAGCCTCTTCGAGAACAATTTCGTCGCCTATTTCCTTCTCGACCCGGCGCGCGGCATGGCGCTCATGGACTGCAACCATGCCGCCGAACAATTGCTCGGCATTCAAAAACACGACCTGTTGCGCATGTCGTCGCCGCTGCCCATCGATATCAAGAGCATGGTCGACCAGCACTCCGAAGGGACCGTCGAGTTTCAGTACGAAGGCCCCAACGGCGAGGCGTTGATCTGCGAGGCGCATGCGGGGAAGGTGCTTTACGATACGCAGGAATTTATCATCGCCTATGTGCGCGACGTGACCGTTGAACGCCAGCTCCGCGAACAGCTGCTGCAGGCAGACAAACTGTCGCTGCTGGGGCGGCTCTCGGCGGGCATCGCCCACGAGATACGCAATCCCTTGGCGGCGATCAGCATGAACCTTCAGTTCCTGCAGGCGGTGCTGCCCCGGGAAAATGAGGATGTGCGCGAAGCCATCGAAGCAACGCTGCAGGGCGCGGTGCGCATCGATCATATCATCGAGAACACATTGAACTTCGCCCGTCCCACGAAGCCCGTGAAGAAATACGAAAATATCAACGGCGTGATCACACGTGCGGCGGAACTGTGCCGAACGATCTTCACCAAGAAGAACATAAAAATCATCGCTCATCTGGCCGACGACCTCCCGGTGCTGCTCATCGATAACGGGCAGATACAACAGGTCATGATCAATCTTCTCACGAATGCCGCCGACGCAGTGAACGATGCCGGCACGATCGAAATTACGACACGCTATTTGAACGACATTGATAAACAATGTGTTCAAATAGATGTGAAAGACAACGGGTTGGGCATCAAAAAAGAAGACATGGAAAAAATATTCAGTCCATTCTTCACGAAGAAGGCGCACGGCACGGGACTCGGGTTGTCGATGAGTCAGCAGATCATTCAATCGCATAACGGTCAGATCTGCGTGCACAGTTCGACGAATTTTGGAACGACCTTCACCATTACGCTGCCCGCCCAGAACGCACAGGAAGATGGATTCAATGAAACATAAAATTATGATCGTGGACGACGATCAGCTCATCTATTCGTCGTTAAAAAGAGTGCTGTCGACAAAAAATTATGACGTGGCCGTATGCACCAGCGGCGGCGCCGTGATGGATGCGCTGATGAACGAGCAGCCGGAAGTGATGCTGCTGGACATTTATCTCGGCGATGCGAGCGGCCTGGACATTCTTCCCGAAGTGAAGAAGCTCTATCCGCAGCTGCCGGTGATCATGATGACGGCGTATTCCGATGTGCAGCTGGCGGTCAACGCCATGAAAAACGGCGCGGAGGATTTCATCGTCAAGCCGATCAATCTGGACCAGCTCGATATCATCATTCATAAGGCCCTGCAGTACTGCAGCCTGCAAAATGAAGTGGCGCGCCTGCGCACGCTCATGGAGGCCGACGGGGGCTCGACGAATGTGCGCGTGCTCGGCGCCAGCAAGCCGATGATGTCCGTGATGCTCGCCGCCGAAAAGTACGCCCAAAGCGAAGACACGACGGTGCTCATCGAAGGCGAAAGCGGCACCGGCAAGGAACTCATCGCCCGGTTCATTCATAAATCGAGCCGCCGTTCCGATGGCCCGTTCGTGAGCATCAATTGCGGGGCCATCCCGCGCGACCTCGCAGAAAGCGAGCTCTTCGGGTACGAAAAAGGCGCGTTCACCGGCGCCTCGGAGAAGATGCGCCAGGGCAGGTTTGAACTCGCCAACGGCGGCACGATCCTGCTGGACGAGATCGGCGAATTGTCTCTCGATGTGCAGGTGAAGCTGCTGCGCGTTCTTCAGGAGCGGACATTCTATCGTCTGGGAGGATCGAAGGAGATCACCGTGAACGTGCGCGTGCTGGCTGCCACTAACCGGAGTCTCGAAAAATCCGTTGAAGTAGGCACGTTCCGCGAAGATCTCTTCTACCGGCTCAATGTTGCGACGCTCATTGTGCCTCCGCTGCGTGAGCGCCGGGAAGACATTTCGCTCCTTGCCTACGCGTTCATGAACGAGTTCGGGGAAAAATTCAACAAGTCCATGCGCGGCATCGCTCCCGACGCCATTAAAATTCTTGAATCGCATGCCTGGAAGGGAAATGTGCGCGAACTCCGCAACACGATGGAACGCATCGTTCTTCTGATCGACGGCGATGTGGTGAAACCACAGCATCTTTCATTCCTGGCCGGCCCCAAGCTTCAGCCGGGTGAAGGGGCTCCGCTGCCGGGCGGCGATACATTCGCCATACGCATTCCGAGCGCAGGTGTGAAAATGAATATTGTCCTGCACGAGGTCATTACACGGACGTTGAAATTGACCGACGGCAATCAGGTGCAGGCAGCAAAAATATTGGGACTCTCGCGCTCAAAGCTCCGGTACCGCATGGAGCAGCTGGGCATCGAAGTCGCCAAAAATGTGACGTAATCTGTTTGTGAGAGTTTTCTAATTCTCAATAGAAAATTCTAATTAGCATCCTCTTCTACTACCTCGTACAGTACAGGGTGCTGATCTTGCAACGTATGTACCAATGACCGCGAAGTGTGGAGGCTTTTTCCGAGGAGGGGGAAGTGACAACTGCCAGCTGTTTACCGATCGTCGCCATGGTGATGATACCATGGATGCTCGTGTCGCAGCAATTCACACCCTCCGCCTTAATGCCGGGGCCCGATGCCGCGCCAGTACTCTCTGCCGCATTACAGCAGAAAGTCGCAAGTGGAAGACTCCTTCAGCATCTCTCTCAAAAATATTCTCACGCCCGCACCATGGGCGTTTCTGTTGCTGCCTCGACGATCATCACCGCCATTTATGCATCGGACCCTCCGTCGCAGGCGTTCATCGCCGAACTTGCCGCATACGGCGTTCGCGCATTCCCCGCGTCGTGGATTCCTCCAAGCCAGGTTCATCCGTTCGGATTTTTCCTCGCACAGGTTCCCACTGATAAGGTCGCCGATGTGCTGGCCCTTCGTGAAGTGAAAAAAATGGACACGGCCGAATCCGAATCCTCTCCGTTGAATAATCAGGCCGCCCGGCTCATCAGAGCCGATGCTGCATGGGCGCTGGGCTGGACCGGTGCGGGCGTGCGGGTCGGTGTGCTCGATTCGGGACTTGATATCAGCTTTAAGGGAACCGAACTTCCCGGCGCGATCACTGTCTGCGATTATTCCAATTTCCCGACGCTCGATACCACGGTGAACAATGCCGCCACCGGCCACGGCACGCATGTGACCGGATCCATTCTGGGACGCGGGAGCCTTTCGGTGTCGAATACAGCAAACGGCGGCGGTGCGTATAAAGGGATGGCGCCGAACGCGAGCCTGGTGTTCCTTAAGATAGGGCTGGATTTTAGCGGCGGCGCCACAGACGCCGCGGAGATCGGCGCTATCATTGCCGCAGCCGATTCATTCCACGTGAATATTCTCAATATGAGTTACGGCGGATGGGACGATTATCATGACGGTTCAAATCCGGTATCCCAGGCGATCGACTATGCCTACAGCAAAGGTGTGGCGTGCTTTGTTGCGGCGGGAAATTCCGGGGCCTCGGCATTGCATGCGTCCGGTGTTGCTCCTGCGTCGGATACAAGCGATTTCATACCGGTGACTGTTGCCGGTACCGGTAAGGCGATTACACTCTACTTCAATCTCGTGTGGTTCGATGGTCTCGGCACACATAATAATTTATCACTGCTGTATTATGACGTTCAGAAAAACATCCTGAATACCGCAGCGCAGTATGGTACGACAGAAAGTTCGTTCGGGACCGAATCGGAATATTCATCGTATTATTCCCCGGCGCCTGAACAGTCCGGAACATATTACGTGCGCATCGTGAATCCGTCGTCGTCGACGCAGCAATTCCATATTTACGAAAGTTCTCATTCCGGCCGTGTTGTTTTTGCCAATCCCGATCCAAAGTATACGATCACCTATCCTGCGGATGCGAACCATGCGTTCACCGTCAGCGCGTACGTCTCGCGAACCATGTGGACGGGGATGGATGGACTCGATCATCCTTCCGGTCAGGTGATCAACACGATCGCTTCCTTCGCAAGCCGCGGTCCGCGCGTGGACGGGGTGTTGAAGCCGAATATTACGGCGCCGGGAAGCAAGATTATTTCACTGCGCGATCACGACGTGTACACATCGTCGACAATGAACTGCGTCGACAACGACGGCACAACTGGCGGCCCTGCAAATTATTATGTCATGGAAGGTACGAGCATGGCGAGCCCGATCTGTGCCGGCGGTGCCGCACTCTTGTATCAGCATGCTCCGGTCTCAACGCCTCAGCAGATCTACGATGCCATCATGGTGAACGGTCTCGCGGATGCGTCGACCGGGTCGATTCCCAATCCGACGTGGGGATTCGGTAAGCTCGATGTGAGTTCCGCGATAAAAAATATTGCGCTCCCCGTGGAATTGACCAGGTTTTCCGCGTCGCTCGATGCCGGCACCGTGGTGCTCAGCTGGCACACGGCCTCCGAAACAAATAACTACGGGTTCGATATTGAAAAAAAAGAAGTGACGCATGACGTGTCGGGAAACTCGCTGTCCGATCGAAGCCTGTGGTCGAAGATCGGGTTCACGCCCGGCAGCGGCACGAGCAATGCCGCGCACGAGTATCGATTTATGGACAGACACCTGTCCGCAGGCACGTCTGCATACAGGCTGAAGCAGATAGACCGCGACGGGAATTATGCATACAGTGCCGTCATTGAAGTGTTGTCGTCCTCGGGGCCGACGCGCTGCTCGCTCTCGCAAAATTATCCCAATCCGTTCAATCCCTCGACAACGGTGCAGTTCACCGTCGGCGCCGCAGACCGCGTCCGCCTGAGGGTCTTCGATCTTCTTGGCAGGACGGTGGCCGTGCTCGCCGATCGTCGGATGGAGCCCGGCTCGTATAGCGTGGAATGGAATGCAGACGCCGCACCAAGCGGCGTGTATTTCTGCCGTCTGGACGCGGGCTCGTATGTTGCCGTGAAAAAACTCCTTCTCCAAAAATGATCGTGCTGAGTTTCATTTTATTTTTATATATTATGATATTCCTTTCATAAAATTCCGTGACGACATGTTCGATTTCCATAATGACCGCACCCTGTATTACCAGCAGCAGCAGCAGAACACCAAAGAATATGTGATCCCGTTCATCGAGCGCTCATTTCATGTGAAACCGGGAATGCAGGTGCTTGAGGTCGGATGCGGGGAAGGCGGAGTGCTCAAGCCGTTCGTCGAGATGGGGTGCATCGGCACCGGTGTCGACCCGCACACGTATCGCTGCGATCTCGCAAAAGAATTCATGAAGAACGAGATCGATGCAGGGCTTGCGTCGTTCGAAGCCCTGAGCATTTACGACGATGAATGCATCACGCGGTTCAAGGGAAAATTCGACCTCATCGTATTGAAAGACACGCTGGAGCACATTCCCGGTCAAGAACAACTCATTCCCGTGCTGAGCGCAATGCTGGCTCCGGGCGGCGTCATCTTCTTCGCATTTCCGCCGTGGTGCATGCCGTTCGGCGGCCATCAGCAGATGTGCAGCGTAAAATGGCTTTCCCTCATTCCGTATTTCCATCTGCTGCCGCTGTCCGTGTATAAGGCCGTTCTCAATGCCGCGAACGAAGACCCCACGATCATCGACGAGCTGGAAAATATTTATTCCACGAGGATATCGCTCCAGCGGTTCGAAAAAATTCTCCGTTCCGCCAAACTCACGACGGTGTCGCGGGCGCTCTATCTGATCAATCCGAATTATAAAATCAAATTTAATCTCGAGCCGAGAGTGCAGTTCAAGCTCATTGCCGCCATCCCGTATCTTCGGGATTTTTTCACCACCACAGCATTCTATATTGTGGGTCGATGAAACGCAATCAGCCGCCAAGCACCGATGCTCAACAGTCACAACTTTAACTGCATGTTCTTATGAGAGAATATTTAGATCTGGTCGACCGAGTGTTGACGAACGGCATCCGCAAGCACAACCGCACGGGCGTCGATACTCTTTCCTGCTTCGCAGAGCATTACACGATAGACTTGAGCAAGGGCTTTCCCCTCGTCACGACGAAAAAAGTGAATTTCAAGTCGCTGCTTCATGAAGTGCTCTGGTATCTCTCGGGCGACGACCATATCCGGAACCTCCGTCTGCACACGAAGATCTGGGACGCGTGGGCGGATGCGGACGGGAATCTTGAAACGGCATACGGCCGGTTCTGGCGCCGCTTCCCCAGCGCACAGATGAATCCCGTGACGGGCCAGTACGAAGTGCGGGAGATCGACCAGATCGCCGAGGTGATACGCCTCTTGAAAACGCAGCCCGAATCGCGCCGCATGGTCGTCACCGCATGGGAACCAGGCAATGCGCTCTTCAGCAAACTGCCGCCCTGCCATTATACATTCGCATTCAATGTCTTCGGAACAAAGTTGAACTGCCATCTCACGCAGCGCTCGGGCGATATCGCTCTCGGCATTCCCTTTAACATTGCGGCGTATGCCATGCTCACTCAGGCCATCGCCCAGGATGTGGGCATGGAACCAGGATTCTTCAGCCACACGATCATCGATGCCCATGTGTATGTGAATCACATCGACGGGCTGAAAGAGCAGCTGAAGCGCACGCCCAAGCCGCTCCCGCAGCTCGTGATCGCGCATAAGCCGGTGGACGACCTGCGGTTCGATGATTTCGCCTTGCTCGATTATGTCTGTGATCCGTCCATTAAATTTGATGTAGCCGTGTGATCCATCAATTCAACGTCCCATGAAACTCATCCTTATTGCCGCGGTCAATGCGAAGCGCGTCATCGGTGTCGACGGCAGACTGCCGTGGCACATTTCGGACGACCTGAAGCGGTTCAAGCTATTGACGACCGGCCACACCGTGCTCATGGGACGCAAGACCTTCGAGTCCATCGGCAGGCCCCTGCCGAACCGCCGCAATGCCGTGCTCTCCTCGCATCCGCTCTCCGGCGTTGAAACATTCGCGTCGCTCGATTCCGCGCTCGAGGCGCTGAAGGGCGAGGAAAAAGTGTTCGTCATCGGCGGGGGACAGCTCTACGCGCAGACGCTCGAGTGCGCGGACGAGCTCCTCTTGACGATCGTGGAGAATGAGTGCGACGGCGACACGTTCTTCCCGCCGTACGAAGAATTCCTTTCGAACAATTTCATGCTCTCCGCAGAAGAACATCACGAAGGCTGGATCTTCAGGGATTACCAGCGTCGAGCACCAGACGACCAGACGAGACACTGAATTTGTCATAAGCAGTCCTTTCAGTCGGTGTGCTGCTCTTCGTTCGCCAATAGTAATTGAACCGCAGCACTGTAGGGCGAGATGTTGTCTCGCCCGCACCGCAGAGCGGTGCAGGCTGAATGAAAATACAAGACAGTACACTTTGGAGATTGGCATGACAGCTCCATCATAGGTTTCTCACTGACGCATCTCAATGGCACGGGCATTCCCGATCTTGGAGATTTTCTCATCATGCCCCAGGTGGGAACGCCGAAATTCCATCGTGGAGCTTCGAGTCTGTCGTCCGGCAGACGCAGGACAAATGGGAACACGAGCTTGCAAAAATTCAAATCGACGGCTCACAGGCGGACAAAGAAATTTTTTACACGTCGATGTATCATGCGTTCCTTGCGCCGAATATCTACCAGGATGTCACCGGGGAATACCGCGGCCTGGATCAAAATATCCATCGCGCAAACAACTTCACGAACTATGCCGTGTTCTCGCTGTGGGACACGTACCGCACGACGTGCCGGGACTCATCGGACTCTTCGGCGGCAGCCGTGCATTCACGAGGAAACTCGATTCGCTCTTCACCCATAAGGCGGAGGGGAAATTTCAGGAGCCCGGCGACATTCAGGGCAACATCGGCGAATATTGGCACGGCAATGAACCGAGCCACCATATCGTCTATCTCTACGATTACGCCGCGGAGCCGTGGAAGACACAGCAGCGCGTGCACGAGATCATGAAGACGCAGTATGGCAGTAAGCCGAACTCACTCTGCGGCAACGACGACTGCGGCCAAATGTCGGCGTGGTATATCTTCAGCGCATTGGGATTCTATCCCGTTGCGCCTGCAAGCGGTGAGTATGCGATCGGCAGTCCGTGTGTGAAGCGCGCCGTCATGAAACTCTCGAACGGCAAGACGTTCACGATGATCGCGGACAGTCTTTCGGCGGAGAATATCTACATACAGTCGGCGGTGCTCAACGGGAAAAAATGGACATCATCCTTCCTTCCCGTCAGCGCGGTAATGAAAGGCGGCACGCTGAAATTCCTCATGGGCCCGAAGCCGAAACTGTAAGGAATGGCGTGTTGATTGTTTTAGTGAAATTTTACGGAAGTTGGGAATAGGAGCTGAATTGCAGCATAGCAGGGCGAGCTAACAGCTTGCCCTACAATGCTGCGTCTACGAAACTGGCATTTCCATGCGGGGTGGTGAACCCACATTCATGAACGCTGCAATACAACGAGTTGCTTGATGATCGTGCCGTTTAATAGATCGAGCCGATGTTGACGGTGATGAAGAAACTGCCGAAATCATTTTTCTTGATGATCGCCGGATTGACAGGGTCTGAATTGACCATGCTGGCGATGCCGCCGGAAACGGGAATGTAATAATACCTGAAGTTCACTCCCATCAAACTGCCTTTGTCCGATCCGAAAAATGCTCCGAAGCCCACATACCCGCCTGCCGTGTAGTGGGCTTCGGCATAATGCAGACTGTTGAAAAATTCGCGGTCGTACGGCGCCGACAGGATGAGCGCCGGCCCAGCACCCGCGTTCACATACGGCCTGAACGTCTCGGTGATGTCGTCGGCGAACAGTCTGTACTGCGCGCCGAAAAATAACGGCATCACGAGGAACCGGTTGATCTTGTTCGGCACATACGATTGTCCGTACCAGTCGTAGTATTCGACTTCATTGTCATCCTTCGAATCGGCAATGGCCAATGTGATCGTGCCGAACAGATCGCGCGTGTATTCGTGCCGGTAAAAGCCGCCGAGCCCGAATCCGTTTCCCGAGAGCATCACGTCGACGCCCCAGGCATGTTTCAGATCGGACGCAGAGGCGGCCCCCGCTGTCTTTTCCTGATGGGGAGACGTAAAGACCATTGCGCTGTCCGAAGCGCTTGCGGCGCGCGTTTGGAACTCGGTCGACCGGATCTGCGAGGCTGCCGTCACGGTCATGCACGCTGCCAGGATGCCGCTGACGATCATCTTTTTCATGGCTGTGTGTCCTCCACATGGTTCAATACACTCGTACTAACGCGTATTTCAGGTATTTGGTTTCAGGCATCGACGGCAGTGTCGGATGATCGCCGGCCGCGCCGGAGATCGACACCACCTGTGCAGCCCGTCCGGTCTTTGCCGCGCTCTCGTTGATCATCGAAAGAAACATCGTCTCGTCGACATGCTGCGAACAGGATGCCGTAGCGAGAAATCCCCCCGGCGCGACGAGCCTGATGCCGTTTGCGTTGATCTCCTTGTATCCCTTTAATGCCGTTGCAAGCGTTTTCTTGCTTTTCGTGAACGACGGCGGATCGAGCACCACGATATCGTATGTCTTTTTTTCCTTCACCGCGTTCGCCAAAAATTCGAACGCATCGGCTTTCTCAAAATGCACATTCGTCAGTTTGTTGAGCGTTGCATTGACCTTCGCCTTTGTAATGCACTCGGCCTGGGCGTCCACAAAATCGACGTTCGTTGCGCCCGCCGCAGCGGCATGCATGCCAAAGCCGCCTTCATTGCAGAAACAATCGAGCACCGTTGCGCCCTTTGCCAATGACGCCAGCGAGATGCGATTGTCGCGTTGATCGAGGAAGAAACCGCTTTTCTGTCCTTCCATTACCTCGACGTTGAATTTGACTCCGTTCAGATCGATGATCGTGTGTTCAACCGTGCCCCGGAGTATGGCCTTCCGCATGGGCAGCTGCTCCATAAGACGAAGCGGCGATTCGTTGCGTTCCACAATGCCGCGCGGCGCAAAGATCGACACGAGCACTTCGCCGATGAGATCCAGGCGCTGGTCCATGCCGGCTGTGAATGTCTGGATGGACAGATATTCGTTGTACCGGTCGATGATCAGGCCCGGGAGGAAATCACTTTCGCCATGGACGACCCGATACACGGTCGATCCCGGAAATAATTTTTCCCTCAGCGCAAGCGCCTGGCGGATCCGGCGTTCGAAAAATTGTTCGTCGATGGGTTCGTCCTTCTGCGACAGCAGACGGACAGCAATGAGCGAACTGGGGTGATAGAAGCCGACGCCGAGCGAAATTCCGTCGGCCCGTAAAATTTCGACGATCTCACCTGCCATCGGTGCGCCGACAACCCTGTGGACCTCGTTGCTGAATACCCATTGATGTCCCGCGCGCAGACGGCGGTCCTCGTTCTTTTTCAGAATTACATGCTTTTTGTGTGCCATTGGTTCTCCTTTGCTATAAAGTACGAAAGAAAACGATAAGGACAAAACCATATTCATTCTTTCGTTGAATATTGACGCCATCTTGCCTATATTTAATGCACCTATGACAACGACAGAACAAAGTGAATTTCGAACAGGGTATGCAGCGCTCGTCGGCGAGCCGAATGTCGGCAAATCGACGCTGCTCAATGCCATTCTCGGCCAGAAGATTTCCATCGTCACCGATAAACCGCAGACCACGCGCCACAAAATCGCCGGCATCGTGAGCGGCACGCAGTCGCAGATCGTCTTTCTCGATACTCCGGGCATCATCAAGCCCGCATATCTGCTGCAGGAGGTGATGATGCAATTCGCCGCCTCGGCGATCGACGACGCGGATGTGATACTGCTCCTGGTCGACGCCGAAAAGATCAAACACGGGGGCTTCACAGAGCAGACCGACACGCTGGAAAAAGTGTCGGTCCATAAGAAGCCGACATTCCTCGTCATCAATAAGATCGACACGGTTGAAAAAGGGGATGTGCTGGACATGATCGCGCATCTGCACACCATCTACCCGTTCGACGAAGTGTATCCGATCTCCGCGCTGAAGAATTACGGCACACGCGAACTCGTGGCAGGCATCGTCAAGCGTCTGCCCGTGCACCCTCCGCTGTATCCCGAGGACATTGCCAGCGAAGCGCCGGAAAAATTTTTCGTCGGCGAGATCATACGTGAAAAGATCTTCAAGCGGTACTCCGCCGAAATTCCGTATTCGACAACGGTGGACATCATCGAATTCAAGGAGCGCTCGACCAAAAAACACTTCATCAGCGCCGACATCTACGTCGAACGGCAGTCGCAGAAGGGCATCCTGATCGGCAAAGAGGGCAGGGCCTTACGGGCGCTCGGCGGCGATGCGCGCAAGGAGATCGAAACGTTTCTCGGGCACGAGGTCTTTCTTGAACTGCACGTGAAGGTGCGCGAACAGTGGCGCGAACAATCGCAGTGGCTGAAGCGGCTCGGCTATTAGCCGTTCACTTGCACTTTTGTAGCGTTCATGAATTCGGGATTCACTACCCCGAATGAAAATACCCGTTTCGCAGACGCAGCATTGTAGGGCGAGATGTTATCTCGCCCATGCGTGTGAACACGTACATTGTATCACTGATCCTAACTGAATTTATACACTCATCATCCGGACGTGGACCATGGCAACGATTCTCCCATTCAGGGCAATTCGCTATAATCAAACAAAAATTACCATGCGCACCGTTGTTGCGCCTCCGTACGATGTCATCACGCCCGCCGAACAGAACGCGTATTACGATCTGGCCCCGTTCAACATCGTCCGGCTCATTCTGGGACGCGAAGAGGACCGCTACAGCGCCGCCGCAAAGACATTTGCAGAGTGGCAGGAATCGCAGGTGCTCGTGCGCGACGAGCAGCCGGCGCTCTATCCGCTGGTCCAGACATTCATCACCACCACCGGCGCTCAGGTGCAGCGCAAGGGATTCATCGCCCTCTGCCACCTCGAGGAATTCAGTAAAGGGATCGTACTGCCGCACGAAAAGACACTCTCGAAAGCAAAAGAGGATCGCTTCAAATTATTCAAGGCTACCAATTCCAATTTCAGCCAGATCTTCGGCCTCTATTCCGATCCGCAGAAACAGATCGACGCGTCGATCACGCCTGTTCATGCATCCGCGCCCGTGATCGACGTCGAATTCGAAGGAGTGCGCAATCAGCTCTGGTCCATTACGGATCCCGCTGTGATCGCCACTATCGCCGGGCTTGTGGAGCCGATGCAGATTCTCATTGCGGACGGGCACCATCGGTACGAAACGGCCCTTGCCTACCGGGACCTGATGCGCTCCAACAATCCGAACGATACCGGCACCGAGCTCTACAACTATGTGATGATGTTCTTCACGAATCTGGACGATGAAGGGCTCGTGATCTTCCCGACGCATCGCGTCGTGCACAGCCTGCCCTCGTTCGATGCCGGAGCGCTCCTTGACACGCTCAGGAAACATTTCATCATCGACACATACGAGTCGCATGGCGCCATGACTGCTGCGCTCGCCTCGAAACCGCAGTATGCCTACGGCATCATTACGAAGGCCGCATTCCATGTCGCGACGCTGAACAGCGGCAGCTCCATCGACGAGCTCATTCCTCAATCGGTGCCGGCCGAAGTGAAGGACCTCGACGTTGTGCTGCTGCATACATACATTCTGGGCACGCTCTTGAATATTTCCATCGAAGCGCAGGAAAAGAAACGAAACATCCACTATCTGCAGAAGATCGAAGAATGCGCGAACGAAGTCGCCCGGGACATCGCCCAGGTTGCCTTCATCGTGAATTCTACGAAGATCGACCAGGTGCGCGCCGTCGCCAAAGCCGGGCACACAATGCCCCAGAAGTCGACGTTCTTCTATCCGAAGCTGATCTCCGGACTCGTGCTCAACAAAATGTCGTAACAATCTGAATCAACAGCAGCTATGAACGACCGCCCCAAAATAATATTTCTTTACGCGCTCATCTGCCTCATCTGGGGAACGACGTGGCTCGTCATTAAGATCGGGCTGGAAACGATGCCGCCCCTGTTTTCGGCCGGCTGCCGATTCACGCTGGCAAGCGCTGTGCTCTATGCGTACGTGAAGATGGCGAAGATCCCCATTCCGTTCGACGCCCGCATGAAGAAATTCTATGTGACGGTGGCGTTCTATTCATTCAGCGTGCCGTTCGCGCTTGTCTACTGGGGAGAGCAGCATATTTCCTCCGGCCTCACCGCCGTCCTGTTCGGGATCTACCCGTTCAGCGTCGCTCTCTTTTCATACATCTTTCTTCCGTCCGAAAAATTGAACCCCTCGAAGATCGCCGGCATCGTTCTCGGATTTCTCGGCGTCTTCATCATCTTCGCGAACGACATTCACATGAACGATACGAAGGCCGCCTGGGGCATGGCGGCCGTGGTTGCCAGCGCGGTAATGCAGGCGTATTCAGTGATCGTCATCAAGAAGGAAGCGCACCTGGTCAGTCCGTTCGTGACGCTGCTCATGCCCACGGCGTTGAGCTCCGTCGCGCTGCTCGCATCGAGCCTGGCGCTGGAAAATCTTTCGGCCGTCTCGTTCACGCCTGCCGCAGTGTTTTCAATCTCCTATCTTGCCATCATCGGATCGATCGTCACCTTTGTCAGCTATTTCTGGCTGCTCAAACACATGGAAGCAGTGATCCTTGCATTATCGGCATTCATCACTCCGATCATCGCCGTTGTGGTCGGCGTCCTTCTCAACCATGAGTCGTTCTCGTCACAAATGGCCGCCGGCGCAGCATGCGTCTTAAGCGGCATCATCATCGCCAACGCCGCGGAACTGAGGCGTGTGCTCTCTAACAGCAAACCGCGTCACCCGTAAATCCTGAGTTCATTCGAATCTGAATGACCGTCGTCCTTCAGGATGCAAGGATCGCCGAACACGTGCTCATGCATTGAGCGAACGCCTTCTCGCCAACGCCGCAGTACAACAATGGGGGCTCTTCTTTAAAACAATTACGTACGCTCATGAAACGTCCGATTCTCCACGTCCTGATTCTCCTTGTCCTCCTGTCTCTGTCCGCCCTTCGTTCCGATGCGGGTGAAACGGCACTCTCTGCGTCATCGCGTCTGCAAAAAACGCAGACACTCAAGGACGGCAAGGCGATCCTCATCAATGATCTGTTCACTTATTTCACAAACAATGGCGTGGGAGCATCCAATCCGTATACGGGCGACTGCGGGCTCGAGCTGAAGTCCAACGGCGGCCAAACTATGTTTGCCGAAGGACTCATCTGGGGCGGCTATGCCCGGGGTGCTGTGAAAGTCGGCGGCGGTGGATATTTTGGCGGACTTCAGGCCGGACCCATCATCACGCCCGGGACCTCTGCGGCGCTTCCCGTCGCGGCCAATCCCGCGAACAGCAGATACAGGATCTATCGCGTCCGCCCCGATGTGCCATTTGGTGCCGCGTTCGCACAGGTGGAGACGCTGCTGACAAAGCAGGAAGTGTCGTATCTTTTAAAATATGAACCGTCGACGACGGCGCGTTCGTTGTACGATCAGTACGTCCGCGATTGGAACGAATGGCCGGGAGCCGATGGCGCGCCGTATTCCGATGTGAATCACAACGGCGTGTATGAACCGGCCATCGATATTCCCGGCGTGCCGGGCGCCGGCCAGACGTTGTGGTATGTGGCAAATGATATGGACAGCCTTTGCACAAAACCGCTCTACGGCTCATTGCCTATCGGCATCGAAATGCAGCGAACGGTCTGGGCGTATCAACGTGCCGGTGCGTTGAATACGACCATCTTTCAGCGTTCGCGCATCATCAACAAGAGCGGCCTTCCCATAGACAGCATGTACATCACCCAATTCACCGATCCCGAAATCGGCGGCTCACTCGGTAATCAGGACGATTATGCCGGCTGCGATACGCTCCGGAACATGGGGTACGCCTATAATGCCGGGAATAACGACCCCTACTTCCACGCTCATCCGCCTGCCGTCGGCCTCATGCTTCTTGCCGGTCCGGCCGTGCCCGCATCGGGTACCGATTCTGCATACGTGAACTTCACGTATCGCCGCGGATACAGGAATCTGCCCATGACCTCCATGGTCTATATCCTCAAAAATTATGATGAACCCCATAATGGCGTCTACAGCGGAACACTGGAATTCTATAATGTCATGCGCGGCCGTCTGATATCGGGAAACGCTCTCATCAATACTGAAACCGGGAAGCCGACCACATTCCTATTCCCCGGGGATCCCATTACACAAGCCGGGTGGGTCGAAGGAGATCCATATCCATACAAGTTGACAGGGGCGGTGTTCACACCGGCGGACAGGCGGATGAGCTTCACGTCCGGGCCGTTCACCATGGCGCCTGCCGACACGCAGGACATACTCATTGCCGAGATGGTCGGTATGGGCAGCGATAATTTGGGAAGCCTCGCCGCTCTGCGGTCGAACGCCGATGCCGTCCGAAAGATATTCCGGGGCGGCTTCTCGCTTCCGGCCATGCCGACTGCTCCCGTAGTGCATGCATCGGGATGGAATGGACGGATATTTCTGGACTGGACCGATGCGGCATCTTACTCAACCGCCGAGGCATATGCCAGCGCCGGATACACGTTCCAGGGATATAACCTGTATCAGTTTCCGGATGGGGATTTCTCGAAAGCGAAACGCCTCCTCACAAGCGATATCATTGACGACGTGAAACTCATTGTGGACACGGTGTACGACCCCGCCGTGAATTTGTTTTATCCGAAGACGACGGCGTATGGCGCGAACACCGGACCTCGGCATTATTTTATCTCTTCTGCCGATTCGCTCACCGGCAAGCCCATGGTCAACGGGACGAACTATTGGTATGCGGTCACATCGTATGCGTACAACCCGGCGGCGTCGGGAGGAATGAAGATGCTTGAAAGCACACCGGCCATCGTCGAGGTGACGCCGCAACAGCCGCTTCCCGGAACCACAGTCCCGGCTGTGCCCGGTCAAGTCATCTCGCATGACCAATCCCGCGTGCTGGGGACGGATGTGCATTACGAGATCGCCGTGGTAAGTGTGGTCGACCCGGCGAAGATCACCGGCCATCTGTACGTCATGCGCTTTGCCGGCACGGCGTCGAATGCGCCCTGGAGCGTCTTCGATTCCACGGCGAATAAAGTGGTCATCACAACCCAGACACAGTATGCGCCGTTTTCGTACTTGCCCGGCAGTACATTTAATTATGCGAACGAACCCACGGACCCGATCGCCGACGGACTGCATTTCTCAGCCGTTAACGGACACGTACATTCATCGACTCAGTGGTTGATCACGACTGCCGGCCTCGAACCGAAGCCGTACTCGCAGCAGAAGGCCGCAGCGGACATGCAGCAGATCAACGTGTATCCGAATCCGTACTTTGCCGGCAACGCGCTCGAGTCGAACAAGTACGAGCATTTCGTCACGTTCAATCACCTTCCGCAAAAAGCCGTCATCAACATACTCACGCTCACCGGCGTGCGCGTGAAGGCGATCGTCAAGAACGATCCCTCGCAATTTTTGCGTTGGGACCTGACAAATGAAAACGGCGTACAGGTTGCCGCGGGCATGTATGTCGTCTATGTTTCGCTGTCGGAGCTCGGCACTCAGAAAATTTTGAAACTCGCCGTGATTCCGGCCGTAACGATCCCCGACCATTGGTAATGCCTTGAGCGAACGCCTTCTCGCCAACGCCGGAGCACAAAAAATGTGGACTTATCGACTGCTTTCTTTATGACTCGCATGAAACGAAATATCGTTATCGCGCTTGCTTTAGCCACGCTCGTTCTATATCCGGTGCTCTCCGCGCCGCGAAGTGATGACCCGAAATATTCATCACAGCGATTGAAGAAAACTGAAACGCTGGATGATATCAAGTCGCTCTTGATCAATGGCCTCCTCACGTATTTTTCAAATGATGGTTCAGGAGGACATAATCCAGGTGATGAGAATAGTTTGGTCATAAAGCAGAATGGCGGCCTGTTGATGTATACAGAAGGCCTCATCTGGGGCGGTTACCAACGTAGTGTTCCCAAAATGGGAGGTGCCTATTGGGTAAGCGGTTTGCAGGCCGGCCCAATTGTGACACCGGGCACGTCTTCTCAGCGTCCTGTTGCAGCCGACCGGACAAATACTCATTACAGGGTGTATCGGGTACGTCCCGATATCTCAAGCAGCGTTCCTTCCGATTTGGCTGCCGCCATGCTCGCGAAGGATGAACTCCCGTGGACAAGTGGGTATGAACCGATCACAGGCCTCCAGCTCTTTGCGAACTATTGCCGCGACTGGAACGAATGGCCGGGCGCCGAGGGGGCACCGTACACGGACGTGAATAACAACGGTGTCTACGAACCGGCTATTGACATTCCCGGCGTTCCGGGAGCCGATCAGACGCTATGGTATGTCTGCAACGATATGGACAGCCTCCGGACAACGTGGATCGCCGGCCTCCTGCCTGCAGGGTTGGAAATGCAAAAAACTCTATGGGCATACAATCGTCCCGGCGCTCTCAACACCACAATTTTTCAGCGCTCGCGGCTCCTGAATAAAAGCGGTCTGCCGATAGACAGCATGTACGTTGCGCAATTTTCCGATCCGGATATCGGCGGACGCAACGGATATTATAACAACTATACCGGTTGCGACACGATCCGCAATATGGGCTTTGCCTATTTCGATGCGACCACACTCGGCTATTTCGGGTCGCAGCCTCCCGCCATTGGTTTCGCAATCCTTGCAGGTCCGACCGTTCCCGGCTCTGCTGCTGACTCTGCATTCGTGAATTTTTCATACCGGAAGGGAATGAAAAATTTACCGATGACCTCCATGGTCATGGTCCGCCGATTCGGGGATGAACCGTATGTGGCGGCATACACACAAGGGAGGGAATTCTATAATGTTTTAAAGGGCCTTTCACGGACCGGAACGCCGATCGTGAATCCTCAAACTGGCAGAGCCACAAATTTTGTGTTCCCCGGCGATCCCGTGACACAGTCGGGATGGGTCGAAGGAACGCCGTATTTCACCTCGGGCGAGATCTTGCCCTCCGCCGACAGGCGCCTGCAGTTGACCTCGGGTCCCTTTACAATGGCTCCGGCCGACACACAGGATATCCTTCTCGCCGAGATCGTCGGCATGGGATTCGACAATCTCGGCAGCGTTGCGGCCCTGCAGTCGAACGCCGACGCCGTCCGGAAAATATTCAGGAACGGATTCCGGCTTCCCGCCACGCCGCCTGCCCCGTCTGTGCATGTGTCGCAATTGGACGGACACATCCTCCTCGACTGGACTGAGGCGGCATCCGCGGCGAGAACCGAATCGTATGCGAGCGAACACTATCGCTTCGAGGGATACAATGTGTATCAGCTGCCGGGTGGGGATGCTGCCAAGGCAAAGCGCATCGCCACATTCGACATTGTGGACAACGTCCAATCCGTAACAGATACGCTGTACGACGCCGCAGCCAACATGAACTTGCCCGTGCGGACTGCATTCGGAAAAGATTCGGGAATACAGCGTTTCTATTATACCGGATCTGATTCACTTACAGGTGCGCGCATGGTCAATGGGAGAACATATGATTATGCGGTAACATCGTATGCGTACGATCCGAAGGGCACCGGCGGCACGAAGATCATCGAGAGCCGGCCTGTGGTGCTCGAAGCCATTCCGCAAGCGCCTCTGCCCGGCACTGCCGTGCATGTGCAGTTCGGACAAATCCTGTCCGACGATCCGTCGCGCGTTCGCAGCGCTGGTATGAAGGACCGTTCCGTCCTTGTCCGCGTGATCGATCCCGCGAAAGTTGCAGGCCACACATACGCCGTTGTTTTTTCGGACACGGGAGCACATGCTTCGTGGAGTGTCTTCGATTCCACCGCAAACACGATGGTCATTAGGGACCAGAAAAATTATACGAAGGTCCTCACATACTACAATTATCCAAAATACTTCAACGATCCAGCCGATCCCGTCGTCGACGGTCTTCAATTCAGCGTCGTTGTTCCTCCTGTAGTGCTCGTCCATCGGTGGAGCCTGTCGACGTCGCATCTTGAACGCACGTATTCTGCCGATCAGGCCGCGGCCGATGTGCAGCGGATCAACGTGTATCCGAATCCGTACTTCGCAGATAATGCGCTCGAGACCAACAAGTACGAGCATTTCGTCACGTTCAATCATCTGCCGCAAAAGGCGGTGATCAACATACTCACGCTTACCGGCGTCCGTCTGCGCGTTCTCGTAAAGGACGATCCGTCGCAGTTTCTGAAATGGGACCTGACGAACGAAAACGGCGCACAGGTTGCCGCGGGCATGTATGTTGTCTATATTTCGCTGCCGGAGCTCGGCACTCAGAAAATTTTGAAGCTCGCCGTGATCCCGGCCGTAACGATCCCCGACCATTGGTAATGCATTGGTTACTACTCAGCATGCATCCAAATCACTGTCCTGAGGTAAGGCATCTTGGCTGCGCCAAGAATCGTCATGCACATGACATTAGTACTCTGTCATTCTGAGCGCAAGCGAAGAATCTTGCGTCGTGATAGCAGCCGGCGAGATTCTTCGGTCGCTACGCTCCCTATTAATGACATGGACTTGAGAGGGCGATGAACAGTTACATGCATTGAGCGAACGCCTTCTCGCCAACACCCCAGCATAAAAAATGCGGGCTTTGCAAAAACTATCATCTTCGATGCTTATGACACGGTTATGTATTCTTGCACTCACAATCCAGAGCGCCGTTCTCTGTGTGCAGATCAATGCGCAGCCTGGTGAATCCTCGAAATATTCATCACAGCGATTGGCGAAAAGCGAAACGCTTGATGATGCGAAGGCCATTCTCATCAATAACCTCTTCAGCTATTTCACCAATAATGGGATGGGTGCGCTCAATCCGTACACAAACGACGACGGCCTGGAAATACAACAGGGGCTGATCCCCGTCCGCTGGCAGGGGCAGGGCGCAACGATGTTTTCGGAAGGCCTGGTCTGGGGAGGATACCAACGAGGTGCGTTGAAGGTCGGGGGCGCGACATATAACGGAGGGCTGCAGGCGGGTCCCATCCTCACTCCGGGTACACAGGCAACACGGCCGATCGCTGCAGACCGGACTCAGGCCCGGTATCGTGTTTATCGCGTCCGTCCCGATATTTCGATAACCGTTCCTGCCGACCTGGCCGCAGCATTGCTTTCGGTGCAGGATCTCCCCTTGATCGTCAGATATGAACAATCGATGACGGCTCGCCGGCTGTATGACGAGTACTGCCGGGATTGGAATGAATGGCCGGGTGCGGAGGGGGCTCCCTATACGGATGTGAATCATAACGGAGTGTACGAACCGGCAATCGACATTCCCGGCGTGCCCGGTGCAGGACAGACGCTCTGGTACGTCGCCAACGACATGGACAGTGTCCGTTCAAAAGCTGCCGCCGGTTCCCTGCCCATCGGCATCGAAATGCAGCGAACGGTATGGGCGTATCACCGTCCAGGCGCGCTCGACAACACTATTTTCCAGCGCACGCGCATCATCAATAAAAGCGGTGTGCCGATCGACAGCATGTTTCTCACTCAGTTTGCCGATCCTGATATCGGCGGTTCGCTCGGGTACACGGACGACTACATCGCCTGCGACACGCTGCGCCAAATGGGGTTCGCCTATAATGCGACCGATAATGACGGATACTACGGAGCGCATGCGCCGGCAGCCGGAATGGTGCTGCTTGCCGGGCCCATGGTGCCCGCATCGGCTGCGGATTCTGCGTTTGTGAATTTTTCGTACCGCAAGGGGGTAAAAAATTTACCGATGACATCCTTCGTATCGGCGTTCAAGAATATCGGCGATCCGTATCTGAACGATCCTCGCGGTACGATTCAATATTTTAATATTATGAAAGGTTTGGAAATCACGGGCAAGCAGCTGGTGAATCCTGAAACAGGCAAAGTCACGACGTTTCTGTTTCCCGGAGATCCCGTGGCACGCACAGGGTGGATCGAAGGGGATCCGTATAATACTTCGGGCCTCATCTATAATCCTGCTGATCGCCGCATGCGTATCACTTCCGGCCCGTTCACGATGGCCCCCTCAGACACGCAGGAGATCGTCTTCGCAGAGATGGTTGGAATCGGTGCGGACAGGATCGGGAGCATTGCAGCATTGCAATCGAATGCCGACGCAGTCCGGAAAATTTTCAGAACCGGGTTCAGATTTGCGACACTGCCCGTGCCGCCTGCTGTGCGTGTTGTGGAACTGAATGGCCGCATCCTCTTGGACTGGACCGATGCCGCATCGGGCGCTTCTGCCGAATCGTATGCGAACGCCGGATATACTTTCCAGGGATACAATGTGTATCAATTGCCGCAGGGAGATTTCTCGAGGGCGGAGCGGATCGCCACATTCGACGTTATCGACGATGTTGCATGGGTGATCGACACCATGTATGATGCGTCATCGAATTTGATCGTTCCAAAGAAAACAGCGTTCGGCACAAATTCGGGGCTTCAGCATTTCTATTCCACCGCGGGCGATTCGTTGACCGGCGGACACATGATCAATGGCACGAAATATTATTACGCGGTAGCCTCATATGCGTACGATGCGGCAGCCTCCGGCGGCACGAAAATCATCGAGAGCGCGCCGTCGATCCTTGCGGCTGTGCCGCAGACGCCGCTGCCGGGCCATGTGCTTCAGGCGCAATATGGACAACTTCTTTCCAATGACGCGTCACGTGTCCGCAGTGCAGGCATGAAGAATAGTTCAGTATTCGTCACCGTCATCGATCCGACAAGAATCACCGGCCACGTCTATTCGTTCGTCTTCTCGGACGTCACTCCGACTGCCCGATGGGGAGTGTTCGATTCGACCATGAAAAAATTTGTTATCAGCGATCAGAAACAGTACGCCCGGGCGTATACAAGCGTCGGCATACCGATCTATGGAACGGATCCCACCGACCCGGTCGCCGACGGCCTGCAATTCAGCGTGCGATATCCTCCCATCTCCGCATCGTATCAATGGACGCTGTCCACAGCGCATCTTGAAAGCACCTTCTCGCCCGACAGGGCCGAGACCGATGTGCAGAAGATCAACGTGTATCCCAATCCGTACTTCGCCGGCAACGCGCTCGAGTCCAACAAGTACGAGCACTTCGTCACGTTCAATCACCTGCCGCAAAAGACGATCATCAACATACTCACGCTCACCGGCGTCCGTCTGCGCGTGATCGTAAAGGACGATCCGTCGCAGTTTCTGAGGTGGGATTTGACGAACGAAAGCGGCGCGCAGGTTGCCGCGGGCATGTATGTTGTGTATATTTCGTTACCCGATCTCGGCACGCAAAAGATACTGAAGCTGGCCGTGATTCCGGCAGTGACGATCCCCGACCATTGGTAAGAATGTATCTATGTCCCAGGAACCTGAAATACGCCTCAGCACTAACGATGTGACGCTGGAAGACAAGCTCGAGAATCTGCCGACGTCTCCGGGCGTGTACCAGTACAAGGATAAGGACGGCAAGATCCTCTACGTTGGCAAGGCGATCAACCTCCGCAACCGCGTGCGGTCCTATTTCCACAAGTCGCGTGCGCTCGATCCCCGTATCGCGCTCATGATCGGCAAGGCCGTCGATGTAGAGATCATCACGACCGATTCTGAAGTCGAAGCGCTCATCCTCGAAGCGAATCTCATCAAGCTCCACAAGCCGCGCTACAACGTCGTCCTGAAGGACGACAGAAGCTACCCCTACATCGTCATCACGAACGAGCCGTACCCCAGAGTGTTCGTCACGCGGCGCGTCCGGCGCGACGGGTCCCGGTATTTCGGTCCCTACACGGACGTGCAGATGGTTCGGTCCGCGCTGAAAACGGTGCGCGACATCTTCATGATCCGCAGCTGCAACTTCCTGATCGACGAAGAGTTCATTGCGAAGAAAAAAACGCGCGTCTGCCTGGATTATCACATACGGAAATGCGAAGGGCCGTGCGAGGGATTCGTGACCCAGGAACGCTACGCGGACATGATCTCGCAGGTTGAAAAAGTGCTGGAAGGGAAGACCGGCGTCGTTATCGAGTACCTGCAGCAGCAAATGCAGTACGCGGCTGGGGCGCTCAACTACGAGGACGCGGCGCTGTTCCGCGACAGGATACGCGAACTCACAGTGTACTCCTCGAAGCAGAAGGTGGTCGATGTGGAACAGCACGACCGGGACTTCCTCGCCGTGGCGAGCGAAGGGGACGACGCCTGCGGTGTGATCTTCAAAGTGAGGGAAGGAAAGATGATCGGCCGCCAGCATTTTTACATGAGCTCGATCGAGGGCGTCACCGATGCGGAACTCCTGGAAGCGCTCGCGAAGCGGTATTATCTCGACTCGCCCGATGTGCCGGCCGATGTGATGGTGCCCGTCGCGCTCGACGACAAAGAGGTGCTCGAACGATGGCTGAGCGAGCGCCGCGCGTCTCCTGTGGCCGTTGTGGTTCCGGAAGAGGAGGAACTCTCCCGGTTGCTGCGAATGTGCGGGAAGAATGCCAAGTTTTTGCTGGACGAATTGAAACTGCAGAAAATGAAGGCGAAGGACTTTGTGCCTCACGCCGTGCAGTCGCTGCAAAAAGATCTGCGCCTCAAGACGCTGCCCCGCAAGATCGAGTGCTTCGACATCTCGCATTTCCAGGGCACCGAAACAGTCGCCTCGATGGTCGTCTTCGAAGACGGCAAGCCGAAAAAAAGCGAGTACCGGAAATTCAAGATCACCACGGTGGCCCCGGGCGAGGTGGACGATTTTGCGAGCATGCGCGAAGTAGTGCGCCGCCGCTACGCGCGCGTGATCGAAGAACAGTCGGCGCTGCCTGACCTGATCCTCATCGACGGCGGCAAGGGGCAGCTTTCGAGCGCGCTCGAAATCCTGGCCGACTTGAAGCTGCACGACCAGGCTGTCGTCAGTTTGGCCAAGCGCCTCGAAGAAGTGTTCGTGCCTCACGAGAGCGAACCGATCATCATCCCGAAGTCGTCCACTGCGCTGCGTCTGCTGCAGCAGGTGCGCGACGAGGCTCATCGGTTTGCCATCACGTTTCACCGTTCGCTTCGCGACAAGCGCACACTTCAGACCGAACTGGACCAGATACACGGCGTCGGAAAAAAACGGGCGCAAATGCTGCTCGAGGCGTTCGGCTCGAAGCAGGGCGTCCGCTTCGCCACTCCCGAACAGCTCACGGAGATTGTCGGTGAAAAAGTCGCAGCCGCCATTGTCGAATATTTTCTTCAGGCCGACGACTCTTCTGGCAGTCCGGTACCCGAGGTAAACGCAGCCGATGCAGGGCAGTCTCTCCAGAGTGCGCCCGGTGCGCCCGCGTCCGACGACGACGGGCCCGATGCGCCTCCTCCCGGAGCATCTCCCTCTGACGACGACGCGCTCGATTCGCCGGTGCCAAAGGGGACGACTCTGGAGTGATCTGTGATCAAAAAAAATCCTTCGTTGATACAACGAAGGATTTTTTCCGTTATAGGATCGGGTTCGCTCCGAAGTGTCCGACCCTCTGCATCAACCATTCATCAATTGGTAACCAGAAATTTTTTCTCCAACTGCTGCACGATCTGCCGAAAGAGATATTCATGGTCCGACGGGCGCGCGAGCGGAACAATCTCCAGTCCTGAATCGTCAGTCAGATACATCGCCGCAAGATGCGCTTTGAAACGCACCGATGCGTCCTCATTCGCCTGAGCGCTCCGATTCAGTTCGGTCAGGAGCGGGGAATAGTCCAGGCCCGGATAATATTTCTTGAAGACGACGACGTTGTAAATGGTTCCTTCCACGATGCCTAGGCAGTCGCTTTTGAGCGACGCGCGAAAATTCTGCAGGATTTTTTCCTGACGGACCTTCGGCAGAGTGCCGTCGGTTGAGGATGTTTGTGCAGAAGCGTTGATTGTGATCGCCAACGCTGCGATGGTGATGACTGCTTTTTTTACGGTGCGTAGTGTCATGATGCGGTTCCTCTCCCTGGTTGTTGTGTATTTGGCCTTCCCTTTATACTACAGCAAAAAGAATGCCAAAACGCATCGGACGCTATAACGTATTGATAAGTAATATGATAGCGGGGAAAAGAGGAATGTCTGAAGGAGTGAAATGGGTGCCACAAAACGGCAGTCCATGAAAGCGTTTACAATGGAAATCGGCTGTAACTTCATTTATTACAATGCATTACCATGAATAACCGGTCTGTGGCTCTGTGCCAAAATGTGGCAATCATGTGTACCTCGCCGTATTGTAGGGCGAGCTGTTAACTCGCCCTCTCGCGAAATAACATTTCGCCCTACATCGCCCCGATGTAGGCTCTGTTGTGTTACCCTCGTTGAAAATAGGCCGCTGCAGCAGCACAGACTGTGCTATCATGCAACACATGCTATGCTTCCACATCATCGCCGGTGCGGCGCAGACGGTTGTTCAAGGCTCTTCGCGAGATGCCGAGCAGTTCTGCGGCGATGGTCTGATTGTTCTCCGCGCGCTTCAGGGCTTCGGCGATCACGCACTCTTCGGTCTCTTTTAATGTCGGAAACCTGCCGGGAAAATTTACGATCTCGTCGACCTGGGATTGTTGCTCGTTCCCGTGCGCCGGTTTCAGGTTCCTGTCGTTGTGGTATTCGGCAATGGTCTTCCGTATGGACACAAGCGATAACATTCCGGAGTCATGCACGCTGATCGCATCGAAGATCATGCCTTCCAGTTCGCGGACGTTTCCCGGAAACGGATACGTGCCGAGCAGTGTGTAGAGTTCCTTCGGCGCCGTCGGCCTTTTTTTCCCGAGCTCCGAGGCGGCCTTCGTGATGAAATGATCGACGAGATACGGCAGATCGATCTTCCTTTCGCGCAGCGGGGGAATCGTGATGAGATGCGACTTCAGCCGGTAATACAGATCCTGCCTGAACGTGTTGCTCGCCTGCATGGTCCGTATGTCGCGATGCGTTGCGACAATGATGCGCGCGTTGGAGAGGACGGCAATATCCGATCCCAGCGGATAGTACTGTCCGTTCTGAAGGAGGCGCAATAATTTCACCTGCGACTCGATGCTCAAGTCGCCAATCTCGTCGAGGAACAGCGTGCCGTTCTCCGCTTTCTCGATGAGCCCTTTCCGTTCCATTGCGGCTCCCGTGAACGCGCCTTTTTTATGTCCGAAGAGCGTATCCGAAAAAAACGTATCGTCCACTCCGGCCACATTCACTGGGACGAGTTCGCCGGTTCTGCCGCTGGAGGTATGGATCGCCTTGGCGAAGAGTTCCTTGCCGCTGCCGGTTTCTCCGGTGATGAGCACGGGGAGATTTGTTGTTGCGATCGCTTCGATGTATTTGAATATCGATTGTATCGTGTTGCATCGCGTCACGATCTCGGCAAACGCTTCGGGGTGTTCGATCTTTTCGCGGAGGAACGATTTTTTCAGCATCTCATTCTCGTCGCGCACACCGGTGAGTTCCAGCCCGCGCCGTATTGCGGTCACAAGCCGCGTATCGTCGGCGGGCTTCACGACGTAATCGAATGCGCCCTGTTTCATGCAGAGCACCGCGCTCTCCACGTTGTTGATCGCCGTCATCATGATCACCTGCGTATCGGGATACGCATCGACGATCCGCGGCAACAGCTCCACGCCGGAGACGTACGGCATATTGATATCCAGCACGACCAGAGAATACTGCCGCTTGGACAGGAGCTCCATCACCGTGCGGCTGTCCTTGCACGTTTCAATATTGTTGATGCCATGCGATGAAAGCGTCAGCTCGACGCTCAACAGGAAATGCGCTTCGTCGTCGACGAAGAGGATCGGGTTTGATGGAAAAATATTCCGGCTCATAGTGCCAACCTTCTTGTCATTCTGTTTCCGTCTCCATCGGCAGCGAGAGTCGCGCCGTGGTTCCCTTGTTCGGTTCGCTCTTCAGGATGAGGCTGCCCCCGTGATTTTTAACGATGTTGTACGACACGGACAGCCCCAGTCCGGTTCCGCCCATGTCCCGTTTCGTCGTGAAGAACGGGTCCATGATGTATTTCAGATCTTCTTCCTTGATCCCGATGCCCTCGTCCCTGACCTTGATGCGCACTTTTCCGCGCAGCCGGTCGAAGTATGTCACAATATGGATCTCTTCGGTTGTCCGCACAAGCGCCTGGCAGGCGTTATTGATGAGCGTGATGACCACCTGCTCCAACTGTTGTGCGTTCCCCCGGATCCTGGGGAGATCCTTGCCGTAGTCGACTGAAAATTTCGTCGTCGATTTCTTGATCAGCGTGTTGGTGATGACGATGGCCATGCTGACAACCTTGTTGATATCGACGGATTCGTTCAAGATGCCGCTGTCCGTCTTTGCATAGTCGGTCAGGCGCTTCGTGATGTTTTGTATGCGCTCCGATCCGATCAGTATGCCCTCGAGCGACTGGGCGATCTTTTCCTTCGATGCGGCGTACGATATGCCCGCAATGCTGAAATCGCCGTTCTCCGCATGATACAAATCGAGTATCGGCGCGACGTCTTTCCAGATCTTTGAGAACAGCTGTATGTTCAGGAGGATGAAATTGTTCGGGTTATTGATCTCGTGCGCGATGCCCGAGACCAGGATCCCGAGCGAGGCCATTTTATCGGCCTGTATGAGCTGACGGTTTTTGATCGCCTCTGCGGCCTGCGCTTTTTTCAGCGCCGTAATATCGTTGATCAATCCGTCGTATGCGATTGGTATGCCGTCCGCATCTTTTGTGACGATAATCTTGTTGCGGATCCATCGTGTTGTGCCGTCGCGATGAATGATTCGGTGCTCCAGCGGAAGCGTCTCTTCTCCCGCTAGCGCCAGCCGGGCCTTCTCCAATACCTGTGCCCGGTCTTTTTGAGGCACCATGTTGTACCAGAGCTCCGGATTTATTTTGTAATCATCCGATGTATACCCCGTCACCGACACGCAGCCCAGGCCGTGGAATGTATCGACAACCTCTCCGTCCTGTATTGTGACGGTATAGATGTAGTCCGTCAAATAATTGATGAGCTTGCCGTATCTGTTTTCTATTTCCATAGTTGCGCATCCTTGCGAAATACGATTTTCGGCTTGATCTCCGATGTATCTATACTAATATAAGAATCTTTCACGACTTCCTGAAGACGAACCACGGCAGTGCCCGGTTGTACTGCCGCCGGCTCCGTCAACCGGTGAATAGGGCCGCAGACGCTTCGGGCGTGCGTCGCGGTACAGACTGCCGCGATGTGTGGCATGTATCGGCGGAATACTGTATAATAGATTTTACTCATTCTTCGGAAGAAACGGATCCCCATGTCGCATACCACACTTTCGATCGTCTGCTGTTGTGCCGTTGTATTGAGTTGTCTTCCTTCCGCATGCACGCGCGTTCCCGAACGGGCTCCGCGCATCTCTGCTGCCGGCATGGCAGCAGCACCCGACAGTTTTTTCGTGGAGTTTGAAACGACGAAAGGAATATTCGTGCTGAAGGCGCACCGGGCATGGTCGCCATACGGGGCCGACCGGCTGTTCGAATTGGCCGGCGCAGGCGTGTATAACGGTGTCCCCATGTTCCGTATGCTGCCGGGGAAGCTCGTGCAGTTCGGGCTCACGGGCGATTCCGCCGTGGATGCAGGATGGGAAGCCAGGAGCATTCCGGACGAACCAGTGCTCACGGGCAATGTGCGCGGCCGCGTGTCGTTTGCCCGCGCAGGCGCGCAGACCCGGTCGTCGCAGATCTTCATCAACCTGAGAAATAATTCGCCTCGGTACGACACGGTGAATGCGCAAGGCGTCATCGGATATCCGCCGGTCGCCGAGGTGGTCGAGGGAATGAACGTTCTGGACAGTCTCGAGGGACGCTATGGCAACGCGCCGTCCGAATTGCAAGACTCGATCAGCATCCGCGGCATCCGCTGGCTCGATGCGAAATTTCCCGGACTCGACAGGGTCATGCGTGTTCGGCTGCGTGCCAAGTAGGGCGGCCGAATGCGAGGAGATTCACGATAGTGCCGGTTGAATCGCAGGCAATTGAACACGAAAGACTGTCTTGTCCTGCGGGATGCTGGACACGGCGATCGTTCCCGAATGCAGCTCAATAATTCTTCGGGCGATCGCTAATCCGAGTCCGTTGCCGCTCGACTCGTTCCGTGTCGCGCTTGAGCGGAAAAAACGCCCGAAGACGAGCGGGAGTTCTGCGGGTAAAATACCGATGCCGCTATTCGTGACATGAAGGTGTATTTCCTTCGCGTCGCGGAGGAAGAGATCAACACAGATAGCGGACTTTTCATATGAATATTTTATCGCATTGTCCAGAAGAATGATGATAACGCTGCTTATTTTTTCCGCATCGCCATACCATTCAATTCCCGGTTCTACCTGCAGCTGGATCGTCGTTCCCTTCGCTGCTGCGACCTGTTTCACCTTCCGTATGCAATCGGCGGCAAGTTCGTCGAACCGAAAATACCGCCGATTGAGCGTCAGCTGCTGCGAATCGAGCTTTGCAAGCAGAAGAAGATCGTCCGTCAAGTGCTTGAGATGGCCGACCTCGTCCAAAGATATCCGGATGCTGTTTTTTACATCGCCATCGGCGAGTGACCGTTGCGCAAATTCCAACTCGGCGCTGATAATGGTCAGAGGCGAGCGGATCTCATGCGATGCATCGGCGATAAATTGGCGCTGGCTTTGAAACGCCGATTCGATCCGCTCGATCATCCTGTTAAATGTCATGCCCAGTGTTTTCACTTCGTCGTTCTTTCCGGGGGTCGGCAGCCGTTCTTCAAGATTCTTCTCCGAAATATTTTTAGCGCTTTCTATCATGCGGGTCATGGGGCGGAACCCGGCATAGACTATAATATATCCGACAAGAGCGGACAATACAAACGCCAATGGGAACGAGATATAAAAAATCGTTTGGAGATGGCTCATGCTTTCTTCAATCTCGGTCATCGGAACGGTGAATTGAGCGATGCAATAGGGGACGTTGCGAATTGATATCGGAAGGAATGCCGTTCGATACTCTTGAGACTGTATCTGAATCATATCGAACCGTGTTGTTCCCCGCAGTGCGTCTGCCACGAACGCCGCCGGCACCAACGCGAGCATTGTATCGGCGTAGAGCAACGAGCCGGTCATATCCCACAGGCGCACCGAGAATTGCGCGGGAGTTTGTTTTTTTGCATGCAGAATATCGGTGAAGTCGATCGTCTGTTTATCGTGAAATATTTCCTCCAGCTCATCTTCGAATCGGCCGGCGGTGCTCACCAAACGCGTGTCCAATGTTGTGATCGCAGCGTCCCTTACCGTATGATGAATGAATATCGAGTATGCAATGAGCACGATTTCGAACATCAGCGAATAGGAAATGATCAATCGGGTTTTGATGGAGAACATCGTTATGGTTCTTTGATGGAAAATATATAGCCGGCACCGCGGACGGTGTGAATGAGGGATCTCGAAAATCCACGGTCGATTTTTTGGCGAAGAAACTTGACGAACGACTCTATGACGTTGCTGCGCGGTTCGAAGTTCATATCCCACAGGTGCTCGGAGATCATCTCCCGCGAAATGATGACTTCCGGATGCATCATGAATAATTCCAGCAGGGCGAATTCCTTCGTCGATAATTTGATGCTTTTTCCGTCGCGCGACGCGCGATGCGTGTTCAAGTCGAGGCTCAATCCGGCGTGCTCTATGCGCGTTGTCCGCACCTCCGTGGTCCGCCGTGTCAACGACCGGATGCGCGCAAACAGTTCGCCGATGTGAAATGGTTTCGACAGGTAATCGTCTGCTCCGGCGTCCAGGCCTTTTATCTTATCGGCGACGTCGTCGAATGCGGTTAACATAAGGATCGGGGTCAGGATGCCGTCGCGGCGCAAATGCGTGCATGTCGTCCATCCGTCCTGTTTGGGAAGCAAGAGATCGAGCAGAATGATGTCATACTCATTGACATTCGCCAATTCCTCACCCTGAACGCCGTTCGTCGCAAGATCGACTGCGTAGCTTTCGGCGCGCAAATTCTTTGCGATCGCCGCTGCAATTTTTTTGTCGTCTTCTATTATGAGGATTCTCATGGAGGAACGATCATTCACTTATACATCATGGATAGAAGCGTTGAAAATTATCATCCTCGAAACATGCAATTTCATGTTATTTTCATCTGGAAAGAGTATCTTGTACCTGTCAACAGCGTGACCACTCTTTGTCGATCAAAGGGTAGTGTACTCATTATTTTTATTACTGCCAAGGAATACGACCCATATAAAATTTGATACTACTCAAAATACCAGTATTCTATCAAATATTATACATATTCTTTGGATGAACATGATGAATCGTACCGGCCTGCTCGCGCGCGCAAGAGCACTATCAGACCCGCGCCGTTCTCCCGAATCCTCACCATCCGCGGTTGTAGACGACTGTCGCGTCTCGAACAGCCGGCCAGCCAATGCACTGCAATCATTTTCCATACCGTTTTATTTCACTGCGGCATCGTTCCATTACACACTTATTACGCATCACAATCTCACGGTCACGATCGTCTAATGGACTGTAGGCCATTGCCGCGACTCGACCGTATTCATCAGCCGAACAACATAAGGAGCCTGCATGAACAACTATCTAAAAATATTGACCGGTTTTGTATTCCTCGTTGTAATGACCGAAGCCGGCCGCGTGCATGCTCAAACATCCGACACTCGGATGCAGTCGCAATTTTCCGACGGGCAACTTCATACTCAGGCGTCCGACATACACATGCAGACGCAACCGTTTGATAGTCAAATATTGGCTCAGACATTTGACGGCGAAACAGACTCGACCGTCGGTGCTCCTGTGCAATCTGTGGTGTTCCAGGAGGATTCCGCCGCGCGTGCCGCCGCCGCCCACGCCCGATTGCTGCCAAAGAATATAAGTTTTGGCGAACGGCTGATGTGGGGCGATAATGGTATTATGCGGGGCATCGGAATCGTTCCGGCCCTGACGCCCGAAGAACGAAAATTTGAACTCTCATTGCGGCGTACGATGCTCACGACGCATCAGATCGGCGGCTTTGTGAGCCTCGGGTTGATGATGGCAACCGCCTATTATGGCCAGCAAGTCTTGAACGGACATCGTGATCTGCTTCCGACGCATAAGGCATTTATTTCGGCCACAATCGTCAGCTATACGGCAACGGGACTGTTGTCCGTCTTGTCGCCGCCGCCCCTCATCCGCCGCGATGAAAACAGCACGACCACGCTGCATAAAACGCTGGCCTGGGTTCATGTCGCCGGAATGATCCTGACGCCGATCATCGGGGGAATGCTGAGGCACAGCCAGAATTATGATCAGATAGCCCGATTCCACCAGATCTCGGGCTACGTTACAACGGCGACATTCGCCGCATCAATGATCGTCGTTACATTCTAAGTACCTATCGGAGAGACGCAATGAAAAAAACAATCGCAGCAGTTGTGATGGTCATTGGATTCTGCACATGCACGCTCGCTCAATATAAAAATGTGCCTTCGCTGAAGGACGAAACGTCGATGACGTATTATCTTGTGCATCCGCTGCACGAGATCGAGTCGACAAGCAAGGATGTGTCGTCCGTTATCAGTGTGGACGCGGCGGCGAAAAAGATCAACGCCGTTTCCGCTACAGTCGATGTGATGACATTCAACAGCGGTAATTCAAACCGCGATTCTCACGCAATGGAAGTGATCGATGCGATCAGTTTTCCGGAAGCGAGTTTTACCAGCACTTCCGTATCGTCGCGCAACGACAGCGTCTGGGTCACGGGAAAACTGACGTTCCACGGTGTGACGCGCGAAATCACGATGAATTCCCAGACGCAATGGTCCGCTCATAAAGTAACGATCCATGCGGGATTCTCCATCAGCCTGACCGCCTTTCAAATTGAACGCCCGGCCCTGCTGTTGGTTCCCGTTCACGATGATCTGCGGTTTTCCTTGACGACCGCATACGCGCTGTAAAAAAAATCACCACTACTACTCACAACTGCACGAAGGCGGAAACTATGGATAGAAAAGAATTCTTGGCAATGCTCGGAGTCGGAGCGGCATCGCTCATCGCCAGTACATACCTCAACGGATGCAGTCCTGCCGGGAATCCCGTCAGCGCGCCGTCGAACGTCGACTTTACGCTCGATTTGACCGCGGCGGCGAATGCCGCCTTGAATGCGAACGGGGGATACATCTACAATGCCGGTGTGATCGTCGCCCGCATTTCAGCCAATAATTTCGTCGCCGTCAGTGCGGCTTGCACGCACCAGGGACAGAACGTCAAATTCACCGGCAGCCAATTTTATTGTTCCGCGCACGGATCCAGCTTTTCAACAAACGGGACGAGGCTCGCCGGCCCGGCAAATGCACCATTGACACAATATCAAATAACGATCACTGGAACTTCAATCCGTGTATATTCGTAAGGCATGGTAACTCATCGACACATGTAGGGCGTTCTGATAACTCGCCCACGCGCGAAATAACATTTCGCCCTGCATATGCGTCGATTTTGTTTCGTCTGGGTTACTCTCGCTGACGATAATGTCCCGCAGTCGCACTGACCGTGTTCCTAATGAACCTTTCTATGAAAAATATTTGCGGTAGTTTTTTTTTCTTCATCTTCCTTTTCACCATGGCCGGCACACAGTGCGTGTCTGCCGCGGTCAATTCGTATACACTCAGCGGGATCATTAAAAGCAAAGAGAACGGCGAAGTCTTGATCGGCGCAACTGTTTCAACGCGCGGCGCAAAAATACTAGGCGCCACGACGAACGCGTACGGTTTTTACTCGCTCACGCTTCCCGAAGGAACGTATGTCGTACAGATGCAATTTGTCGGCTATACGACGAGAGTGGACACGCTTGTCGCAAATCGGAATCAAACGAGAAATATCGATCTCGCCCCGGAGCCGATAAAAGTCCGCGAGGTGGTCATCACCGGCGAAAGAACGAACCAGAACGTCACCTCCATGGACATGAGCGCGAACAAGCTGCAGATCCGCGATCTGCAGTCGATCCCCGTGCTGCTGGGCGAGAAAGATATTCTCAAAACGATCCAGCTGCTGCCGGGCATAAAATCGGCAGGCGAAGGGAGCACCGGGTTCTTTGCGCGCGGCGGACGGACCGACCAGAATCTGATCGTGCTGGATGAAGCGCCCGTCTATAATTCATCGCACGCCCTCGGCTTTCTCTCGGTGTTCAATTCCGACGCGATCAAAGACGTCACAGTCATCACCGGGGGAATTCCCGCGGAGTATGGCGGGAGGCTCTCATCGGTCCTTGATGTCAAAACCGATGACGGGAACATGAAAGAATATGACGTCAAAGGCGGCATCGGCCTTTTGACCTCACGGCTGACCGTGCAGGGGCCTATCGTGAAGGACGAGGGGTCTTTCATCGTCTCTGCGCGGAGAACGTATGCGGATATTTTTCTGAGACTCTCGAGCGATACGGCGATCAACAAGACGAGCCTCTATTTTTACGATCTGAATGTGAAAGCCAATTACGCGCTGGGAGACAAAGACAGGGTGTTTCTGTCGGGATATTTCGGCAGGGATAATTTCAATTATCCGAATCTGTTCGGGTTCAATTGGGGCAATGCAACCGCCACGGCGCGATGGAATCACATCTACGGCGATAAATTTTTCGGCAACGTTTCGCTCATCTACAGCAATTACGAATACACCAATACGTTGGGAACGGGAACCAGCCAGTATACCATCAACTCGGGGATACAGGATGTGAATGGGAAAATGGATTTTCAGTATTTTTTAGATTCCGACAACACGCTGTCGTTTGGCATCAATGCCATTTACCACACATTCATTCCCGGCACGCTGACCGCCAGCTCGTCGAGTCCGAGCAATGCGCAATCGGTGCCGCACAAATACGCTCTCGAAAATGCCGCCTACCTGTCGCACGAAGCGACTATTCTGCCGGGTATTAAAATCAATTACGGCCTGAGAGCGTCGTCATTCACTCAATTGGGACCGGGTACGGCTTACACGTATGACGCGAGCGGCGATGTGATCGATTCGGCCGTCTATGCGTCCGGGAAAAACATCATCACATTTTCAACCCTTGAGCCTCGCATTTCGACAAACATCTCCGTCGACAACGCAAGTTCCCTCAAAGCCTCCTTTACACGGAACAGCCAGTACCTGCATTTGCTCTCCAACTCCACAACAACGAATCCTAGCGATCTGTGGGTGCCGAGCAGCACAAATGTGAAGCCGCAATTGGCCGACCAGGTTGCAGTGGGATATTTTCGGAATTATGAAGAGAACGAATATCAAACCTCCGTTGAGGTCTATTATAAAGGGATGCAAAACATCATCGATTACAAGAACGGGGCGGACCTTCAGCTCAATCCGAATGTAGAGTCCCTGTTATCCTACGGACGAGGATGGAGCTATGGGGCGGAATTTCTTGTGAAAAAACAATTCGGACAATTCAGCGGGTGGCTGAGCTATACATGGTCCCGGAGCATGGAGCAATTCGAGAAGATCAATAACGGAGCCGCGTTTCCGGCGCGGCAGGATCGCACGCACGATATTTCCGTCGTCGTCATCTATGACCCGGACAGCCGATGGAAGTATTCCGCGACGTGGGTCTATTATACAGGGAATGCGGTCACATTCCCCAGCGGCAATTATTTTGTGGACGGGCGATTGGTTCCCTACTACACGGAACGAAACGGGTATCGCATGCCGGCCTATCATCGGCTGGATCTTTCTGCCACCTACAGCTTCAGTGAAAAATCGAATATCACCGTCTCCATATATAACGCCTACGATCGGTGGAATCCCTATTCGATCAGTTTCCGGCGCAATAAAGATGATCCGACGAAAACAGAAGCCGTCCAAACGACAATATTCCCGTTCATACCGTCGGTCTCATACAATTTTAATTTTTAATACCACAATGAAAACACCAATGTCTTCTCTGCGCATGCACACGATGCTGGTATTGACGGTGCTTCTGTGTACGCTGTCGTCCTGCCAAAAGATCGTATCGATTGACCTGAACGCCGCCGCTCCGCACATGGTGATCGAAGGGAATATCACGGACCAGCACGACACCGCGACCGTGGTCATCAGCAAAACGGGCACGTATTTTTCATCCTCCATTAACGTGCCGCCCGTGTCGCATGCGATCGTGACGATCACGGATGACCTTGGGAAAAGCGACACATTGAAAGAAGCGTGGAATGGAACATATCAATCTCCGACACTGAAAGGCGTCACCGGCAAGCGCTATACGCTCAACGTGCTTTCGGAAGGCATTGCCTATAGCGCGGTATCGTATATGCCGAATAAGGTGCTGATCGACTCGTTATACTCGATACAAGTGCAGGAGCGCAACGGCGGGATCGGGTACGACATCTATGTGATGTTTAAGGATCCGGCGGAAAGCGGCAACTTCTACAGGATACGCCCGCGTGTGAATTCCCTGCCCCCCGATTCGATTAACGGGGCGAGAAATTTCCTCTATACCGACAAACTCGCCAATGGTACCGAAATCACGGAACGAATAGGTGTGCGCATACACAACGGAGACCGGGGAACCGTCAACGTCGGCGATACCATCACTGTCGACCTGCTGTCGATCGACCAGGCGACATACGACTATTATAGGACGCTGCAGGCGATACGGTCGTCCGACCAGAGCGCGACAGCCCTGTCGCCCGCAAATCCCAACACGAATCTCACGAACGGATCGTTGGGATATTTTGCCGCCTATGCCTACGACTCACGGAAAATAATACTCAAATAAAGCACGAGCGTATGGGTCACACCCGATCGTAATCCGCACGCCACGATTGTATCGCTTTTTTGATGTCATCCCGCGACATGTTCTCTGCAACAGCCCTCTTCGCAAGCGCTAAAAATTCCTCATCAGATGCGAACCGGAGCGCAACGACCTGCCCGATCGTCAATTTCGAATCAAGCAGTGCGCCTGTCATCGCAAAGTGGCGAAGATTTTCTTCCGCGTGTATCGCCCGGTCCTGCGCTTTTGTTGCAAACGCTCTGCCGTACCAGAATTGGATAATTCCGCAGAACGTGAGTGTGGTAATTAAGGACGCGCTGTAGATGCGCGCATGGTCGCCGAAGGAGAGGTACACATTGACCAGGGATCCGATGAACGTGACGAACAGCAAGAAGGTGAGTACACCGTGATACATCGGTACGTATCGGCGGTGGTTGGCGAAATTTTGAGTTTCCAATGGTATTGTCCTTTCGTGGAACCGGTGAGAAATAGCTGTCATGTGTTCATCGTCAATGGTATGAAGAAAAGACGATAGATGCAAAAATATTTCATACACCGCCGCTGTGTGGCGCCTGTCGCGATTGCATCGTCATACAAACAATGTGTGAAAAAGCAGCATGTGAAAAAGCTGCCCTGTGGTCGCATTGCATGTAGTGCGTTTTTGTCATAAATTCATCTATACGCAGTAGCTAAAGCAGCGTGATGTATATTTTTCCGATCGGTGTCTCATGAAAGCACAAGAACAGAAAACCATAAAGGCCCTGCACGAAAGCGAAGCGCGATACCGCCTGTTAATTGAAACAATGCCCGACGGGCTGTATAGAAGCAGCCGCGAGGGGAAATTCATCGAAGTCAATCAGGCCCTGGTCGAAATTCTCGGATACGACAGCAAAGAAGAACTCCTTGCGATCGATATTATTGCAGATCTGTATTTCACGCCGGTAGAACGCGAAAATGCCGCATTTGAAGAAACGAAGCACAAGACGGCAGTTTATCGTCTTCGGAAGAAGGACGGCTCTGAGGTCTGGGTCGAAGATCATGGACGGCAGGTGCTCGACGAGGAAGGCGGCGTACTCTATAACGAAGGAGTCTTGCGGGACGTGACCGAACGAAAGCGGGCGGAAGAAGCGCTGAAGAGTTCCATCGCGCTTCTGCAAACAATTCTTGAATCGACCGATAACGGCATTCTCGTGGTCGGCGCGGACGGGAGTGTCCTGAAAGTGAACGGTAGATTTATAGACATGTGGCGCATCCCGAATGCGATCATCGCCAGGGGCGAGGATGACAGGCTGCTGAGATATATTCTCGTTCAGCTCTCCGATCCCGAGGCGTTTCTTGCCAAGGTCGAGCAGCTCTACCTGGAGCCGAGAGCGGAAAGCTTCGATTTGGTGTATTTCAAAGATGGACGCGTCTTTGAACGCAATTCGAAACCGATGCTTGTTGCGGGCGAGCCGGCAGGACGAACATGGTCCTTTCGCGATGTCACCGAGCGCAAGGCGGGTGAAGAGGCGCTGCGTAAGAGTGAGGAGCGCTACCGCACCATCATTGAGAACATCGGCGAAGGGATCGGTTTTGTCAATGCCGAGGAGCGCTTTGTCTTTGCCAATACCGCCGCCGAAGAGATCTTTGGCTGCGGGTTAGTGGGAAAGAGTCTCGATCAGTTTGTTACCGACGAGCAATACGCGCTTGTTCAAAACGAGACAGCGCTGCGGATCCAGGGAAATAAAAGCGTGTACGAGCTCGAGATCATCCGGCCGGACGGCGGCAAACGGAATATTATCGTTACAGCCGTTCCGCAGATCGACAAAGAAAACGGCTTCGCAGGAACCTACGGAGTCTTTCGCGATATCACGGAGTTCAAAGCGACGGAACAACTGCTCCGCGATATGCAGCGGAGGGAGAGCATCGGCATACTCAGCGGCGGCATCGCCCACGATTTCAACAACCTGCTCGGCAGTATGATGGGGAATATCTCGCTTGCCCAGGGGCATTTGCCTGTTCACCATCCCGCCATAAAAAATATGGAGAAAGCATTAACGGCCATGGAGCGTGCGGCAAAATTGACGCAGCAAATGCTCGCATATTCCGGCAAAGGAAAATTCCACATCTGCACGATGGATCTTGCCGCGATGGTCTCCGAACATGTGGGGTTGTTCAACGTGTCGCTGCCCAAGAACGTGACACTGACCACGCACCTTCCCTCGACTCCCGTCTATGTGAATGGAGACCCGTCGCAGATCGAACAGATCATCATGAATCTGATCATCAACGGCGGAGAGGCGGTCGGAGAAAAGAGGGGAGTCGTTTCCATCACTTTGTCTGCTGTCACATTGGGAACCGAGGAGCTTGCACGCTATAGCCGCATCGCTCACACCACGATGCATGAAGGTTCGTATGCGTCTCTTGAAGTCACCGACAGCGGCATAGAGATGAGCCAGGAAACGCTCGTGAAGATCTTCGACCCGTTCTTTACGACGAAATTTACGGGACGTGGCTTAGGGCTCTCTGCGATGCTCGGGATCGTGCAGGGACACAAAGGCGGCATCGCCGTTGAAAGTACGGAAGGCGGGGGAACAACATTCCGCATTGTTCTGCCAAGCGTCGCGGCGCCGGCTCCAGTCCAAGTATCGGCGGCCATCGGCATCCGAACGCAGACAATGGCCGCAACAATTCTTGTGATCGACGACGAACCGAATATTGCCGGCATGGCCGTGGAAATGTTGGAGACAGAAAATTATCAAACGCTGGTCGAACTGAATCCACTGCGGGGAATAGAACTCTATAAACAACGCCGGTCGGACATCGGAGCGGTGCTGCTCGATCTGACGATGCCGGAAATGTCGGGAAAAGAAGTCGTGGACGCGCTGAGGGCGATCGATCCCGGCGTTAAGATCATCATTACGTCGGGGTATTCGCAGGAAGAAGTCACTAGAAAAATTGGCGCTGCTGAAGTGTCCGGATTTATTCAAAAACCGTACCGTCTGCAGACGCTGCTCTCCATTGTGCAGCGCGTGTTGGAAGGTGTCGAGTAGCCATGCCAATTGGCCGATAGTGCCGGGGAACGAACGTAAAAATGTGCGTTGCAGGGGCGAGCTGTTGGCTCGCCCGCACCGCGAAGCGGTATGCATTGCTTTTGAATTTCTATTTCTATAGGTCTGAAATGAACGTTTCGATCTCCATCAATAACCTCTTCGCCTCGATTTTACATTGATTGATTTGCCGTGTATTGTCTTCTTTGCTGTAAACAATGAGCCGCGACAAGATGTTGTCTAATTGTTCGCCCAGAACAGCCCGCTTTTCATCATACGTCATGTGATCGTCCTCGAATAAATAAATAACTCACTTACTCTAACTAGTAAAATTTTAACTGAAAAGGCAACTTGCAACCTCCGCGCCTTCTTCATCCATCTGTGACATAGCACGACTGCCCCGATGAATTGCACTTTCCATTAAAAATAATTACCATAGTAGTCATGCTAACGGTTTTGTATCGGGCGGTGCCGGGGGACGAGTGTTCCCAAAGAGAATGACGACAACCAATTGATCATTATGAAAACAAGCATCAAGACCAAAAAGAATGAAAGCCGAAAGTCAGTGAGCGTTCTCAAACGTGCCCGGGCAACAAAGCTAAGTATTGCGCCGATCGCCGATGATATGAAAACTTTCAAGGCGGGCGTGCGGAAGGAGCTGGATAAAAACCAAAAACAGATCCGGCTTCTCGATGACAAAGTTGTTTTGATTGATACTGTATCGCACTCTATCGATCATACGATCACTCAATTGCAAAGCGTCCTTCTGTCTGTGAATGAGACGTTCGGCGTCCAAACCAAGGCTATTGCGACTGCGCTCAATGCTGCTGAAGAGCAATATCAGGAACGGTATACCGCGATTGACAACAAAGTGAACACAATGGGCGAAGTGGTACATTCGTTCGATGAGAAAAATGCGCGGCAGTATGAGGCGATGGAAAGCCGAATTCAGATGTTGGAAGAGCGAATTCCGCAGATGGAAACAAATGTTAAATCACTCGAAAGTACTGTCGACAGTATTGCGCAATTGCAGCACAAAATTAATGCGCGAATCATTGCCGTGATGAGAATGTCACTGATGATCATCGGTGTGCTCGGTATAACGGCTGTCGTCCTGGGATTTATCTATTTTAAGCGCTGACACACAAGCGTACGGTCAGTGCGCATGTAGGGCGAGATGGTATCTCGCCCGCTCGAGCGAAGCGGTGCATGTTTTTGTGAATTGCTTATGAGTCACTTCACCATCGTACATCGCTTCGTATCGGCGAAACTTCCCGCCTGCAGCCGATAGAAATACACACCGCTTGGCAGCGATTCGCCGTTCATCTCCCTCGTATATGATCCGGGCTGCAGTTCGCCGTGCACAAGCATAGACACTTCACGCCCCAGCGTATTAAATACTTTCAGCGTGACGAACGATCTGACCGGGATGCTGAATGTAATTGTCGTCGAGGGGTTGAAGGGATTCGGGTAGTTCTGGTCAAGCAAGAACCGGTCCGGCATGTGATTCTCGCGAGGGTTCACCGCAGTGCCCGAGTACGTCAACCCATATCCGTACGGGTACAGAGGATCATAGACGGCATCGCCGACATTGATGGGAATCTGTGCCATCGCGCGCGGCCAGGAATGCGAGAGCAGCCCCCGCGGACTGTAATCGCCGAAGAGAATATCTGCAACGCCGTCTCCTTCGGTTCCGGGGAGCCACGCAGCCATGATGGCATCGGCGGAGGTCAGTATCCCTCCGATGATCATGGGCCGGCCCGAAACAAGGATCACGACAACCGGGTTGCCGTACCCTTTCATCTTGGCTATCAGCGAAACATCTGATGCTGCAAGAGAGAGGTCTGACCTATCGCCTGAACCTTCGGCGTACGGCACTTCCCCGACTATCACCACGGAGCAATCTGCATGTGTGTCCGCAAAATCACCGGTCTGCGAATACACGATCTGGTCGCCGGGTGCCGCGTTCAACATCCCCTGCAGGATCGTCGTGCCGGGTGTGATGGCGCCGCTCTGTCCCTGCCAGGAGATCGTCCACCCGCCGCACTGATTGCCAATATTATTTGCATGCGACCCGGCCACAAGAATTCGTTTCCCGAGCTTTGCAAGCGGCAGGACGCCGATCGTGTTTTTCAGGAGCACGATCGATTCCCGGACACATTTTCGCGCCACTGCCCGATGGGCCGCCGAACCCACGCCGGCCTGGAGCGCCTTGTTCGCGAATGGTTTCTCGAACAGGCCCTTCGCAAATTTCACCGTCAGGATCCTCCGGACCGCGTCGTCGACACGTGATGCGGAGATGGTACCGCTTCCGACCAGGGCCCGCATGGAGGTCTGAAAATCCTGGTAGCGGGTCGGCAGCATCACCATGTCCATGCCGGCGTTGATCGAAGCGGCGACGTCCAGTGTATAGTTGGAACCGAGAGCGTCAATGGCTCCCCAGTCCGATACAAGGAATCCCTTGAAGCCCAGTTCTCCTTTCAGGACCGTCGTGAGCAGGAATGTGTTTCCCGACATCAGCGCTCCATTCCAGCTGTTGAACGACACCATAATGGATCCCGCGCCGGCATCGATCGCGGCTTTGTAGCCCGGGAGATGAATTGCCCGGAGGACTGCTTCCGTGCACTGGGTGTTTCCGGCATTGGCTCCGTTCGTTGTGCCGCCGTCGCCGATAAAATGTTTAGCGCACGCCACGATGCTCGTCGGTCCGTTCAACGAATCGCCCTGAAAGCCCCGGACCGCGGCGGCTCCCATCATGCGCGCGAGTTCAGGCGTTTCGCCGAACCCCTCGTAGGTGCGTCCCCACCGTTCATCCCTCGCAACGGCGATGCACGGCGCAAACGTCCATTCAATGCCTGTGGCAGCCACTTCCTCCGCCGTCACTCGCGCGGCCTCATAGACCAGGGCCGAATCCCGGGTGCAGCCAAGGCCGATGTTGTGCGGGAAGACCGTTGCCCCGACGATATTATTGTTCCCGTGGACCGCGTCTATGCCGTAGATCATCGGAATACCGAGACGTGTTTTCAATGCATACACCTGCATCGTATCGTGAAGCGCGGCCCAGGTGGATGTTGTATTGTCACCGATATCGGATCCGCCGCCGCTCAGCACGGACCCCATGAAGTACTTTGTCACGTCCGACGGGTTGCTGATGACGGCGGGATGATCGACCTGTATCATCTGGCCGATCTTCTCGTCCAACGTCATTCTGCCGAGAAGATCACTCACACGCAACGCAACGGGGGCGCTTGGGTCTTTATACGCGGGCACCTGAGCCGGTGCTGTTTCAATGATGAAGAGACAGAAGAGACTGATGCGAAGAAACCGGAAAGCAATGGCCATTACAGATACCTTTCGTGAACCTGGAGTACGTATTCAAATGTTGATGATGGGGCCGCAGAAGGCTATTCATTCTGTCGCAGCCACCTATAGAAATATACAAAAACAATTCACGCCTGTCACGCAGCGCACCATTGCTGCGTCGGCTCATCACGAGTAGTAAGTTCACACGGCTGGCCGACGGTGAACGGTTTCGGCAAAAAATGGTTGGCACTTAAGATGATGCGGGCTGAGGCGGGTACACCAGTGAAGGTGATCGTTTAGAGGGCAACGTTGATTCCCACACGCTGGCCGGCGTCAATTTTACTCGCGCCCGCAAACCCGCCTCCATGCTCAGATTGTACGAGTATCCCAGACTGGTCGAGATCGGTCGATAGACGCTGATGAGGAGATTGAGCGCGCAGTTCGGTGAATAACGTTTCATCTCATGGGAATTCGGAGGTGTTAAAGGACTAAAGAGCATCGGCAGCACAAAAGTGCCCCAGAATCCGAACAACGTTTTCCGTCCGATCAGTCCGATCGGGCACGCAACTCCGATCCACGCAAAGACTGGCATTATGAGGCCTTCGTCGTTTCGGCTTTCAGGGATGTCACAACCGATCATTTTTTTACCTTCAGGGTATCGTCTCGGACGACCGTGCCGTATTCCATCTTCACGACACGATCCGCATACTTGTAGTACCTGTCACCGTGACTGACGGCGATGACGGTCTTCCCTTGTTTCTTTAAATTTTTCAAGATCACTTCATAGAAGATCTTTCAAATCTGCCGGGACTGGAGGCGGGTCGCCGGGCTGCTTGTCGTGAAGCTCAACAGACTGGTCGAGTTGTGCTTCCAATTCGTAGATGTAGCCCATTGCCATCCGGACCTTGTCCAGCTGGGGCATCAGGCTGACGATGTTGCTGACAGGCCCGAACATGAAGAAAATGGCAACAGTTAGATCGGTGACCACATCACGGTAGCCTTCGCCAAACCGCGGCAGAACGAAAACGACAACTCCCATCAGGATCATGTACGATGCCTGTGGGAAAATAATATTTTCGGCATATTTGCCTCCGATCCGCCCCTTGAGGATCTTCAACTCTTCCGAGATCGCTCGGATGAGAGAGGCAAGGGCGTTACTTCTGCCTTCGCTGAGCTTTACCTCTTTTATCCCCCCAGAACATCGGCGAGCGACTCGAAGAATCTGATCTCTGTTTTGTTGATCTCGACAAGCATCGGCATCAGTTGTACTTCGCGTTGCAGATACACGAAGATCGCGGCCGAATTAAAAATAATGACGATGAAAAATGCCGCCGGCACCGGAGGTGTTTTTACCGCTTCAGTTTGCTAGTGCCTGAGGCAAAAACTAAATTACGTACTGGCACATAAAACGGGGGCAGGTCATATGATTTTATGGAGATCGGTCAGCAATGTATTTGCATCGATTTGAATCCGTCGCCAGATCGTTGGTTTTGAATCAATCAATATAATCTTTAATTGAAAAATGGAATTTGTCATCTTAAGAAATTTCGTCTGATAAACGTCCTAATTCCTGAACGAGTTTGCGTTCTATAATATTTTCAAATTCAGTGAGCCAGTGGCGAACATACTGTTGATCCAGTAGTGTCCGGTTATAAGTCGAATAAATACAACTGGTTATCATCTGATGAAGTTTCAATTTGCAGTGGTATCTCCGTAAGTAGTTGAGAAATAAGGGTTTTCTCAAATAAAGACACACTCAATATTTGTAGAATTGTGTAGAGCGATAATTTGCTGTTCAGTTTTTTTCGCATAATCGCAACGAGTACATATGTT
>CAISDA010000087.1 GCA_903884005.1 uncultured Ignavibacteriota bacterium | reverse complement strand
ATGCAAATATACGAAATGAAGGCTAATTTCCAGAGCCAGTTCATTTCCGAAGACCTATCGTCGATTTCCTTCAGTATTTTTTCGTATTCATAACCATCGTCACCCACGCCCTGCTCACACCGAAGTGCCGAGCTACATCTGCTTGGTTTTTGCAGGACCCGGTTGATATCAGTAGTTTGTATTCAGCAGCCAGAGCCGTATAATCGATCTTTGGTCCTCTCGGTTGAGGTCGAGCAGCGAAGTCTGGAGGACAGAAAACCATTGCCAACTGGGCAATGCAATCATCTGAAATATCGTTAAATTGACGGATTCTGGCGATATCGAGGGTAAATTTTCTTTTGCCTTTCCGACCGCACATGAACACGAATGGCAGCCGAATCTTCATAAACGGAGTTCGCACGTCAAAATGGTATGCGGAGCCACCCTGCCCGGGGAGTCAAACTGACTCCCCGGTGATGTTTTAAATCGAAACCTCGAAGTTCACACTTCGGGGTTTTCATTTCTCCGCATCCAGTTTGATGATGTTCCATCTCCCATTTTCTTCCTCCTGCTCGTCTTTTTCCCGTTCAAACCTCCAGCTTTTTAGGTGACAAAATCCGGGTCTGCAGAGACAAAGCCATCCCTTTTGGTGAAGATCTTTTGGGGCGGGTGGCCTATGCCGTATATTTTTTCTGAACGTCATAACAAATAAAGGAACCTCCATGAAAACAACAATATTGTTTCGTTGTGCATCGTTCATTTTGCTCGCCGGGATTCTTTGTTCGACAGGCGGATGTAAAAAAAATGATGCGCCGACAAACGCCGCTGATACGGCAAACACCACGGGCGTAATGCAGATCGTTGCGCGAGAACCGGCATATAAAGGAAGCTTTCCGATCGTCGGCACAAGTCAAACCGGATGTTGGGACAGTATTGGCACCAAGATCACCGCGCCTGTTATCGGTTCGGCATTGTATGGTCAGGATGCTCAGTTTACACATACAGCTCCCGCATACACCAAAAGCAGCGATGGACTAACCGTAAAAGATGGCGTTACCGGCTTAACATGGCAGAAAACGTATGAAAAGGGTTCATTCGGTGGTATGTATTACTGGGCAGAAACTCAAACGGTGGTTGACAATCTGAACAAACAAAACTACGGCGGCTACAACGACTGGCGCGTGCCAACCATCAAGGAGCTCTACTCCTTATGGGATGCAAGTGCCGGCTGGCCATCGATTAATACAACCTATTTTGACATTCAATATGTAGATGAACAAGATCTCAGTCACGCCATATTTTGGAGCAGCGACAAATATACTGGAGCACTGGGCAATATAAGCGGGGATACGCCCGGTGCGGAGCTTGCCTTTGGCGTGAATTTCGGCACGGGACATATCAAGGCGTATTCTATCAGTGTCGGACCAAAGCACTTTGTTCGTTGTGTAAGAGGGAATCTTGCCTATGGCGTCAATCTGTTCCAAAACACTGGGAACGGAACGATTTCCGATGTGGCCACCGGCTTGATGTGGCAGCAAACCGATAACGGTTCAGGTATAGATTGGGAACACGCGCTGGCGTATGCTCAAACCCAGAATAACGCAAATTACCTGGGGCACAACGATTGGCGGTTACCTAACTCGAAAGAACTTCAAAGTTTGGTCGATTACACGCGTTCGCCGTATGCAACGAACCCTGCCAATGTAGGGCCCGCAATAAATGCACTATTCAGCTGTACCAAAATTATAAACGCCGGCGGAAAAGCTGACTATCCTTTTTACTGGACAAGCACTTCGGCAATTCCAAATGCAAATGGTACGTATGCTTACGCATGGCATGTGGCTTTTGGACTGGCAGATAATGGAAGCGGCGAAGATCTGCATGGTGCCGGGGCTGTGCGTTTTGATAGGAAGACGTTAGGAACAGGCGCAGGAGAAGTAGGTGGATTAAACTATGTGCGGCTTGTACGAACAATTCAATAATAAGGCATGTATGAAAAAAAATATTTTGCTCATTTCAATATTTCTCGCGCAAATAACGTTTACCCAAAACAACAGGCAGAATATTCGCGGTACTGTTATCGACAAACTGTCTCATACATCACTGATCGGTGCGAATGTTCAAATACTGCATTCTGCAGACAACAAAGGAACAATTGCCGACGTCAACGGAAATTATTTTCTTGCCGGCATTTCACCAGGCAGATACGAGATCAAAATTTCATATGTCGGTTACAAAAACGTGACCATTTCCAATGTCGTTGTCACGTCCGGAAAAGAAACAATTGCGGATGCCGCGATGGAAGAGGATCTGAAGGCTCTCGATGAGGTCGTTATCAGCGCCGATGCAAAGGACAGAACAGTCAATGATCTGGCGGCGATCAGTACCCGCGGGTTTACGATGGAGGAGGTGAACAGATATGCCGGCGGCAGAAGCGATCCGGCCCGTTTGGCCGCAAACTTTGCGGGCGTCAGCGCTCCCGATGATTCGAGAAATGATATTGTCATCCGGGGGAATTCACCCGTGGGAGTATTATGGCGCATCAATGGAATGAATGTGACGAACCCAAACCATTTTGCCTCTGTCGGCACGACCGGCGGCGCTGTGAGCGCTCTCAATACCAATATGCTGAAAAACTCCGACTTCCTCACCTCGGCTTTTCCGGCGGAATACGGCAATGCCACCTCCGGTGTGTTCGATCTGGGCTTTCGAAATGGCAATACCAAGGAGAGTGAAACAACTGTTCAACTCGGCGTGATCACCGGAGTGGAGGCGACAACCGAAGGGCTGATCAGCCAGGCCAATGGCTCTTCCTATCTCGTCGGGTATCGCTATTCGCTCGCCGGTATCGCCAATGCCGTGGGCATCGATTATGGAACGACAGCCACACCGTCGTATCAGGACCTTACATTCAATGTCAACAGCGGAACGACCGCCTTAGGCCGATTGACACTGTTTGGCATTGTGGCTGCGAGCAGCATCAATATGGAAGGTGGGAATTTGGGTTCACTCTATGGCGGCGGGGATGGCCATGATTTCAGCAGCCGCATCGACATTGTCGGACTCAACCATTTCCTGCAGCTCAGCACAAATTCATATGCAAGTTCTACAGTCGGGATCAACTATTCGAAGACCAACACGGTCGATTATAGCGTCGATCGTTTAACGAACACTTCCTTCTCTAAGGGCGAAACCGATGTCGCCAAAACAGGGTATAATTTTTCTACGAGCTATAATTCAAAAATAAATTCACGATTATTTGTAAAGGCTGGTATTCAGGAAGAATTGATCGGAGTGAATCTTTACTCACGGGAAAAAGAGCGGATCCAATCGGAGTGGAAACAGATCTGGGACTATGACGGATATACCTCGCTGGCGCAGGCATTTATCCACATGAAATACAGCATGACCGATGCTCTTACACTGAACGCGGGCGTGCATGCGCAACAATTATTCCTCAACAATTCCTCTTCGGTTGAACCGCGCCTTGCGGTGAAATATGATGTGAACGACATCAGCAGCGTGAGCTTCGGATACGGACTGCATTCTCAGATGCAGCCGATCAATGTCTATTTTTTACAAACGCTGAATCGTGATGGTTCGTATAGTTACAACAACAAGAACCTTGATTTTACGAAGAGCCATCAGTTCGTTCTGGGTTATAACGTGCAGCCGTTTGAGGACTGGCGGATAAAAACGGAAGCGTATTATCAGTCTCTCTACAATGTTCCGGTCAATGCATATTCCAGCATTTACTCGATGTTGAATACTGGGGCCAGCTTTAAGACCGATCTTGCAGACAGCCTTGTCAACAATGGGACAGGCAAAAATTACGGCGTGGAATTGACCGTCGAAAAATTCTTCAGCGGCGGATATTACGGTCTCTGCACCGCCTCTCTCTACGAGTCCAAATACACGGCAAGCGACGGCGTTGAAAGAAATTCGGCGTTCAACGGAAAGTATGTGCTCAACCTGTTGTTCGGAAAAGAATGGAAGACGGGCATCGACAACATCACGTCGGACGTGAAAGTAACAAATGCAGGCGGACGCTATTATACGCCGATCGATCTGCCGGCGTCGCAGACGACAGGTCATCAGCTGTTGAAAGGCGACGACTATGCGTATACGAGCCGATATGCGAACTATTTTCGAATGGATATTAAAATCGGGTATACGCTGAACAGCAATACATCGCAGATATCCCATTCATTTTCGCTGGATCTGCAGAATGTCACGAATCACAAGAATGTCTTTTCGGAGGAATATGACGACAAGGACAGAGGGATAAAGACAACCTACCAGCTCGGATTTTTCCCGAATTTTACATACAAACTCCAGTTTTAACACATATTTCAATTCTCACAAATAAAGCATATTTTCCAGTATGAAATCGCTCTCACTCACTTCCCGCAAAATTGAAACCATTGTGTATGGCGTGCTCTGGCTGTTTGTCTTTGCCGTTCCGTTCTTCAGCACACGCGAATTCTATATCGTACAATGGGGAAGGATCGCCAGGGAATGGGCGCATCTCTCCGGGTTCCTATTCATATTTTTGTTGAACGCCTATCTCCTGGTTCCGCGTTTATTGTTCGAAAAAAAATATCTCCTGTACTGCGCGGGAACACTCATCGTCACAATGCTGGTCATAGGGACGATGCAGGTGAATGAAGGCGGATTTTCACCCCGTGCCGGCTCTCCGTTGCCAGTCATGACCGAAGGCCCCGTCGCCCGCATCCCGGAGCAGCCGAACAGACCGCCGCATATGTTTCTGATCGACAATCTGATCGTCGCTATTCTTGTCGTCGGCGCCGGCACGGCATCCAAGCTCGTCACGAAATGGCTTGATGAAGAAAAACTGCGGAAGGATATCGAAAAAGAACAGCTGAAAACCAATCTCGCATTATTGCGCCACCAGGTAAGTCCGCATTTTTTCATGAACACGCTCAACAACATCCATGCGCTCATCGATATCAATGCGGACCAAGCCAAAGATGCCATCGTCCGGCTGTCGACATTGATGCGCTATTTGCTGTACGATTCGGCGCGGGGGACGATTGCGTTGAAAAAAGAGATCGAGTTCATCAATAGTTATGTTTCCCTCATGCGGCTTCGGTATTCGGATAAAGTGGATATTACGGTGATCGTGCCGGAACAAACACCGGATATTCAGATCCCTCCGATGCTGTTCATTTCATTCATCGAAAATGCTTTTAAGCACGGTATCAGTTATCAATCGAAATCGTTCGTTCATTTCGAGATAAAGGTTCATGAAAAGCCCTTGTCGTGCGCGATCATGAATAGCAAGCACGCCGCCAATACCCCTCAGGATGGTGAATATTCGGGGATCGGTCTCGAGAATATCAAGAAGAGTCTGAAATTATTGTTTGATGATAATTTCACCTTGAACATTGCAGATACTCAGCATTCATTTGAAGTCGATCTGACTATCCCCCTATGAAGATACCATGCATAGCCGTCGATGATGAACCGTTGGCCTTACAACAGATATCGGCATACATTCAGAAAACTCCGTTCCTGGAGTTGGCGGCGGAATGTCAAAGTGCCGTTGAAGCAATGGACATATTGAATACGACAGATGTCCGGCTCATGTTCATAGACATCAATATGCCCGACCTAAGCGGGCTGGACTTCGTAAAATCGCTGACGGTAAAACCGTTGGTCGTTTTTACAACGGCGTATAGTGAATATGCCGTGGAAGGGTTCAAAGTCGATGCGACAGACTATTTATTGAAGCCAATCAGTTATAGCAATTTTTTGAAGGCGGCGAACAAAGCCAAAAAGGTGCTCGATGGCGAGAAGAAGCGTGACGCGGAAACCGTCAACGTAACACCTGATCATTTGTTCGTAAAATCAGAATATAAATTGATCAGGATCGAACTGGCAGATATTAAATATATTGAAAGTTCGCACGAGTATGTTGTGATCCACCTGGTCGCAGGCGCACCGGTGAAAACGATGGTCAGTATGAAGGCGATTGAAGAGCATTTGCCCGGGGAGCAATTCATGAGAGTGCATCGCTCGTTTATCGTCAACCTCTCAAAGATAACAGTCGTAGAACGAAGCAGAATCATCTTCGATGGAAAAGTGTATATCCCCGTAAGTGATCAGTTCAAAAGTGCATTTCAAAAGTATATCGATAAGAATTTCCTGACATAAAAATTGCTGTTCCACGTTTTACTATTTGACACCCTTCTTCATCACTTTCGTCACCCACGCACGGCTCACACCAAAGTGCCTGGCAACGTCAGCCTGATTGCTACAGTATTGACAGTTTTGATAAAATGTATATATTGAATATATACAATTGCAAAGGCAGACATGAAGCTCATACAAAATATTGTCGAGTTTGAGTGGAATGCGGGAAACCGAGACAAAAACAAACTCAGCCATAAGGTTGAATGGTGGGAATGTGAAGAAGTGTTTTTTAACTATCCACTTTTTACAACAGTCGATGACAAGCATTCAGAAAATGAGGACAGGGCTTATGCGTTTGGACATACAAACAAAGACCGCCTGTTAACGATTGTATTTACTGTCCGGGAGAAGAGGATCAGAGTCATTTCTGCAAGAGACATGAATAAGAAAGAGAGGGGTATGTATCATGAAGAAAGTGCCAAAATTTAAGAATGAAGATGAAGAACGAAAGTTTTGGGCAAAACATAGCCCCCTTGATTTTATAGAACCAAACAAAATCAAGTTGAGTCTATTTCCCAATGTTAAATCTACCAGTCGGACAATATCGATTCGACTCCCAGAATCGCTGATTGAAGGGATAAAGGTATTGGCAAATAAAAAAGACGTTCCCTATCAATCGATGTTAAAAATACTTTTAGCGGAAAAAGTGCGCGAAGAATTTGCATCTTCTAAGAAGCGCATCGGCATTGTTTCATAGGACCTCAATGTGGGCCTGATCGCGCTTTCATAACATGCTGTCAGGGTGGCACATCGCTCCCCAAGCCGTCGCGCCTCAAAATCTCCATCGCCAATTGACATTCCACAGAATGAATAGCATATTTCATCGAAGCATAACCGATCATGCTTTGGGTATTCACTTCTCTTATTATCCACATTTTCGTTGCTGAGCCTTGCTGCTCAACATTGTCCAGGGAAATCACATGATGTCTCGAGGTCTCAGTAGCCTACTAGCTTTTTGCATGGTTCTTTCTTTGTCTGCTGCGCAGGGGAAAAATCATGTCACCACCGACAATGGCACGTGGCTGTTTATCGATACGACCGACATCCCGGCAATACCGCAGCATCTCAATCACGAATCGATCTTTACGAAGTATGTTGACGGTTATAACCTTTGGGTCTTGAAAGCGGTGGACATCGTGCAATCCCACGCAATGGATGGGGGCGGGTACTTCACGGGCATCAAGGCGAAGCCGACAGAATCTCCGATTGGATATGATCTGAAACTTTTTGGAAACGCGCTGCTCAACCCGCCGCGACCGACGAGTTATTGCAGCGGTTCGAGTTACAGTGTGTTTATTGAAACGCTGAATCTCATTTTTCCCGAAGGCAGCTCGACCATTTCACCCGACAGATTTGAATCGCTGTGTATGCAGGAACCAGATGGCTCACGGAGAGAAGATCATATAAAATTCTGGGGGAAATGGAATGATGACGGCTGGGGAACCCACTATGCACTTGTCCAATATTCCGGCATGGGTGAGGAGGTCACGCCCGAACGCGCCCGCCCGGGAGATTTTGCGAACATCGCATGGTCATCCGGACTGGGTCATTCGGTGGTATTCCTCGGCTGGTTTAAGAAGCACGACGAACAAGGAATGATATTTTGGTCAAGCCAGAAAAGCACAAATGGCTTCGGCGATGTGGTAATGTGTCCGCTTTCCAAGATAGCAAGCGTTAAAATCGTGCGCCTGACCCATCCGGAAAAAATATTCACGTTTGATATCCAACAATCCGTGAATCGTGATGTCCCCGGGGATGCGATTATCACGCCGCGGAGGTGATCCCAACAATCAAGGCAGGCATCGCACAGAGGACGAATGCGCCGCCGTTAACCGTGACTGAAAAATGTCGGACTACTCGCGGACCATTACTTACGGGTGGAAATCGTATGGCCAAAAAATAACTCCAATTATTCATCACAATCGCGGTGCTCCACGGGACAGCGTCAGCCCAATCCATGCAGGATTCGTTATCGACTAAGCTGGGTATCATCGCAGCCAATCTGGATGTGGCGGGAATGTCAGTCGCAGATTTCTTTGCGGCTGCTGCAGGCCGACATGTCTTCGAGCGCTGTTCAATCACCTTTAAAGGAACGTTTGCAGTTATACGATACAATCGAAATTCATGAAAGAACCGGATGCCCGTATGATTCGTCATTCACTGTATATAATGTTTGTTTGGGCTTCCCTGGCAGTCTTACTTCATGGTGCTCCTTTGAGTTTTGTACCGCAGACCCTCGTGCAGCCGAATGGTGATACGATCCGCGTCTTCGCCAGCGGCGACGAATTCTACAGTTGGGTGCATGACAAGGATAATTTCACGATTGTTCGCGATCCGGTATCGGGCGCCTATGTGTATGCCGTGGCCGGCAATGGCGCACTTCATCCCTCGCCCTACCGTGTGGGCAAAATCGATCCACATTCCGTCGGTTTGATACAGGGAGTGAACGTCTATCCCGATATGAACCGGCAGCAGGCACTCGAAAAAAATCCACAGACATCTCTCGTGTCGAATACGGCCGTGACGGGAACGAGAATCAACCTCGTCGTCTTCATCCGATTTAAAGATGAACCCGAGTTCGCAGGTGCTGTCGGGGAGTATGAGACAAAATTGAATTCCGCTCCAGGTCCTTCCCTTAAAAATTATTATCGTGAAGTCTCTCACAACCAATTGGAGATCAACAGCGTGATCGTCCAGGATCCTGGAACTGGAATCGTTTCTTATCAGGATAGTCAGCCCCGGAAGTATTATTTGAATTACGATCCCGCGACGAATCCGATCGGCTACATCAGCGACCGGGCGACGCGGGAGAGCGTTCTGCTTCGCAATGCCCTGACGGCAATTCTGCCTCGGATCCCTGCCGCGCTGGATCTCGACGCGAATGCCGACGGCATCGTCGATAACGTTGATTTCGTCATTTCGGGCAGTCCGGCTGCAGGCTGGAACGAACTGCTCTGGCCGCATATGACTAGTTTTCCGGCTGCATATCCCTTCCTCATCAACGGAACGAGGGTCTCAACGTATAACGTGCAGCTCGAGACGCAGTTGTATGTCTACGACTTGTGCCATGAAATGGGGCACTCCCTTGGCATGCCCGATCTGTATCATTATTCGGTCTCGTCCATCAGCCCGTGCGGCAATTGGGATCTCATGTCCAATGGCGGCGCTCACATGAGCGGCTACTTAAAATATAAATATGAGAAGTGGATCCCGACGCCGCCGACGATCACGGAGAGCGGCACGTATTGGTTGAATGTGTCGACTTCGCCCACGAACACTCTCTATAAAATCGTATCGCCCGGAAGTACGCGGGAATATTTTCTTTTGGAATTTCGGAAATCAGCAGGACTCTACGAGTCGAGCCTGTCGGGCAGCGGGCTGATCGTGTATCGGATTTATGAGGCGGCGCAGGGAAATTCGTACGGTCCTCCGGATGAAATTTATATCTTCCGTCCGGATGGCACGCTCGCCGTGAATGGCAATACTTCCGCTGCCTTCTTCAGCAGCGAAGCGGGCCGGACCGCGATCGGGGATGCGGGGAATCCATCGAGCTTTCTCTCCGACGGAACCTCCGGCGGTTTAAGCATCAGTAACATCGGTTCGGCAAAGGGCGATTCGATACGATTCGATGTAAAAATCCTGACAGATACGCAAGTGCCGGTCAACAAACCGTACGTTGCATCGAAGGGAACATTCAATTGGGTGGATATTGCCTCCACCGGCACCGAAATAAAGAATTGGATGAATGGTCCGTTGAGCCGTGACGCGTCGCTCGACGACGGATACACAGATGCAGCCATTCCCCTCGGGTTCCATTTTACCTATTACGGACAAATGTTTGATTCGCTGTATGTGGGCATCAACGGGTTGGTGAGTTTTTCCCAGAAGGTCCTCAATGTCGGCAGCAATGCCTCGGTCTCAACTTCCGCAAGCGGGATGTTCAGCAAATCTGTTCTGTGGCCCGGGAATACGTTTTTTCCCAATTCCATCGCTGTTGCCTATAAGGATTTCGATCTGAATCGGAATGACGGATACGGAGGAGGAGGAGTATTTTATAAATCGATCGGTGACAAATTTGTGTTGAGCTGGATCGGTGTGGGAACATTCGCGCAAAAAGCCGATACGACAAACACGTTTCAAATGATTCTCAATAAAGCACAGAGCAGCATCACCGTTAATTTTATGAAGTTCGGCCTGGACTATACCCGTCAGACCTTACAGGTGGGAATGCAAAAGGATCAGACGATGGGATTAGGCTGGCTCGCTTCCGGGGATTATCCCGATCGTGTTCCGGCGAATCAGAGCAGCATCACGATCACGCCGACGCCGATTACAGCAATCGCACCGCCGGAGTCCGCACCGTCGGAATATGCGCTCAGACAGAATTATCCAAACCCATTCAACCCGACGACGACGATCCCATTCAGCCTGCCTTCGCGATCGTTCGTCACGCTGAAGATATTTGATGTGATGGGAAGAGATGTAGCGAGGATCGTATCGGAAGAAATGCCGGCGGGGAGTTATTTGAAGCAATGGAATGCATCCGGCTTATCGAGCGGCATGTACTTCTATCGATTGCAGGCGGGAAGGTACGCGGAGACGAAACGCCTCGTTCTCCTGCGGTAACGAATCTCCACGACAAGAGGACCCAGAAATGGATCCCACGTGGGATCCCATCTCTGGTACCCGATACCTGGTGCCATCAGCCGCCGAAGGACCCTGACTAATAGGATTAGATTTATCCCCACTGTTGTTCATTCGATGAGATTTCTTGCACGAACCTGGTCGTGGTATTTCCCTCGCCAGCCGCATTATTCGCCGCGCGGGATTGATCCCGAAAACATTTTCCATTTCCAGTCTATCCCCCGTTTCACCATTACGGCAGTGATGCGATACGGCACTTTTGTGACCTTGCCGTCCGGCCGGGTGTGCACCATGTTCCCGTCGACGAAAACCCAGGCGATGCTGCCTTCGCATGAGATCACAGGATCATCTATGCCGAACGAGAACAAGAAGGGCATCGCGACGATCATTCCCATGAAGCGGCGCACACGCTCCCTCCCTATGAATACCTCCCCCGAATCGGACCCGATCACAGCGATGTCATCCGACGCATCGTATGCAGTCATGATGCTGTCGAGATCCTTCGTTGCCAGCACTTCATTCATCCGATCGAGGCCTCGTCGTATCGCTGCATCCCGGTCGGGGAGGTGTTTCGATGGAGTCTGAGGTTGTTCGGAGGCTGTGCAGTTGTCAGTTAGGCCAAAGCAAATAATTGCATTGACAATCATCAGAAAATACCAGGTGCTGAAGTTCCTTGGCATGCTTTGGACTTCCTCTCTGAAAAAAAATCCGTCAATGGCCGCGCTCACGGTGCGAAGGTGAGAATTGAATGATGGATAATTTGAGCCGTAATGATGGTCATCGATTGCCACCGTAAAAGCGGATCAAGAAATAGTGCCACACAATCTCTCTTCGAATATGCGTTAATATACTTTTTTGCTGCAACGTAACCAAGCGTCTTCCACTCTTATTGCCGTAATTCCCGGCAAAATTTTCTCCGCCAGACTCGGCCGGTATTTCCCGATGAAGCTGATGATCTCGCGTCGTGCCATCGTATTTCACAGACTTCAGAGTGCCCACTTTTAGTCAAGATTTTTTCTTCTTCCCCCGTGCATTTCTGTCAACCATCGGACGACGGCGCGGATGAGCCTCCTCTTCCTGACCGATTCCGCCCACATGAATAATCTCGTCGCCGAACTTATTCCGGAGTGTGTCCACGGCGTCCAAGATCTGCTGCCGTTTATTTTCCACGGGGAACAGTGAAAGTTCCGGCTCCGCATGTTCCGTCAGATTCGAAACTGAAACCCCGATGAGCCTCACGGGGCGCGGAGAGTCGTAGTTGCGTTCGAGCAGCGATTTTGCGGTACGAAAGACGGTGGCGTCGTCGTTGGTCGGTTCAATCGATTCCGCCCGCGTGATCGTGAGAAAGTCCTTGTAGCGCAATTTCAACGTTACAGTGCGCGCCAGCGACCCGCACGAACGCAGCGTGCCGCAGACGCTTTCAGTCAGCCGGAACAACTCCGGCTCCAACGCAGCGACGCCGGACCGATCGCGGGAAAACGTCTCCTCGCGGCCGATGCTCTTGCGGTCGTGCTCCGGCGTCAGCGTAACAGTGCCGCCGCCGCATGCAAGATGAAACATTTCCTCGGCCATGCTTCCGAGATAGGTGCGCAGGTAGTCGACGGTCTTCGCTTGGATGTCGGCAACGGTTTTGAGTCCCGCCCGGCGAAGCCGCTCCCCCGTTTTCACTCCGATGCCGGGAATCACGTCGATCTCCATCGGAGCAAGAAAGCTCCGTTCGGTTCCCGGCGGTACAACCCGCACGCCGTTCGGCTTGGCCGCCGATGCGGCGATTTTTGAGAGTGTTTTATTGGATGCGAGACCGATGGAACACGGAAGCTGAAATTCCTCACGCACAAGCCGCTGCAGCACGTGCATCAATCCGGGAATGTCATTCTTGTACAATTTTTCGCAGCCGGTGAAATCGAGATAATACTCGTCGATGGACGCCTGCTCGACAATAGGGGCAATTTCCTGCAGCCGGCCGCGAAGTTTCGATGAAATCTCTCCGTACCGTTCGAACGTTCCGCGCACGCACACAAGCTGGGGACAGAGCGTCAACGCCTGGCGTGTCGGCATGGCCGATCTGACGCCGAATGCGCGGGCTTCGTACGACGCCGATGCGACAACACCCCGCCCTTCAGGCGTGCCGCCGACAACAACCGGTTTGCCGATGAGGGAAGGATCGTAGATGCGTTCCACGGAAACAAAAAAGCAGTCGAGATCCAAGTGCGCGATATGGTGAATACGTTCCGGCATGGGAAAGTATACGATTTTTTTTGTGGAAGGGAAAGGGAACGTTGGCTGACCGCACTTGCCAACTATGTCATTGCCACGATCTGGTACGCCTTTCTATTCGGCAAGACCTGGAGAGCATTGACCGGCATCACCGAAATGAAGCCGGCACCGATTCGTACTGCGATATGGTGGCTAATATACTTCAATTGGCAATTATGAGATAGCGATAGAATTCTGTCTGGAAATTAAATCAGCAAACCATTGAGGAAAAGGCCGTAAATGTATTTATCGAATATGGCACGGTGAGTGTGGCATTCACAGCAATGTAATTTTGTTCGATAAAAAAAATGTATGCTGTTGCAGCACTCGCCGAAAGAACCTGGCGACTCATCGCATTCAGGGAGCTCCGATGCTGGATAAATCAAAATATCGCGAGATCAACAGGGCACCTTCCATCACTATGTATGTTGTCGAGGATGCTCCCGACATCCTTATCACCGTCCCGTCAAAAGGGACGAAAGATACCGTTGCAACCGCCCGCGAGTATGTCGAATTCCTGTATGCGTACGTTGCCGCCACCCGGCAGGCGTGCAGCGCCGTAGTGATTATGGATAACCTGCTGTCGCAGGACCCTGAAGCGCGACGGATCTACCAGAATATCGACAAGGCGCGGGTTTACGCTGCCGGGTTGGTCGTCGCGAGTCCGCTTGCCCGTGCCCTGGGCAGTTTTTTTATCGGACTCACACGCCCCATTGCACCCACAAAGCTTTTTAATACGGTCGACAATGCTGTTGAATGGCTGAAAACCATGCGCCCTCAGCGAACGGAGAATTGAGCTATGCCTTTACATCTTAAAAAGGTCGGTGACGCGCCGCACCACGATTTGATGATCGCCGACAACGATGAGATCCTTATCGTTATTCCCGAGCCAGGCTTTAAAGATACGGCCGACGCCTCTCGTCGAACAGTGGAAGCCCTTCGGGAGTATGCGCGTACGCTGGGGCGCAAGTGCGGGCTTGTCGTTGTAGCGAATAATCTTATGGCGCAGGAGCCCGAGTCGCGCCGCGTCTACTCAGAGCAGGTTACTGCCGATCTTTTTTATGGCATAACACTGGTAGTGTCGAGCCTGATGGCTCGTGCAATCGGAACCGTTGCCATCCGGTTTACCAAAATGCCGATCCCATTTTCTCTCTCGTCAAGTATCGAGTCGGGTATCGACTGGGTGAACGCACAGGACAAAACTGAACAATGAATCTCTCCGCCCCTTTTTCCCAACAGCTTTTTGACGCGTTTGAGCGTTTGGCTGATGGCGATTATACCATTAGAATAGAGCCCGACGGCGCGGATCCGGAACTGGGGCCGATCAGTGCCGCCTTCAATCGGCTTGCAGCAAAACTGGACGACGAATTTGGGACCATGAAGGCCGATGAGATGCGCTTGAGCAGAGCGGTCGAAGCGATCTCCGAGGCGCTCTTGATGGCCGGTTCGGGCAATCTGAATGTTCGGGTCGAGCGCGATTTTAAAGGCGATCCGATCGATGTGCTCGCCTTTTTGGTCGAGAGCACCATCGGTGAGTTGCGAATGCATGTGGAGGAGAATCAGCGCAAGAGTGCCGATATTCAGGCGCGACTGGAGCAGCTTGTGCTGGAGCGGACCAGCGAGTTGCGCCATGCCCGCGACGTGGCTGAATCGGCCAATCGAGCAAAAAGCGCGTTTTTAGCAACAATGAGTCACGAGATCCGTACACCGATGAATGCAGTCATCGGCATGACGAGTCTGCTGTTCGATACGCCGCTGAGCCCGGTCCAGCGCGAATTTGCCGAAACGATCCGCACGAGCGGGGATGCTCTTTTATCGGTCATTAACGATATCCTCGATTTCTCAAAAATCGAAGCTGGGCGTGTCGAACTCGAGTGTAATCCCTTTTATCTTCATGAGTGCATCGATGGCGCCGTAGGTTTGCTCTCCTCTATGGCGGTCGAAAAAAATCTCGAACTGAGTTGCCTGATCCAGCAGAGCGTGCCGGCAGCGATTGTGGGCGACGAAAACCGTTTGCGCCAGATTTTGATCAATCTGCTCAGCAACAGTCTCAAGTTTACCGAGTCGGGCGAAATTGCGATGACGGTAAGCGCCGTGTGCACAGACGCGCCGAGCCGCTATACGCTGCATTTCGCGGTCCGCGATACAGGGATCGGCATCGCAAGTGGACGACGCGAGCGTCTTTTTCAGTCGTTCAGCCAAGCCGATAGTTCGATTACCCGCAAGTATGGCGGCACCGGATTGGGGCTTGCCATCAGCAAACGGCTCGCCGAAATTATGGGCGGCACCATGTGGGTGGAGAGCAGCGGTGTTGCCGGCGAGGGCAGTGTGTTTCATTTTACGATCAGTGCACAGAAAGCGGATCTCCAGCCGCGTGCTTTCCTGAGCCTCTCGCAGGCAAATCTGCGGGACAAACGGGTATTGATCGTCGATGACAATCACACCAACAGACGCATTCTGGAGTTGCAAACGCGCTCGTGGGGAATGTGCCCGACGCTGGTGGCCACGCCCGACGAGGCAATTGGGCGTATCGATAGCGGAGAACGTTTCGATATAGCGCTGGTCGACCACCACATGCCCCTCATGGGCGGCGTGGAATTAACGAAGATTTTGCGCGCAAAACTCGATCCCAATCCATTTCCATTCGTCATCGTCAGCTCGCAGCGCCGAGAACCAGCCGACCGGGATCTCTTCGCCGCGTCCCTCCTAAAACCGATTCGGGCTTCGCAACTGTACAATTCGCTGATCGGGATATTTTCAGCCGGCACTGCAGCTTCCCTGATGGAGGAACCTCAGGAACAGTCCGAGTTTGATGCCGGCATGGGTGCGCGGCTGCCGCTGCGTATCCTGTTGGCCGAAGACCACCCGACCAACCAAAAGCTGGCTCTGCTGACACTTGGACGGCTGGGGTACAGGGCCGACATTGCGGCCAACGGACTCGAGGTGCTGGCGGCGTTGGAGCGGCAATCGTACGACGTTATTCTCATGGATATGCAGATGCCCGAAATGGACGGTCTCGAAGCTGCACGTCGAATTCGCGAGAATCCTGCCATGTCTGCGGGAATGCGCATTATCGCGATGACTGCCAACGTCATGCTCGAAGATCGGCACGAGTGTTTTGCAGCCGGGATGCACGACTTTTTGGCAAAACCGTTGCGGGTCAAGGAATTAATCGATGCGCTCTCGCGATGTCATCCTTTGGGCAGTGAGGCTGCCGGCGCAGAAAAATCGCCCGCTGTTCACGAGCCACCGGTTGAGCGCACGCAACTCAACACGGCGGCGCTCGGCCGGTTGAAAAATTTGGTTGCCAATGACGGCGCAGCGCTCGCCGAATTGATCGAAAGCTTTATTGCCGACACGCGCCAATTGATTACAGATTGTAACCGCGCGCTGGCAACCGACAACAGCGAATTACTCCTTCGTGCCGGACATACACTTAAATCCAGCAGCCGCGACTTTGGTGCAAACGAGCTTGCGGAGCTGGGCGGCACATTGGAGTGTGCCGGCAGGGAGAAGAACCTGCAGGGCGGCACAGCGCTTATCGAGGCCGCTGAGTACGAATTCGGTTTGGTAAAAGATGCTCTTGCGGCATATATGCACGGGGGTACCGAGTGAGCGAGCAGGGGCGCATTCTGGTGGTCGACGATCATCGTACGAATCGGCTCAAGCTTGTCTTGGGCCTGAGCAGACAGGGGCACTCTGTAGAAGAGTCCGCGAATGGACGCGATGCGCTCGCACGCCTGCGCGAAAAACCCTTCGACCTGATTTTGCTCGACATTCTCATGCCCGAAATGGACGGCTATGAAGTTCTCACCGAACTCAAGCGCGACGCTGAGCTTCAAAAAATTCCGGTCATTGTTATATCCGCGCAGGATGAGCTCCAGAGCGTCGTGCGCTGTATCGAACTGGGCGCCGAAGACTACCTGCCCAAATCATTTGATCCGGTTCTTTTGCGCGCGCGCATAAATGCCTGCCTCGAAAAGAAGCGACTGCGGGATCATGAGCAACGCGAAAAGATTGAAAAAGATAACCTGCTCCGCGATATTTCGCTAAAAAAGGAACTCCTCGAAAAAACGTATGAGGAGAAGCGAACCCTGCTGTCGATCGTGACCCACGACATTGCCAATGCGGTGTTCGCGATTCAATCGTCGGTTATGCTTGAGGCGCGAAATTTCGATAACGATTTTTCGCGGCTGGGAAAAAACTTCGCCCGAATATCCCGTGCTGCCGAGGCGATGCACGAGATCATTAATACCGTGCGCGAGTTGGAGGCCATCGAGTCGGGTAAAGCGAAGATGCAGCTGAGTCAGGTCTGTCTTGATGATCTTTTTACAAAAATGAGACAGCTTTTTTCTGAGACGCTGCAGACCAAGAAACTTGCGCTGACAATCGAAACACAGGCACCTGCCCCGCTCTTCGTTGTGGCCGAACCTTTAACGTTGGGCAATCATGTTCTGAGCAACCTGCTCTCAAATGCGATCAAATTTTCGTTTCCGGACTCGGCAATCAGAATATCCGTAATGTCGCGCGGCGACGAGGTGGCGCTTACCATCACCGACAGCGGCATAGGCATTCCCCCCGATCTTGTCGCGAACCTCTTCCGCTTTGACGTGAAAACAACCCGGCCGGGTACGCTGCAGGAAAAGGGGACCGGCTTCGGAATGCCGGTTGTCAAGAAGTTCGTCGAGTATTATGGCGGGCGTATCGAAATCGAATCGCGCACAATCGAGGAGTTCCCCAACGATCACGGTACGTCTATTACCATTATCCTGCGGGAGCATCTCCCTGAATCTGCGTAGCCTGCTTGCTCCTTGATCGCACGTCGCGCACGTTCAGCCGGAAGCCCCGGAATATCTTCTGCTCTGCCTCTGAACCAACGAAAGAGAGTCGTTGTTGGTCAATCAGATAATATTTTTTTCGATTGTTGTATTTATTCATTCAGGTGTATCATGGACAGACAAGGTCAGAAAACCATCCTCCTCGTCGAAGACGACGCAATATCAATACTGGCCACAGTGGCAAGGCTGAAAAAATTCGGCTATGCTGTGGTCACTACGAATACCGGGGAGAAGAGTATTCAGATCGCGGCCGGGGCTGGAAAAATAGATCTCATCCTGATGGATATCGGTCTTGGCGGCGGTATCGACGGCTTGGATGCGGCACGTCAAATTCTTGTCTTGCGCACGATACCCATCATTTTTCTCACCGGTCATTCAGAACAAGAAACAATCGAAAATGCGCGCGGCATTCCGTGTTACGGATATGTGATAAAAGAACCCGACGATTTTGTGCTGCAGTCTTCGATCGAGATGGCGTTTGACTTATTTGATGCGCATGTAAAAGTGCGGGAGAGCGAAGGGCGGTTCCGTGCGTTGGTCGAGTGGACACCTGAGGCGATCGTTGTCCATCGGGATGGAAAAATATTGTATGTCAATCCGGCAGCGGTTGCATTGTTGGGTGCGGTGTCTGCTCAGGACCTTGTGGGCAGACCCATTCTCGATCGGATTCATCCAGACTTTCATCAGATCGCGCTCACGCGGCAGAAAAACATGTTGGACAACGGTGTCGATGCATCGTTGGCCGAAATGAAATACATTCAGTTCGACGGGACTATTGCAGACGCGGAAATACGGGCAACACAACTTGTCTACGACGGCGCACCGGCTATTCACGTTTCCCTGAGGGACATCACCGAAGGCAAAAGAGCCGAGGAAAAGCTTCGACAGCTTTCACAAGCAGTAGAACAGAGTCCGGTATCCATTATGATTACAGACACGGCGGGATCCATCGAATATGTGAACCCAAAGTTTATTGAGGTCACCGGTTACTTTCTTGACGAAGTGGTCGGAAAAAATCCGCGTTTCCTGAAATCAGGATACTGCTCACCTGAAGAATACAGCGATCTGTGGAAAATGCTGACCACAGGCGGTGAATGGCATGGTGAATTTCACAACAAAAAAAAGAACGGCGACCTGTACTGGGAGTCGGCAACCATCTCGCCGATCGTGAACGGTGCCGGAGAAACGACGCACTTTCTGGCTGTCAAAGAAGATATCACCGAACACAAACAAGCGGAAGAGAAATTGAAGTTGTCAGAAAAGCGTCTTCTGCGATCCGAAAAGATGGAAGCCATTGGCTTGCTTGCAGGTGGCATCGCTCATGATTTCAACAATATTTTAACCGGAATTATCGGCTATACAGGAATGTCCGAACGGCACGCCGACAATAATCCAGTGCTCAAAAATAATCTTCAAATAGTTCTGGCTGCTTCGGACAGGGCTAAAAATCTTGTACAGCAAATTCTCTCATTCAGCCATCAAAGCGTTCACCAGAAAGAGATCATCGAATTGACGCCCATTGTCATGGAAGTAATCGACCTGCTTAAGGCTGCGATTCCTTCTTCTGTGGAAATAAAGGCCGATCTTCAACCCGGTGTAAAACCGGTATTTGCCGATTCCACAAAATTACATGAAGTCATCCTTAATCTTGCGACCAATGCAGTGCATGCAATGAATCAGAATGGCATACTGACCATCCGACTCTATCCCGAAATTTTTCACGGTGTGGAATATGTCCAAACGGGGGAATTGACTCCGGGAAAATATTCGGTCATAGAAATTACGGACACGGGCAGCGGTATGGACTCCTTCACGCTTTCAAAAGTTTTTGAACCATTTTTTACAACGAAGGCGTTTGGAGTAGGAACCGGGATGGGGCTAAGCGTTGTTCTTGAAATAGTGCAACAGCACGGTGGAAATATTCATATAGAAAGCATCAAAGGGAAGGGGTCGACGTTCAAAATATATTTGCGCGCTTCCGAAGGCTTCGATTCTGGCGCCGGCGTAAAAAATCCAGAAAAACAATATTTTGGAACCGAACGGGTACTATTTGTTGATGATGAACCGATGCTTGTTACGATGGCCGAATCCGAATTTCCGCATCTGGGCTACACGGTTACCTGCATGTCCAACGGCCGGGATGCTCTGGAGTTCATGAAGAAAAATCCACATGCGATCGATATACTCATTACCGACCAGACGATGCCGGGAATGACTGGAATTGAACTGGCAAAAGAAGCATTACTATTGCAAAAAAATCTTCTGGTAATTCTTTGCACCGGATTCAGCACT
>CAISDA010000086.1 GCA_903884005.1 uncultured Ignavibacteriota bacterium | reverse complement strand
TGAGTTTTTCGATTACGAGAAATTACAGACCCTATTGCCTCACTTGGATATCAGGATGCAGGCGTTAACCTTATGCCTTGCATCATCGGGATGCAGGGTTAGCGAAATGCTTGGAGTGAAATTTTCTGATATCCGCGATGATAAGCGACCAGTCAGTATTTTTATCCGGAAAACAAAGACGGCAGAACCCCGAACTGTTTTTATCTCGGATGAGGCATACGAAACCTTGCGGGCATGGTTCAAGGTCCGGGATGAATATATCCGACAGACTGGAAAGCGCGGCAGACCCCTCAACATACAGCCCGTGGTTGGGAAAGATGACCGTATATTCCCGTTTCAATTGACGGGGATATATCGGGCGTGGCACCGGGGATTAAGAAAAGCCGGCTTGTTCGGGAGGGATAGCAGCACCGGACGCAATGAATTAACAGTACACCGGCTCCGGGCTTGGAACCGTGACCGTGTAGCGTCGGTTATCGGGCCGGACTATGCAGAGATATTCCTAGGCCATGTCGATCAATATGGCAATACGTATAAGAACACAACAGAACGGGCACTCGCTGATAAGTACCAACTATGCCAGCAGGCTTTAACGGTCAAGGACTCTGGACGGATGAAACACGATATTCGGGCTCAGGCAGATATAATCTCTCAACAAGAGCAGACCATTACAGAGTTGCGGGCTCGTCAGGATGCGATTGAACAGGCACAGGCATCGCAGGCACAAGCCATAACCATTGCCGACAGTGGGATAATTGCAAACTCACAAGATCCGGCGTTCGTTGAGGCGGTTGCAAAAAGAATGATCGAGCTGCAAAATCAGAAATAATCTTTTCTTCTGTTGGCACGGACCCGGCAGGCATCAGAATAGAACCGTGCTCTTTGAGTCCTGGAGATGATTTCTCGCCCACAACCGCAAGCGCACATTACAGGATTAGGGGTAATTTTTTGTTTTTTTGCTTTATCCCGAGAGTTTCGAACGTGCACTTTATTCCGGCACTTATCGCAATATGCCGAATCCCTTCGAGAGGCCAAGAAAAAACGACCGCATAGACCGCATTTTTGTGCCAGGGGTTCGTATTTCTTTCTGAATTGTCCGAATGCCTTATCACTGTCTACCTTGCCCAAGAATGCCAGGGTCTCTTTTAGTTTGTCATGCTCCGATACCGGGATGATTTTTGACAGGACGTCATTCCATATCCTCTCTAGTGCATCCCTACTTGATGAGCATTCGCCGTTTAACATGACGGATAAATCTGATTCTTCCCAAATCGGATCCCCGTTATCAGATTTCGCACCGAATAATTTCAGAAGATCTTCGCAAAATCGAAGATACGCGATCTCTTTTATGGCAATCCTAATATCCAAATCACCCCGCCAATCGATTTTTAGGAATGGTTTTCCATGACGGAGATAGATCTGTTTTTTCACCATGTTACGGTAACCTGTAATAGATAATCCGACTGTTATTATTTAAATATGCCCCATGAGCGTCACATGAGTAACTATGCCAATCACAAAGGAGATAGCAGAATCAAAACCAACGACGGTGATGCTTCACAACGTAGACGAGGCCGCATTCATCCTTTGCGTAAGCCCAACGACGGTGCGACGCTGGATGAAAGACGGTACGTTAAAGGTAGTACGCCTTAGCGCCGGTGTCGTCCGGGTGGAGAATTCGGAATTGGAACGTTTCGTGAAAGAGGCCGGTTCAAACAAAGGGGGGGATCGCAGTGTCAGCACCTGCAGATAAAAAGCCCATTCTCCATCAGAATGTCGTGAATTCATTGGATCATCTTCACCGGGCGATCATCGAAGTGCTAGCCGACAGAGGAGAGCTTATAATCGTCGATTCCACAACGGGGGCGGCCCCATGACTGCATACTGGTATTGTAACGTCTGCGGCGGGCGGTTGGTGCGCGATCTTGCGTGCGAACTGAATTATTCCGTAGATTCCGAAGCGCCGACCCGATGCCCGTATTCCGCGAAACGCCGGGCATCTTGGCGAATTGTGAACGATGGGGGGGCTGACGATGATTGAAAAAGAAGCACCCCGGGTGACCAGCCCGGAGAGGACAGGGGCACGTCCAGGAGCAACATACCATTGTCACTCCTATTCTGCCGAGTCTGCTTTAAATTTTGCCCCGCTCGTTCCCAAACGCCAGCGTACCCACTCCCCAAGACGTAGGGATATCATGTTATTGATGGACGAAATCCGATCCCGGCTGTCCAATGGCGAGACGGTTTCGGAGACTTCGTTGGAATCGGGGAGATTCAAAAGCAACGGTGTGCGGGCGATGCGGGTTGTAGCTCGGATGTACCCCGGTCGAGTTCGACTTTTCCTTGAGGGGGGTTTGTGGAACATTCGCCCCGAGGTGCCGGCATGACCGCAAAGAGGACCCCGAACCGCACGGGGAGACCCGCTCCCGGTGCACGAAAACCGGCAAAAATATTCCGATGCCGGTGGTGCAAGGTCGCCTGTGCGACAGAGGAAACCCGGGTTGTCCATGAGCGATTTTGCGCAAAAAACCCGAACAGCAACAAGGTTGTACGGGTGGTGCGCTCATGATTAGACCCCCCGAAAATCCTACTGTGCCCTTTGGTAC
>CAISDA010000085.1 GCA_903884005.1 uncultured Ignavibacteriota bacterium | reverse complement strand
ATTTTAGCGTATTTTTAGAATTTTCGCAACAAAAAACCGCCGGGCACTGGGCTCGGCGGGGAAGTGTGTTTTAGTTCGTACCTAGTTTTGGTCCAGCTTCGCGGATCTCGTCGGGAAGATCACCAAATTTTGCGTTGTGATTTTCCAGATAAAACCCGATCAGCTTTTCGCGGAGCGCTCGATATTCGCTTCCGTCGCTCCAAGATTTTTCAGGATCGAGCAGTTGCGGGTCAACGCCGGGAACATAGGTCGGAATATCCAGATTGAGAGCATCGAGATGTGTTGTTGGCACATCATCCAGTTCACCATTCAACGCGGCATGGATGATCTGTCTCGTCACGGCGAGCGGATACCTCTGACCTTTTCCGTCCGCAGGACCGCGATGCCAGCCGGTGTTCACAAGCCAGACTTTCGGATGGTGTTTCGCGATTCTCTCTTCAAGCAGGTTCGTGTAATACCTGTACTGAAGAGGAAGGAATGCGGCTCCATACCCGAAACTGAATTTATGCTTAACCTTGTCATTCTCCATTCCCATTACCGTTCCGCCACCTTCGGTTGTGTAGGCATTGGAGAAGTGGTAGGACGTGCCGGAAACCGATAGTCTCGAAATAGGAGGCAGAATGCCATAAGCATCGCGCGCCATAAAGAAGATGTTGCTCGGATGTTCGCCGCGATTTCCGGGAGCGATGTGTTTGATGTGCGACCGGTCGTAAGAGATCCGGACGTTCTCAATCCTTGGATCGTAGAGGATCGGTTCATTGTCTCCATTGAGATCGGCGTTCTCGATGATTGCGCCGTTATAGATCGCCCGCCAGATGTCGGGCTCCGACTTTTCGGAGACGCCGATACCTTTCGCATAGCAGCCGCCTTCGATGTTGGCGATGCCAAATTCTTCGTCCCAAATGTGTTCATCATCACCAATGAGGAATCGTTCGGGATCCGCAGATAACGTGGTTTTACCGCCACCCGAAAGTGCGAGGTAAAGCGCAGTGTCTCCATGTTCGCCGACGTTCGCGGCACAGTGAAGCGTCAGGAAGCCACTGACGATCGGCAGTTCCGTATTCATCATCGTAAACACTGCCTTTTTCATCTCGCCGCCGTAATGCATACCTGCGAGGAGAATGCGCTTGCCCGTGAAATCAATGAAGACTCCGCGGCCGTTCTTTACGCCGTAACTCCGGTGCAGAAGGAATGACGGATCGTTCAAAACGGTCCACTCATCGGCGTCGCCCAAGTTCACCCACTTTTCCATCTCGATGAACATATTGAGCGCGAAGATCGCATGCCACGCGTAATGCGTGTACACTTTTAAGCGGCGCGAATGTCTCGCTTTTGCTCTCGCCCCAACATACAAGTTGGACAAGAACAACGGATTCGGCGCGAGTCTCGCGTGAGCAAGTGCATCCTGCCATACGAGTTCGAAAAGTTTCGGCTCGAATGGATGGTTCAACGCTTTGTTGTCCCAGTTGATGTAGTCATCGTACCGGGAGCCTTGCACAAAATATCGTGCGTCCTGTGAGCGTCCGGTCATATCACCGGTCATTACTCGTATCGCTCCTTTGCGCGAATACCGCGCTTGAGGAACACCGCCGACCTCATATTGCAGACAATGCCCGGAT
>CAISDA010000084.1 GCA_903884005.1 uncultured Ignavibacteriota bacterium | reverse complement strand
GGAAATATTACAACACTGAAAGACCGCATAGTTCGTTAGGCTATCGTCCGCCGGCACCAGAAACATTTTTACCGCTTCAGCTTGCTAGTGCCTGAGGCAAAAACTAAATTACGCACTGGCACATAAAACGGGGGCAGGTCATTCCCTCGGCCTCCGCATCATTGCATACGGTTTGCGGCCGAGAATATGACGCCGCCGGCGGTTGCCGCTGGAAGGAAGAGATATTTCACGGTACTCAGGTCGTTTCCGATGATCGAAATTCCAGCATTCCCGTCTCCGCGCAAGGTCAGCAGCGCAGTCGCCGGCGTGCTTATGCGAGAACCGGTCAGCAGCAACCCGTTGGTATATTCAACCACGATCACGGCTTCCGCCTTCACAGACACTGCCGCATCGAGGCCGTGTATGCGAACGTCGGCAACGTCATTGAACACAAGGGGGGGACGCAAATCCTCACGCTCGTACGACAGATGCAATCCTGATATGGTCAGGCCGCGAACGTGGCGTATGAAGAATCCGTATGCGGGCAGATCGCCCCACATCGTCGATTCGGGATATTGATTCTCCAGCTCTGCCGGCATCTTATCCCTCGGCGCGGCACCGCCGGCAAAGACGATACGAATATTATCGAGCGAAATGTTTTCAATCGCATGCGCCGGTATGCCGGTGATCGAACATCCGATCGACTTCACATTCCTGGCGACTATATTGCTGATGCTGATATCTTTCGCCGTTCCCACATGAGGCACCGGGGCACCGTCGTACGGAATTCTTCCGCGATTGCCAAGCCGGACAAAAAGGGGAACCTGGGATCCATCGATAACGACATTCGAAATGGTCACGCCATCGAGCATTCCTCCATCCACAAGCGTGAGTGCGATGCCGCAGTTCCCATCGCGATAGCCGGACATCACCGAATCCGCCTTCGACGGTGTGATGACGATATTGGAGATTGCGATATTCCGAAATCCTCCCACCGATTCAGTTCCCGTCTTGAGCGCATTGCAGTGGCTGCTGAGCACGCAATTTGTTATCGTCACGTTTTGCGTGATCCGGTCGCATGTGCTTTTCAGCGTGATGCCGTCGTCGTCAGTATCGCCGTTGCAATCCGAGATCACGACATTGCTGCACCCGTCTATATCCATCATGTCGTTGTTCTTGTTCGCGTGATTGAACACGGTGATGCCGCGGATCAGCACATTGTCGCATGCGAGATAGTGCTGCATCCACATGGCGGAATTCCGCATCGTCACATTTTCCACCGTAACATTTGTACACTCGATGAATCTGATGATGAAGGGGCGGTTTCTGTACTTCGCGGGTTTCTCGTTCGAGAGAACCGCGAATTTCCCTCCCTGACCGTCAATCGTGCCCTCGCCCCTGATCGCAATATATTCTGTCCTAGGGACGAAGAAACCCCTCGAGTAGTTCGTAATATTTTTTGGTGCCGAACATTTCTTCGAAATTTTCCAGTGCCGTACCTCCGTCATACATCGTGCTGTCGATATGTGTCTGCAGTCTCTGCAGTTCCGAATGAATGCGGTCTTCGTAGCGCGCACAATCGTCCTTCATCACCTGTGCCGCCTTGTCCGACCGGCGCAGCGTGAGCGTGGAAACAGTCTCATCCGGCCTGATCTTTGCGATCCAGCCCTTCGTATAGGGATCCGAGTGGATGACAGAGGAGCGGTCGGCAAGCGCCGTATTATTTTCAACGATCGTTCCGGCGATCGGCGATCGCACGGCGACCGTCTCGCCATTTGCCACGATCCATGCATACGGTTCGCCCGCTTTGATGTGCGTCGGAGAGACGGAGAATGCCACAGAATGGGCCGCGCCCAGCATGGTGCCGATGAAATGATCGATACCGAGCACATACAGGCCGTCGCCGTCCTCTTTAGCCCATGTGTGCTGTGAAGAATAGAACCTGTCTTCCGGAAGCGACTGACCCTCGATCGAGCGGAGAACATTCTGTAGCATCATCGCATAATAGTCGTCTGCCGAACGGGAGGAACGGACCGGCGTAACCGGCTGTGCCTGCGCCTGATGCGTTTCATTCGAACGCGCCGCGTTGGTGTGCGTGCGTATCTGTGCATCGAACTCGCACTCATCGCATTTGAAGAGACAGGTGCACAGTTTATAATCCACCACTCCGGCATCCATCCAAATGCAATAGCGCTCGCTCTCGGGAATAATATGATGAGTTGATGGTGTCATAGGTCGTTGTTCTCAGCTTTCGTCATTGCTTTTGTTGTACATCCCGCACACCGGTGTTTCTGCACTCCGCCGACCGAACATTCGAGAACGAGCGGCGGAGTCGGCACTTATTCATTGGAAAGAAATTGCTGCTCGAACCGCTGGCACGCTTCCGGCGTGACGTGGCTTAAGATGCCGGGCATCGGTTCGCCGCCGTCCTGCAACCACACAGACGCATACTCGTTCTTGGACGCGGTCGCTTCGGCCATAAAATCTCGAAGGCGCGCAAATTCCGACTTGACCCATGTTCGTGTCTCGGCTCCCAAAAAGAAATTCCGCAGCTCCGAGGCGCCGCCCTTCGGTTCGATCGAATACGCCCACCCGTGCACGAAGAGATCGTTCTTAACGTGACCGGAACGCTGCGTGTTGAGCTTGGTGATACGGCCTTCGATCGGCGAATGCACACAGAATGTGTTCCCGCCTTCATGCATGCGTATGATCGACTCGCCCTTGGCAACGCGTTCCCCCTCGGCCTTCAACAGCGTGACCTGGGGATGAGCGAACATGCGCTTCACGAAATCATCGACGCCGAGCTGCACCGTGCCCGAAGGGAAAAGATTCAGCCAGGTATGCGTCTTCGAAAAAAAGATGCCTTCCGGGAACCGCAGTTCCGGTACCGGCTGGGCCTGCGCTGCTGCTACTGGTGTCTCGACTTTGGAACGGCGAACCATGTAATCGATACCTAAAAATACGAGGATCGTGGCGACGAATAAGAGGACTGTCATTGGAAAACTCCCTTCATTGGATAATAGTGTGTTTGTGTCGTTCGTAAACTGTGTGAGATGTCATGTTCCCTGTATGCTAATAGTATTTCAATAACCATGCCACAAATTATGCACTTGAAATACTTCAATACAGTCGTAATTCACGTATAGTATATTCAATGAAAAACGACGTGTTGAATTTATATGCAGGGCAAATATCAAAAAACCTTGTTATTGTGGAATTCTTAACGTATCGACCATTTTGTCATTGATGAATTTTTATACAGCGACTGTTGGATTAATACACAGCTTTGATCGTACTCGCACCAAAGCACCGCATAGAATCTCATCATTGTTCACAATCGATTGAGGAATGGATGGAGGGCCAGCTGGTATCTCGCCCTCTCGAGCGAAGCGGTGCGAATTTCGGCAGAGGTATTAAAGAGGGAAGTACACGGGACGGTGTGACGACGGAGCAGCATGAACTGGGGGGGCTGCGGGGATCGGCACGCTCTCGCTTGCCGTCCCCCCGCCCTGTGCTGATCATTGAATAGAGACGAGCATAAAGCCTGCGTTGTGTATTGCTTCGCGCAGCGTCGATGCGTCGAGCTGCGTCTCGTCGTACTGCACCGTCGCCTTTCCGACCTGCACGTCGTCGAGTGTGAGCAGGGGAATGTTCATCAATTCTTTTTTCACTGCAGCCACACAATGCTGACAGCTCATGCCTTCGATGGTGATGGCGTGTGTTTTCATTGCCGTATCCTTTCTCTATTCAGGTGTTGATGATATATTATTTGACATGTGTCAGATATTCGGGAAACATTTTTTTCCACCAATACCAGTCGTGTCCGAATCCGGCGCGGTCATCCAGCCAATGATTGACCTTTTGGGCCGTCAATATTTCAGAGAGTCGCTTGTTCTCCTCCCTGCAATAATCCATCTCCCCTGTGCCCAGGATGATGCCCATCGATCGGTACAGGGAGAGATAATACTCATCCTTCAGACTAGGCATGTAATCCATCGGATTGTTAAAATAGCAATTGTCGTCATAGTATCCGAATATGAATTGCTTGATGTCGAACGTGCCGCTCATGCAGATCAAATGCCCCACCAGTTCCGGATGACGGAAGGCGATATTCGCCGCGTGGTAGGCGCCGAGACTGGCACCGGCAACAGCCACCCGCTCCCTGCCCGTATCCTGCAGTGCGTACGCTATCACCTCATGCACGATCATCTTCTCATACCCGTTATAGGTCTTCACCCTGTCGGCCGGATGGATGTAATTGTTATACCAGCTTTCTCCATCGATGCCGTCTGGACAATAGATCTTCACCAGCCCCGCATCCACCAGCGGCGCAACGGCGTCGATCAATCCATTATCCTTGTTCTGATAGTAGCGTCCTAACGATGTCGGAAATAAAATCACCGGATATCCGGCATGCCCGAAGATAAGCATGTCGAGATCCCGGCTGAGATACTTCGTGTGCCATGTCCGTACTTCTTCTTTCATATGCGCTCCGTAGGAAAAAAAATTGTGTCCGTCCCTGTTGCTGAATATAGTAATATTCTTTTGGAAAAAAAGTGAAATATTGAGCCGAATATTTTTGGCAGTGAGTTTTTCCCCGGATGTACATTTCCATTGCAACTCTAACGAAGTTTCGGTAAGATACGATGATGAAAACGTCCGGGAACGAACGTAGTTCCCCGGTTCACGCGCCGTTGGCTCATGTGGGGAAGTGAAACGGCGAACACGTCCCGACCAATTCGACTGCGGCGAATACAGTATATGTAACGTGACACCTATGCGAACACAACGCACACCGGCCGACACGCACCTGCGCGGCACGATACGGCTTCTCGGCAACCTGCTCGGCGAAGTCATCCTCGAACAGGAAGGCCCTGAATTCTTCGCCCTGGAGGAAACGATACGCCGCACGACAAAATCACTGCGGCGCACTCACAGTCCCGCGCGACAGCAGCGTCTCAGGCAGCTCATCGCCGGGATGGATGGTGCGACAATGGCGAAGATCGTGCGTGCATTTACCATCTATTTCCAGCTCGTCAATATTGCAGAGCAGCGCCACCGCGTCCGCCGGCTCTCCGAACAAACATTCGGCCCCGCCGAACAATTTCCGAACGGCTCGCTCCGGCGCACGCTCTCGACCCTGAAGAAGAACGGCGTGAGCGCGCACGAACTGTCATCCGTCCTTTCCAAACTGCGCCTTCAGCCGGTGTTCACCGCCCACCCGACGGAGGCGCTGCGGCGCACGATGCTCGAAAAACATTCGCACATTTGGACGCTGCTCGGACACCTCGACGCATCGGCGCTGCCTCCGGACACGAGCGACGACATCAGGCTCTCGCTCAAGCGCCATGTCACGAGCCTCTGGCAGACCGAAGAGACACGGTCGTACGAGATCACTCCGTTGGACGAAGTCAGCCACGGCCTCCATTACTTTACGACAATTCTCACTCACGCCATTCCTTCGTACTACCGCGAGTTCGAACGGTCCATTGCCTCAGTGTATCCCGAATTTACGGGGCGGGTTCCGTCCTTCATCCGGTTCGGGTCGTGGATGGGGGGCGACAGGGACGGCAATCCGTTTGTCACCGCATCGATCACCTGGCAGAGCCTTGTGCGGCAGACGCAGACTGCATGCGACGTATATCTGGAGTTGCTCAACGGCCTCTATCACGAGCGCAGCGAATCTGAAAAGATCGTCGGCGTGAGCTCCGAACTCACACGCATCGTGTCCGAAGGGTACGCGCGCACGAAGCAGTCGCATCCGAAATTCATACGCAACGAACATGAGGTGTATCGGAAATTCATCGCGCTCATGCATCTGAAGGTCACGAATTTCAGGAACAATATCGCGGGCGAAGTGAAGGCGTACGACAACGCCTACCGCAACGCCTCGGAATTCCTGGACGATCTCGTGCTCTTCGATGCGAGCCTGCGTCAGCACCGCGGAGCGTTGATCGCCGACGGCACATTAAAAGATTGCATACGCCTGGTGGAGACGTTCGGCTTCCATCTCGCAGCGCTCGATATCCGGCAGCACCGCACCGTGCATACGCAGACGATCCACGACGCCGCCGCCGCACACGGCGTAGACTATCTGTCGTTCACGGACGATGAGCGCGCATCCTGGCTCACGCAGCAGATCGTCTCCGACTCGCCGTTCCATGTCACCGACGCCGATCTCCCCCCACAGAGCCGGGAATGTGTCGCTGTCTTCCGCACGATCGCTCAGGCGCAGGCAAGCATCGCCGGCGGCGCAATCGGCTCGTATATCGTGAGCATGACCAAATCCCCCGCCGATATTCTGGAAGTGCTCTTCCTGATGAAACTGACGGGCCTCTTCGTTCAACGCGCCGGCCTCACCACGAGCACGATGACGATCGTGCCGTTGTTCGAGACCATCGACGACCTGAGGGCATCGCCCGGCCTGATGAGGGCGCTCTACACAAATCCCGCCTACAGCCGTCATCTCGACGCACGGCAGCATGTTCAGGAAATGATGGTCGGCTATTCGGACAGCGGCAAGGATGGGGGCATCATTGCGTCAAATTGGGAACTCTATCAGGCCCAGCAGCGGCTCTCCGCCCTCGCCCGCGAATTTCATGTTGATTGGATGTTTTTCCACGGACGTGGCGGCACCGTCGGCCGCGGCGGCGGTCCTGAATACCAGGCCATCGCCTCCCTGCCGTCGGACAGCGTCAATTATAAGATCAAGATCACCGAACAGGGCGAGGTCATCGCGCTGAAATATGCATACGTCGAGATCGCCCGGCGCTCGCTCGAACTCTCCTCGTCCGCCCTGCTCGCGGTCTCGACCCGCAAGACGGACCCCGGCGATGCACAGCAGCAGCATGCGTTTCACGAGGCAATGGACGAGATCTCCCGCAACAGTCTCGTCTCCTATCGCACAACGGTGTACAGTCGGCCGGAATTCGTCCAGTATTTCCTGCAGGCAACGCCGCTCCGCGAGATCTCGCGATTAAATATCGGCTCGCGTCCCGCCAAACGCACGGTCTCCGAACGCATCGAAGACCTGCGCGCCATCCCCTGGGCCTTCAGCTGGATGCAGAGCCGGCATGTGCTGCCGGGCTGGCTCGGCGTTGAAGACGGTATGGGAATATACGTGCAAGAACCTGGCTCGTCATCCTCGCGAAGGATGCTGCTCAGAGAAATGTACGTAAAATGGAGCTTCTTCGAATCGATGGTGAATGGGATACAGATGGTTCTCGCGAAGGGAGATTTTGGGATCGCGAAGGAATACGCCTCGCTGGTGGAACCCGGCACACTGCGCCGCACGATCTTCACGGATCTCGAAACCCGGTACGATCACACAGTCCGCGCGCTGTGCGATGTGTCTGAACAGGAACACCTCTTGGACAACAATCCGACGCTTCAGCGTTCTATTCAGCTGCGCAACCCCTATGTCGATCCGATGAGCTACATACAGGTTGAAGTGCTGCGCCGATTGCGCGACGGATCCCTCTCTCAACAAGAACGCGCGTCGCTCGAAGAAGTGATGTTTTTATGCATTAACGGCATCGCTGCGGGATTGAGAAATACGGGATGATCTTCGCCACGGTGAAGGCGTGCCGCTGTCGGCCAAGAGGCCGGCCCCGCTAACGACGACAATCGCTTCCGTCATTGGTTCCCGTCACCATGCGCGACGTGTTCCATTTCGCTCCGGTTCAGCGGCAGCATACTGTCCATGCTGTATTCCCCCCCCCTTTTTTTCCGCCTTTGTCTGCGTGCATTTACAGTGCTGTCGCCCGTTCTTTACACAAAAAAATGCAACTATCGAATTCACCGCCAGAAATGGCGTTTTTTTTGGCATAACTATTGCGTTGATTATATCTGTACAATAGTCAGCAGCGGTTGCGATTTTCATGATCACGATCCATGCTCCGCAAGAGGATAAACCATCGGGGAACCGAATGGCGTACATCTCGTTGCGGCAAACATACAGCAGAATAAACGCAACTAACCTGAAGGATGTCTGGTATGATCAAACAACTACTACATACGCGTGAGCAGGATGACAGCGAAGCACCTCCTCTCGAAGTAAAAAGGCTTATTGGCGAGGTGTATCTTAAATCCATTCTGGATCAACATTGTGCCGAATTGCTGGCAGCAAATAAAACCTTAAAGGATCTCGTTTTGCGTGAAGCCCGGCATAAACGATCCGTTAATACCGTTGTCTTCAGTTTATTGACATTGATCGCCGTGCTTCTCTTCGCCTCTCTTGTCATACTGCCTATTGCCATTGAGTCGTTTGTGAAAACCACCATTGCCCAAGAACATGCGCTTACCAGGGGAAACGACACGACAACTTCACGTACGCTTCCGATAAAGGAACCGGGACCGGTCAGCCTGAATCTCGCTTCCGGGGGAAAAAAATAGCCGCACTCGTCGGTGTCCGAAAATAATTACTAACTGATTTTTTTAGTCGAATATAATATTATATTACATGTCGAACGTCAGCAGTATCGAAATGAGCATGCTGTGCTATTTGAAGCCCCTTTCTTTTGATATACTATTTTCCTTTTGCGAGGTTCATATTCCTTATCAACCGTCGAATACCACTGTGGATGAACCAATGATCAAAAACATCCTAATCATTGATGATGACGAATTCTGGAGACAGTCGTGTGAACTTGCATTGGTTCCGCAGGGGTTTTCTGTCTTTGTAAGCGATGGAAAAATCGGATTGGATGTCCTTCAAACCGGGGCCATCGATTTTATCCTGTGCGATATCCATATGGATTTGAGAAATGGATTCGACATCCTGCACGATATTCGGCTGCATCCGACGCTGTCGACTGTACCGTTCGTTCTGGTGACGGGTTCGTACGATTCGAATATCGCACGGAAAGCAATGTGGCTCGGGGCCGACGATGTGTTGGAAAAGCCGGTCTCAATGGAGAATCTCCTGCATGTCATTGAAGCACAGAACGAGCGCATTCTACGGTTCCACCGAAATACTGAAAAAAAAATAGACATCTACCAGCAGTCGATCCACGAAACACGGGTCAAAACGAGACAAGATTTATCCGCCGACGGTCCGAAGGAATTTGTTTTTTCTGCACCTTCGATGGAAAAAGTTGATAAGGAAATTTCGCGAGTCGCCGAAATAGATTTCGATGTCCTCCTGGTGGGAGAATCGGGGGTAGGGAAAGACCGCGTAGCATTTGAAATCCACAATAGAGGCGCGCGGAAAGGGAATGTCTTCACGACAATTCCCTTACGGAACCTGAATGAATCACTCATCGAGTCTGAATTGTTCGGACATGAAAAAGGCGCTTTTTCGGGTGCAGATCATGCGCGCGTTGGGTTGATCGAAGCGACAAGCGGAGGAACGGTCTATATTCCGGAAATTTCGAGTCTCACAACGTCCGTTCAACTGAAGCTGCTTCATTTTATGCAGTATAAAACTATCTCCCGGGTCGGGCAGGACGCCAGAAAACCGCCGATAAAGGTTGATGTGAAGATCATTATGGCAACAAATGAAAATCTAGTGCAGGCCATCCAGAAATCCGGTCTGCGCGAAGATTTTTTCTATCGCATCACCGGTATCTCCATCAAAATTCCCCCGTTGCGCGAACGAAAAGAGGACATCGAAATTCTTGTCAACCATTTCCTCCGGCTCTATGAGATAAGAATGAACAAGGGACACTTCTCCGCAACACCCGCGCTTCTCAAAAAATTGGAGGCCTATAATTGGCCGGGCAATGTGCGGGAACTGGAAAATGCCATAAAACATGCGCTCGTCAACGCATCCGGCAATCAATTGCTGCCCGGGGATTTCAACCGGGATAGTGATGAATGGGCCAACACATCGTTTCAGGCACACCCCGTCGTTCACGATCAGGAACTGGTTAAATATAAAATCGCCGAGCAGCAGTTTCGAAGAATATATTTCGAAAACCTCCTGATCTCGGCGAAAGGGAATGTTTCGCTGGCTGCAAAATTATCCGGCCTTTCACGCCAAAGCATACATAAAATTCTGCTCGACATGAATTTACGGCAGCCGTAATTGCCGTACTTCCGGCGGATCGTTCGTCACTGGGCGGCGTCCGCCGACAGGTCGATGCCGTATGGTCGCGCATTGCTTGATCAAGCCGAGTGAAATTGTTTCACTGTCTTGTAATCGTTGTACGTTCGCAGCACTTCGGCAGGGGTTTTATTCCCCAGTTCGCTCGCCTTCCGTTGATTGTTGTAGTGATCGATGTATCCCTGCACCTGCTTCCCGAGACCCTCGAATTCCCATTGCGTGTTCGTTGTATAAAATTCGTTGATGTCACTGCGATGCGCGCGGTCCACTTTCCTGTTCCTGACCATCCCTCCATGCATGACAACAACGTGCGTCATGCCCATGGTATGGATGTTCGCCGTGAATGCATGACTCTTTCTGCCGGGATTCGCGATGCTCGTGAAGACGGTGTCCGTTTTTGTCTGCACACAAACAATCGGGAACGGAAATTCGGCACGCATGTGCTGTATAAAATCGAGCGCGTTGAGCGTCGAATGCGTTTTATAAATTTTTACGATCCGCAGCCGCGTAATGCTGTCCATCGCCGTGTATTGGACGATATGGGAAACCGGCAGAGATGCGTCAATCGTCAGCACTCCCACCTGGATCACGTGGCCCGGCACGACCGGATTGGTATAATGCTCGCTCATGAACTTGAATTCAGTATTCTCAACAGTCTGTGTGCGTTGAAATATTTTCCAGATGGTACGTTCGGAAGGCGAGATACCGTGCTTCGAGAGCAGGATGTCCCGTATTTTTCTCGGCCCATACCCGGTCTCATTCCTGAGTTGTTGGATCTGCAGACTGGTCTCCCGAGTCGTCTGCATCGGCGACCGATGCGGTGCGCGCGAGTGTTCTGATAGACTGTCGGGATCCTGTCTGGATGAAAGATACCGCTTCAGCCATTTGTAGAATGTCTTGCGGCTGATCCCGTATTTTTGACATACCGCATTGACGTTTGAACACTGTTCATATTCTTGCATCCAGAGTAATCGGTCGGATGCAGTGATGGGTATGGATTCCATGGTATCGGCCATTGTATTACGTATTGGTGTGTGGAGTGACAAAAAGTTGTTGTTTGACCGCTGTTAGCAATGCGACATCGTCGAACGGCTTTTCGAGGTATACGATCTCTTCATCAAATTTCCATGCATACGCATGTTGTGCCATGCCGGTCATCAGGACAACGGGAATATCAACAGTTTCATCATGTTCTTTCAACAGTTCCGATAACATGAACCCGTTGATATTGGGGATATCGATATCGATAATGGCCAGCTGCGGTGAGTGCTCTATCGCCATCTCAAGTCCCGTCTCTCCATTATCGGCTTCAAACATTGTAAATCCTTCAGACTTCAAAATTGTCACAATACTTCTTCGCATATCGTCATCATCATCTACCACAAGGATTTTTATCATTATGTGCTTTTAAAATATGGAAATGTGACTGGGCAGGAGAATCATCAACAAAAGTTTCAACTTCTGTGCCAATATTGAATATCTCAAACATTCCAGTATTTCCTCACTATTTTTTAAACCAATGAAGAGAGGATTTTGTAAAAAGGAACAACATGAAGGAATATTGTAGAATCTACAAATTATTAAAATTTTTATACGCCTTTTACGTAAGAATATTTATAATTATAAGTGGCATTCACTTTGCTAGTATGGTATATTATGGACTCATATGCACACGCGGAAAGTGCATACTTACTTTGATCTGGAATCGCCTGCGTTATGAAGACTCTCAAAACCCATTGGATCGCATCGGTATTTTTTTTCCTCGGTATTGTATTGACATTGTTTTCTGCTTTGACTGCGAAAAAAGATGTTGATGACAACGTGAAGAAGGATTCCGATTTTGCCTGCAGCGAAATAAAATCCAAAATCGATTCGCGCCTGAGCGCACACGCGTTAATGCTGCAGACCTGTGCGTCATTCATCGAGCACTCCGATAAGATCACCCGCGTGGAATGGAAGAAATTTATCGGGAACCTGCAGGTCGACAGCACACTCCCCGGTATCCAGGGCATTGGATATTCTGTGATCGTCCCGCCTGCCCAGGTGTCGAGCCATGAAACCGCAATTCGTCGTGAAGGATATCCCCGCTACGCCATACAACCAGCCGGCAAACGAGACGTCTACACATCAATAATTTATTTAGAACCGTTCACCGAAAGAAATCAGCGCGCCTTCGGATACGACATGTATTCGGAACCCATACGCCGGCAAGCGATGGCATATGCGCGCGACTTCGAAAAAGCCGCGATCTCCGGCAAAGTCGTCTTAAAACAGGAAACGGGAAAAGATGTTCAGGCCGGTACGCTCATGTATATTCCCGTGTATGAACAGCGTATGCCTCGCACAACAATTGAAGAACGCCGAAAGGCGATACGAGGCTGGGTCTACAGTCCGTACAGAATGAACGATCTCATGCACGGCATCGTCGGCGGATATGAAACGACAACAGGGAAGAAAATTCGGCTGGAAATATTTGACAATCCTTTTTCCCGGCCCGAGGCGTTGTTATACGACAGCAAGCAGGCAGGCACTATCGACTCAACAAATATATCGATTCTCTCTGCGGAAACGTCAATTTTGTTCAACGATCATCTGTGGCATGTACGATTGACACGATACCCCAGCCAATCGACGGAAGTACACTACACTCTTGCCTGGGTCATTGCCATTGGCGGCCTGCTCGCCATTGTACTGCTCGCGTTTTTGTACTGGGCGCTGATAAACACAAAAAGTAGGGCGACTGCGATCGCCGAATCGCTGACAAAAAGCCTGAAAGACAGCGAAGAGCGATGGCAATTCGCAATGGATGGCTCCGGCGATGGCGTTTGGGATTGGAACACCGTGACCGGTGACGTATCGTATTCCCACCAATGGAAAACAATGATGGGATACGATGATGGCGACATCGGAACCACTATGGATGAATGGAAGCGGCTCGTTCACCCCCACGATCTCCAGCTTTGCCTGGATGACCTGCAGCTTCACTTCCGAAAGGACGTTCCCGTCTATAGAAACGAACATCGCGTGTTGTGCAAGGATGGTTCATATAAGTGGGTGCTCGATCGCGGCATGGTTGTTCATTGGACGGCGGAGGGATTGCCAGGCCGTGTTATTGGCACGCACACCGACATCAGCGAACGGAAGCAAGCTGAACATATAAGCGCAATAGTGCTGGGTCTGAGTGTCGATCTTAATTCCCTCTCCGATATTCGTCAATCGTTTCTCTATCTGCTCAACGCTGCATTGAAGATCGAAGGGATAGATAGCGGCGGCATCTATTCCATTGATCCGGCCGACGGTTCTCTCGCATTAAAATATCATCACGGACTCACACCGGAATTTATCGAGGCGTCATCCTATTACGCTCCGGACTCGATACAGGCATTGGCCGTGCAAAAAGGGAAGGCCCTGTACGGAACGTATTCAAACATTATCGGAAAATTAAACGACGTCGAACAGGCAGAGGGCCTAAAATCCCTGATGATCGTTCCCGTCATGCATAACCAAGAATTGATCGCCGTCTTGAATCTTGCGTCTCATACCAAAGAAGAGATTCCGTCCCAGACAAAAACCGTGTTAGAGACGATGGCCCTCCAATTTGGCAATGCATTTCTGCGTATTCGCACGAGCGAACTCCTGCAGGAAAGTAAAAAGAATTTTCAACTCCTGTTCGATACAATCGATGATTTTATGTTTGTGCTCGATGCTCATGGTCGAATCCTGTCGTACAACTCAGTCGTTTCCCGGAGATTAGGGTATACACATGGCGAGCTCTTCAACAAAGATGTGCTGTTGCTCCACCCCTCCGATAGAAGAGGCGAAGCGACGACCATCATTGGCAAGATGCTTGCAGGCACTGCAGATTATTGCCCGGTCCCTCTTGAAGCGATCGATGGACATCAGATTCCGGTCGAAACACGTGTGACGTCCGGTACCTGGAGCGGGCAGCCGGCGTTATTCGGGATTTCACGGGATGTTTCGGTCCGGCTCGATGCCGAAATCAAATTGCGCGAAAGTGAGCAACGATATCGCGGAATGGTAGAATCACAGAACGACGTGGTCGTCCGATTTAATGTCCGCAAAGAACTCACATTTGTCAACGACGCCTATTGTCTCATGATAGGAAAAACCCGCGAGGAATTGCTCGGCAGATCATTCGTTCCATTGATACATAAAAACGACACAACCGTATCACAGAATTTGATTGAAGGACTGGCACGTCCTCCATACCGGGTGCGAATCCAGGACCGTATCATGACCGTGCGCGGACTGCGATGGCTTGAATGGGAAGACAACGCGATCCTCGACGAATTCAATACGATCATTGAAATTCAAGCGGTGGGAAGGGATATTACCGACGGCAAAGAATCGATCGCTCAGCTTGCCAGCAAGAATGAACTTCAGAATAAAATTCTTTTCCTTTCCAACTTGCTGGCAGTGACGACCGAAGAGACACTGGATCCCATACTGACGGACGTGTTGGGACACATGGGTGGCTATGCCGGCGTCGATAGGGCGTATATTTTCAGACTGTCTGGAGATAGTATGTCCATGACGAATACGCACGAGTGGTGTGCCGAAGGCATCGCCCCGCAGATCGCGCTTCTTAACAATATCCCCACAGATATCTTTCCCTGGTGGATGAAAAAATTGCATGCGAATGAATTGATCATCGTTCCCAATGTGAGCGCAATGGGAGATGAAGCCGCAGAGGAAAAGAAATTGCTTGAATCGCAGGATATCGGGTCCGTGATTGTGGTTCCCATTTTCGCCGCCGATTCGCTGTTCGGATTCATCGGATTCGATTATGTCCAACAGCCGTTCAAAACAGAGATCGCAGACGACGCCTATTTCCTTCGGACTATTTCAGATACGATCGTCAACGCCGTCCTGCGCATTGAAACAAACACCAAGGTCGAAAAATCGCAGGAACTTCTGACCAGTCTCATCGAACATATCGAAATTGGCATGTTAACCGTCACGACAGACGGTATCATTGAATATGCCAACTCGCGGATCACTGAATTGTTCAATTTCAGCCCTGAGGAAATCATCGGACAATCAGTGAATCTTTTCATCCCTGGAATAGTCCATACAGAACACCAACATCACATGGAGGCATTCCTTGCATCGCACGCGACCATTCTCAGGATGGCCGACCGCTCTCAAGTGAAGGTGCAAAAAAAAGACGGAACAGAATTATTTGTGGAGATCACGATCACAAAAATTCTGCAGTATCCGAATACTAAATTGGTCGTGTACATTCATGACGTCACGGAGTTGAAGCGCCGGGAAGACACCATGACGTATCTGAATAAGGTGCTTGAAACACGGGTTGAAGAACGCACAAAGGACCTTGTTCAGGCTAAAAATGAAATCGAATACGAATTATTGCAGCTCAAAAATGCAGAGGAACAGATTCTGTGGCAGGGTCATTTATTGGATGAAGCACACGACGCCATCATCGTCCTCGACGCCGAAAGCACCATCACGTATTGCAATAAGAGCGTGGAACGCCTGTATGGGTGGCCGCCGAATTCCTTGAGCTACCGGAAAAGCTATAATTTCTTTGAGACCGAAAAATCGCCAATAATTCTTGAGGCATTTTTAGAGACAACGAACAAGGGAGTCTGGCAAGGCGACATCCAGCAACGAACGAAAAATGGACAAGCGATCGTTGTCCGGAGCCATTGGAGTCTGATACAGGGTGAAAACGGCACAATCCCCAAATTTTTGGTCATTAATACGGACATTACCGACAAGAAAAATCTGGAGAGACAATACGCACGGATACAGCGATTAGAGAATATCGGCACCATGGCAAGCGGTATTGCGCACGACGTCAATAACGCCCTCGGCCCGATCACCATGTCCCTGGGATTTCTCAGGAAGGAATTATACAACGAAAAAAATGCCCGGGTGTTCGATCTTCTCACCTCCAGCGTGAACCATGCCGGGTTGTTGGTCAAACAGATCTTAAATATCGGGCGGGGCGTCAACGCACCGGGAACGCGATCGCTGCAATGCCGCCATCTTTTGACCCAAATAGTTGATATCTGTAAAATGACGTTTCCTAAAACGATCAGTCTTTCATTGAACGCCGCTAAAGATCTCCCCCTCATCGAGATTGATCCGACAATGTTCGAGCAAGCCGTCATGAATCTTATTATCAATGCACGCGACGCTATGAGCGCGTCCGGCCACATCATTATCTCCGGGATAAATTTACGTCAAACCGACAGCACCAATCAATTTGAAGAGGCTTTGCCTCATCAGAACTTCGTCAGGATCAGTATCCGCGACAATGGGGCCGGAATTTCTCCAGAGGTGCTGCCAAAAATATTCGACAATTTTTTCACGACGAAGAGCGAAGGAAAGGGCACTGGCCTTGGATTGCCAATGGTAAAACGGATCGTCGAAGAAACCAAAGGGCTTATCAATGTGACTAGCCAAGTCGGACAAGGCACTGAAATATGTCTGTATTTCCCTTTTACCGACGCAGGCATAATGAAGAAGACCGAAACCTTCGACAATTCATTCACCCAGGGCCACAGTGAATATATTCTTGTCGTGGACGACGAATACTCATTCTGCGAACTGTCACGTATTCAGTTGGAAGCCAACAACTATCATGTGATCCAGGCTACGAATGGCGCCCATGCGATGGAAATACTCACACACTCTGTAAGGCCGATCGATGTTCTTCTGACCGACATTCAAATGCCTCTTATGGATGGATTTGAGCTCATCTCGAGTGCGAGGATATCGAATCCAAGCATGCGCATTGCCGTGATGACGGGAGATCAATCCGAGGAAATGCTCAATAAGATTCAATCATTTCACATAGACAATGTGCTGGCAAAACCATTCACCGAATTTGCTTTACAACAAACGATTAATAACGTTCTTATGTTGAACATTGCGGAGGAATAAATGGGCAAGAAACACATACTTGTCATCGATGATGATGCAGCGCTGAGGGAAACCCTACAATTTTTCCTTGAAAATGCAAATTTCCATGTGCAGGTCGCTGAAGGCGGCGAAGAAGGGATCCATTTGGCGTCAACGATCCTTCCGGACATCGTTATTTGCGATATCAAAATGGATAAAATGGACGGCTATTCTTTTTTAGAACGGTTACGCAAGGATATATCGACAACATGCATTCCAACGATCATGATGACTTCCCTTCCCCGCGAAGAAGCATACCGCCAATGCATGCTCTTGGGTGCCGACGATTATTTGGAAAAACCGTTCACCGAGGAGCAAATGTTGAGCGCTATCGATGTTCGAATAAAAAGACTGGAAGCCGGTGCGAACGTAACAGAAAAAAAACTCAAAAACCTGCGGGCGAATATCAACCGGTCAATTCCTATGGAACTCCGGACTCCCCTGGGCATCATGATCACCGCAAGCGAATACCTGTTAAAGAAAGAGCAGATCAAAGACGACGAGGAATTGAATAAATTCGTCACGATCATCTATCGCAACGGGCACCGGCTTATTCATAATGTTGAAAATATCATATTATTGTCGCGCCTCGAATTATGGAACAACGATGCGATCATGAGGCAGAAGTTTCAGTCCCGATCGACATACATCAGCGAGAGTAACATCGCTCCGATCATCCTGGAAAAGTCTCTCGCGTATAATCGCCGCGATGATTTTCGGTTTTCCGTCATCAATGCGTCGTCGAAAATCGCGAACGAGCATTTCGAGCGAATGCTGATCGAACTCGTCGATAATGCATTTAAATTTTCGGAGCCTAAATCCATCGTCACGGTTAAAGCGCAGCCGACCAAATTCATGTTCGAACTGTCGGTATCGAATATCGGCAGCGGGATGCAGGCGATGGATGTGCAAAATGTGGGTGCCTATATGCAGTTCGACAGGGAAGTAAATGCGCAAGCCGGAATGGGGCTGGGTCTGACTATTGTAAAACGGATCGTGGGCCTTTATGGAGGGACATTCGACATAGAATCGAATTATAAAAAACATTCTACAACCATCATCGTTCAGCTCCCATTAGATACAGACTGAGAGCGATACCGTGGTCGTCGCTGCCTCTCAGATCCGCCGTCGAAGCGAGCCGTTTGCCCTCTCGGGCAGCCGCTCCGCGCTTCGATGGCAAGACGGGGCAGCCTGTAAAAAAAACACTCCCGCGATCTAGTTGTCGGTCGACAGCCGATAGAGCACAATGCGGTTGTTCCCCGTATCGCACACATACAGCGTATTCTCGGCGACGGCCGCTCCCTGGGGATTTTTCAGAGAGACGCCGGGCGTCAGACTTCCGAACGATTCCGCTTTGAACCGTCCGCGGCTGTTAAATTTCACAACGCTGTCCTGCTGCGCGTCGATGATAAAAATGTCGCGGCGGTACCGGTCGATCGCCACTCCCATCGCATCGGCGAACCGGTTCGGCACGATAATGTCCGTGCTGCGCTGTTCGGGCAACGACGGATCGAACTTGGGCTGCCATCCTTCGAAATCATTTGTCTTCGAATACACCATCCATACGGCCGCATACGATACACCCTGCGACTGCTGCACAAGGATGAAATCCGCGCTGCCCGGAAATGTTGCCAGTCCCGTCGGACGGTTCACATACGTGATGGCGCCGCCGATGCCCGACTGCAAATCGCCCAGCGGCGTGATGAACGAATCTTTCCGTGCCGTTGCATTCACATGAACATAGCGGAAGCGGAGCACACGGCTGTCCGGATCCACAACGCTGCTGTTGTCGGGCCCGTCGCGAAGGACCAGATACTCGTCGTTAGGCATGATGCCGATGCCGACAAAGCGGCGCAGCGGACGTGCCGGTTCCTTCCATATGGTGTCGATCTTCGCCGATCCCAGCTGGTGGCCGGCATCCACAAGGTGAATGCGGAGCACAACGCCGATCGTATCGCCGGTGGACGGTTCCAGCGTTTCAGCCCCGACGATCAGATCCAGGCGCGAATCCTGCCCGACCGAGATGGGATGCAGTATGCCCGAACGAACGCTTAGGATTTGTCCGGCCAGATTCAGCATCACGACTCGGTTCGAGTCCGTATCGCACACATAAAACAGTTGATCCGCTCCGTACAGGATCGTGCGAGGATGATTGAATCCCTCCCACGTTCCCTTCTGAATGTATGTCGTATCGCCGACGGCCGGCAGATTCGCTGCCGACGGCAGCGACGAGAGGTCGTATTGTTTCTGGCAGCCTGCGATCAACACTGCGGCAAAAAAAAGTAGTAAATATTTCATAGTCTCGAATCAGTAAACGAAAAATAGTAAGGACTCTGCCATTAATACGAAATTGCGACGGTAAAGCGATGCACCGCGCCTAAATCGTTGAAATTGGCAAAACTGTAATCGGCATTCACCGTCATGATGGCGATGGGAATGCGAACACCGGCCCCGAATGCATAATCCTCCGCCGACGATGTCGATCCGTAAAGCATCGATTCACCGATCGTGCGCTTCACGCCCACTCGAAGGAAGAACATCGAGTCGTACGCATATTCCACTCCGAGCCGGACGTTCTCGGCGTTGTCGTTCGGATGGTTTAATTGTATCGATGTCGTGACCCGGTGCTGCTCGGTCTCATACGGCTCGAAAGCGACGCCCAGTTTGAACATGGTGGGCGGAGAATAGGATTGAAACGTAGACACCGTCGATCCGTTCCCGCTCACAACGCTGCCCGAAGGGGCCACATTGCTCCCAAAGTTCGTCACGACCACTGCAAAGCGCGCACTGCCGATTCCCATCGTGTAATACGTTCCGAGGTCGATCAGCACCGCCTGGGTCTTCAGCATATCGATCGTCTCGCGCACATAGCGCGCCGTTACGCCGAAGCTGAATTGGTCCGTCATCTTCCGCGCATACGTAGCCCCCACCGCGATATCGCTGAACGAGAAATAATTGCCCGTGCCGCCGGGCTGCGTCTCTGTCGTGATCTTCATCGGATCGGTATGGAGCGATGTGAATGACGCGCCGAGCACGTCGTTCGCCGACAAATGGTAACTCGCCGCCGCAAATTCGTGCTTCAGATCAACGAGCCATTCCGTGTGTGAAAATATCGCCTGGTCAGTCGCGGCATTGGTCAATCCCGCCGGATTCCAGTACAGGGCCGAGACGTCGTTCACCACGGCCACGAACGATTCGCCCATGCCCGTGCCGCGCGCATCCGGTCCTATCTTTAAAAATTGAAACGATGAGATGCCCGAACGCTGGCCGCCGAGATTCGGCACAAGCTGAGCCTCGGCACGATGAACACAGGCCAGCATCAGCGCGGCAATGAGAAGTATGCCTGAACACCGCCGGCCGTACTGTCGATGATTTTGTATGGAAAAAGTATACATGAATTTTTTGTTCTTTTCGTCCGCAATCGTGAATGATGCCGTTAGAATCTGAATGAAACGCCGATTTTTGCAGTGCGCGGTGCCAGATATCGTGCGGGGTTATACGGATAAGGAGTGACCGTCCCCTGCAATTGCGGGAACCGCGGATCGTTATACGACGACGGGGTCTCGTCACCGTATTCATAGGCCCGCCCCGTGACGGGGTTGATGATCTGTGAATTTTTATTGTCCAGCACGTTCTGCACTTCCATGCTCACCGTCAGTTTCGAGAACCCAAGATCGAAATATTTTTCAAAATTCAAATTGATATAGAACCAATAATCTCCGATCCCTTCATACACGTTATACGGGTCAGCCATATACTGCGACCGGCCGTCTGTGCCGACGCCGGTATACAATTGGACCGTGTAGCGTTTGCCCGATTGATAGAACGCGCGCGCATACAAATTATAATCGTCGAGCACGCCGGGAGCAAAATCGAATAACGGTTCGCCCTTCTTCACATTCATGTTCAGGCTGAGCGACCCCTGGAGCGGACGGTCCCACGAGACAAAACTTTCCTTGATCGATGTTTCGATGCCGCCGCTGACAAGATTGTAGAGGGCTTCATTTGCCGACGAGCTTTTTCCGGTCGCAATGGAATACGATCCCGAGAGCGTCGTGTTGAAGTGGGCGCCCATACGCTTCGTGTATTCGAATTCCACGCCCCGCGTGCGTGCATAGTCCGAGTTCACATACGTGGTATAGGTGCCGAAGTACCGCCCGCCCTTCGCCGCAACGGTTCTGGCCGTGATGTAATCGAAGATGTCCTTATAGTACGCCGTCACCGTCAGCACGTCGTTCTCGCTCAGTTGATTGCGCAGCCCGAGCTCGTAGGCGACCGTCGTTTCAGGGTTCAGGTTCGGATTGCCGATCGTCTGGATCGAGGAGCGTGCGCTGGACTCGGTCAGCTTCGAATACACATAGGTCGGCTTCGGCAATTTCGAGAAATGTCCATACGAGAAGAACAGCGTTTGGTTGTCCGACACCGGATGCGAAATGCCGAGACGCGGGCTGATGCGGCCCTTCCAATGACGCCCAAACAGTGTCCAGGTCTGGTCCTGGTACTTCTGGCGGATATCCTCCGAGGCGAGCGGAATGTTGGGATTGCTGATCGCGTCGTCCACGAATTTTCCGGGGAACCAATAATCGAAACGCATCCCAAAATTCAGCACCATGCCCTTGATGGTGATATTGTCCTGCGCGTAGAGATCGCCCATCGCCGGGTTCACCTGGTAGATATCGTTGTTCAAGCCGAGCGGCTTGATCCACGGCTGAGAGATGTCGATCATCTGCATAGACTGGAATTTCGATTCGACACCCGCCTTGAATTTATTCTGCTCGCTGAAGTGGTAGGTATAATCCAGTTTCAGAGTGAACTCGTCCAAATAGTGATCGCGCCACGTCGTCGGACTGCCGACGTCGTAGAAGCCGTCGCCCGGGATCACGCCCACTGTATCGCCGCCGCGGTTATAATATTGAATCGGAAATGTCACGATATCCTTGGGCTCCGAATAGCCGTTGTAGTCTTTCCCGTTCGCATCTCCGCGCACATGCGCCGTGTACCGGCTCGCCCGGACCTCGTAATAGGATTTTGGACTCAGCGTATGCGTCAGGGCAATGGTCTGCTGCACGTTGATCTGTGTGTATGTGCCTGCGCTGTCGAGAATATTCTGGAATTCATACTGGTATCCCGGCGATGGTTCCTCGCGCTCGAGCGTCGTCTTGATCGTGGAACTGTTCTGATCGATCGAAACTGACTGGTTATAGGCGTAGCTTAATTTAAATGTCGCCGAGGGTTTCCACGTCAATTTCGTGGACCACGAGTACGCATTCGATTGCCTGAAGGCATACGTGCTTCCCCCGAAGATCGAGGAGATCAGCTGGTCAGGCGCATGGGTTTGCCACCCGGCCGGCTTGCCGTCGAGAATGGTTTGGGACCAGCGTGTGAATCCGTCCGTGATGTTCGCCGAAATATTCCCGAAGAAGCTGAGCGATCCCGGCGTCACGAGTTTGGCGAATGGCACCGGACCGCTCACTGTGCCGTCGAGAATATCCGTGTTCCAATTGGCGTGCGATTGGGCGCCGAGAAATTTATCCGTCTTATACGAGACGCTCCCGGTGTACCGATCGGATCCTTCTTTCGTCGTGATGTTGATGACGCCCGAGGTGGCCTGGCCGTATTCCGCATTGTAGCCGCCGGTGATCACTTCCACTTCCTGTATCGCATCGGTGGCCACCTGAAGGCCAAAGCCGGTGCCGCCCAGCACGTCCTGCACCGAGACACCGTCCACGAGATACGCATTCTCGTACCCGCGGCTGCCCCGTATGTGGATCTCGTTGTCGCTCTGCACCACACCCGTCTGCAATCCAACCACATCCTTCACGTCGCGAAGCGCGGCCACCTGCAGGTCTTCGCTCTTGATCGCCTTCTTGCTCGAGGTTTCTTCCACATCGAACAGCCGCTTCTCGCCGATGATGACCACTTCGGTGCCGAGCGCAAGTACGGATTCTCCCATCTTCACGGTCAGTGTTACGGTCTTGCCTGCTTCCAGCTTTATGCCGGAATACTGCACCGTTTTATACCCGAGCAGCGTGACGTCGATGTTGTACACGCCGGGATTCATTTTTTCGATCTTGAAGTTGCCGTCAATATCCGATGCCGCACCATAGTACGTTCCCTTCACTTTCACGTTCACACTCGGCAATCCCTCTTTCGTCTTCTCGTCCGTGATCTTGCCGACGATGGTGCCGGTGGTTTGTGCGAATGCGGACGCATGGAGGAGCACGATGCATGCCGCAGCGCTGAGAAGGAGCCGGAAGCATCCGGCGCTGAATATCGATTCACGTGTAAAATAACGACTCATTGTACTGTGTTTTCTATTGACAGAATTTCGTTTTCTACGTTCCGCATTCTTATCGTATGCCAAACTCATTTTCGACAACCTGCTTGAAGAACAGCGGCAGATTTCTCGGAGCGCCGTTCACAATGTTCAGCGGAAGGGCGAACATCACAAACCGCTTCGCGTTGTCGATGCATGCGATCTCGGGCGAGCCTTTATACCGCGGCGTGGCAACGCGCGAGGAATCGAGGCGGTAGATGTATTGCGAGTCGGTGCGTTTATAAATTCGTTTCACATTGACAGTGTGTGAACTTATGATGTCGCCGTACACGTTGACCGTGTCGGCCGCGAGCACCGGGTATCCCGGCATCATCGGCAGGATCTGTGTGCGGGCGTTCAATCGGCTGTCCGCATTCGTCGGCGGCTTGTTGCCCGTGTTCACGACGTCTGTGGTGATGCTGTCCAGCGGAGCAAAATCGTTGAGCGCCCGAAGGTCGCTATACGACAGGTCCGTCGCAAAGGTGGTCGTGAAGATGACCTTGCCGCCGCTCTGCGTATAATTATAGAGGCTGACCTGCGCGGGTTTGATGCTGGGGAATCTGTCCGTTATCCACAAGACCATGTCGTAGAGCTGCAGTGTTTTCACGAATGCAGGATTGAGCGATGCCGGGAAATTCAATTTGTCCAGCACGTCGAACGACCCCAGCGTGCCCCGTGCGATCTGCGTCGACGCAAACATGCTCCGATAATACGCTATCACATCGTCCTTGTCTCCGGCACTGTAGTCACCCACCAGGAGCATGCGCCCCTGGGGCTTTTTCACATACCATTTTTTGCCGGTGCCCGGCAATTTGGCTGCCGGACTGTATTCGCCCGCAACGTCGCGCGCTTGCAGAAATATCGTATTGGCGCTGTTCAGGCGGAGTCCGGGCACTTTCCCCTTATACTGCATGCTCGGATACGTTCCGGTATACACATCGGCATCCACTTCGCTGCCGGACGGATCGCTCGCCGCTCGCGACACAACGATCGTGACGCCGGTCGCGGCCCCGCTAAGCGTGAACCATCTGGACGACGACGATGTATCGTTCAGCGCGATGCGGTACGAGGCGATGGTGTTATTGCCGTCGTCATCCGTTCCAAACCATGAAAACGTCGCGGCCGTATAGGTTGTGTCGGGCTGCTGTATGACCGTCGAATCGATAGCGTTCACCGCGAACGACACTCTTGGCGGAGTGTTGCGTATCGGAAAAAGCTGCAGTGCGCCTTTCGGATCGACGCCGCCGCTCATCGAGGGCAGCGCGATATCGGCGCCGTCGAACACGCCATTGCCGTTCACATCCCAGTACGGCGACGGCGACAGACGAACGATAGCGCCCGAAGGAATGGACAGGGCCGAAAACCGGTTATCGACCGCGCGCACCACGACCGTAAAACTGTCGCGGGCGGCCAAAAGCGGCATCGCAATGATCGTATCCGCCTTCGTCGTCCACGTGTAGCCGATCGTGTCGGGCGTGACGCCGGCGAGCTTGCCTTTGACAACCGCGAGCAGGAATCCCGATACGATCCCGTCGGCATCCTCTCCATAATAATAGAGGTGCTGCTTCGAAACGGTTTCACGCAGGTCCGATTCCGGTACAAGGAAGAGCCGCGTGGCGGGAGGTTGGTTCGATTTGTTCTCGTTCGGCAGTTCCTTCGAACAACTGAACAAGATCAATGCGCCGATAACAACCGGTAGAAACAGCGAAAATTTCTTCATTAAAAAATATTTTCTATTCATGAACAGGACAACAATTATTCGAAAAAATTGCGATTCCACCCACAAGGGGTGGAATCGCAAACACACCTTATTTCATCAGCATGAGCTTGCGCGTTTCGACAAAGCTGCCGGACTGCAGGCGGTAGAAATATACGCCGCTCGACATGTGAGCCGCATTCCACTGCACCGTATACGTGCCCGGATTCATCTGCCCGTGCACAAGCGTTTCAACTTCGCGTCCCAGCACGTCGTAGATCTTCATCGATACCATCTGCGCTTTGGCCACCGTGAATCTGAAATTCGTCGACGGATTGAACGGATTCGGATAATTCTGCGACAGTGCAAATTCCTGCGGCGCCGAGCCGGTCTGCTCAAGCCGCACCGAGGTCGTAACGTTCACGAAGTCTGCAGCCGTGCGCGGCACGATCTTATAGCGCTGGCCGCTGTAATACACGACGCCCGTCAATTTCCCGATCATAGTGCCAACGCGCAGGATCGTGGACCCGACTATCGTATCCGCATCGACGTTCGAATAGCGGTTTTTGCCGTCGCGGCGGACAATGATTGCTTTGGTGCCATTCGATACTTCGAATTCCGTGAGTTCGGTATAGACCGGAGCCACATCGGTCACGGTGACATTCGCAAAACTCACCAGCATGCCTTCATACTGTTCGCCTGTCGTCGTTCCCTGGCCGAACACATCGGTCGACAGCGCCACGGGCGCCGGTATCGTCTTCCCCTTTGCGACCACGCGTACTTTTGTCACCGCTTCGATGCGCGTCACGTCGAAATTCTCGTTCACCGTGCCCGATACAATGACACTGTCACCGTTGGCCACTTTCGCCATGAGAGAATCGGGCGCCGACACCCAGATGCCGCTCCAGGGGGCATTCGTCGACTGCATATAATAGACGTTCGTGCCGATGGTGCTTAATGGTGCCAGACGCAGGCTCGCTGTGTCTGCCGTGATAATGCCGCCGACCGAATCGATCGCGCCAAGGAGCGATGTGCGTCCGTTCACGAACGGTGTGTTTTGAACATCGCTGATCGACAATACAGGCCGCGTTTTCCGGTCAATAACGGTATAGAAGAAGAATCCCTGCGACGAATCGTATTGCGCAATTGCGCTGCTATTGGCGAGGATCGTCTTCTGATTGTCCGCATCGTCCACACGGATGAAATATTTCACCGTCGTGCCTGCCGGCTGTTTCGGGATCGTTGCATAATACAGCGAATCCTTCGTCGCCTGCGGGGCCGTCATCGGCAATGCCTGCCAAGGACCGTTGTTCACGCTATAAAGAGTTTGAATCGTCGTGAGAGCCGCTCCGGTCGGAGTCCCTGTTTGTCTGTATATTCTCGCGCTGACCTGCGGAAGACTGTCCGGTGTCACAACCACGGGATACCGGCGGTGTGAACGCACTGCAGGCAGGATTTTCCCGAGCACCATGTCTCCGGGATAGATCGGGCAAATTCTGTATCCGCGCGTCGCTTCAGCACCAGATGATGTCGCAATATATCCTCGCAGCGTGTCAATACGCTGACCGGTCGCCGGTACTTTATAATTTGGATCGCCGGGAACAGTGATAGTGCCGTTGCCGAGCGTAAAATAATATGACCAGTCATACATCGAGAACTGGTTGCCCGCATCGTCGGTTACCATGAATGTACCCCGCGTGGAATTCACGTTACCGACGCACGTCAATCCGGTGAAGATGACTTCTTTGGATTCGTATTGCTCTCCGTTCACCATATTCGTTTGGCCGTTCGGATTCGGTCCGATGTTGAAATCGGAGATCTGCATTTTCGTCGGCGGCGGAATCGTATTGTTGGACGAGAGGATGGAGATCTGATAATTCGTGTCCGGTTCGAACTGAGTAAAGCTGTTCATGCTGGTGAGCGGAAACTCTGTGATCTTGCCGCGGATTTTAACAATGTCTCCGCGCTGTATGCTGTTATACCCGTTCGCATCGAACGATCCCGAAAAACCGCCATAGCGCACCATGATGCCAGACCAGGGTTTGTATCCGTTCGCCCCCGTGTCCACGAGGCACAGTGTCATTCCTGTTGCGGTATACGAGATCACATGCGGCGGCACTGTCACAAGAGCCACAACACTAACGTTAGTCCTCGGTGCCGTCACATCATACACGCCCTTATTATTTGTCAAAGGTGAAATCTGCAACGACCAGCGCGCCCCGGCGCCGATTCCCAATTGGTCCGCGAGCTTCAGCGAATCGATGGGCACCTTCTGTATGTCGATCAATGTTTTCAGGGGATACGTGGTCTGTGCAAAGGCCGATGACGCCGCGGCGAGCACGAGCAACGAAACGAGTACAAATTTTTTCATTGTTGAAGCCTCCATATGAGTATTCTAAAACATCGTTCTGTGACAAAAAAGTTATTTCACGATCACGAACTTGCCGCGCTTCACCGCGCCGGTGGCAAGGTCCTTCACCGTAAAAAGATATAATCCCGATGCGATCGCCTGATCGCTTTTGGTGATGAGGTCCCATGCGTGCTCACCGCCGGCAAATTGCGGCTGGGCTGCAAGCCCCGCAAAGTCGTCGAACCATTTAATCCCCGCCCCGTTGTATGTGGAGCCTTCATGATGAAGCTGGGCGACAATGTCTCCGCTCATCGTGAAGATGGTGATATCGGCGCGCGCCGGCAGGTTCGAAAAATAGATTTTTCTCGACCGCTCGCCCGGCTTGTCCCACGCCGCGTTTGCATAATACGGGTTCGGGTACACGCCGATCTCGTCGCTTGAGGCCGACGTGGCGATAGTTCCCGGCACAACACGCACAATTATTTTCGCGCTTTCCAGGCTCGCCAATCCGTTGGCCGAGTCCCCCGCATCGAATGCCGAGACGCCGTAGAGATATTGCCAGCCGTTGAGGCTCGTGATCGGATCGTCCTTCGGGGGAAATTGATACCAATAGGCGACTGTGTCGCCGTCGAACTTTTTCGGTTTGTCGAGCCGGATCTTGCCGAATCCCGTATTGTACCCGACATTGTCGTCCGCGCGGTCGAACTCGCCGACGATCTGCATCGATGTCAGAAAATTAGAAGGGTCCTTCACGTCCGCTCCGGCCGCCGAGCGGTAGATGCGGTACCCTTCAAAATCGTATTTGCGGCTGATCGGATCGAAGCTTTCCTCGGCCTGCGTGCGGTCCCAATAGATCGTGGCGCGCTGATTTTCCACCACGGCGCGCACACGGGGCTGGCGGGGCGGCTGCGGCAGCGTGAACCGGCTCAGCCGGCCGTCGCCGTTAATATCCTCGCCCTGATCCAGGCGATTGTTGCCGTTGATGTCTTCGCCGTCGTATGCCTGTTGGGCCCACCCTGCGTTCGTGTACAATGTTTTTCGTTCAGCGGCATTCTTATAATCGTTGCTCGGCGCATCGTTGCCGAATTTTTTTGCCGTGACCACAGCAAAGACAATATTCACGCTTTCACCGGGAGCAAGCGACTTGAACGGACCCGTGGACAACAGGTCTGTCATGCTTGCCGGCGCCTCGCCCTGGGTCGTTCCATCGGAAGACACCGCATTCACCGAGCGGCCCAGCGCTTCGATGTTGGCTTTCGGCATCATGCGCGAAAGGCGCTGGTACTTGCCCTTGAACGGATCTGCCGGATTATCGTCCTGGTCGGGATAAAAATATGCCGTTGAGCCTGTCGAACGGTTATTGAATTTCCATCCATTATAGTATGTGTCCTTGCGTAGATCACCCAGTGAGTCAAGCGGCGACGACGTAAACTGGCCGATCGAATCGCGCTTCAGAGGGAACGGCGTGGCACCAAGCAGCTTCACGCTGAAATAACTGTTTGCAGGGGGGCCGTACGGTACGCCGTCGAAATCAAATGTATAGGCGAGCCGCATGCTGTCGATGTAGCCCTTGCCAGAATGATTGTAAAAATCCCGCCCGCCCGGCCTGCCGGAGAGGTTCGTATTGCGAACCACCGCATTATCCCAGAGCCCAGCATAGAGCCCGTCGATGATGTCTGTGCTCGTATTCGTGATCGTGTAATTCAGGATCACAAAAAAATCGGCGAACGGGAAATTCCATGCGTAACTTTCAAGGTGGATCTTCAGGCCCATCGGCGTGTGGTTCGGGATCGAATCGCCCGTCTGGGGAATGCGCGTGTAACGGTCGGTGAAATCCATCACAAAGTCCTGATGGCTCACGGCTGCCGTATCGAAAAATTTATCGCCCGGCAGCGACGAGCGCGTGGAAATCACCGAGCCGAGTTCGTTCGTCATCTCAAAGCCCTCGGCAAGGCGCTTCACCGAACCGATGTCCACTGCCGCCGTCGACACGTGTATGATGCCCTCGCGTCGCGGAATGCCCCCCACCCACAGGCCGCCTAAAAACAGATGCTCGATCTTCGAGCCTTTCGGATATTCGCACGAGGGCTGCGTCGGCCATGTGGTAAACCCCGTTCCCAGCGTGCCGTAATTGGTCACGGTCAGACCGATATTGCCTGCGCTCGTGTATTTCGATCCGTCGTCGTCCGTAATTTTTTTCAGGTGCGCGGGCAGGTCCAGCGATTGCGCCGCGGTGTGCTGCGACGTCGCCGTGATGAAAAGGATCGTGAGAAGAAGCGCCGTGGAGTGGCGTGCTGCCAAGCGGACTCGGGGGACAAGACTGATTTGATTCACTGTGCTGATTGCATTCATAATATGAGTATCACAACGCCATCCGACTCAATCGGCGCCGGCGATTTGCTGTTGTCGAAGCACCACACTGCGCGTCCGTCCGGTCGATGAGGACCAACGCATGAGGTTCATAATATACAATTTCTTCTTTAAAAGAATATATGCTTTGTGTTAAAAAATGTTAACCAGGCTGCGAGATAAAAAAAGACTAAAAGCGCTTGTGCGCTTGTTAGTCTTTTTTCATAAAACGCCGGCGCGGGTGGTTAATCGACCCCCTGCTGAATTTTAATTTTGTCGCCCGCCTTGATCCTTTTGGTCGACAGATCGTTCCATTTCATGATCTCCGATACTGCAACGTCAAATTTTTTCGAAATGCCTTCGAGCGTATCGCCGCGCTTCACGGAGTATGTCACATAGCTGAGTTTTGCCGGTGCATTTTTTTTCGCCGGCTTTTTCCCTGCCGTGCGGGATCGAGCATCGTCCGCATCGGCCGACGATCCATCGACAATCAGTTTGTCGCCGACGTTGATCTTCGATCCGCTCAGGCCGTTCCACTTCTTGAGATCGGCAATGGTCACGCCATTCGTCTTGGCGATCTTTTCCAGTGTTTCGGCCGTTTTCACGGTATGCGTGGCCGGAGCAGCCGCTTGTTTCCTGGCTCGCGCCGTTGTTGTTACCGGCGCCTGCACCTTTATTTTTTGTCCGACTTGAATGACGCTCGACGAGAGTTTGTTCCACGCCTTCAGGTCGTCGATCGTGACATCGGCGTCTTTCGCAATTTTAGCGAGTGTTTCGCCCTTTGCAACTTTATGCACCGTTGCAGCCGCATTCTCGTGCGCGGCGAGATGCTTGGACCGCGCATCCTTTTGTTCGATCGTCACACCGGCCATCGACCGATAGGCAGCAACCTTCGCATTCGGTACGAAGAGCGTTATTTTGGCCCCTGCACGAATCGTCTTTCCATACTCTATATCATTCCAGATCCGGATATCCGTCAGACGAACGGCAAATCGCTTGGCAATGACCGTGAGCTTTTCGCCTTTCCTGGTCTTGTAGATAAGCTTCGTCTTTCCCGCAGGAGTGGTAACGGCTTCCTCGTCGACGGCGACGGCTTTGTCTTTCCTGGGCGCCTGTTCCATCACACGCGATGCCTCGTCCTGGGCTTGACGGTCCATCTTGGCCAGTATCGTGTGCCCCTGCACCGGAATAAGCATCGTCGATCCGACCTTTAATCGTTTGGATCGCGGCAGGTGATTCACCTCCAGGAGCACGGAGGTCAGGAGTCCGTAGCGTTTCGCGATCGAACTCGGCGTTTCCCCCCTTCCGACGGAGTGGGCGATCCAATCCTGCTTTTTTTCCGGAGGAAGCTGGGCATATTGCTCCATGAAGCGCGGGCCTGTTCCG
>CAISDA010000083.1 GCA_903884005.1 uncultured Ignavibacteriota bacterium | reverse complement strand
CGCAGATATGGTTATTCAATCAACTTGCAGATTCATTACAGAGAGTGAAACAATGAAAAAACTACTTCTTCTCTTACTCTTAATCTCCACAGCAGACGCGCAAATCATCCGACGGTTAATGGCGCAGGATGATCCATCCTACGCGACCGTCCTCAACGGCACAACGCAGTCATGGAGTGGTGCGCCGAGCTATATCGTCGTCAATACACTCATCTCGCCTACGATTAATAACGGGGGATTTGAAACTCTCGGTGCAGGCGGTGCTGATGTGTTTGGGAGTTGGACGGAGACAGCGGGAACTGGAAGAATTGCAGACACAGCGGCGTCGTTTTCTGGTAATCATGCGCTTGTTTTGCAAGTACCGGGGGACGGTTCCGGCATATACTTCCAGCGCACCAACATAATGCAGGTCGGCAGAACTTATAGGTTTACGGTTTATGCATTGGTGAACAATACGGCGTTGAATCCTATGTTCAAAATTGAGGACGGAACCAACGTGTATGTGGGGTTCACTCCAACGACATCGTATGCTAAATATACCGCAGTATTTGTCGCCCTAAAATCAGACTTCATCATACAACGATATATTTATTGTGCGGGGAAAATATTCCTATTCGACGACATCACCCTCGAAGAAGTCGTTGGCTCCCTCGACCTCAACCTCAGTGAGATGTTACCCAATCCTTACGTGGATGTTAATGTGACGGGGTGGCAAACGGGAGCCGGAAATACGCTCTCGTATTCAACTGCACAGAAGCATACAGGGGCGGGTTCGGCATTATGGGTTTATGGTTCTGGAAGCTCATACGTCATTTATCCGACCGCAACAATTGCCAACACGACAACGCAGAACATGACTGCTGAAGTATGGGTGCGGACGAATAGAACTCAAAACCTTTCATTATTAATTGCCGACCAAGGGCTCGGAACAATCGCCACATCGGGAGCGGTATCGTGTGCGAAATGGACGTGGACGAAACTTGTTGCAAACGGAACTTTGCCCGGAACGCAGACAGGTATTCAGCTTATTGTCGTTCAGACATCAAAGACGACGAATGATTCAACGTGGAGCGACGACATCTCCCTCACCCAATCACAAGACTGCGTGATATTGTCGGCAGGGGTGAATGCCGGGAGCAGAACCGTCGGAACATCGGAACGATTTGCCTGTTTCCAAAATACCGTATCGGGGCAGAGAATGGTTTCGATTGCTACGCCAACAACGGTAACGAACAATTTATTCGACGATGTGGGTGGATTATCGGCATCGGCAACAATTTCAATGGGAGATGGAAAATCACACTTTATTGCAAATGTTTTTACGCGGACAGGTCTTGTCAAACTAAGTTATGATGGGGTTTACGGAGCAACTACCGCATCATTGGCTGGCATCGGTCGTGTGATTGGAATAAATCAAATTACCATAGGCAATTATGCGAGTGGTTCATTTTATTTTACGGGCCAACACGGTCAACTTCAATACGTTGTGTTCGATAAAATCCCATCCGACATCGACAGCAGAATAGCGTATGCCAATTACCTCTATCGAACGACAGGGCAACTGCCGAGTATAGCGTATTGGCTGGCATGTGGAGGATCGGTAAGGGCATGGTATGGGACGATGCAACCCTACGGTAGGGACGCGTCGATGTATCACAATGACCTCACGCCTGCGGGCGGTGCTGTGACGAAGGTGGTGCAATGAGCAAATACTATCTAATCGCAACAGCACTCTTCTTCGTGATCCTTGCTGGTCAATTCGACGGAGCGCAGGATGCGCGGAAGGACTACGGTCACGACACTCCAATGTATCAAGGTTACGTGGTGGACAAAGATACCGTGATGATGAAGTGGTATGATGGAGGGAATCACGAATACAATCCCAGCTTTCCATCGGTTCCATTTCTGAACGTTTGGTATGCTGATTATTGGCACACCATGAAACACGGATGGATTTTTTGTTATGCTCTCGCTATCGCAACTCTCTCGTGTGGATACTTCACCGGATGGAAGCAACGCCTTCTCGTATTTGTTTTGATAGCGTGGCTTGGATGGGGATTCGAAGGCGAGTCATTCAACGCATCATACGGAATCTTTCACCGCTTAAACCCAACCGAAAACATCATTCAGATGTTCGGGGATTTTAACCCCTTTGCAAATTCACACTAACGAAAGGCACACATGAAAAAACTACTCGTTCTCTTCATACTCTTCGTCTCTGTCTCGTTTGCACAGGGCATCAGACGCGCTCCATTGCAGACTATCTCCGTAAAGAAGGGATCACTATATTGCTGGAAATAAATCCGTTTATCAATACACACAAATAACAATCCCTTGCATTCTACCGCATCGGCTATTATATTCAGGCTAATTAGATAAACACATAGCTTTTCTCAACCGATAAGGGTTCCGTCTCAGACACAACGAGGCGCGAACCCTTTTTCATTTTCACGAAAGGATACCATGAAAAAACTACTTGTAGCACTCATTCTCTTCGCGTCCCTGGCGCAGGCGCAGATCCAATCGGGAGCCAAAGAGATCGTCACCACGGACACGCTTTCATCGGTCGTCTCTGCCTACGCGGACGGCCAGATGGTCCGCGGCGGCACGGCCAATAAAATCATCCTCGCAACGGCGATCCCTGATTGGCTGAATAAAAACAATGCGGGGTTCAATACGCTGATCAAGCTCGAACTCGATTCGGTCTGCGTCGGCCTCTTTGACCTCTATGCGCTGAAAGACTCGGCAGGAACCGGAGCCAGCTTGACGGCGAACCACGGAACTTTTCAGCTGACAAAAGAAATGTCGAACAATACAATCTACAAGTTCTCGATCAACACCGAAACGGCCGGGACGTATGCGGGCGGGGCCCGAACATCGATGGGATTCGCAAAGTCATTCGTTCAATACAATCTCGCATCGACGAGCATGTATAAAAAAATCTATTGGGTGCTTGTGGCGCGTGGAGCTTATACGCCGAAGCAATCAGGGATCGTCAGACTTACCGTTCAGATGGACCAAAGCTAAATTCAAATCACGCTCTATTTTTTCACAATTCAAGAAAGGATATACCAATGAAAACATTCATTGCAGCAACACTTCTCTTCATCCTGTCGATCTTCGCGGCTCCGGTCGTGCAGGCGCAGTCGACTGACGGACTCCGGCAGTTGGTGGTATCGGAATCATCCGTCACTCTCTCGTCCGTCGTCGCCGCATACGCGGTCGGTGATCGGGTGGCAAGCACAACGGCCAATAAGATTCTGTTGGCAACATCGATTCCGACGTGGCACAATCCCGACTGCGCAGGCGAGATCCGCAATGTGCGCCTCGACATGGACTCGATCAGCACCGGGTATTTCCGGTTCTATGCGCTGAAAGATACGGTCGGTGTCCAAGCAGCTCTCGCCAATGACAATGCAGCGTTTCAATTTACGACAGCGGTCCGCACAAACTTAATCGGACAGGGAACATTGACATTAAAGACAGAAGGGACCACGGGTGTTACATTCGCGGACACAGCCTATACGCACACGTTCAGACTGCTGGCGGGGAAGTCGAAGATTTATTGGATTGTCGTCGCGGCCAGCGCATACACGGCCAAGCAGGCTGGCACTATGAAGTTGACGGCGACGACCGAGGTGAGGTAAATGGACGATCTCGATATACGTCCGATAGAGCCTATGGGCTTCGAGACACACGGCGCGCTTCCGGTCGAAATGCCGGAGGTGCTGCCTGTCTCGATCCCTGGGGTAGAAATACCGGTCAACGATGATCATGTGTCGTGGCCGGAGATCATCACGCTATTTGTCAAAGAAACAATCATCGGCAGCATACTATCAATGAAAGGTGGGGCAATGGACAACGACAACAAAGCAACGGTGACAGGCATTGCGACGGGCATCGTCGCGCTTGTGGGACTCTTCGGGCTGTCATGGCCGGTCGAAGTGGTAACGGGTATTGTCACGGTCGGCATGATGATCCTCGGATATTTCACGAATAAGAAGGATGTGCCTGCGACACCCGCGCCGGCGAAATAAAGGGCACTAACAAGGCACTACGGCATTCTCTCGCCGTCGTCATCGATCACGAATAAAACAGAAAAACCCCATATCCTGTTGAAGAATATGGGGTTTGCTGTCGTGCCGAAAACGAGAGTCGAACTCGTAAGGGATTGCTCCCGCCAGCTCCTAAGGCTGGTGTGTCTGCCAATTCCACCATTTCGGCGAGAGAAGACGTGTTAATTATTTCTCGACATGTAAAATACGCCTTCTGTGCTTTAATATCAATCGTTGAATCTTCTACGCGAACATATCGCCCAGCTTGTGCCACTCGATACATTCGGTCTCGGCCGCTGTCGCTATTTCTTGTTGGCGTCTTCGATTAATTGTTCGACGCGCGCCAAATTTTTTCCGATCACGCGGAGCTTCATGCTCACCACGTCGTCATCGTATACCTTTTCGGAGATCTCGGCGATCTCATGCAACTGGGAAAGGATCTTGTATTCCGATGCAGGCAATGTCGTCGTGAATTCGGTTGCCGCACTGTTGATCATCGTCAGCAGTATCTCTTTGAAACCGGAAAGGTTGATTCCGCGCTGCGCCGAAATGAACACAGACGGCTGATACTTCGCCTGCAGGTCCTGCATGATGCTGCGATCTTCAAGCATGTCCACTTTATTGAAGACATAAAGCATCGGTTTCTGTGCCGCCCCCAGATCGGTGAGTGTCTGGTTCACCACGGCGATCTGTTCTTCAGCGGTCGGATGCGATGTGTCGACGACGTGAAGCAGAATATCGGCTTCAACGATTTCCTCGAGAGTGCTTTTGAACGATGCTACGAGGTGATGCGGCAGCTTGCGAATGAATCCGACGGTATCCGTCATCAGCGCGTCCACTGACGGAGCGAGTGCGACGATCCGCGTCGTCGCATCGAGCGTGGCGAAGAGGCGATTTTCGACGAACACATCGGCCGATGAGATCGCGTTGAGCAGCGTGGATTTGCCGACATTCGTATATCCGACCAACGCGAGACTGGTGAATTCTTTTCTTCCCTGACGCTGCGTTTTCCGCTGAGAGCTGATCTTTTCAAGTTTCTCCTTTAAATGGGAGATGCGCTGTCGGATGATGCGCCGATCGGTCTCTATCTGGGTTTCACCGGGGCCTTTCGTGCCGATGCCGCCGAACTGCTTCGAGAGATGCGTCCATTGGCGCGTGAGGCGGGGAAGTAGGTACTGGAGCTGGGCCAATTCCACCTGCGTGCGCGATTCATTCGTGCGGGCGCGTTTGGCAAAGATGTCCAGGATCAATCCGCTGCGGTCCACGATCTTCACTTTGATCTCGCGTTCGAGATTTCGGATCTGGACAGGAGACAGATCGTCGTCGAATATGACGAGCGATATGTTGTCGTCTTCGACGAGCATAGCCAGTTCTGCGACTTTACCTTTCCCGATATAATATGCGGGTTCCACTCCGTCCCGTTCCTGCAATACCTTGTGGAGCACGTCGGCTCCGGCCGTGTCGGCCAAAAGTGCCAGCTCGTCAAGGTATTCTTCTGCCTGCCGGCGGTGAACGTTTCGTGTCACAAGTCCGACGGCAATTGCCCGTTCTCGTTTTTCATTTTCCAAATCTATCATAAGCGCTGCTCTTCAACGTAATAGTGCAAACAGTGAGACGAAATAAATTTTATGGTGCTATTGTTTTTACGAGGTTCAATTATTGTGAGTAGGGGCGAGATACCATCTCGCCCTGCAAAGCTGCTCTTCAAGCGCCAATGACAATTATTGTGAGCATGGCCGAGATACCATCACGCCCTGCATTATTGTTCATGTGATTCGCGCGCAACGAGCATTTCAATGAGTCCGATGACAAGTGCGAAGTAGAGAAAATATTTCCACAATTCGACGCCAAAGCGGCTCTGGAGCACCGCTGTCTCGATCGAAGCGTTGGGCGGAAGCAGTGTTGCTGTTCCGCCATACTGCCGAACCACAGCGAGCATTTCCTGCGAAGCAATGGACGTGCCGTCGGATTCCGCACCATGCATGTTCATGCCGATAACAGTAAGCGTATCGCGGCCCTGAGTGACCGTATAGAATCCCGGACTGGACGCATTCGCGGACAGCCACGCAGCGAGGACGGCTGTGCCCCGGGCATCGAGCAGCGACACGGAAAATTTACTTTGAGTGCCCTGCGGATCGACAAGCTGCACCGGAAGCGAGCCATGAAGCGCGCGTGCGGATCGGGGAATGAGTATTGTCCGCGCATCGACCTGTTCTCCGACAACGCCCGGCAGCATATTCGCATTTTCCATTGACGCGAGATACAGTATTGATTGCGAAAGGATCGGAATAAAAATCGGCTTCACCGCAAAATCGGACCAGTCGGCCCCCGGAGATACGCCGAATCCGAGCATCGATCCGCGGCCGTATTTTTTCTCCCAGAGGAAATAATTGCCGCCGCCGGTGGTAATGATCGGCCGGAGAGGCAAGAGCGACACGAATTGGACTTGCCGCAGTATCTTCGGAGATTCGATTTGTGGGTTCTTTTTTCCCGGCTGCGGATCGAAGATGCCTTTGAACACCGGGTGGTCGAAATCGATCTTGTCGAATGATATCGATCCGCTGTCCGCGTGACTTGCATGCGGCAGAGCGAGGAGCGAGGGGAGATCGAAGATCGGGAAAAAATCCGCATTCCAGCGGGCGGCATCCATTGCTGAACCCGGAAAGAAGAGTACTCCGGTCCCGCGCTGCATCGCCTGTGCGATCGACTGCGAAGACGAGCGTGTGATGTCCTTCACACCGCTGAGCAGTATGACATCGGACTCACCGATAGCCGCCGACGATATCCGGGAAGGGGGGAGCTCCTGCACGGAGAGGAATGACGCAGCGGACGACACTCCGGCGGCAGCCAGTGCTGAAAGCGCGGCGCGCACATACGGGGTCTGCGATTCATCATCGGCAATGAGTGCAATGGAAATGTGATCCGGCACAAACAGTGTGAAATAATAATGGTTGTCCGCCTCAAGCACATCGTCTTCCAGCTCTATGCTGCAGTGTTGAAAGCCGGGTCCGGATGGTGTGAACGTAAAATCGATCGATGCCGAGCCGCCCGGCACAATGCTGACCGTTTTCTGCATGATCCTGTTTCCGTTCAGGATGAAACTGGTGAGCCTGTTCGAGACTGCACTGCTCCCGAAATTTTTCACGGACGCTTCGATGGTGACAGGTTTGCCCGCCTGCAGCAGACTCGAGGCGACCGCTGCGCCGACGACGGCGCAATTTTCGAATGGCGACTCGTTCAACGGGATGACGAAAAATTTTGTCTGCGCATCGAACATTGTCCGAAACGATTCGGGTGCGTTCTTCCGCTCTCCGTTGGCGAAAGTAGACCGCTGGCCGTCGGTGATGATATAGACTTCCTTGTTGAAATTTTTAGACTGGGCGAGCAGGCGAGACGTGAGGCGGATGGCGTCTTCGATAGTCCGATGATTGGAACCTACGGTCATATCCTGAAGCATGGTGCGGACGCGGCCGGGGTCGTGTGTCGGTTCTCCGATCGTCGCAGCGGGCATATCCGAAAGTTTTACAAGGATGACATCATCGCCGTCTTTCATCATATCCAGCACATGGAGTGCCGCCGCCCGCGCCTGCTTTACATATACGCCTTGCTGATTCTGCAGCGACATGCTGTACGAATCGTCGACGATGAGCGCCACGGTGGTTTTTGCGTGCGAGCCGAACCCGGCCAGCGAACCGCGGAGCACTGGGCGGGAAAATGCAAGCACGACAAGGATCACGAAGAGAGTGCGGAGAAGGAGCAGCAGCCACTGGCGAAGCGTGATTTTCCGCATCGTCGATTTTTGCAATTCCTTCAGGAATGTGAGCGAACTGAATTCAACGGTGCGAAGTTTCCGTTTGTTCAACAGGTGCAGCAGGATCGGAATCGCCGCCGCTGCCAGGCCAAAGAGAACAAAGGGGTTGAGGAATGTCATGGGATTGACCCGATAAAATACAAAAAGCCGAGTAGGATGCTCGGCTTTTTGCGATACGATTCTGTACCAGGCACTCGTTTGGTGGTAGTTTCAATGTGCCGTATTGCTGCCCCGGCTGGATTCGAACCAGAAGTCTTCTGCTCCAGAGGCAGACGTGTTAGCCAGTTACACTACGGGGCAATATTTTGTATTTCATAATATACGAAATAAGAGAAATAGTGGCAAGGAGAAAATGATGAGAATTTTATTTCTCGGTTTTTTTCCGTTTGTTATATCATTCTTTTTGTCTATTTTTTAGTAAATGAGGAATCTATGAAGAAATATTGGTATGTACTCTTCGTCTTGTCATCGCTGAGTTACGGTGATGTCAAGATCGCCAAGTATGCCGGCGAATTTATGGCGATCGGCGTCGGCGGGCGCGCGCTCGGCATGGGGAGCGCCTATACCGGGCTCGCGAGCGATGTGACAGCCGGTTACTGGAATCCGGCGGGACTGGCGCGTATCATGTATCCCGAGATCGCATTGATGCACGACGAGCGGTACGGCAATCTGGTGAATTACGATTACGGTGCAGTGGCATTTCCTTTCGGCGCAAATACCGTGAATAAGGAAACCGGCGCAACGGAGTATCGTGCGTCATCACTGGGAATCAGTGTGATGCGGCTGGGGATCGACGAGATCTATGATACGCGCAAGGCGTGGAACGACATTAATGGGAACGGATTATTCGATGACGGCGCAAATATCCGTCCCGACTACAGCCAGATCACGTCGTTCAATTCGGCAGACTACGCGGTCTATGTGACGTATGCGCGGCAGTCATCGCAAAATTTTTACTACGGTGTGAATTTGAAATTGATCCGGCGCAATATCGGCGAGTATCACGGCACGGGTATCGGATTCGATGCCGGTCTGCTCTATCTGCCGACACAGGAGTTGTTCCTGGGTGTGAATGTGCAGGACGTGACGACAACACTCGTTGCCTGGTCCACGGGCACGAACGAACTGATCTCGCCGACGGTAAAACTTGGCGCCGCCTACAGGCTGTCTGCGTTGGGAGGCGTGTTCACGCCTGCGCTTGGCGCCGACGTGCGGTTCGAGAACCGCCAATTTGCGTCGCGCGTTCATCTTGGGGCGATGAGTCTTGACCCCGTGTTCGGCATTGAGTACGAATATAAAAATGCCTTTGCACTGCGTGCCGGCTATAATGATGTCGGCAGCGTGACGGTCGGTGCGGGAATACACTTGAGAAAATTGGACATCGATTATTCGTTCGCCAAATTCGATGCGGCCGACCAGCTCGGCAACACGCATCGGATCTCGCTGCGGATCATGCTGCAGGAAGATCGATTCCGCCGCGGGTCTGGTGAATGATCACGCGCCGCCTCCGCACCTGTATTACTGTTGCATGTCTCATGGCGTTGGCGGGATGCGCCTCCTCCATCCCGACCGCGGCGAAGATGACCCCCGAGCACCCCTTGAGCCGATCGATCGCCGCACCTGCGGGATGGATCGACGTTACGGACAAGGCGCTTTCTCCCGATGTGAAATATTGGATGCTGGCCGGCGACAGGTCGGCGTCCCTGCTCTTAAAAGAACTGCAGCCGTCGGTGCCAGCCGGCACGCTCGCCCCCGATGAATCGATCGTCACAGCGGCGCACATTTCGCTGAGGCTGAAACTCGCCTTGCTTGGAAACGGCCTTCGCATCACGCAGGCCCCGGCGCAGTTTGTGGGCAATCCCGCGTTTGGGGTATACGTGTACACGGAAAAGGGATTGCTGCGCCGCGTGCTTCTTTTTCGGAAACGATCACGCCTCTACGAATTGGAGCTTGCTCAGGAAACGGAGGCGGAAGAATTTTCCCGTCACTTGTCTGCCCAGATCACATTCGCCATGTCCGTGCTGAAAGAGTGATGTTATTTCGAACGAAGCGTATGCACGCCGTTCCAATCGGGAGGCGGGGGATTCTCTAAAAAATGCTTCGTGCGGGCGAGATAGACGCGCGTGGGGCCGTCTTCGGGCGCACATTCTAGCGCCGTTGTGAATGACGAGAGGGCTTCGTCAAATTTTCCGATCCGATAGTACGCGAGTCCCCGCACATACTGCTGCAGCGCCCGTTGTAGCACCGATCCTTCAACGCTGTGATGCGGCCCGAGAGGTTCCAATACCCTGATCGGCTGTGACCTTCCTATCACCATCACCTCGTCCACTTCTCTGCAGAATAGTTCACGCTTCACAAACGATGCGGTGCGTTCGCTGATCATCACGGTCGTGCCGTATTCCTTGTTGGCGCCTTCCAGGCGCGATGCGATATTTACGCTGTCGCCGATGACGGTATAATCGAACCTCGTTGTGCTGCCCATGTTTCCGACGATCATGTCTCCGGTGTTAATGCCGATTCGAATCGGGAATTCGGGTTTTCCTTCGGCCTTCCATACAACATGCATCTTTTCGACTTTCACGCGCATCGCCAATGCGGCTCGGCAGGCGTCCAGCGCGCCGTTTTCGAGCGTGAGGGGCGCGCCCCAGAACGCCATGATGGCGTCCCCTTCATATTTATCGAGCGTGCCGTTGTGCGCCAATATGATGTCGCTCATTGCCGTGAGGTACTCATTGAGCAGGGACACAACCTCTTCGGGCTGCAGACGCTCCGAGAGCGTGGTGAATCCGCCCATGTCGGCGAACATCACCGTCAATTCCTTCCGCTCTCCGCCCAACCGGAGTTTCTCCGGATGCGCGATCAACTCGTGCATAAAGAGAGGATTGAGATACTGAGCGAACATTTTTTGGATCATCATTTTTTGTTTCCGTTCGCCGAGAAAATATTTCAGCGTCACCGTCACATAGGCCAGCATCACCGATGACACGAGCGGGACGATCGGAAGGATGATGTTGTGTGCCGAAAACAGGAATGCCGCAGACTGAACGATCGCGTAGATCAGCACGCCGCATACCAGGAGCGCCATCGACTCGGTCGTCCACGAATGCCCGGCCGTCCGACGCCGGAGCATCGACACGATCACCATCACAAGGAATGCGATCGAGCACACCATTGCGCCGGCAGCCCAATTCGATGCTGCCCGGAGATAATTTTTGTGCAGCAGCATTTGAATGACGTTCGCATGGAACTCGACGCCGTACATCAGATTATGATCCGGTTCGTTCCGCGGCGCAATGGAAACCGGAATAAGGTCTTTCGATTCCGCAAAATACGGACCGATGAGCACCACTTTCCCAGCCAGCGAACCGTCGTGAAGAATGCCGTATCCCGGATCATCGTACGCATTGATGGATTGATGAAGTTCGATCTCTTCCGTCGTCTGGAATGCGGAGTCGTCTATGATGTCGGCAAAATCGATCTGTCGGAATGTGCGGCCGGCGACGCCATACATATTCACGAGGATGGACGTTTCGTCGAACGCGGGAATACGTTCGCCATGATAGAGAAAATGCGCTCCGTCGATGGATGCAACGGACGAAGGGGGGATGTGGAAATATTGATTGAGCACGGCGAATGCGAATGACGGGAGGAGTGTCGTGTCGCCGGGCATCGCGGCAATCGGCATGTAGCGGCGGTAGATGCCGTCTTCATCGTTCGGGACATACACATTACCGACGGCGCTGTCCGCGGCATAAAAAATGGAATGATAATTTTCCCTGCCGTGCGTGACCACGGCATCATCGTTTCGAATATCCGTTTTTGCGGCGACGACCACATTGCCGGCACTGCGGATCGCCTCGAACAATTCCGTGTCATGTTGTTCGCCGAGTGAATCGTGCAGCCTGCCGGGAAGCTCCTTCTGCTCGAAGAGCAAGTCTATACCGATCGCACGAACGCCGGCAGCGTTCAAATTGCGGATCGCGCGCGCATAATAGTTGCGGGGGAAGGGGAATTTGCTCGGAAGCGTTTTCTCGGTTTGGTCCGAGATGGCCACGATGACGACGTCGAGCGATGCTTTCGGCGCAGAGAATGCGCCGCGGGCCGTCGAAAGCCTGTCCAGCGCCGAAAGCGACAGACGGTCGAAAAACGTGAACACGCCGAACACATTTTGAATGAACACCAATACGATGGCCGAAACCGCAAGCGTGAGCAGCAGATGAGATCGCATTTCCGCTTTTTTCGCTGAGATGTCGGCCATAGCGCTTAGAGGCCCATTCGATAGGCGATCGTGAATGCGGAGTCATTGACGTGCGGCACCAACGGGGTCGGCTGCAGCGACGAGTTGACAGTGTACCGGTATTGTGCGGAAACGATGTGGCGAGGGAACACTTCGAATTGAAGGCGCGCCTCGAGCTGCGTGCGCCGTATGGCGCCGAATGAAGGCGACAGCGTCCCGGCGGCCTTCATTCGGTCGTCAAAAAATTTATATCCCATGCCGAGCGTGAGGGTCGAATAATTCAGCGTCGTCGTCAACGTTGCATTGGGAAGGGAACCAGCGGAAGTGTCTTTGTCGGCAGGCAGAGCATTCATGCTCGTTGCAAAGCCCACCGTGCTTTCGAGCGAGGGTGAATGAACGGTCGTGACGATCATCATGCCGTTGAATCCGGTCATGTCCTGATTGCGGCTCGACCTGTCGTCTGCGTTCGTGTAGTCGATGCTCACCATGGCGCGATGCTGTCCGATCCATGCGAAGGCATACGACGACTGCATGAAGTACCGGTTCGTCGTGAAATTCAGCACGGGATACGCCGTGAGCGCAGTATCGGACACAGGAGCGTCGTTGGTGATAGTATTCACCGCAATGCCGACGGTCATATCGGGTATGCCTGCAGTACCAAAGTAGGAAAGCGATGCCGTCGTATTGTTCCATCGGGTCGTGATCGGGCTGTACTTCGACACGTTGTTATTCAGCGCCTCGATGCTTGCGGTCACAAATAGCGAGTTATTCAGCAGACGCAGCCGGTCGGACACGTTGTATCCCTGTATGTCGTTCCGGAAGGACGACGTGCCGAACGACATATAATCGTTTCCGTGGAACGTGTATGTTCCCTTGAGGTAGTTATTGAAATAATTGAACGACAGCGCGGTCTCGTATGCAAGCGATGAGAGCCCCGCCGGATTCAGCGGAAAAATATTCTCGTTGAACGTGATGATCTTCGACGCGATCGGCAGCAGACGTTTCAGATTGTCGCCATCGCCGGCATTCAGGGTGCCGCGCGCCACCGCTGCATCGATGCTGTCCAAAGAAAATTGAGTCGTTGAAATATCCATGTTGCTCAGGCTGAACGACGCCTGAGACGTCCATTCGATGCGCCTGTTGTCGACCGAGGCATACAGGTCCGTCCCCGCGACCACATTTTCGCGCGGCTGCACGGTTGTGCCGATGTCGTATGCATCCTTTGAATGAAGGTACGAAAAGCCCCACTGGAAATTTTCACCCTTGCCGAAACTGGGACGGACCACCTCGAGTGTGCGCCGGTGCGACAGGACCTCGCCGTCGAGTGTTTCCTCTCGGACGATCTCGCCGGATGCAGCGGCGACCTGGAATGCGCCGTAGCCGGCGTTCAGCGACACGCCGCGCACCCGGCGGCCATCCATGAGCGTCGTGGGAAACTGCGGGTATGCGTCGCCGAAGCCGAGTTTCACATACTGCGCATCGAGGCCGACGAAGTATCTGTTCTGCGGCTGATTCTCGGGCCGTTCTTCGGATGTGAGCTGGATGTTCGCCGTTGTTTTTAGTATGCCATACGTAGCGTTCGCACGGACGTCGAATCGGTTGTACGTTTTGGTGTTGCCCTTGATGTCTTCCGTGCGCGATTCAGCCTGCGCGCTGCCGTTGAAGAGAATTGGAATGGGGACGGAGACGTCGTTCTGGGGGCCGGCGATGGAGAAAGAACGGCGGAGTGTTGAATACGGCAGGCCGGTGGTGTCGAACACTTGCACGACGAGCTGCAGGCTGCCTTGTTTGAGCGCATCGGGGATCATTTCCGATGAAATGATCATGAGGTCACCCACCGCCATTGCGCGCGACGACAGGTCGAAGTTGTTGAGAAAAATTTTTGTCTTCCGCTGATCCACCACGTCGGTTGCATAGACGAACGAGAGCGAAATGTAGAGATCTTCGGGAAGGATCGGTTCATCCACATCAGGGCTGAGGATCAATACGTCAGTGTCTTTTGCGAGGTGCGGCATGATCGTGATGCGCGCCGGCACCGATTGAGGATTCGATGCCGGAAATGTTTCCTTCAGCCCGGTGCGTGTTTCGGCGCTCACATAGACTTCCAGAAACGGCGGTGCGATCTCGTTGGCAGGGAGCATCACCGATGCCGAATCGCGCGCGAGCTGCATTTCGACGGACCGAAAATCGGTGCCGCCGAGCTGGCGGTAGTAGAGGATGACCCTGCCGATCGATGATGCGTTGGTGAGCGCGGCCGAGACGATGAGCGGCTCGCCTTCTTCGGCGGTGTACGGGCGAACGGCCTGAATATAGGAGTTCAGCTGTGCGTGGGCCGATGACGCGTTCACAAGGAAAACGAGGGCGCTGCCGAGGAACGAGAAAGCAAATAGTCGTGAGTTCATCAAAGTATCGTATCTACCGCAGTATGAGTTCAATCCGCAGTGTGAAACGTTATTCCGCACTGCACTGCTACTTCAGGTGCATGATGAATTTTTGATTTAAAAAAATTATCAATGCTGTGACAAAGAATTACACGTCCGTTCGCTATTCAAATTTTATAATGATCGTCTTCTGTGTGCCATTCGGGTCCGTGGTTTTTATGCGCACCTCGTCACTCGGCTTATCCTCCTGCCGCTGCCCTTCGCTACTGCCACCCGTTCCCGTCGTGTCCGTAGTGCCCAGACTCTGAACACGCCGCATGCGGAGCACGTCCTTGGCAAGCGACGGCCGCACCGCAATTTGTCCGCCCGGCAATGAGAGGCCGCTTTCGCCTTTGTGCACAGTGACCGCACGATTCGAAAAATTGTTCGTCAGCTCGACGACGCCCGATTCGAGCACCAACAGATCGCTGCTGTCCGGATCGGAGATAAGGGCGCCGCCTGTGCCGCGGATGGACGCGACGGAGGTGGGAGTTGAAAATAAAAATCGCTCGTTGGGCCGCTTCTTCACATTGAAGCCGACGGTGCCCTGACGGACGTGCACATTTTTCGAAAGATCATTCCCGGACGATTTTGTTCCCTGGATGGCCACCTCCGATTGCTCCTGCACGCGAAGGATGGAGCCTTCAAGAAATTTGATGATGGCAAACGAGCTCACGCCGGTGCGCACGAGGTCGTCCGTAAAGAGCGGCATGGCGGGGACGGCCTTTTTCCACGTGCCGTCCGTATTATACTCGACGGTGCCGACGGGTTTGTGCATTGTCGCAACGGGACTCTTGTCTGCCGATCGGGCGCGCGGTGAGCCGAAGGCAATGACGATACACACTGCAACAAGGAGCGATCGAACCATGATGAGTTTCCCGTTCATTCTTCAATATGGATGGAAATTTTCCGCTGCCTGTTCTGTTCAAGGAACACTTTCAATTCCTGCAGCGAGATCGTACCGTTGTTCAGCGTCACGGTGTTTTCGTCGATCTGCAGGTTTCCGTTCTGCAACATTTCGATGGCACGCTGATATTCAGGGCCTGAAAAAATTGAGCCATACGAGTGGATCACCGCGCGGCTTTGCGGATCATCGATCGTGAATGAGCGGATCGTCCTGAGCGGGTCCACGGTCGTGCCGAATGCGGCAATCTCGCCTTCAAGGACAACCACATACGTCCTGCCCGGTTCGAGCGGCCGGGGTCCTTGGAGAATATCGATTCCCGGCGCGCCACTTGCGGACTGGGGATAGGTGAACGTATAGGTCGGCATGTTGCCGGTCTTCTGCCTGTCGATGCGCACTTGCAGATATGGGTCGGACGCCTGTGTTGCGCTTTCGGGCGTTTGGCCGGGGCGTTGTTCGTACACAGATAGCATGGCGCTTCTGGTATCGTATGTCCACTGAAACTGCGGGAACGGCGTTGGATATTGATAGCCGTTTTCCGACGGCAGGATGAGTGAGGCATTAGACGGGTTCGATACCACTACGACGGCAGGAAGAACGGGTACATCCTCCGGTGCGGATAATGTGCGTGTGCCGACTTGAACGACCTGAAGCGTGATGATCAGTTTGTATGTACCGGAGGGAATCCTCCCGCCGCTGGCGCGGTCCAGTATCTTATCCTTCAGCCTTTGCACGTTTGCGTCATTGCCGGAGGACGTGAACTGCATATCCTCTAATCCGCGTGTGTCCAGGGATGTGAACACGCGCCCTTCCTTTGGGATCAGAAATGGTCTGCTGGTCTTAACTTTATAGAGCAACATGGCGACATGATCTTCATCGAGCGTGGCATAGGATTCGATATACATCGTCGCCATGACATCCTCCCTCGGTGATGTGATGTTGACGAAGGTCAGCGAAAACGCCGAAGGGCCGAGATCTTTCAATTTATCTCCCAGCACATCGAAGATCGCTCCGGCATTGATGATGTCTGCCGGGGCGACGTACGGAGTGAGCACTCTGACCGACTGCGAGTAAAGCGATTGAGAGATGCACGCGAGTGAGAGACAAAGGATCTGTATCGCAACGGTCGATTTATTTCGCATGGAACACGCTCCACAATTCTAAAAAAAAATCCAGCTACTGTATATCATCGGTCAATCGTGTTCGAACATGACCCGCTTCGCGAACGATCATCCGAAGATGTCGTTGAACAGCACGAACGCCATCAGCGCCATCAGCAGCACGACGCCGATCTGCTGTATCACCATCTGTACTTTTTGCGGCACGGGCCTGCGGAAAATGCCTTCGATCGCGAGCAGGAAAAAGTGGCCGCCGTCCAGTGCGGGAAGGGGAAGTATGTTCAGCACCGCGAGACTCACGCTTAAGAGACCCATGAACCCGAGAAAACTCATGATGCCGGCGTCGGCAGTGCGGTTGGCCATCTGCGCGATCTTCACCGGACCGCCGACCGATTTCGAGAACGACTGCTTGCCGGTGATCAATTGCCAGAAGAACTGCACATGGAGAACGACGATGCGGCCTGTCTCATTCATGCCTTTGGCGAACGAGCCGGCAAGGCCGTAGCGGATCGTGAGCACAGGCCCGTTGTAGCGCGAGCCGATGCCGATGCCGATCAGTCCGTCCTTCGACGGAATGACGGCGGCCGAGAGCGTGTCGGTGCCGCGTTTCCAGAGCATCGCAACCGCGGTGGACGGATTCGCCTTGATGATCTTGATGACCTGCTGTTCGTTGAAGACGCGCACAGCGTTCAGCGAAAGAATAACGTCTCCCGGTTTTAAGCCCGCTTTATCGGCAGGCTTATTCTTCATCACCTCCGAAATGATTGCTTCGGTCTGCGATGGAATGATGCCGAATGCGGCGTTCTGTATATCGGGAAGCGACGCGCGTGCCACGACGACGCTGGAGCGCTGCTGTGCACGCTCGAAGTCAATGACGAGGTCCTTGCCGATATTGTCGAGATACATGGACTGGAGTATCGCTTCCCAATGGTCGATCGGTTTGCCGTTGACGGACAGAATCGTATCGCCCGTCTTCAGGCCCGCGTGGTCAGCGGGACTGTCTGGTACGACATAGCCGATAGCTGTGGTTTGCATGAGCCGGTCGCCCTGCACGAACGAGATCGACCAGAAGACCGCAGCCGCAAGCAGAACGTTCATGATGACGCCGGCGCAGATCACGATCATGCGCTGCCAGACGGGCTTGGAGCGGAACTCCCACGGCTGCGGCGTGCTGTTCACAAATTCCGTGTCCATGCTTTCATCGATCATGCCGGCGATCTTGACATAGCCGCCGATGGGGAATGCGGCGAGCCTGTAATCCGTGTGGTCGCCGAGATCGAGCGTTTCATCCAGTTTTAAAAACGTAAACCCATTGACACGGTTATACCCGAACAACCTGTACCCCATACCGATGGCGAATATTTCCGCGCGCATGCCGCATGACTTTGCCGCGATGAAATGTCCGAACTCGTGAATGAAAACCAGTACGCCGATCGTGATGATGAAATAAAAGACAGTCGAGAGAAATTCCATTGGGTAATTCGTATCCTTTCACGTGCATAGATTTGTTGCGTAGCGGCGCGCCCATGCGTCTGCTTCGCGTATATCGTCCAATAACGGGTGTAGGGTATTCGTGTGATGTGCCATTGTTTCGGCGATCACATCGGGGATGCGTAAAAATTGTATGCGTTCCTGCAGGAACAACGCGACGGCTATTTCGTTCGCCGCATTCATTGTCGCCGGCATGGTGCCTTCGGCGTCGAGGGCGGCGTAGGCCAGCAGCAGTGCCGGAAATTTTTTTGTGTCCGGTTCAAAAAATGTCATTGTATGAAGCGATGGAAATTGCACGCGGCCGACGTCCGAGGGGGAGCGCTTCGGATAGGTGAGCGCATACTGGATCGGTATTTTCATGTCCGGTATGCCCAACTGCGCCTTGACGGACCCGTCGATAAATTCAACCATCGAGTGGATGATCGACTGCGGATGCACGACGACCTCGATTCGTGTTGCCGGAACGCCAAAGAGCCACCGCGCCTCGATCACTTCCAATCCTTTGTTCATCATCGACGCCGAATCGATGGTGATCTTGCTTCCCATCTTCCAGTTCGGATGATTGAGCGCGTGTTCAACGAGCACGTGCCGGAGTTCCTCGGCCGTTTTTGTGCGGAATGGGCCGCCCGATGCTGTTAATATGATCTTATGGATCTCGTCTGCCGATTCGCCCACGAGGCATTGGAAGATCGCCGAATGTTCGCTGTCCACCGGGAGGAGCTCAACGCCGTGCGTATGCGCAAGTCCCATGACGATCTCGCCGGCGACAACGAGCGTTTCTTTATTCGCGAGGGCGATCTTTTTGCCGGCCTTGATGGCGGTGACCGTTGGCTGAAGTCCTGCGAATCCTACGAGTGCGCTGATCACGGTGTCCACATCCTCGCGCTGCACGATCTCATTGAGTCCTTCTTCGCCGCACAACACCTCCACTGTGCCGTTGAGCGCCTGCTTGCACACGGCGGCTGCGTCACGATCCAGCACAACGACGCCCCGAGGGCGGAATCGGCGGACCTGCGCGAGCAAGTCGTCGATATTCGTGTTGACCGTCAGGTATGTAACGCGAAAATCATCGGGAAAATTTCCGATGACCTCCAGGCTGCTTGTGCCGATGGATCCCGTGGAACCGAGTATGGCTATGTTTTGAGGTCGAGAGTTTGTCATCGGCGGAAATGGTGACAGGGTAAATTTAGGATATTAAAAAATTTAATGAAATAATGAGACGAAAGCAAGAATGGCGGGAGCGTGATGCCTTCCTTGAAGTGATGAAAAAAAGCCGGTGCCGGCAGAGAAAGAAGCTTGTGCAAATCGTCCGGTTCTTCCTATATTATATATTATGAGACGAACAGCCGTAGTGATCATTCTTTCAGTCTGTGCAGCAGCATTGGTCATAGCTCAAACAAGCGATGAACAGAATATGTTCCGTCTTGCGCAGAGTTTCGAGCAGTCGGGCGACGCCGGTCATGCAGGCCAGTTATACGAACAGCTGCAGGGCGAACATCCCGAAAATTTTGTGTATTTCGAGGCGCTCCGCAGAAATTATACGCAGCGGAAAAAATACGATGCCGCGATCGAACTCTGTCACCGCAGGCTTCAGGCGCAGCCGATCGATATGAACGTGATGGCCTCGCTGGGGAGCCTCTACAGCATGGCCGGGCACCCGGCTCAGGCGGATTCGATATGGGAGAGGGTCATTGCAAGCGCTCCGCGAAATCCGGGCGTCTTCCGCCTGGTTGCGCAGGAGCAGATACAGTTGCGTTTGCTGGAGAAGGCTGCGGCCACGTATCTGCGAGGGCGGCAATTGACGGGGGATGCCTACGGATTTGCCAATGAGCTGGCCGGGCTCTATGCCGCAATGATGAATTATCGCAGCGCCGCAGACGAATACCTGCTCATGCTCCAGCAGAATGAATTTCAATTGGACTATGTCGAATCGCGCATGTCGGTCTTCACCCCAAGGCCCGACGGCCTGTCGGCCGCGCTGGCATCCGCGCAGCGCTATGCGGACGACCCGAAACGGAGCATTGTCTTTCTGCGAGTACTGTCGTGGCTGTGGATGGAAGCAAAGCAGTACGACGAGGCCTTTGTGTGCGCCGAGAAGCTCGAAAACCGCATCAATTCGAACGGCGCGGAGCTCTTCGCATTTGCAGAGCGCGCGTTTCACGAGGGTGCTGTTGCTTCCGCCGCGAAGGCGTATGCGCGCGCGCTGGAGGGCGGGGCGGGAATGCCGTGGGCGCCGCAGGCGCACTTCGGGTATGCCCGCTGCCTCGAGGAACTGAGTGCCCGGGCGGATTCCTCCTCCGCCGCGGGCAATGAGGAGTCCGACGGCGTGCGCGGCGTTCGCACGGACCGCGTCATTGCGGCATATGGTGTGCTGGCACAAGCCTATCCGCTGTCCGAGATTCACGTGCAGTCGCTCTACCGCATCGGCGTCATCCGCGCATCGCGCCTGAACGATCTCAACGGAGCGCTGCGCGCCTTCGATTCTATAACCGTTATTGCACCGGCGAGCCCGATGCAGTCCCGTGTGCGCATCGCCATGGGCGATGTGTACGTGAGGCAGGGGAAACTCGAGGAAGCGGCGGGACAGTACATGGCGGTCGGATCGTCGTCCAGGTCGGCCGTGCAGCAGCAGTCCGACGCGCTGTACCGTTTGGCGGAGCTGCTGTATTTCAAGGGAGAGTTCGACACCGTCCTTGTCATGCTCGAAACGCTGACGACGAATTCTGAATCGGATGAGGCGAACGACGCGCTGGCGCTGCGGGCGTTCATACTGGAAAACAAGGACGGGAACATGGATGCGCTTCGCGCCTGCGCACAGGCCGACTACCTCGCGCGCCGCGAAAAGCTCAGCGAAGCGGTCGCGGCGTACGCCTCGATCATCCTCGCCTTCGGCAGCGCTCCGCTGGCAGACGAGGCAATGATCAGGAAGGCGGAACTGGAAACTACGCTGCACCGTCCCGTCGATGCGCTGCGGACACTGCAGGCGCTCTTGTCGGAGCTTCCAAAGAGCACCGAGCGGGATAAAGCGCAGTTCCGCATCGGCGAGATCTATGAGCAGCAGCTGCACGACAAGGATAACGCGATGAAAGCCTACGGCGAGATCCTCTCCCAGTACCCGAATTCGCTCTTTACGGACGAGGCCCGTAAAAAAATACGAGCGCTGCGCGGCGATGCGCTCTGACGAACTATCCGCGGGGCGATGGAGATCAGTCCAAAAATTCCCATGACACTCCGAACCGTATCGAACGGTCATACATCGGATAGAACGGGGTGAGCATGAACGCCGAGTTGGTAAGATTTTCCCAGAGCACGTGTATGTAGGCATCGCCGATATGCGCGACCACGACGAGATCCACCGTTCCGGCGTTGCCGATCGGACGGTCGACGATCGGATTCGGAACACCGTCCACCATTTTGAACTGCTCTCCGTCGAACGCGCTATAGAAACTTCCGCGAACTCCCGCCTTCAGATCCAAATTGCCGTTGGCAAGCAGTCCCCTGAAATACAGCGAGCCCCGTCCGCGCCATTCGGGATACAGCCTGATCGGCGCACCGAGCCGAAACACTTCCGTTTGGTCCGTAAAGGTTCCCTCTGCATCGAGATAAAAATTGCCGCTGCGACCATGGAACGTCGCACTCACAAGATCAAGGGTCAGATCCTGTCTCTGCAACGCTTTAATGTATGTCCGATCGACCCAGTCCTCGATGGTCCCCCGCGTCGCCGTGATACCGATGCTCACATTCCGAGACGGTGTGAATGTGAGGGACGCCTCTGCGACGGCATGCCGTTCATCAATAGGAAAATAACCGGTGATCGAATGCGGAGGCAGGAACGATGACCCGAGCATTTTTTGTATCGTGCTGTCGGCGTTGCCCTGCAATAGATACAACTCGGCATTGGGGATGTGCCGGAGCGCCACGGACGCGCCCGCCCTGAGTTCGAGAATGCCGGGCAGGTGGAACGTCGCGTCGGCGCCCGTATTGTCGATCGCCTGCCTATGCTCGGCGTTTTCCACTTTTGAATACACTGCGAACGTCACGTACTGTGCAATGGAGAATTCGTCTTTCAGGCTCAGGGTTCGTCTGCCCTGCGTCGTCGCCGGGTTGTAGATGGACTGGTCGTAGCGCGTATTTTTTATTTCCCCGATCGCAGTGAAGAGGTTGCCGCTGAGCTGATAATCCATCTGGCCCCGCACGCCGAGCACAGTCGAACCGAAATCATCGTGTATGTTGATGCCGTTGGTGGGGAAGCCGCGATTCTCCTCGTCGCGGTATTCACGGAGCTGCTGCATTCCATAGAAGGAGAGCGAGGCACTCAGCGCGGAGTCATGGAGCGGGCGATAGATCCCCGTGAGGGCAGCATGATGGTTGAATCGTTTTTCGTACGACTCCAGATTCACCACCGTTGCGGCGTTCTCGTCGTATACATTCGCGCCTGAAAGCAGCGTCTGCGAAACGTTGATGCCGCCGTTCAATCCCGTTTGTGTGCTGTAGTAAAAATGCGTGAAGACGAGATTCACGGTTTGGGACACATTATAACGCAGTTTCGTCCTGAACGTGTAGGCCTCGTTATCCGAATTCGGGAACCTTCCCCTGTTCTGGTCGCCGTTCAGGGCCGAGCCGTACCCCAGATACGAGAGGCCGAACGAAAGATTGAACCTCGGGAGAACATTCTGGCTGAACATAGCGTCGGTCTGCGAGTAGGAATTGACGCCTTGGCTGTAGCGAATATGCGTGTAGGGTTTATTGTTCGAATAATTTTTCGTCACAACGTTCACCGTGCCTCCAACGGCGTTGTCGCCGTAGAGGAACGAACGTGGGCCGGTCACGATTTCAAGACGCTCGATGGCCTCGACCGGGAAGAATGCAAAATTGTATGTTCCGGTGACGGGGTCGTTCTGGATGATGCCGTCGACGAGGACGGCGGTGCCGTTATGTTCCGCGCCGTTGATCGTGACCTGATTGTCCTGTCCCGGACTTCCCATATCGCGGACGAAGACGCCGGGAAACGCAGACAGGAGGTCCGTCGGTGTTCGATATTCATTCCATCGAATGCCGTCGGCATCGAGTCCGGGATAGGGGAGAGACAACGGCGTGAGTGAGCCGACCGAATGGAGCGGAAGAATCCGGATCGCCGTATCGACTCGCGTGCGGGAAGACGAATCGGGAACAGGCTTCATGCCGAGGACCGAGTCGCTCATGCTACGCCCGGCCGAGTTTCGTGTGAATGTTCTGCCGGTCCCGTGCGCCGAGTCGCCCGCGACATGCGTGGCCGAGTCGCTGCCGAACGAAGCGCCGTGAACGTGGTCAATGCTGTCGCGGCGGACTGTCTGCGCAGGGAACGATGCCATGGCTGTCGTCTCCGTTATCGAGTTCAGCACAAAAATACCGAGTATACTTGCAATCAGCCGATGCATATCATCCGGGAATAAAATGAGGTTCAGTTAATGACGTAACATAACGCGGGGCAAACAGCGCGTGCGCGTCGCGGGCACTCGCTTCATGTTCGAAGAGTCCGAACACCGATGAGCCGCTGCCCGACATCAGGGAGAATGCCGCGCCACACGATCGCAGCGCATCCTTGATCCCGGCAACGGCAGGATAAGCGGGGAAGACGACATCTTCAAAGTCGTTCCGCATCACACTCTCAAGCGGTTTCATCGACCTATCGACAGTCGAGAACAGAGTGCCGCGCGGAACAATATAACCCGTCGAGAGTTTTTCGGAAAATTTCTTGTACGCCCATGGGGTCGATACATGGATGCCCGGATTCACGAGCAGTATCCAGTAGGGAAGCGAGAGCACAAAAGGCGTGAGGCGTTCGCCGCGTCCCTCGGCATAGGCGCTTCCGTCCTGGAGGAAATAGGGAACGTCGGATCCGATGGCGGCGCCGAGCGAATGAAGCCGTTCATCGGATACCCGCATGTTCCACAGTGCGGGGAGGGTGCGCAGGATCGCGGCGGCATCGCTGCTTCCGCCGCCCAGGCCGGCGCCGGACGGGATCTGTTTATTCAGGTGCATGACCGCTCCCAGCTTCGTGCCGCATTCCTGCTGCAGGGCCTCGACGGCACGCCAGCACAGGTTAGAACGATCGACGGGGAGCGACGGGTCCGAGCAGGTCAGTGTGATGCCTTCCGGTGCCGGAGACAGTGTGAGCGTGTCGGCGCAATTGATGCGATGAAAGATCGTTTCAATGGAATGAAATCCGTCCGCTCGCCGCTCGATAATACGGAGCCCGATATTAATTTTTGCGTATGCCCGTAGGACCATGCTGTACGACCGGTGGAGATGGGAGAAGCCGCACACGAACGCGGAAGAATTGAACAGAGGACGATGCGATCACGGCGTGATGGTGATATCCTTCAATTTCATGATTTCTTTTTCGATCGATCGGGTCTGCTTGTTCAAATTCTCCACCAGCACGCGATCATGGGGAGTGATGGCGCCGCGCGAGATGATCTCGCAGCTGATCTTGATAGCCGCCAGGGGATTGTTGAATTCGTGACAGACGGTCACGACCAATTCCTTGATCGCCTCGGAACGACGGCGGATGAGCAGCGTATTTTTCCGTTCCGCGGCGATCTTGGCCTTCAATGCGGCGCGCTGCAGCGAATTGATGATCGTCGTGGGGAGAATGGATGTGGCGATTTCATCTTTCACAAGATAATCTTCAACGTCGAGCTGGATGCCCTCAACCGCGAGTTCGAAGTCCTTGTTCCATGTCACGAAGACGATGGGAGTAGTGATCTCCAGTGAGCGGATCTCTTTGGCAACATCCAACCCGTTGGTGCCGCCGAGAAAATAGTCCAGCAGGACAATATCGATGCTCGGGTCGCGCGTGAGCGCAGCGACGGCATCGGTGCCCGTATGGGTGACAGTCACTGCAAACTGCTTGCCGATGTACGACGTCAGGCTTTGATGAACGATCTTCGTATAGGCGACATCGTCGTCGACAAGCAGCACGTGTATTGATGATTCGATCATAACGCTGTTCCTTTTTCCTCAAGCGCCGGGACCTCGGGCGGCATTCCGTCCTATCGCGGCATCAATACTCAACGTACGATTTGTTTTTCACGGATGCAAGCAGCGATTCTGTCCGGGGCCAGCGGCGGCAAAGAAAAAAACGGATTCTGTAAAATATCTGTTGATTTTTTTCCCATGATTGCCTATACTTTAGAGCCATGAACCATGGAGCTAGCCGACTAATATTATTTTACACGAGGAATTGAATGGCACAAAATTTTACTGTCCTGGTCGTCGATGACGAAGACGCATTACGCAGCGTGCTGAGCACAGAACTTATCAGCGAAGGCTATACCGTGGACACCGCTCCTGATGGAGATGATGCCATCACGATTTTGCAGCAGAAAACATTCGATCTGGTGCTGCTGGACATCAAGATGCCGCGGGTCGACGGCTTTGAAGTGCTTCGATTCATCAAGCAGCGCTATCCAACCACCAAAGTGATCATGCTGACGGGTTTTGCAGATCTGAAGAATGCCATCGAATCGAAAAAGCTAGGTGCTGAAGATTTTGTCAGCAAACCGTACGATCTCGTAGATTTGCTCACGACGATCGAGCGAGTTCTTTCCGCAGAGTAGCGCCCTCCTCACAACTCAGCACAGAGGACCGGACGTACACATCATGGTGCAGCACCGCAACATTCTCATAGTCGACGACGAACCGAGTATCGGGTTCCTTTTGAAGGAGGATCTTTCAGAAGGAACGTCGTACATCGTCACGTCCGTGCTCGACGGAGCACAAGCAATCAACATGCTGCAGAAGATACAGTACGATGTCGTGCTCCTGGATGTGAAGATGCCTCGCATGAGCGGCATGGAAGTGCTCAAGCACATCAGTGAACACTACCCCTCCATCTCCGTCATCATGCTCTCCAATTATGCGGATGTCAAGACCGCGATCGAAGCCACGAAACTCGGCGCCTATGATTTCATCGGCAAGCCGTACAGCCGCGAGGAACTCCTGGCGACCGTAACCCGGGCGCTGGAACACCGCCAGCTCATCCTCGATAACGAGGCGATGAAATACGAACTCTCCCGTCAGAGCAGCGTGCGCGAGATCATTGCGCAGAGCGGCGCGATGCAGTCGGTGCTCGATACCGTCGCCAAGGTAGCCGCGAGCGACGCAATCGTGCACATCTTCGGGCCGAGCGGGTCCGGCAAGGAACTGATCGCCCATCTTGTGCATTCATCGAGCCTCCGCCGCGACCGTCCGTTCGTCGTGTTGAACTGCGCGTCCATTCCCGAGAACCTCCTTGAAAGCGAACTCTTCGGCCACGAAAAAGGATCGTTCACGAACGCGTATGTGATGAAACAGGGGCTCGTGGAGGTTGCCGGCGGCGGCACATTATTCCTTGATGAAGTGGGGGACATCAGTCCGATGATACAGCCGAAGCTGCTGCGGTTCCTTGAGACGGGCGAATTCCGCAGGGTTGGCGGCACGGTGAGCATGAAAACGGATGTGCGGATCATCTCTGCAACGAACAAGGATCTCCAGCAGGAAGTCGCCGCCGGAAAATTCCGCGAGGACCTCCTCTACCGGCTGAACGTGGTGACGCTGCGCATTCCGCCGCTGAAGGAGCGGAAGGAGGACATCCCGCTTCTTGTCGATTATTTCCTGAAAAAAAGAATCAAGACGCGATCGCCGAAGCAGCTCGATCCCGACGCGATGCAAATGCTGATGGAGCACGACTGGCCGGGCAACATTCGCGAGCTTGAGCACGCGATGCAGGGAGCGGCGCTGCTCGTGCAGGGCGACGTCATCACGACGAAGGATTTCATTCTCCATTCCACATCGCTGCGCGGCAAGATCGCCGTGCTCAGCGGCGACAGCGACACGCTTCTCTCGCTCGAGGAAATGGAAAAGATACACATTGAACACGCGCTCAAGCACTGCCATTTCAACCGCACCAAGGCTGCCCATTCGCTCGGCATTACTGCAAAAACGCTGTATATGAAGATCAAAAAATACGGTATCGCCGTTCCTCTCGAATAACCACGTTCCTGTCCGCCTGTTTGTGCCCGTTTGCCCGCGCGCTTCATTGATTCTCAGCGTTCTTTTTGGTATACTGGAGATATTTGTTTTTTCAGTCTCGATACCCGGACAGCATCGAACGCGATTGGGGCTCAACCCGAAGGATGCGCAACGCATCCTTTCTTCTTACTACAGACGTTCACCCGGTCCGGCGAGTATTCATCGAATCATTGCAGAGAGTTGCACGCATGAAAAACAGCAAAATCATCGGCGAAGCGATCACCTATGACGACGTCTTGCTAGTGCCTGGAAAATCATCGGTCCTTCCGCGCGACGTGGACGTGCGGACGAGGCTCACCAAATCCATTACGCTTAATATCCCGCTGCTCTCGGCTGCGATGGACACGGTCACCGAAGCGGAGATGGCGGTAGCGATCGCCCGCGAGGGCGGCATCGGCATTCTCCATAAAAACATGTCCATCGCCCGGCAGGCCGAAGAGGTCGACAAAGTGAAGCGTTCCGAATCCGGCATGATCCTGAACCCGATCACGCTTCCCCCCGATAAGACGGTCGGCGACGTGTTGGACGTGATGGCGAAGTACCGCATCTCGGGCATTCCCATCGTTGAAAACGAAAAGCTGGTCGGCATCCTGACGAACCGCGATCTGCGCTTCCAGTCGAATAGAAACCTGAAGATCGCCGACGTCATGACCTCGAAGAACCTGGTGACGGCGCGCGTCGGCACGACTCTGGAAGAAGCGGAAGTGATCCTCCAGCTCCATAAAATTGAGAAGCTCCTGGTGGTCGACAAATCGGGGAAGCTGCGCGGACTCATCACGGTGAAGGACATTCAGAAAAAGAAACGGTATCCCAACGCATGCAAGGACAAGCACGGGCGGCTGCGCGTCGGAGCCGCGATCGGTGTCACCGCCGATACGCTGCAGCGGGCTGGGGCGCTCTTGGCGGCGGGCGTTGACGTGCTCGTCATCGACACAGCGCATGGGCATTCGACCGGGGTGCTGGAGATGATCGCGCGCGTGAAAAAAGAATTTCCCGCGGCTGAGGTCATCGCCGGCAACATCGCCACCAAGGAAGCTGCGCTCGATCTGATTCGCGCAGGCGCCGATGCGATCAAAGTCGGCATCGGACCGGGATCGATCTGCACCACGCGCATCGTCGCGGGGGTCGGCGTTCCGCAGGTGACCGCCATCATGGAGTGTGCCGCCGTGGCGCGCCGGTATAAAATTCCGGTGATCGCGGACGGGGGCATCAAACAGACGGGCGACATCGCAAAGGCGATCGCTGCAGGGGCCGATGCGATCATGATCGGCGGGCTCTTTGCGGGGCTGCAGGAGAGCCCGGGAGAGAAGGTGCTGTACGAAGGCCGGTCGTATAAAATGTACAGGGGCATGGGCTCCATCGACGCCATGAAGGAAGGAAGCAAGGACAGGTATTTCCAGGATGCTGAAGACGACCTTCAGAAACTTGTGCCGGAAGGTATAGAAGGACGTGTGCCGTTTAAGGGCGACCTGAATGCGACCGTGTATCAGATGGTGGGAGGGCTCCGCTCGGCAATGGGGTATGTGGGTGCCGAAACAATTGCGGTCATGCAGACGAAGGCGCGGTTCGTGCGCATGAGCGACGCCGGCCTGCGCGAAAGTCATCCCCACGACATACTCATTACGAAAGAAGCGCCGAACTATCACGGATGACACCAACACGCGCGCGGGACACGAGAGCCGGCATGATGGACATGCACGACACGCTCAACGAGCTCGACAGGCTCGACAGGCTCGACAGGCTCGTATAGAGCGGCTGCGAGCCCTCATGCTCGAAAAAAAAATCGACGTCTTTGTCAGTGCCTTCGGCCCGCATCTCAGGTATTTTACCGGCTATTCGGGTTCCAACGGCCTCATGGCTGTTGCGCCCGACAGGGTGCTGTTCGTCACCGATCCACGGTATGGGGAACAAAGCAAGGCCGAGGTGAGTGCCGACCGGTGCATCGTGACACGCGACGCGCTCATCAGGGCGGCATCGAAGCAGACACTGTTCGCGCGCTGCGCACGCATCGCGTTCGAGAAGGAATCGTGTTCCTATCAATTTGTCAGCGACCTTATCGCCACATTTCCGGCATCGGACGTCGTGCCCGTAGAGGGCATCGGTGCGCAGTGCATGGTGAGCAAGGATGAGACGGAGCTCGCTTTTCTGCGCACAGCCGCTTCGATCACCGACAGGGTCTTTACCGATCTGCTCGGCCTGCTGCGTCCCGGGGTGACGGAACTGGAGATCGCCGGAGAAATTGCCGCGCGGCACCGCCGTTACGGAGCCGAGAACGACGCATTCGATTCGATCGTCGCGTCGGGGCAGCATTCAGCTCTGCCGCATGCCAGTCCCACAACGAAGGCGATCGGCGCGGGCGAATTTGTCACGCTCGATTTCGGTTGTGTCTACCAGGGATACCACAGCGACATGACACGGACGGTCGCTGTCGGCAGGGTGAGCCGCGAGATGAAAAAAGTGTATGCCGTTGTGCTCGACGCGCAGCGCGCCGGAGTGGATGCGGCGCGGGCCGGCATCACGGGGAAAAAGTTGGATCAGGCGGCGCGAGGCGTGATACAGCGGGCAGGGTACGGGAAGTATTTTGTTCACGGACTCGGCCACGGCATCGGACTTCAAATTCACGAAGAACCGAGAGTGTCGAAAAAAAATTCCGAACCGCTTGTGTCTGGTTCGGTCATTACCATCGAGCCGGGAATTTATATCCCCGGAAAGTTCGGAGTGCGCATTGAAGACGACGTTGTGCTGCACGGCAGCGGATGCGAAGCGATCACGCGCTCTCCCAAAGAATTGATCATCCTGTAAATTCCCTCTTTGATGAAAAAAGTATTAGTCATTGCATACTACTTCCCGCCGCTGGGACTCAGCGGCGTGCAGCGCACGGTCAAGTTCGTGAAATATCTCGAACAGTACGGATGGAAGCCGACGGTGCTGACCGTTTCGCATACCGGATATTACGCGAAGGATGAATCGATGCTGCGCGAGATGGAATCGCGCAACATCCGCATCATACGGGCCGACTCGCTCGATCCGAACAGGCTCTTCAATAAAAAAGGCGTCGTGAAGATGCCCGCCGAGCGGACGCGGAAGATCTTAAGCCGCCTGAGCGACACTGTTTTCATTCCCGACAACAAGATCGGATGGAAACGTTCGGCGATCAATGCCGCCTCGGCATTATTGAAGGAGGAACCGCATCAGCTGCTCTTTGCGACGGCACCTCCTCAAACCGCATTCCTCATCGGCAAGGCGCTGAAAGAAAAATTCAAACTTCCGCTCGTGGTCGATTACCGCGATGCATGGGTCGATTATCCTTTTAAATATTATCCGACGCCGTTCCATAAGTATTACAATTATCGTCTGGAGAAGGGGCTCCTTCGCTCTGCCGACGGCATTGTGACTGCGAGCCGCCGCGTCAAAGAAATGATCCTCCGGCGCTATAAATTCCTGACCTATAACGACATTCATATCATCTCTCAGGGATTCGATCCGGAGGACATGCAGATCAACGATGGGATCCCGCTGCCGACCACGACGAAGATGCGCTTCACTTATTCCGGCACGTTTTACGAGGACCGGAACCCGACGTATTTTTTGGAAGCGCTCGCGCGCGTGTTCGCACGTCATCCCGAGTGGAGCGAGAAGATCGAAGCCTGTTTCGTCGGCACGTTTTCGGCGGAATACGGCAAGCTCGTCACGAAGCTGGGATTGACCGACGCGGTGAACGCGCTGGGATATCTGGACCACCGGCAATGCGTAAAGTATCTGCTTGCTTCCGATGTGCTATGGGTCAAAATGATCGACGATAAAAGTTCGCCGGGCAAGATCTATGAATATATCGGCACCGGAAAAAAAATACTCGGATGCGTTCCCGAAGGCTTCATGCGCTCGACGATCGAAGAGGCAAACGGTGTGTGTGTGGAACCCCGCGACATCGGTGCGATAGCCGAGTCGATCACCGCGCTCTATCGGCAATACGAGACTGGATCGCTTCGCGGCGCAGATGAGGACGTGATACGCAAATACAACCGCGCCGCGCTCACGGGCGACCTTGCGAAAATATTCAACAACCTGGTGGTGGATTGACGATGATGAACATACTGGTGATCGGTGCGGGTGGACGGGAGCATGCCCTGGCGTGGAAGCTGAAACAGAGCACGTGTGTCGGGCGCTTATATTGTGCGCCGGGAAACCCGGGCATCGCCTCGGTCGCGGAGTGTGTGGACATCCCCATGGGAGATCTCGACGGCCTCTACCAATTTGCACGCACGCATAAGATCGATCTCACGGTCGTGGGACCCGAGATCCCGCTCGTGAACGGCATAGTGGATCTGTTCGAAGCCGGAGGACTGACGATCTTCGGACCGTCGAAGGCAGCCTCGGCGCTCGAAGGCAGCAAAATATTCGCAAAGCACTTCATGAAGCGGAATGCGATTCCCACGGCGGCCTATGAGACGTTCGACAGGGCTCACGAAGCGGATGCGCGCGCCTACATCCTCACGCATCCGGTACCGGTCGTCCTGAAGGCCGACGGGCTTGCGGCAGGCAAGGGAGCCGTTGTCTGCCACTCAACGGGCGAGGCGCTGCGGGTCGTGCAGGATTTTTTCACCGGTAATGTCCTGGGCGATGCGGGAAGCAGCATTGTGGTCGAAGAATTTATGGCGGGAGAGGAGGCGTCGGTGTTCGCGTTCACCGATGGCACGCAGTATGTGCTCCTGGAGCCGGCGCAGGACCACAAGCAGATCTTCGACGGTGACAAGGGGAAAAATACGGGCGGCATGGGGGCATATGCCCCGGCGCCGATTGTGACATCACAACTTCTGGAACGCATCAAGAACGAGATCATCGAACCGACGCTTGCCGGAATGCGCAGTGAAGGGCGGCCGTATCGCGGCTGTCTCTATGCGGGCATCATGATCACTGCGGATGGACCGAAGGTCGTCGAGTTCAACTGCCGGCTGGGAGATCCCGAAACACAGGTCGTGCTTCCGTTGATCGACGGTGATCTGGCAGAGATCCTGTATGCCTGTTCGACGCGCAATGCCGGGTCGCTGACCATGCGTTCGCACGATGCGGCTGCTGTGTGTGTGGTGATCACCTCGGGCGGATATCCGGACTTGTACGAAAGCGGCCAGCCCATTCATGGGCTCGAGCGGATCGTGCCCGAGGACGGCGTTGTCGTGTTTCATGCGGGGACGAAAACAGACGGCGGCAAGTGTGTCACAGCCGGAGGCCGCGTGCTCGGCGTGACCGCCGTTGGATACGGCCACGAGCTGAGGGAGACGATCGCTTCGGCATACGCGGCGGTGAAAAAAATAACGTTCGACGGCGCATACTACCGCAGCGATATCGGCGTCAAAGGGCTGCGCCTGCATTAGTTCATACCAAACCGGCGTGCACACGCGCGGCACTGGAACGACGTTTAAAGGCGCAGACTTCCTCCGCGGCATCGGCATCAAGGGAATGCGCCGGCACTACACCATCCAACACCGGCGCGCATGGAATAGTGATACGCGGACGGACATTTCATCATGCATCTTTAAATCCATTACGCATATGAACATACTTGTCACCGGCGGAGCCGGATTCATCGCATCGAATATTTCCGACGCATTCATCGCCGAAGGGCACACCGTCGTGATCGTGGACAACCTCTCGAGCGGCCGCAGAGAGAACATCAATCCGAAGGCGATCTTCTACGAGCTGGACATTCAATCGCCCGATGTCGAACGGATATTTCAAAACCATGCCATCGACGTGGTGTGCCATCACGCCGCGCAGATGGATGTGCGCAAGAGCGTCGCCGATCCGAAATTTGACGCGTCGGTGAATGTTCTTGGCATGTTGAATGTTCTTGAATTCGCCGTGAAGTACAAGGTGAAAAAAGTGACATTTGCGTCCACCGGCGGCGCCATTTACGGCGAGCAGGATTATTTCCCCGCGGACGAACAACATCAGACCCAGCCGCTGTCGCCGTACGGCATCACGAAGTTGTGTACGGAAAAATATTTATTTTTCTACAAGGCGACATACGGCCTCGAGTACGTCATACTGCGCTACGCCAATATCTACGGTCCCCGGCAAAGTCCGCACGGAGAGGCCGGCGTGGTGGCGATCTTCACAAGCAAAATGCTCAAGGGCGAGGGCCCGATCATCAACGGCGACGGAAAGCAGACCCGCGATTATGTTTTCGTCGGTGATGTCGTCCGGGCGAATGTGATGGCGCTCAACCATCCGCACTCCGATATTTTCAACATCGGCACCGGCATTGAAACGGATGTCAACCAACTCTTCGGTCACATTAACACCCTGCTCGGCGCGTCGTTCGAGGAACAACACGCCCCGGCAAAGGTTGGGGAGCAGATGCGAAGCGTCATTACCGCCGCCAAGGCAAAAGCGATCCTCGGATGGGAGCCGACGGTGCCGATAGAGGAAGGATTGCGCAGGACGGTTGAATTCTTTAAAAATAAAAAATAATACAAAATGAAATGCGCCCGGGCATCGTACCTGTTGCCCTTCCACCGCGTGTCAGGGTTCTGTTGACGCCGCGCAGGGCGAGATGGTATCTCGCCCAAAGCTCTCACGATGATGAATTATCCATTCTACTTTGATGAAGCAAAAAATATCCGTTGATCTTTTATTGCAGGGCGACAGGCGCACTATCGCCCGGGCGATCACGCTTGTTGAAAATGAGGACGAGACCGCCTCGGATATTCTTTCATCCATTTACAGGCATACCGGAAAGGCGTATCGGATCGGTATCACCGGCCCGCCGGGGGCGGGCAAGAGCACGCTGACGAACAAACTGGCGGCGTTGTATCGCACGCACAACCTGAGGGTGGGCATTATCGCCATCGATCCGACGAGTCCGTTCACCGGCGGGGCGCTGCTGGGCGACCGGGTGCGCATGACCGATGTTGAAATGGACCCGGGCGTCTTCATCCGCAGCATGGCGTCGCGGGGCAGCCTCGGCGGCCTGAGCAAAAAAACGCGCGAAGCCGCGGATATTCTCGACGCAAGCGGGATGGACATCATCCTTTATGAGACTGTGGGCGTTGGGCAATCGGAATTGGATATCGCAGCGGCGGCCGATACGACGGTGGTGGTACTGGTGCCCGAATCGGGCGACGGGATACAGGCGATGAAGGCGGGGTTGATGGAGATCGCAGATTTTTTCGTCCTGAATAAGGCCGACCGTCCCGGTGCAAATCAGGCCGCGGTCACGGTGAAAATGACGCTCGGGTTCCGCCCGCACGACGAACACTCGTGGATGCCGGATATACTCATGGCGGTGGCAAGCGAAGGGCAGGGCGTTGCGGAGATCGCGGCGCTGATCGCACGCCACCGGGCGCATATGGAAGAGCGCGGAGAGTTCGTCAGCCGCCGGGCGTTGAAGATGAAGACACGCATCGAAGAGATCGTGCGCGACCAACTGCAGGTGCATTTTTGGAACAGGGACCGTTCCGAACTGCTCACCCGGGAGCTTGATTCCGTGATGGCGTTCGCTCAGACGCCGTATCAGGTTGCCGATGCGCTGTTGAATAATTTTAAAGTGTAAATGACCGATATCACCACAGGCCTCTCCCGCATCGACGTCATGCGTTACGAAAAACATACGGATGAACAACGGCGGTCGCATGCGTTACGTCTCTTGTATCGCGCTGTGTCACGTATCGCAGCCGCCGGCAGTGTTGTCTTTGTTCTTTGCGCATGCACCACCGACATTGTCCGGGCTCAAGTACAGCGTCAGGAATCGGCCCCCACTCGGGCATGCGACACACTCGAATACAATTTCACCGTTGACGAACCAGCGTTCATCAGTCCGAGTGATTTTCTTCCCTCGTTTCTCCGCGACCAGATCCTTCTGAAACAGTACATCCGCGATCCGCGATTCATGGCCATTCGGCGTCTCTGCACGGACACCGCTGCGGTGGATGCAATTTATTTACGAGCACTGGACATTGCAGACAACGATAGGCGGTATGCGCTGTTCATCGCGCTGTGGGCGACGATGGATCATTTCCGGCTGGGCCTCAAGATACCGCTGCTGGGAGTGCTTTGGCTTCCTCTGACGACCGAAACGGATTCCGTCTTCGGTGTGAGACGCGCGCATCTGCCCCGGAAAGTATTGCCCGACAGCATCGGAAGGACCATGAGCGACAAGGACAAGCTGCAGCATTTTTTCGGTTCGGCCTATCTTGCTTATCTCACGAACTCGCGATCGCTGGCGAATTTATTTGGAAACTCTATCGAGGTGGGTGAAGAAGCGTTTGTGGTCGGAGGGATGAACGACGATCGGGATAGGTTTGCCAATCGCCTGGGACAGGAATTCGGGCTGCGGTTGCTGGACGAAGAGGAGATTGTTCCGTCCGATGTGCTGTGGAAAAAAGGAGCGAGATAATATTTCGACCTACAGTGGATAGACGAAGCGTCACGTTGTATGGAGCGTTCATGAATGTGGGGTTTACCACCATACATAAGAATACCAGTTTCGCAGACGCAGCATTGTAGGGCGAGCTGTTAGCTCGCCCAGGGTGTCGAGCGTTACTCGAATGAAAAATTGTTCGTTCAATAAAAAACCCCTCGCGTCTGGATCGGCGCGAGGGGTTTTTTTATTGTTGCAGATGCGTGTGCCCTCCAGATTACAATTTACCACCCATGACGGAAACAAGATTTCTCATTGCTTCGAAGGAAATGGTCGGTATGATCGCGCCATTCGCATATTTCGCGAGCGGAGCGGGAATGCCGGGGGCTTTCGAGACATCGCTATAGGGGACGTTCATGCTGAACGACACATTCATGACGCGGATGAATTCGTTGGCAACGATCGCTGCGCCCTTGGATGACGGGTGCACACCGTCGAGGCTGAACAAACCGCCCGATACATAATCCGTTGTGAAATTATCGCCTGCAAAGGAGAGGCCGTTGGCCTTGATGCCCTTAAAGAAGCCATTGATGTCGACAACAGCTGCGCCTTTCGAAGCGCCGACAGACACGATCGTCGCATTGAATGCGGAGACGGCGGCGCTCGCTGTGGCCTGCTCGGTGATATCAAGCACCAATGCATCGGGCCAGGGATTGCGCGGATCGAAACCGAAGGGTTTCGTCGTGTCGATACCGGGAGGCAGTCCGGGATATTTTTTATCTTTGTACCACTGTCCGGTCGGTCTGCCCAGGAGCGTTGCGTACGGGCTTCCGGTCAGAGTGATCAGCACATCGTTCGGCTGATCAAGACTCGTGACGCCTGTCGAGACACCCGATTCGCCATGTTTCTGGTAGAATAAGCCGGGGAGCGTCGGAGCGGAAATTTTTGCCCCCGCGATGCCGGCCGCCATCTTCGGTCCGATTGTGGTGAAGAATGGAATTGTGCTCACATCGGGAATGGTTGCGACCATGATTTTCGCATTCGGCAGCAGCGTACGGAGCGCCGTGAGCGCCGCCGTGTAGAGCGAGGTGAATGTGGCTGCAGGTGTCGGCGCATTGGGCGAGTATCCGCCGCTTGTCGCGAAACCGAGCACGTCGTTATTGCCGAGCCAGAATGTCACGAGGTCAGGTTTCGTTGCGGGATTGGCAGCCAGAGCTGCGACATGCAAATAAATGCTTTTGGGGAACGGTGATCCGGTGCCGTAGCGCAGCACGAGCGGCACGAGCGGATTGGCCGTAAAGTTTGTTGAATCGAGGAAACTCGCGATGACGATGCCGGGGATGCCGAGATTGTCGTAGGGGCGTGCGAGAGCGGAATTCAGCGGAACACCCGCTGTGAGTCCCTTGGGTCCGATGACCGGGCCGACCAGGCTGATGATCTCATAGCGCGACGCCTTGCCCGTCAGCGGATCGGGCGTGCCAGGATCACTGTAGAGAGGCTGTTCGAACGAGCCAAGCGGCGCTCCCGCAGCGACCAATTGCTGCGCGATAAGGTTGGGATAGCTGTATGCCTGTGCCGATGCATACAATCCATTGGACTGGTAACCCGAGGTGAGGCTGTTGCCGATGGAAACATATTTTGTCACCGTTGCACTGCCGAGACCGGCTGTCGGCCCGCTCGGTGCGGAGTCGGTGCAGCCCGCAAGAACGGCAAGACTGAATGCTGCTGCCAGATAGACCATACGTGAAGTGTATTTCATGTTCATCTCCAAAGTAAAAAGTTATAATCAGAATCGAATAGGATCTTGATCGTGACCGTTCGGGTTTAGAAGGAATAGCCGAGATTGATTCCAAGGAGATTCACATACGTGTTGTATGTCCCGTTGAAATTCGTGACCGTGTTTACCGCCGTGCGCTGTACGGCTTTCAGGTACATGTACGAAAGATCCGCATGCAGGGATTTCGTGAACTGATATCCTGCGCCGATGTTGAATCCGTGTCTGTCGGCATCCGGAAGAAGCGGTTCAAGAGTCTGTGTCGGCACCGGTGAGTGATCGAAATAGTAGCCGGCACGGAGCATGATATCGCCCATCGTGTATTCGCCGCCGACGCGGAGGATGTAGGTGTCGTTGTAGAGCTTGGGCTGCGCATTGCGCGCGGCCGGGTTGGCTGCAAAATCGACCGCGAGCGTATCATAGGACGACCAGCCGACATATTGGTAATCGGCCTCGAGTTCAAGGTTTTTCATCGGCTTGCAGGCGATGCCGACGAATCCGGTTGCGGGCAGCGTGAGGGTTGCCGAGGCGTCGCCGATGGGCAGGCCCAATGCGGCATAATTCGGATCGAACGCCGCGGTGCCCTTTGCGTCAATTTTTACCTTGCTGCGGTACGAGACGCCGACCGAGATGTCGGAGGGAAGTTTGTATTGCGCGCCGACGTTCCATCCGTAACCGTTCTTCGCCGACATATCGAGCGTGACGATGGGCGAGACGGGAACAGCCACGCTGGTGATGCTCACCGCGCGTTTGATCAACACGCTGCCGAACACATAATTGACTCCGCCGCCGATGGAAAAATTATCCGTCACTTTGTAGGCGACGGTGGGCGTGATGAAAAATGTTTGGAGATCGATCTTGGTGGTGATGAACCGGCCGACCCATGTATCCGGCCATTCAGTGCCCAACCCATAGGGGTTATTCACAGCGATGCCGACATGAAGATCATCGGTGACCTGAAATTTTGCGTACACGTTGATGGGATTGAAAACCTGGCTGTTCATCTTCGACGCTACTGCAATGTTCGGATCATTGGCATCGCGGATCGGACCATAAAATGTGACGCTCGGGGCGATCAATGTTGTTCCAAAGAGGATCGAATTCCCGGATTGGAAAGCGATGCCGGCGGGATTGAAAAAAATCGCCGAAGCATCATTGGCGCGCGCTACAAATGCGTCTGCCTGCGCCATAGCGCGTGCGCCGTTCTCGTTTAATTGGAAACCGCCGGCGAACAGCGATGACGATGAAACAACCAGGAGAAGAGCAACGGCTCCCCACATCGTTCGTTTCTTGTTCAATGGAACCTCCATAAAGTAAAGTGTTCAGATATTGATGGTGTGTTATTTTAATTTTGCGAGCATTTCTTTTGCTTCGGTTCGGACTGCATCGTCGTCTTCATCTTCCTTCGGCAGCGTCGCGATCTTCACGAGCTGGTCCTTTGCTTTCTGTTCATCGTCGTTTTCCAGATAATTTTTTGCCGCTTCGATCCTGTACATCATGAAATCGGGACGAAGCGCGATCGCCTTTTCGAAAAGCTTCGAAGCGTCGTCGCGGTTTGCCCATCCGAGTCCGAGCGGCCACCGTATCATTTTCCCCTTTTCGCACAATTTCGCATGCGTGCGGCCCAGGACGTAGTATACGCTGGCATTGTTCGCATCGAGCGCCGAAGCCTTTTCGCAGTCGGTCTTCACATCCTTCACGAGACTGATCGCGCCCCAGATGCCTTTAAAAAGGGCGACACGTCCGTTGGCAATCGCGCGGCGCAGATACCCCATCGGCCCCTCCGGATTTGCTTTCACTGCCCGGTCGGCACAGTCGAATGCCTTCTGGTAGTAGTCCAGCTGAGCGGCTTTTTCCTGGTCTGTTTTGCCGGGAAGGTGTTCGCCGATATCAACGTACGAGCGGCTCATCCGCCAGAGCACCTCATAGTCACGGGGGGCGAGCTTGTCGGCTTGCAGCAGTTTATCGAGCGCCTTCTGGTTTTCGAATGTCACTGTTGAAAAGTGATCTCCCTCGGCAATGAGCGATTCTTTCGTTTGAGCCGAAACGATCGACAGGGAGCAGAAAGCGAACGCAGTGATGACAGCGGATTTGAACAATGTCATGATGAATTCCTAAAGTGAATGGAGAAAGAGAATTTTTCATTTTACGAAGAAAAAAAACGTAAAGCAAACGATTTTGTCCGATTATTCTGTCAGGGGTTTTCTTTTTAGTTGCTTTACCGATTTTTCGGCATTATTATTTACCATGTCGATACATACGAAATAATTATTTTCAGAAATGTGTCAATCTTCGGAAAGAGCGCCTGAAGCCACAGGCTGGGAAATATATATTTTATTTCCCTTGCTTTGTGCCCTTCCTTTTTTTTATTATGAATCCCACGTATGCGAACTCGTTTGATATTGATAGGGGCGGTTGGCCTGTGGTGCTGCCTGATCGTTGCCACGCCGCTCTTGGCCTCCGGCGAAGGAGGGCTCCGCATTGCTGGACGGGCGTTGTATGTTTTTTTTTCGCCCGTGTGCCATCAGTGGGATTCGCATTCGTTTCATCTCTGCGGAGAAAAATTCCCGGTGTGCATCCGATGCAGCGCAATCTATTTTGGGTTTCTCTGCGGCATCGTGCTCTACCCGACGCTGGGCCGGAAGATCGAGCAGCGCTTCAGCGCGCGCACGATATGGATCGCCGCCGCGGCAGGCATGATCATCGATGTGGCGTTGTCGACGGCCGGGATTTCAGACAGTTCCGCCGTTACGCGCGTGTTCACTGGCGGTGTATTCGGCATATTGGCGGCGTTTGTTCTGACTTCGTTATTACAGGAATTGATCGGATCGAGTTCGGTTCAATAATTAACGACGAACGATCGCGAGAATATTTTTTCTTATTGTAATTCAGCGTAATCCATAGTCCGTGTCATTAATAGGGAGCGTAGCGACTGAAGAATCTTGCCGGCTGCTCACACGATGCAAGATTCTTCGCTTGCGCTCAGAATGGGACAGAGTGCTGATGTCATAGGCATGAAGATTCTTGGCGCAGACAAGATGAAACCTCAGGATGACAATGATTTTGGTGCACACTGAATTGTTACTACTTATTCAAAATAAAATTATGGAACAAAAACCAGATCCACTCATGCCGGCACTCTACGGCGGATTAGTCATCGCGGCTTTTTGGGCCGTGCCCGGACTGAACCTCATCAACTGTTTCTGCTGCGCGGGGGTGCTCTTTGGAGGCCTGTTGTCCGTCTACCTGTATGCACGCGATCTGCGGCCGGACATGGAGCCGCTCACGATGAAGGATTGTCTGCGTCTCGGACTGTATTCGGGAGTGGTCGCGTCAGTGGCTGCAGTGGCGATCAATCTGATGGTGACGATGGTCTTCGGCAATGTTGCGATCGAAATGATGGAACGGATTATCAGAAAAATGAAACTTGAGATGCCGCCCGAGTTTGAAGACATGATCTCCGAGGCGAAACGTCAGAAGATAAGTCCGGCCGGAGCCGTCGTGTCGATAGTCGTTTACCTCATCCCAAACACGATGTTTGCTGCGCTGGGGGGATTGATCGGATGGTCGCTCTTCAAGCCGAAGGCAGACGATAGCACCTCGAGGTGATCCGGAGGAAGCATTTAAGACATGCTGCCATCATAGACAATTATTAAGATTCTTCGCTTCGCTCAGAATGACTTTGACGTATGTATAAATATTCTTGACTTCAGTCTCGATGGAAAACTCAGGATGGCAGCGCTGTGAGTGTATGCTGAGTGAGCCGTCAGCGTGTCGTTATTCGAGGAGCGTGATGCGGAACGTCGTGCCAGCGCCCAGTTTGCTGTCCTTGACGACAATCTTGCCGCCATGGTAGCTTTCGATGATGCGCTGCGAAAGACTGAGTCCGAGTCCCCAGCCGCGCCGTTTGGTGCTGAATCCGGGACGGAAAATATCCTTGCGTATTTTCGGGTCGATGCCTTTTCCGGTATCGGCCACGTCTACGAATATCGTTTCAAAGATCTTCTGCACGCGCAGCGTGATCGTGCCCTTGCCGTCCTCCATTGCATCGAGCGCATTCTTCATTAGGTTCTCGATGACCCATTCGAACAATTCCCGGTTGATCAGCGCGTGCACTTCGGCCTCGGTCTCGAGCACGATTGACACGCGTTTGCCCATGTGCGGAATGCGTCGTTCGAAATACGCGATCACCGGGCGCAGCACATCGGGAATATTCTCTTCCTTCAAATCGGGCTTTGATCCGATCTTCGAAAAGCGGTCCGCGACCTTATTGAGCCGCATCACGTCGTGTTCCATGTCCGTCACCGTTTCGTACATCTTCGCATTGTCGTGAGAGTACATCTTCAGCACTTCGATCCAGCCGGCGAGGCTGGACAGCGGCGTTCCGAGTTGATGCGCCGTTTCGCGCGCCATGCCGACCCAGATGTTGCTTTGCTCGCTGCGCTTGATGTAGCTGAATCCGATATAGCCGATGAGCACGAACAGGGTACCGATCCCGAATTCCACGTACGGCAGCCGACGGAGTTCCACGATGAGAGGAGACTCGCCGTAATGGATGTAATTCAGGATGATGGTATCCTGGTACGCCACGACGATCGGTTTGTTTGCCTTGTCCATATCCACGATCATGCGCCGCAACAGGGCGTTCTGCCGCTCTTTGGAGAGCGTTGAATCGAGGAAAATATTTTTCATGCCGATGGCGACCGTATCGGATCGATCGGTTTGAATGATGGGGAAATCGATGGTGGGTGTGATCTGTTCCAGGATGAAGCTGTAATCCGTTCCCGGGGCAGTCGGGCTCGCGATGTATTCCAGCGATCTGGCGTACATGCGGGCCAGCTTGTGTTCATTTATCTGCAGCTGGTCGACGAGATTGTTCGTGTAGACGAGCGTTGCGATCGCGATACAGACGGCGATGCCCAAGAGCGCGATCTTGATCGCGCCCGATTTGGGACTCCGGGAATTGAGCAGGGCCGCCACGTCCGGTTACCGCACGATCGTTTGGTCGCGCCGGGCTCCTACAGAGACAAGAGAGATCCTTGTGCCCGAGAGTTTTTCGATGGCTTCAATATATTTGATCGTCGCGGCCGGCAGTTTTTTGTATTTCCGTATGCCCGTAATATTTTCCTTCCAGCCTTTGAATTTTTTATACACGGGCTTCACTGCGTCGAGCGTGGCAACATTGGACGAAAATGATTTGAGCGGTTTGTCATCGACGGTATAGCCGGTGCACACCGCGATCTCGTCGAACTCATCGAGCACATCGAGTTTGGTGAGCGCGATTTCGCTGATGCCGTTGACCATCACTGAATACTCCAGGCTCACCATATCCAGCCATCCGCAGCGCCGGGGCCTGCCGGTGGTGGCGCCGTATTCTCCGCCGATCGCGCGCAGTTTCTCGCCGGTCGCATCCTGCAGTTCGGTGGGGAAGGGGCCGTTGCCCACGCGCGTGGAGTACGCCTTCACGATCCCGATGATCCTGTTGATTGCGGTCGGAGGAATGCCCAGCCCCGTGCACGCGCCGCCGCTGGTGGGGCTGGACGAGGTGACGAACGGGTACGTGCCATGATCCACATCCAGGAGCGCGCCTTGAGCGCCTTCGGCCAGGATCCGTTTCTTTTTTTTCAGCGCATTGTTCAGGTACAGCGTGGTATCGGTGATGAACGGATCGATGAGCTTGTCGAATTCCTGATATTCGGCGATGATCTTGTCCACGTCGATCTCGACCCCGCCGTAGATCTTGCTCAGGATCTGATTTTTTTCTTCGATGTTCGCTTTCAATTTATCGGAGAGTGTCTTGCGATTGAGCAGGTCCACAACGCGGATGCCCGTGCGCATGTATTTGTCGATATACGCCGGACCGATGCCGCGTCCGGTGGTGCCTATTTTCACAGCGCCCTTTTCGCGAATGGCGTCGAGCATCTTATGATACGGCATGATGAGATGGGCGTTATGGCTGATGAACAAGCGGCCGTCGATCTTGATGCCGAACGACTTGATCATTGCGATCTCGTCCATGAGAGCGACCGGATCGATCACCACGCCGTTGCCGATCACGCACGCAACATGCTTGTGAAAAATTCCCGATGGTATCAGATGGAGCACGTATTCCTTGTCGCCGATGACGACAGTGTGGCCCGCGTTCGCCCCGCCCTGGTACCGGGCGACGATATCGATCTCGTCGCTGAGCATGTCTACGATCTTTCCCTTACCCTCGTCGCCCCATTGGGCGCCAACTATGATGGTTGCTGGCATGTGTTTTTTCCGTTACGTTCGGATTCAGTGGATTGCCGCATCTGCCCGCCGTGCTGAACAATCAATGTCGTTCATTCACGTATTGCGATGTCCGCTGCGGGGGTGCGAAGTGACAGACGATCGTGTTACAAGCGGCGTGCCTTTTTTTGAGCACGCTCTACATAGGGACTGGCTGGATACATTTTTACGAGCTTTTCATATTCAATCTTTGCCTGTTTTGCGTCGCCCATTTTTTCATAGCATTGTGCGATCATCAGCTGCGCGCCGTCTTTTTTATTCGAGAACTTGAATTCAAAGACGCCGTTGAATTGTTCGAGCGCTGATTTGTAGTCCTTCAATCCGAAATAGGCGAGTCCCAGCCAGTGACGGCAGTTCGGCGCATAGTCCTCTTTGATGGAAGTGGCGAGCAGCGATTCGAATTTTGGGATCGACTCTGTGAGCTTGCCATTTTTTACCATGGCAACTGCGGAGTGATAGGTGCGCAGATCCTCGGCAGACGTGACGCCTTCGAACGACCGTTTGGCCGGGACCACTTTTTCGGCTGTCTTTGCGCTCTGCTCACGCGCAGCGATCGATGCTTCAAGATCGGACGCTTTTGAAAGGAGGGTGCGGTTGGAATTTTCGGCGGCCGAGAGTTTGTCTTTCAGCTGAATGTTTTCGGTCTTTAATGCGTCGAGGTCCTGCTGGAGTTCGTCGCGCGTCGGGCCCGAAGGATGAGACACGACAACGGTATCGCGAGCCGGCGCCATCGTGGTATCTGTCGTATCGGCCGATGAACCGCATCCAATCAGGATAAAAGTTATGCAGAGCGCACAGACAATCGGAAGAACAGCAGAAATGCGTAGGTTCATAAACCCTCCTTGGTCAAGTTTCTGGAATGAAAATATAAACAACGAGCGGTGAAATGTATTAAAGGCAATCTTGAAAGTCAAGCAGGAACCGAAGCGCAACACGAAGCGCAACACGAATGTTTTTTTACGTGTCGTGAATCTATACGATTTTTTGAGTTTCGGATCCGGTGGAATGACGCACCGCGCGCGCGCATCCGCGCTCAATGGCGGCGACCACATCGTCCGGCACTCCGTCTATGTGGTCGGATTGCTGACGCATGTCGCAGATCTCGTTCACATAATCCACAGCCACGAATTTCCCGTCGCGCGTGACGGCGATCTCGGAAGAAAAAAAATCCAGCTCCGCCGCAACATGGATGGTCGTCACAATTTCATGGAGCTTCCGCAAGCCGTAGCGATATTCCTCCTCTGGTGAGACCGAACGGTAGACATGCGTTTCGGTATCCCACCAGCAGAGTATCGTATCGCCGAAAGCATAGAAGACCCGGAACCATGCCGTCATCGAGTGAAGTGTTGCAGGGACAACAGTTTCCTGCAGCAGGTATTTATCACCTTTATGATGCTGGCGCGATTCAATGATCTCCTTGAGCGATTCTGCGCCGAGGATGACGCCGACGCCTCCGCCGGTCGTATTGGCCGGCTTAATGATGAACGGGCGTCCCAGATGCGCGAGTTCCGTGAGGCTGAGTTCAACTTCCTTTTTTTTTGAAAAAGGCGAGATGATGATCGTGTATGGCACGTTGATGCCTGCGGTCATCAATTCCAGATGCATGGTTGCTTTGTCTTTTGCCTTGTCGATCGCCTCGTACGGGTTGAAGAGATGGGCGCCGCTCTTGACGAGCAGTTTCTGCAGCGGTTCGAACGATTCATCCGCGTCCGATGCCCGGTCGATGAATGTGCGAAACACGAGCTTGCCGGTTCGCAGCAGCCGCAGCGACTCCGCGAGATTATGCGGTTCAATGCGGTATGTGGTCAGTCCCTGGCGGGCGCATTCGGCTTCGATGCCGTAAATGAACGCCTTATCAAATTCCCAATTCCACGCGAGGCCGAGATCGTACTGATGCACCATGAGTGATATCCGAAGTCCATCATCCTCATACCGTCCGTGTGGACGAACGACTGCGGACATGGCAATGCACTGCAATTCATGAATTGTCCTGCGGCGTGTGCGGCCGGCAGGCCGTGCTTTCAGGACAGGAGAATCTCGGGATCCAAATTGTGCGCTTCAATGTCTTTGAAATACCGGACAGTGCCAACTTTGAGTTCATCGGTCGCTTCGTCGTCGCACACGATGATGCCTTTGGGATGAAGCTGCAGCGCGCTCACAGTCCACATATGGTTCACGCCGTTTTCGACAACCTGTGCCAGGGCTCGTGCCTTTTTATGCCCGTTAATGATCAGGACGACCTCTCTGGCGTCGAGGATCGTGGCAACGCCGACAGTGAGCGCCGTCTTGGGAACCTTGTTAATGTCGTTGTCGAAGAAGCGCGAGTTGGCGATGATCGTGTCGTAGGTCAGCGTCTTCACACGCGTGCGCGATGCGAGGGAGGAACCGGGTTCGTTGAAGGCGATATGTCCGTCGGGGCCGATGCCTCCGAGGAAGATGTGAATGCCGCCCGCCTTTTTTATCTTCGCTTCATACAGTGCGCACTCCTTGTCGATGTCCTTCGCGTTGCCGTTTAAAATATGGACATTTTCTTTTTTGATGTCGACGTGGTTGAAAAAATTATTCCACATGAACGAATGATAACTTTCAGGATGCGTTTCGGGCAGGCCGACATATTCGTCCATATTGAACGTCACCACGTTCTTAAACGACACACTGCCTTTTTTGTGCAGGGCGATCAATTCCCGATACGTGCCGAGGGGAGAGCTTCCGGTAGGGAGTCCGAGCACGAACGGCTTTTTCAGCGTCGGTTGAAATTCGTTGATCGAGCGGACGACAAAAGCGGCGGTCCATTTACTGACATGGTCATAATTGGGTTGGATGATAACTCGCATGGGAAGCCTCCGGGTGAAGTGTTAAAAAGCGAAAACCGAGTATGAAATGAATATACGAAATATTTACGGCAACGGAATAGTTATTTCACGCAAGGAGCGGAATATTTCATCGGGACTAATGAGAAATAGCCACAAGCAGTGTACAACACATTTGCTCGAGATTCGCACTGCCGGCTCAAAATGTGCAGATAAGAAACGGCGAAAATCAGTCCATTTTTGGAACGAATTGTATCGTTGTGACGTTATTTACATCATGGGGAAACACATAGACTCGCCACGTCGCCCCTCTGTTTATCAAATTCATGTTCTGCGGTCCTATTTAAGCCAATTATCGTTGAAAATTGCCGCCGCTTCACGTTTTTTTCCCCTTTGTCAAATGCGATCAAACAGGCGAGCGGCATGGAGAGAGATGGCGTTTTTACGGCATGGAACTTGCGTAAAATCAGTGGTAGGCGAACGTCAGTTGAGAGGCAGTGAAGGTGGAAAAAAATACAGCTGTCTGAAACGTGTGCGGTGAAGAGGCAATGGATCGCCGCACGAAAATGTTGAGATGTAAGAAAACGGTTGATTTGTATAAGCGTATATCCTACGAAATTATTAAAAATATTTAATTTTCGAGTGTAACCTGTGTCACAACATATAAATAACAATGTCACCTATATTAGTATATAATGAATTTAAAAACGTTTAAACAAACGGATCAAAATCGTATTTTAATATAGCTAATCAACGAGTATGTTAGCTCATTAATTGCTTCTCTAACAGAACCGACTTTTATACACGCAGCTTAAGTCTATATCCGGCATGTCTTAAATATGGATTTTTCCTCCGATATGCAACCGCTTCGCTCCACCGTCTGATCATTGAAAAAAATGAGAAGAGGGTGGAGTGTAAGCCATTTGTATATTTAAAACAAAATATAGGAATGCACGGAAACACATTTTCACTCTGACGCACACTCTTGACATGACAGACAAAATGATATGAATTAAAATTAGAAACGAAACGATAACAACGAACAACACACACACACACACACACACATACTTAAGGAGCAAAAAATGAAGAACAAACCGCCATAACACATCGCACCAGAGGATTCACGCAGCAAGAAATGGAACGACAGAACAGACATACGATTTCAAATTTTTCAGATCTAACTCATAACAAATTCATACAGGAGCTACACATATGAAACGCAAGAATTTGTTTCCAACATTGTGGACCAGCATTCTGCTCATCCTCGGTGCCCTGGCTTGCATCAGCACAGCATCATCTGCTGCGACAAGGGCATTGACCACAATTACGAACCAGGCCACCGCGACATATTCGAATCAAAACAGCGTTGGTTCATACAATGCGTCATCAAACATTAAAACATTGACTGTCGCATATAAAGTCGTCATCAATGCTCCGAGCGCCTCGACCGCAACACCAGGGCTTGCAGCAACGGATGTCACAGCGTCTCTTGCAATCTTGAACTCCGGTAACTATACGGATGCATACGACATCACGTATTTGGGCACATTCCTCGACGCAAACGGGGACGGTGCGATGGACAACGGGGAATCATTTGGGACGCCGTGGACAGTGACATACGGCGGAACACCAATGGTTGTCGGGACACCCATCTCAACGGCGGCATTGAAGGATGCCGGCATTGGCGGCGGCCCTGAAACGGCAACGCAAAATGTTGTTGCCACGATACCGGACATCTCGCAATACAACGATAAATTTATCGTCGTCCTTGAAATTAAATCCAAGGCGCAAGAGGGCGTTCCGGCCGCGTTGCATATCGTGAATCCGGCGGACACTGTTCAATGGATTCTTCCTGTCCTCATTCGGAAACCGCACATTGTCTTAACAGTTGACCAACCGACGGGAACAACGAAAGTGCCTGGCACATCCGTTACCTATACGGTCCACGTTGGAAATGACGGCCCGGTTGCATCGTTGGCGGGCACCCTTTCGTTCACACCCGGATCGGCGTTTGCGCCTGGGACAGTGCAGACATTTCCGATCGGCGTGATTGCAGGAGGCGGAACCGCACCTCAGGCTGTTTCGGCAACGATCGAGCGTTCTTCAAACAACGGAACGGGTATCCCCAGCGGTACGAGCGTGAACGTGTCGACAGCCAATATTTCGTTCCCCTACACTGTCTTCGGTTATTCCCACACAGTGTATCCCAGCAGCGTCACTCCCTTCACAGTGGACCGTGCACGCGGCGTCTCGATCGTGGAATATGCAACGCCTAAAGTACAGGATGTTGAACCAGGCGTTCCTGCCTCGTACTACTTTAAATTAAAAAATGAAGGCAACGCAAATTCGTCGTTGGGCCTAACGGATAATTTCGTGTTCACCAAAACGCAATCAGCCGGAACTTCGGGCTATCTCCCTTCCGACATGGTTGAAACCTATACGTACTATGTCGGAACAATCAATGGCGTGACACCGACCGATCCTGCAACCGCATCCTATGGCTCAAGCATCGGATCAGGTTCGCCAGTAACGCAGGCCATTGGTAACCAGGTTCTCAGCGGCGGCGAGGAACGTTGGGTGAAAGTTGTCGTCACCGCTCCCGCAAGCGCTCAGAACGACGAATCGAGGACGTTCACGTTTCATGTCGGCAATGCGGACCAAACCGGCAATGCCGTGATGAACATTGGATCGTACTTCACGTCGACAGAAATAACAGGATATCAATTAACGGTGAAGGCGCCGAAATTGACGATCGTGCTTTCGCATGAATCCATCAGCGGCCAAAGCACGAACCCGGAGTCGCCGTACCCCGGGGATATCATCACATTCCTCATCCATGTTACAAATGTCGGAACCAAGGATGCCAAATTGATCGTCGTGACGCAGGTGGTTCCCGGTGCGATGACATTCCAGACAAAGTTTGGATCTACTGAAGGACAGGGTATCACCATTGATGGTACGGAGGTTACGAATGCTTCAGATTCAGACGGCGCTTTTTATAATGCCGGCACCACAACAGTGCAAACAGATCCGTTTACACTCGCGAGTTCAGGAACCAAAGACATACGATTTAAAGCGATGGTGCAGTAATTTCAGATAGGTAATCCCGGGCATAGAGGGAGTGATACCCTCTACGCTCGCAAAAATAAAAAACAACAAACAACAAACATATATACACACTATAAGGAGAGACACAATGGAACGAACCAGGATATCATCGAAAGCGTTGTCGATGGTGGTTTTCGTTGCCCTGATGATAGCGACATCGTCATCACATGTTTTCGCGGCTGGAACGCTCGCGGGAACAGCCATCTCAAACCAGGCAACGGTGAATTATAATTCAGGAACGAATGCGCGCACATCGACATCGCTCGTTGTGAGTATTCATGTTGCGCACAAAGTCAGCGCTTCATACAGTCCCGGCTCGGCTGCAAGCATCGGTGTTGACTCTCTTCAGTTTTATGTGCCGGTCGTCTTCACGCAAACAGGCAACCGCGGAGACAATTTCAACATCGCCAGCGTGCTGACGAAGTCCGTTAACTTGGCGAAGTATACGGTCGAGATATTAAATGACGTCGCACATAACGGAGTGTATAACGGTGTCGACCTTCCGATCACGAATACCGGCTATATCGCGCCCGACGGTGCGAAATATATGCTGCTCCACATTACTGTGGCGGCAGAAACAGCCGATAACGACTCCGTCCTCATTGCGACGACGTTGACATCGCAGGCTGCAAATAACACTACTGATACGGTGGTGACCAATTCTGGCGCGGGGTTCACGTACTATTATTCCTATAAAGTGCAAAAACCCGTTTTCGCATTCAGCGTATCGCAGACAACCGTCACCACGACGAATGCGAGCAAATTACCGGGACAATCAATCACGTATCAGGTCAGTGTGCAGAATACGGGCCATGCGGCGCCGACTGCCAACACCGAAATCCATTGGCGGCATAGTGTAGCGAATATGCCCTATACGTCAACGACCGGTACTCTGGCGGCGGATTCGGTAGCGGGTGATAAAGTGTTCACACTCACACCGGCACAGACGCCGGCGGGACAGGTGAGCGCGATCACGTTCAATATTGTGCACACGATCGATCAGACACAGAATACTGCCACGGGCGTTCCGGCTGGAACAACAATCAACATGGTCGATCCGACACTCGCACGAGTCTACGTGAAAATCACGCAGGCTGCAGCCAACTATAAATGGTACAATGCCACAGGCGGTCCGTTTCCTATTGTTGTTGGGACAGCATCTGGTGCGTTGTGGACCGCCACGCCGGTGAATCAGAGCGGCAATCCGACCGACAGTGCCAAATATAGTTTCACGTTTAAAAATACGGGTAACTCCGCAACCACGTTTAACCTGACAAATACCTTGAACGTCGGCGGCCTTGATGTTGCCCATGTGTTTTCGTTGACGAATGTCATTATTTCGATCGCTGCGACTCCTTCAGTTGCTGCCGGCGCAACACAAACGGTATGGGTTGCGGTAGGCATTCCGGTGACGGCGACGGATGCTCAAACGATCAGAAGAAATATCATCGCGACACCTGCGAGCGGGACCGATGCGCCGACAGGCGGCACAAACACCGCATCGTATACGACTCCGCTTATCACTTCGGTAACGGCCCCGACGATCACTGTGACATTAAGCGATTCGCTGGTCTCCGGTGCGGGAACCGTTACCAATCCCGCCCCCGGTGATGTGGTAATGTGGAGGATCAAGATCACGAACAGCGGTTCAGGCAATGCAACGTCCATCAGTTCGTCCAATGTTGGCTATCTCCATGCGACATCGAATCTCTTCGTCGCAAGCAGCATCGACGTTGATCTGACTGGTGTTCTAGCATTGGCAGGCGCATGGGGAGTGCAGGGGAACAATGGCACAGCGTTCTCTGGAGGGACCGCATCGGTGAGCGGAGGATTGGTGACAGTGCAATTTACACCGCTTGCTGCCGGTACGTCGGCGCAATACAGATATAAAGTTGCCATACAGTAGTTCCAGGCATTAGCGTAAAAATCCAACAATTTTTCAAAATAACTAACTGATTATACACGTGTCCGCAACAACACAGAAATATGTAACGCTGATACTTGGAGCGCTGATCGTTCTCAGCTCGCTCGCCGGTGCGCAAGTGCGCATCACCGAGCCGAGGGAGAACTTTGTCAGCCACTTCAAGTACCAGTTCGTTGCGGGCACGGCGCCGGCCGGTTCTCCGATCGTGCTCTCTGTGAACGGCGTTCCGACAGACTCCGGCAGTGTTCGTCCGGACGGCGTGTTCGAATTCCTCGGCGTTGAAACTCCCGAGGGCCCCGTGACATACAAAGTGTCGATACGAATGCCGAACGGACGCGAAGTTTCCGCCGAACAAAAAATGCATCGCTTCGGAGCACCGGATTCGATCTCTGTGACGATGGATAAAGCATTGTTCCCGGCAGACGGAAAGTCATTCATTAAGTTGGACGTCAAAGTGTTCGACAAGTGGCATGTTTCAATCGCGGATGGATTCTTTGTCACACTTGTAGCGGACAGCCTTGAATATGGCGGCACGGATCTTGATCCGAGGACTCCGGGGTTCCAGACGAAGCTCGAGAAGGGTGCGGTTGAATTCTCGGTGAAGTCGCCGCGCGAAGCGGGTCCGTATACATTAACGTTCAGTTCCAACAGCATCAAGACCGTACGGACGCTTGAATTCACGACACCGGTGGAACCGCTCATGCTCGTCGGTTCGGCGGACGGATCGGCCACGCAGCTTTCAACATCGGGCAATCTCGCGGGCATCAAGGATGAACATCTCCTGAATGACGGACTTCACACCGACGGCAGACTCGCATTTTACGGCCGCGGTTCGATCTGGACAGATTATCTGCTCACCGCATCGTACGACAACACACGGCATGAGGATCGGCTCTTTAAAGAGGTCGATCCTGATGTGCTGTATTCGATCTACGGCGACAACAGCAAGATCGATTATACGGCGCAGTCGAACAATCCGTTCTTCGTCAAACTCGAACGCAACCGTTCGTACGCTGAGTTCGGCGATTTTACCACGGGCCTCGCGCAGAGCGAACTCGCCCGGTACGACCGCACATTCAACGGCATCAAGGCGCACTACGAAACGAAGCAACAGTCGGCCGATGTCTTCGCAACGCTGACCAACCGCAGGGTCGTGCAGGACGAGATACGCGGACAGGGAATCTCCGGGTTCTATTTCCTCGGCAAGAGCAACATCGTGACCGGGACGGACAAAATTCGCATTGAAACGCGCGACAAACTTCACAACGAGATCATCCTCTCGCGCATCGAGAAGAACCGCCTGGGCGATTACGATATCGATTATCAGCAGGGCACGCTGTTCTTCAAACAGCCGGTCCCCGGCATCGATGCAAGCGGCAACCCCGTGTATATTGTCGCAGTATACGAAGCAACATCAACCGTGGCGACCGACTTGGCATACGTGGTCGGCGGCCAGGCCGAACAAGAGATCATGGGCGGATGGCGCGTGGGTGCCACGGCCGTGCACGACGGATCGAACAACAATTTCACGCTCCTGGGCGCAAACACGAAGGTCGATCTGAACAAAAAGCTCGTTGTGGGCGGCGAATTTGCGCGCGGGTTCGACGACCTGAACGCGGGCGGGAATGCATGGAAAATTGACATCGCTGCCGAACCGATCGAGAAGCTGCAGTTGAAATCGTATTACCGGAATGTCGACGCGGGATTCATGAACCAGACCATGGGTGCCGGCGGACTGAACAGCGAGTCGGGCTCGAAAAAATACGGCGCCGGCTTCGCCTATGCTGGATTAACAGACACGAAGATCGCATCGGAATTCTACAAATCGACACAGATGGCGAACAACAAGGAAGTCATCGTCAATTCGGTCGTGGGCAGCGCCGACCATGCATTTGGCAGCGTCGCCACATTGGGCGTGAAGGTGGAAAATGTTTCATACGACTCGCCCGGCGATACGTCTGAGGCCGGTGCGGCACGCAAGTCGACCATCATCGGTGTCAAGGGAACAGTAAAGCCGTTCTCGCGCTTGAACATCATCGGCGAGTACGAGCACAGCATCAGCTCCTCCACGGCCACCGAAGCGAAGCCGTCTGTGGGCACCATCGGCGCCGAATACCGGGTATTCGATCCGATCACGCTGTCGGTGAGCGAAAAGATGTACGGCAACGGCGGCAACGCCACACTCTTCGGCATCGCGTCCGAGATCGGCTACGGAACATCGGCGCAGGCGAAGTATCAGATGGGCAACGGCATCACCGGCGACCGAAACCAAATGAGCATCGGTTTGAAGAACGTGCTGCACGTCACGGAAGACCTCACCTCGAACGTGTCGTACGAACGCACGCGCTCGCTCGATAAAAACATTGTGGAAGTGCAGACAGCCGACAACGACGCGGTCTCGGTTGGATTCGAATATCTGCCCAAGAGCGCGCTCAAGGCAACGATCAAAGGCGAACTCGCAAAGAACGCGCAGGGCATTCGCCGCGTCGCGACATTCGGCAGCGATCTTCGCATAGCAAACGATTTCACGTTCATCGAAAAATTTACGTATTATGAAGAGGCGAGAATAGATGCACAGGCTTCGGCCGCATCCGCCGCTTCGGCCGCGAGCGCCTCGTTTGCCGGCACGATCATGTCGCAGGGTCAGATCGGTTCCACCCTAGGATCGGGTTTGATGAAGAAAATGGACAACATCATCGGACTGGCCTATCGTCCCGCGTCCAACGACTGGCTGAACGCCATCGGCAAGTACGAAAAGAAGGTCGAATTCAACGGCGTGGTTGCGCCGCAGACATCGTCCGACGTGAATATCGCGTCACTGCACACGTTCGTGGAGCCCGTGATCGGCCTCGAGATCGGAACGAAGTATGCGATGAAGTATGCGAATGAAGAAGCATTCGGACTGAGCGCCTCGACGCTCACGAGCTTCTATCTGCTCCGGGCGGAATACGATCTGCGATGGAACGGCTTCGATGTGGCGGCGGAATTCCGCCGGCTCGATTCGCGCATCATCGGTCAGGACAATTCCTCTTCCGCCAATAACGGCTATAGCGCGGAAGTCGGATACGTGGTGATGAAGAACATCCGCATCGGCACGGGATACAATTTTGTGGGAACGAAGGACGCCGATCTTGTGAACAGCGAATACTGGTCACGCGGGCCGTTCATCAGCATACGCGCGAAGTTCACGGAAAAAATTCTGGACATGTTCAGCAAATAACAAACAAGCATCGTACGCACATGAAACAGCGTGGCATCGAACAGACTATGAAAAGCACACTCATCATACGAATCGCAGTGACTCTCGCCCTTTTGACGGCTTGCGTGCAGGCGGTCGCATATGGGCAGAGCATGGCGAATTATGGGCCGCCGACCAGCTCCTCTATAACATACAGTACCATTGAATTTTTGGGAAGCGCAATCTATTCGTGGCGTAATGTTGGATTATCGACCGAAGACGACAACCGCAGTTTCCCCGTTCCGATCGGCTTCGACTTCTATTATTGCGGTGAACGGTATACGACATTCTGTGTGTCCACGAACGGGTTCATCGATTTTTCGACATCCACGCGCGACGGCGGGCCGGGCCAGGGCACCCGGCAATATTGGGCATTCGGACCATATGACGACGATCTGTCCACCAGCAGCCGTTCGGCGCCGTCGGGTGATGCGGGCACGGTGCTCGGCATTGCACCATTTTATTACGATCTCACAACGCAGGGCGAGCTTGACCCGCTTGGCGGCAGCATTAAGTATCTCGTCACCGGTACCGCGCCCAACCGTATACTCACGGTAGAGTGGATACGCATGGCCATCTGGACGAACACAACGCCGAACTTTAATTTTCAGTTGAAGCTGTACGAATCCACGGGCAAGATCCAGTTCCTCTACAGCACCATGACCCTGGGCACATTCGATTTTGCCGCGAGTCCCACGCTTGGGTATACGATCGGCATGAGCGGTCCAACTCTTGCCTCGAATCCGACTGCAGCCCAGGCGCTGATACAGCAAACAGCCAATACGACGACATTCAACAATACGCGCCAGAACGATCTGAGGATCGTCCCCACGAATAATACGATGCTGACGTTCCAGCCACCCGTGCCCGCGGCGCCCACTGCATTCTCGGTCAATGGGATCTCGACGACCGGCATGACGCTTCATTGGACGGACAACGCTACCAATGAGATCGGGTATGTCGTATACCGTTCGGACGACGGCGGCTCGACCTACAACTTTGTGCGCAAACTCGCAGCGGGAGTTACGTCCTCCGTCGAGACGAATCTTGTTCCCGCCGTCACGTATTACTGGCGCGTGTATGCCGTCACCGAAGGTGCGCTCAGCACGCCGCTCTCCGGAAGCGCGACAACCTTAAGCCCAAGCGCGTTCGTATCAACGCGGACTGGACCATGGAGCACTCCTAATACGTGGGTCGGCAATATTGTGCCGACGGCATTTTCCATTGTGACGATCGCCAACGGGACTACTGTTACGATCGACCAAAACATTCAGGTGTCTGATCTGACTATCGGACAGGGAACGAGCGGCACGCTGCTCATCGGCAGCAACACAACAGTGCGAACGGTCACAATCGTCGGAAATCTGGATATCAAAATCGGCGCCACATTCAAACCGAATGCGTATACCGCCACGCATACCATGACGATGAGCGGCAACCTGACGAATGCCGGCACGTTCGATATGGCGCCTGCCGCGGGGCAGGTATGCAACGTGACATTCAATAAGCAGGGAAACCAGGCGGTCAGCGGCACCGGTGCGATGGCACGGTTCAATCTGATGACGCTCAATATGGGGGCTTCCGCTTCGAACATACTCGACGTCTCGGCAACGAATTTTTCGGCAGTCTCGAATTTTCTCACGCTCGTAAACGGAACATTCAACCTTGCCGCGCCGGCGGCGATCGTGCCGTTCACGTCGGCGAATACGATACCGATCACGGCTGGACTCACGCTCAATAACACATCGGCCGTGGTCACGACAACGGGCGGCAGCCTTAATGTGAATGGCGATCTCGCCGTCCATTCCGGTTCACTCATCGTCGGCAACGCGGCAGATCAGGATCTTATTTCATACGGAGGCCGGTTCATTTTCGACGGAGGCACGGTCACAGTGGCAGGCGGATTCATGCCGAAGGACAATTACACGATCACCGATTTCACGCTGGCTAATGCCGCTGTTGTCACGCTCAATAAGATGGGCTGTACATCCACCACCTATGCGCCGTTTACGATTTCCGTCTCCGGCTCGAAGTTCACGCAGACTGGTGGGACGCTCATCATACAACAGAAGGGCGGCGCAACGGGCAACGATAATCTCGCGTATACGAATTATTTCTATTCGGTGTATACCGTGAGCGGAGGCACGCTCCAGTTGGGTAACGCATCCACTCCGGCGGGGCAGACGATGAGGATCAAATCGAGCATTCCCGTCTATAACATGACGCTCTTTAACGGCAATGTGACGGCGATCCTCGATACGTATCCGCTGACGGTCAACAATAATGTGACGATCACCGGAGGAACGTTGAATTCCAATGCCCTGGATATGACCATCGGCGGGAACTGGACGAGTACCGGAACGGGAACATTCGTTCCGACCACGGCCGGTGTCACATTCGCAAGCAGCGGCGCACAGACGCTGGCAAGCGCCGCCGCGCTGGGAGAGACATTCAACCGACTCACCGTCAACATGGGGGCCGGCACACTGAGCATGAATTCGAGCGCCTCGGTTGCAAGCACGTTCGCCCTGAGTTCGGGCACGCTCGCCGTCGGCGTGAACACGCTCACGCTCAATGGTGCAGTGTCGTCGGCCGGCACGCTTACGAGCGGCCTTACGGGCACGGTGAGTTACAATCAGGCGGCCGACAACCAAACGGTCATCCTGGCAAATTACGGCAATCTGAGCTTTTCGAATTCCGTTAAACTACTGCCTGCCACAGGCGTGGTGGGTATTGCCGGATCGTTCTCGAGTCTCATGGTGTCGGGACATACGATTGCCGGCAGCACGGTGGCATTCAACGGGAGCGGCGCACAATCCATTTCGCCCTTCACGTTCAATAATCTTCAACTGGTCACCGGCGGAACGAAGACGTTTACCGCCGGCACCGATTCTGTAAAAGGCAGCTTCACGATCGCGTCCGGGGTGACGGCGACAACCACGGCGACGATTGTCGTGACGAATAATATTTCGCACGCAGGCACGCATAACGGCACGGGCAGCATCACGCTGGCGGGCGGAACGGCGACGCATGCGCTGACGGGGGCCGGTACATACGGCAATCTCGTTGTGAATGATGCGTTGGGAGCAACGATCTCCAACGATCTTGTGATCACGGGACAATTGACATTGACGAATGGTGTGATCACGCCCACGGCCTCACAGCAGGTCATCATCAACACAGCCACCGGCGTGACGCACACGGGCGGCTGGGTCAATGGCATGATGAAACGCGCGGTAGCCGCGGGCGCGTCGGCTGTCGCATTCGATATCGGCGATGCCGCAAAGTATACTCCGGCCACTGTCACATTCAATAATGTCACCGGCGCAACTGGAACATTGACCGCGAAGACCACAACGGGAGATCATCCGCAAATTTCCGGTTCGCTCATCGATCCCACGAATAGCGTGAATCGCTATTGGACGCTGACGCCCTCCGGTCTTGCGTTCGATTCGTGCCGGATCGACTTTGCATGGATCAATCCGAGCGATGAAGACGTGAGTGGTTTCGAACAGCTCTATATAGCGGGCCGGTATGCGTCGTCGGTGTGGGATACGGTGCATGTGGATACCAGAACAATCTCCGCGATACGGGCTGTACAGGTGCAATCGTTCGGCGATTTTATTGTCGGCTTCAACGGCAGCTCAAATGCGTATCGCACTAAAGGTGCAGGGGCCGGAAATGGGAGCTGGAATGCTACCACGATCTGGCAATATAACAACGTGCAGACGAATGCCTGGAGAGATACAACGGCGTATCCCGTGGCGGCAAAAGCGGGATTGATCACCATTCAGACGGGCGATGCCGTCACGATACCGATCCCCGTTACGGTCGATCAGACGATCGTTCAGAGCGGGGCGACGCTCACGATCGTCAGCGGAGGAACGCTCACGATCCAGGACGGAACCGGCACGGATCTGACCGTGGCGGGAGTCCTGCGCAATACGGGCAATGACATTGTGCAGTCCGGATCAACGGTGGCATTTTTGAGTGGTGCAAGCTATCAGCATGCGATCGCGGGCGGCACGATTCCCACAGCCGTATGGGATTCGACATCGACATGCGAAGTGCAGGGCTCTACCACGACCGCGCCGGCAAACTGCGGCCAATCGTTCGGCAACTTCGTATGGAATTGTGCGGCCCAGAGTTCGCTCATCAGCCTGCTCAATGCGCCGTCTTTCGTGGCGGGACGATACACGGTGGCGGCATCGGGAACGGGAACGCTCCAGTTGTTCGGCTCGGGAATCAATCAGACGCTGACGGTGAAAAAATCATTTGCCGTTTCGGGCGGATCGGTCATCGGCATTACATCAACAGGTACATCCAACGGCATCATCAATGTGTCGGACAGTCTTGTCGTGTCCGGTGGATCGCTGGTTCTTTCCACAACGAATGGCGATCGGACCTCTATCAATGTTGCAGGCTCCACGGCAGTTACCGCGGGGACACTGAATCTCAGCGCGTCGAGCTCGACGGACGTTGTCACGGTCACGAAAAATTTCACGCACACCGGAGGAACGATATCTGTGACGGGAAGCGGACGGGGCAGCATCGTGTTCAACGGCACCGCGGCTCAGACATATACCTCCGGGGGATCGGTCACCGGCGCTGTCGACTATACCGTCAATGCCGGCGCGTATCTCGTGATGGGAACGAGTGTATTGTCCGGATCAGGCGCATTCACATTGGCCAATACGGGCACGCTCTCGCTCGGGTCTCCGCTGGGGATCGCCTCTTCGGGCGCCACGGGAAACATACTCGTGTCCGGCACGCGAACGTTCGGCACCGGGGCGTATTATATTTATAATGGAACGTCGGCACAGGTCACCGGCAACGGCCTGCCGCAGATTGTCAGCACGTTGACGATCAATAATTCGGCCGGCGCATCACTGTCCGACAGCGTCACAGTGGCCGATACATTGTCGCTCGTGAACGGGGTATTCAATGTTCAGGGGTTCACACTCAGGCTTAATAATATTGCGAAGCTGACAAGCGGTACGCTCTCAAGCAGTGCAGCGGGTACTGTCGTCTATAATAGAGCCTCGGACGGACAGCCGGTGATACAGGCGGCATACGGAAATCTCATGTTCTCGGACTTTAAGAAGACCCTTCCGTCGGCAGTCGTCATGATAGCAGGAACATTCAGCCCCGGCGCGGCAACCGGCCATACGATTGCCGGCAGCACGATCAATTACACCAGCGCTGCGGCGCAAACAATTGCCGGATTCATCTACAATAATCTGACGATGAGCGGGGCCGGATCGAAGACGCTCAGCGCTTTCAAAATAAAATCGACCGGGCTCGACTGTACGGTGAATGGCGACCTGACGCTGTCTGCCGGAACGTTCGCCGACAGCGGATACACAATGGCGGTGAAAGGAAACATCGTTAATTCCGCAGCACACACGAGCATCGGTCAGGGAAAAATATCGTTGACCGCCGGAAGCGTGGCGCATACGCTTTCGGGCACGGGATCGTATGCGAATCTGGATCTGAACGACGGGCTTGGCGCGGTGCTGACGGGAAATAATCTGAATATCACCGGCATCCTGTCGCTGACTGTCGGCGTCCTTGCCACAGGCACCAACAGTGTCGTCGTGGGAACAGCGGGAAGCATCACACGAGCGTCGAACGGAACGATACTGCGGCACATTTTCGGAACAATCACGAAACCGGTTCCCGTCACTGCAGGCACGTACGCTCTTTCATTTGAGACAGGCGATGCGGCGAACTACACGCCGATCGATCTGGTCTTTAACACTATCACGACTGCAGGCACGGTCACGGCCCGCGCCGTAGCAGGCGCTCATCCCAGCATCGGCGCCTCGGGCATCGATCCGGCTAATTGCGCCAACCGGTACTGGTCGCTTGCGAATACAGGCACGGTGTTTACTTCCTATAGCATCGACCTGTGGTTCGTGGCCGCGGATGTGACGCCCAGTGGAGGTCAGACGTCGGCATATTTTATGGAGCGGTTATTTGCATCGGCATGGACTCCGCCGACGATCTTCTCTCGCGGATCGTACGATATTCGCGCCACCGGCCTGACCGAGGTTGGAGATTTTGTGACGGGCGAATTTACAACGAAATTCCATTGGTCCGGACTTTCCCACACGTTCCTGTGGAACGATGCGAACAACTGGAATCTCAAGAACATTCCGACTGCGGCAAACGATGTCGTGCTCGATGTGGCGAACGCCGATTCGATCAACGTGAACATAGCGGCGGTCTGCCGCAATCTGGATATCACCGAAGCGACGGTCATCCTCACGATACTTCCCTCGCAAAGCCTGACGGTCGGAGGCTCGATGACGATGAGCGCGGGAAGGGTGAACACTCAAAATCTGCTGCCTGCGGTGACCGGCACGAAAACGATCACGGGCGGCACCATCGGCTTTACGGCTGCGGGAGCGCAAACAGTGGTGAGCTGGCCATACTATAATCTTCTCGTCGGGGGAGGGAATACAAAGACCGCGGCCGTGGCCCTTACGGTGAACAATTTTACCGTCGCCGGCGGAACGACTTTTGCCGACGCCGGGTTTATACTTACAGCAAAAGGTAACGTGGACAACAACGGCATCCACTCGGGCACATCTGAAATTGCGCTCGCGTCGGGAACGGCTCAGCATCAGCTCTCCGGGGCAGGAACGTATAGGATCATTGAACTCAACGATGCAAACGGCGTGTTGCTTACGAGCAGCGTGCAGACGCCCGTGCTGACAATGACACTCGGAACATTGAACACCGGCGCATACACAATAACGGTCACAGCATCGACCGGCAGAACCGGCAACGGACTCATCATCGGCACTATCACACGAACGCACACATTCACTGCAAGTACGCCGTATGCGTTTGAAGGCCCCAATAATTTGATTACATTTAATTCTGGGGGCACTCTGCCCTCATCCGTTACTGAAACAACAACGCTCGCGTCTCCGGGGGCAAATTCATTCATGGACCCGATCAATCGGTATTACACGCTCTCCATGACCGGCGCAACTGGCGCCACATTTTCATATCGGCTGCATTACGAAAACGGAGAAATCGCGCCGCCGAATTACAAAGGCACACTCAAACTCTGGCGTGAATCATCACCGAATGTCTGGGATAGACGCGGTGTCACCACAGCCGATTCGACGACCTCTGGAGCATATTTCGTGGAACTTGCCGGAATTTCCGTCGCGGACATGGGAAGGTGGAGTCTTTCGAGCCGCACAATACCGAACATGCAGATCACATTGACGCCGGACAAACTGAACCCGGCCCCGGGCGACGTGGTGACATACACGATCTCCTGGCAGAATACCGGCGATGGCAATGCTGGAAATACGTTATTTTCAGCATTCGTGCCCGCGAACACATCATTTGTGCCGGGGAGTGTGTACTATGATAGTATACAGCAGCCCGGCATTTCGGCGGTGGGAACCAATATCACGTTCAGTATCGGCGCGATTGCGCCGGCGCGAACAGGGACAATAACATATCAAGTGAAAATCAATTAATCAACTTTTCATAACCGAAAGGGACGCAATGAAACATTCAGTGCTGTTGTTTGTTACAGTTGTATTCACTTGTGCGGGTTTGAATGCGCAACAGGCGAAAAAGGGAGTGACAACGGAATATTCGCAATTCACGCTGAGTTCGTTCTCACCACTGAATGCGTCCGGCTCACAGTCTGCCATGTTGCTCGGCGGACGCCTTGAAAAGGGAAAGAAAGAGCAATTCGGCGCCATGCTCGGCACATCGCAGGCGGCGATCATTGAATTTCTCGACGCCGGGAACAAGGCCATCAAGGCCTTGAACTCAAGCGATCTTCTCGGAAAATCCACCAGCGGTGTAAAGCTCGTGCGTACATCGGGCGATGAATTGGGAACACAATCCGAAGCCGTCTATGACGTAGCGTTCCCGCAGGGCAAAGGCGAATTTGCCATTCATTCCATCGTTGCCGGCGGAGCGTCCGGATCGAAGCCGAAAATCATACTGTCCTTCCAATTAAAGGGCGCCGTTGGCGATGTAGCGGGTATTCGTATCTCGCTGCCGATCGATGGTCAAGTGGTCGCTCAGGAAAGCGGATTTGTGATCTCGGCGAAAACACAGCCTGCTGCGTTTGCGGCCGCTGTGTTTCCGAAACCGAAATCCGTCAACGCCGATAAAAATATGCTGTCGATCGTAACAGCCGTACCTGCCGGTGCGCAGAGCGCATCGGGTACGACGCTGCTGTGGATGGTCGTCGAAGGGTCGTCGTCGTCGAACGCGGCTGCGGCAAAAACTGAAGCAACGGCATTGCTGAAAACCAATGCGCAATATTCGGCCGATCCGAATCTTGTGATCGTGACGACGGCGAATAAGGTCAGCACGCAGCCCACGGACACGGTCACGTACTTGCTTGTGTGTACGAATATCGGCCTCGGCAACGCGACGGATGTCGTGTTAAGCAATCCCATTCCTGCCGGCACATCGTTTCTGGAAGGAAGCGCCGAAGGGCAGGGAACGAGTATCACCATTGAACGTGAAAAGGCGACAGCGCCTCAGCTCGGCCTGGTGAAATCGGTGAATTGGAAACTCAATGAACCGCTGAAGCCCGGCGCTGAAAAAATCGTGAGTTTCAAAATAATTGTAAGATAAATAAATACACAACCATCCCCCACACATTCATAGAGGAACCATATGAAACTACGCGTAGCTGTATTTTTGCTGATCTCCGCGCTGGCGTCTTTACTCGGCGTAACGCAGGTCGCCCAGGCGACAGGAACACCGGCAGGCACGGTCATCTCGACACGTGCAAGCGCGGCATTCAAAACTGCTGCAGGCACCGACTATTCGACGGTCTATTCTGGATATGTCACCGTCACGGTGGCACAGGTGGCGGCGCTGAACGTCGTCACGTCACCGCAGAACCAGACAGTGCACGACGGCACGACGGTATACTATCCGTTAACCGTCACTAATTCCGGCAACGGAAATGATTTGTTTAATTTTGATAATGCAGCGTCGTCACAGGGATTTACACGAACGTATTATCATGATGTCAATGGAGACGGCCTTTACGATGCCGGCGATGTTCTCATCACGTCGATTCCTTCGATAGCTGCGGATGCAACGTACAAAATTATCGTTGCCGTTGCGGTGCCGAAAAATGCGGCACTGCAGAATGTCACCGACGTCACGACTGTCACCGTCTCATCGGGATACACTCCCGGTAAAACGGCGGCTGCGGTATTAAATACCAACATTCAGACAACATATTTTCAGAACATTGCAACCGGTTTGAGTGTGGTCCCGACGAGTCCCTCAGCCGGTGGTTCCGTGACATATACATTCACACTGACCAACACTGGAACCGTGCCTGCGACCGATGTCGTGCTGACGATTCCGTTTGTCGCCCCGCTCAATACTGTGCCGCCGACCGCATCATCACCGGCAGCGACAGTTTCAGGCGCCACTTATTATTGGGGATTCCCGACGATAGCGGCAGGCGGAACGCAAACAGTTTCTATCACATTCACTGTTGATCCGAACGCAGCAACGGGCACACCAATTTCTGAAGCGATGAGTGTTGCGTATAATTCAGGCGCCCTTGGTTATTCGGCTACCAGCAATACGATCAATAGTTCGACCATTGGGGGCGCAACAAAATATCTGGTGACTTCCAGCAATTACTCACCGACAGCGGGAACTAATGTGACAATTACCGCCCAGCTTTCGGATGCGAGCGGCAATGCCGTCGGCGCGGCGGGTAAGATCGTGACATGGAGCAAGACCGGTGCAAACGGATTGTTCGCGACAGCCACAAGCACGACGAACTCGAGCGGTATTGCATCGGTTGTCTTCACAACAGATGGAACAATAGGAACCGTTCATACGATCACTGCCACAGACAACACAACGCCCGTTGCTCTGACGGGCACAAGCACGAATATCACAACGAGCAGTGTCGGTGTTGCAACGCACTATCTTGTTACCTCCAGCAGCAGCACTCCGGCGGCCGGAAGTACTGTGACGATTACGGCGCAGCTTGCTGATGTGCATGGCAATGCCGTTAACACGGCAGGCCTGACGGTGACATGGAGTAAATCGGATTTAGCACACGGAGCCTTCTCTGCCGGCACGAGCCTTACAAATGCAAGCGGTATTGCCACGGTTACATTCACTACGCACACAGCGTCGGGCACTTCAACAACGGTCACTGCGACGGATAATTCGGCGCCAGCTTCGTTCTCCGGCACAAGCGCTGCCATTACCACGGCGCCCGGAAGTGCAACCAAATATCTCGTTACCGCCAGCAACTATGGCCCGGTGGCGGGAAGCGGAGTGACGATCACGGCACAGCTTGCTGATGCCAACAATAATCCGGTCAGCACAGCGGGTAATGTAGTAACGTGGACAAAGGACGAGGCACATGGATCGTTCTCCAGTGCTACCAGCATCACGAATGCAAGCGGTATTGCCACGGTGACATTTAACACATACACCGCCGCAGGAACTGCAGCAAACGTGATTGCAACAGATGCGGCGTCTGTGACAGGAACAAGCGCCTCCATCATTACCACGATAGTGGGTACGGCGACGCATTACGTCGTCACATCCGGCAATTACAGTCCGGTTGCGGGAGGTAACGTCACAATCACGGCACAGCTCGTGGATGTGAACGGCAATCCCGTTAGCGCTACCGGAAATATTGTAACATGGAGCAAGACAGGCACTGGCGGATCGTTCGCGACCACCACCAGTACAACAACCGCTGGCGTGGCAACAGTCGTTTTCACGACGAATACGGCCGCGGGAACAGTCCATACCGTTACGGGAACCACGGGAAGTTTGAACGGGACCACTTCCGCCATCACCACCACAGGCGGTGCGGCGGCGAAGTATACCGTCACTCCCAGCACTAGCACTCCGGTCGCAGGCAGCGGTGTGACGATCACGGCGCAGCTTACCGATATTAACGGCAATGCCGTCAGCACATCGGGCATTGTAGTGAATTGGGCCAAAACCGGTGCAGGCGGATCGATACCTGCATCCAGCACGACGAACGCAAGCGGTATCGCCACCGTCGTCCTCACAACGGGCGCAACGGTTGGAACTGTGTACACCGTGACAGGAACCGACGGAAGCAGTTTCACCGGTACAAGCGGCAGCATCACCACCATTGCAGCGAGTCCGGCGACGCATTACATTGTTATTGCGAGCCCCAGCAATCCGGTCGTGGGAGCCACGGTGACGATCACCGCACAGCTTGCCGATGCGAGCGGTAATTCCGTTCCGACGCCCGGTAAGGTCGTGGCATGGAGCCAGACAGGCGCAGGCGGTTCGTTCTCGGCTACGACCAGTGTGACCGATGCGAACGGTCTTGCGACCATCACCTTTACCACCGGCTTAACAGTCGGCACCGCGTATACTGTCACAGGTACAGATGCAGGGGGTCTGACAGGCATATCCGGGACATTTACAACCACCACGGGAGCGCGCAGTGTCACTATTACCGCAGCCTCTAATTCCATGACGATGGAACCGGACTCAACGGTTGTGTATAAGCTCACGGTAACGAACACGTCGGCCGCATCGGACATCGTCGAACTTTCGTTCAGCTCGACACAATCGTGGGCATGGGCATTCTACAGTGACGCCAATAATAATGGGATCATCGATGGTGCAGACGCTCTGTTGACAGATAACAATTCCAACGGCACCGTCGATACCGACGTTCTCACAGCCGGCTCGAGTATGTACATCCAGGCACGCAAGGTTGTTCCTGTGGTTGCAACCGATCTGACGCAGGATGTCAATACCGTCACGGTCAAGTCCGCCGCGGATATTTCGAAGACGGCGAGCACCGTTCTCACGACTACGGTCAATCGGCCTGAAATCGTCGTCACACGTACTGTCTCGTCTGCCAGTGCAGTTCCGGGAGACGTACTGACGTACACGATCAACTATGTGAACAATGGTAACGGACATGCGGTGAATTTCAGCGTGATCGATACTGAGCCGGATCACACACTGTATGTTCCGGGAACAGTGACGCTCAATGGCGCGCCGCTATTGGATGCTAATACCATCACGACGGTCGGCGGCAAAAAGGTCATTACCGTGCTTCTGCCCTCACCGCTGGCGCATACTAACAGCGGGGTTGTGACATTTCAGGTAACGGTACAGTAACACATATGTGAGCTCGTGTCCGGAGTGGCCTGCATAAAGGCCATTCTGGGCATGAGGTTTTTTTCTTTCAAGGTTTTTTGTCATGCAATGGAAAAAAAGACATTTGCAGGCTCCTGTTGCGAATAAGGAATGTTGTATGAATGCAGTTCATCATCGTAGTGTAGTGCTGCCATCAACCGGACGTACGTCGTTCGGAATGAAGGTGCTCTATACCGTCATGGCTGCCATGCTGCTGCTGTCGTGCGTGTCCCACGCCTATGCCGCGGGCACACCCGCCGGTACGATCATTCAAAGCCGCGCAAAGGCAATCTATACTGCGGTGAACCGCTCCCAATATAATACGAGCTATTCGGACACTATTAATGTCACCGTGCTGCAGACAGCCGCTGTGAATATTATTCCCTCGTCCGCCGAACAGACGGCGGCAGGGAACGCAACGACATCCGATTACGGTCTGACCGTGATCAATTCAGGCAATGCAGCCGACGCATTCCAATTCTCGGTGCAGTCGTCCAGAGGATGGCCTGCCGCGCTGTACTACGACGGAGATGGGGACGGCATGCTTCAAGGCGCGGATCTTGCCGACGGTCCGATCACGCAGACGCCTACGATCCCGGCGGATGCGGCATATAAAATTATTCTTCGCCTCACAATACCTCCGGGCCAATCGGTAAACGGCCGGCAGGATACGGCGATGGTGCGTGTGCAATCCAACTTTACTGCGGGCGTGTCAACGCAGGGGATGTACATTACGACGATACAGAACGTGTCGATGAACGGCGTGCTCACGGTGGACAACCCGGCGCCGAACAGGGGAGAGAATGTGACGTTCACGGGGACATTCACGAACACCGGATTGCTGCGCGCGGACAGCGTTGTCATTTCGAATCAGATCATTGCGGGTTTCACGTACGTTTCCGCTTCGGGCGGCATTGTCAATTCGACGACGAGCCCCATCACATGGTCGGTGGGTGCGCTCGAGCCGGGCGCCAGTGCAGTTGTCACGCTTACCGTCCAGATCAGCGGCACCGCCGCTGTGGGCACGGTGCTGTCGGATATGATGACGGCTGCGTATACCGTTACGACGGGCTTATACACCGCTGAAAGCACTATTGCACAGGTGACCGTTGGCGTAAAGCCGGTCTATGGCGTGATGATCACGCCGCTTGCGACGGCTGCGGCCGGAGAGGCCACAGACACGATCGCATACAGATTCCGTGTCATGAACACGGGGAACATCAAGACCGCCTTCAGAGTGCGGACTGCATCATCAAAAAATTATGTGTGGACCCTCTACCGGGATGCAAATAACAACGGATCCTGGAATGTGAGCGATCCGCTTCTTGTCGAGGCGGGCGCGGCACCCGGCGCCGTCATCGATTCCGTTGCCGCAGGCGACAGCGTGCGCATTTTTGCCGTGACGATTCTGCCGAGAGGCCCGGCCGACCAGGATAAGGATGTGCTCCAAGTCACAGCCACAACGGCGACAGGCACAGCATCAGATTCCGCAATAGTTGTTACTACCATCAATGTTCCTGTTATCGGAAATCCCAGAATAACGTACACGGCTGGAGGCGGCACATCGGTGGCCTCAGGGTCCGTGGTGACATATTCGATCGGGTATTCGAATACGGGGCATGCGGCAGTTGATAATTTCACCGTCGTGGGCATGGCTCCCCAGTACACGGAATATATGTCGAACAGTGTGAGCGTCAACGGCATCGGAGTGTTGGATGATAATGGTTCTATCAAAGTTACGACAGATGAGCAGCAGAACACGGTCATCGCCGTGTCGGTCGGAAAACTCAGCAGTGCAAAAAACGGGTCGGTGGAATTTAAGGTGAAAGTAAAATAGGCACTGCTCGGGCTGTGTCTATTCTCTCTATTCAATAGTTATGTCTCTTTCTAAAAAAATATTCTTGTACGGTATCCTTGCACTGGCGGCCATGCTTGTTGCCCGTTCTGTGCTCCTAGCGCAGACAAAAGCAGGATTGCAGATCCCCAACCAGGGAAGTGTGATATACACGTATAAATCGTTCCCCGCCGACACGCTGAAAACGAATATCGTAATTTTTACGGTCCTCGGCACGCCTTGTTATGTGACGGTTGCCGCAGTACCGAAATCCATTTTCGGCGAGGCCGATCAGGACAGCGCCGCGGTCACGATCGCGGTGGAGGACACGCTGCACAATCTGCTGCTCGACGGCACAACAGTTACGTGCACGACGGATCTGGGGACGTTTTCGAACGGGCTGCAGACGATCTCGCTTGTGACGAAAAATGGAAAAGCCGTAACTCATCTTCACAGTGCTACCGTTGAAAACGATAAAAAGACCGCGACGGTCACGGCAGCCGTGCTGAAGAACTCAGGAGAAACCATCACATCGTCCGCCCATGTCATCATGTATCCGGGCGCCGTCACCGGTACCGTCCTGAACGGAATGACACACCTGCCGCTTGTGGGCGCGATCGCGCTTGTGACCGACCAGTCGCAGACGCTCGTGGGCGCCGATACGACGCAAGAAGACGGCGTCTTTTTCATTCCTTTGAATAAGGAAGTGACGATGTACCTGTTGCGCATCATCGTGGTCGACGAATTCGGAGATTCGGTCGTCTCGTACGCGAATATCGATCCATCGAAATTCCCGCGCCCGGCTACGGAGATCCCGAACGTCATCGCGGGACGCATCGTCTACACCGAAAACGGGAACCCAATTCCCGCCGCAGGTGTGCTCGTATTTCTCGACTCGATACCGCGGGTCAACGGATCGACCGTTCCCGGTTCTGGTCCGAAGTTGTCGTCTCTGGCAGTGACTCGCGTGGCGGAACAAAAGACAGACGACAAAGGCCGTTTCAAATTCGACAACCTCGTTCCGGCGATCTACAGACTGACGATCGACAGTACGGGATTTCAGAATTATTCGGGTCAACAGATACTGGCGGACACGGTGGCGGGAACGTTCACCGTCAATGTGAACATCAGCGTGTCGATCGACACGCTCATCGATCTCCGCATGGATGCGAAGGCCGTCGCTTCGGTTGGAGATACGCTCCGATATTCATTGACGGCAACCAATTCGGGAAACGTCGTTCATTATGCGGAGGCATTGACCGATACGCTTCCGGCGGCTATTAGGTTTGTCGCGATGGAAAAGGGCACATTCACAAGTGCTTCCTATGATACGGTGAAGCGGATCATGCGGTGGAACATCGATACACTGAAAATCAATACAGCACGGACGGCCGTGGCCACGGTCCTCCTGCCGCGAAACGTTCCCGACAGCACGGTCATTAAAAACACCGTGTGGTGCGCGTCATCCGGCCGTGCTCCGGGATATCATCGTACCGTTGTCACAACACTCCGGTCGCTGCCGGTTGGTCGGTTCGCCAGCTATTTTTCGATACGCGATTCGATTGCGGCGGGGGACACTGTGTTGAAGGTGTATGCGTTCGCCAACATCGGCACCGATTCACTGCTCGGCGTTACCATTACCGACACGCTCTATCGAGCGGGACGAAGCACCATCTCGCTTGCGAACCAAACCGGCTCCAGGAATGTCACGATCAGGGACAGCGTGATCACGATCGCCGTCGGCAGCATCGGCCCCGGTAAGGCGGACACAGTCATGGTCAGAGTGATGGCTGACCGTGCACTTGTGCCGGGTTCAAGCATCGTGTCCAGTACCCGTTTCATACAGCGCGGCATATGCATCAACACCATCGCCTCGGAATTGGCGGTCGTGAACAGGGCAACCTGGTCGTCGTTCATAAAAATATTGAAGACGGCCAACAAGAAAGTCGCAGAGATCGGCGATATCGTCACTTATCAGCTACAGATCACGAATGCATACCCCGGAGCGCTGCGCGACATCGGCGTGTACGATCGTATGCCGCATGCGTTCAAGTACGTGAAAAGTTCGGCTCGTTATAACGGCCTTCCCCTTGAACCTTCGATCGATCGGTCCGCGGGTGTTCTGCAGTGGACTGCGTCGGATACGATCGGCAGCGGCGGCATCGCCTCGCTCGTGTACCAACTTGCCCTGGGGGCCGATGCGCTTGAAAGCGAAGGAATGAATACGGCATATGCCACGGGCTCGACACGGGACGGCATCCGATTTGTGTCCGATCCATCCCAGTGGCAGGTGACGATCCGTCCCGGCGTGTTCACGGAAAAAGGCCTCATCATCGGCAAGGTCTTCTATGACGATAACAGGAACACATTCCAGGAAGACGGCGAAAACGGGATCAAAGATGTTGAATTGTGGATGGAAGACGGCACACGGATCACGACGGGTGATGACGGAAAATATTCGGTGCCCGAGATGAAACCCGGACAGCATGTGCTTCGTGTGAACGAGCGCACGCTGCCTGCGGGCGCTGAATTGACGGGCGGGCCCGCGGGTTTCGCCCGGGATCCGGTGTCCCGGTTCGTGCACGTGACATCGAGCGGCATCGCAAAGGCAAATTTCTTCGTGAAGCGGGATCTTCGCGATACGCTCTTGCATACGGTCGTGCGCCTGCTGCGTTCATCAGCCATCAGGCAGGCTGTGCCGAAATATGTGTATGCGGGCGGGAAGGAAAAACAAGCGGCCGATACTGTCGACATGCTGGTGTCGTTCAATTACAAGGGACCGACATATCTGCAGCGCATCGAGGTGCATGAACTGCTTCCCTCCGGACTTCAATACGTCGATAGCAGCGCCCGGTTTAATGACCGGCCTGTCAAGCCGGGCGTGAACGGGGATTCGCTTGATTGGAGGCTTGGAAGGGGGGCTGCATCGTTCAACGGAACGCTGCGCTATAAGGCGGTCGTGACCGATTGGCCGCCTCCGATGTCGGTGTTGCGCACATGCAGCATTGTTTCGCTCATGACGAGCGACAGTGTTGTAATGACCTCGGCGCCGCTTGTGACGGAGAACGTTGTCAAGGAAACGGACGCTGATGAAATTGCATCGTCACCCGAACTCACCGCCTATGTGCGTCCGGCACCGGCAGAGAAGCAGGCGGATACTGTTGCGGCTGCGCCTGGTGACGAACTCACGCTCTCAACAGTGCTGCGCATCGATTCCCATAAACAACCCCGGTCTGTTGTGCTGACCGATACTCTCGCATCGGCATTGGACATCAATGAGCAATTGTTCATGCTCAATGGGGTCCCCCTGAATAGCGACCGGATATCGATCAGTGCTGCCCGGGCGCGCGGGGGCGCCACAGTGAAGACGTCGTCCATCGATCTGACGAATTTGGTAAAAAGTGGTACGAACATCGTCTCCTATACTGCACATGTCCAGTCGGCGGGGGACGATACGACATTCCGGACGAAGAGCCAGATGACGGTGATCGATCAGTACGGTGACCATAAGACTGTGTCATCGGGAAACGTGAACATTGCCTATAAGAATAAAAAACCGGAAGGCCTAAGAACCGGTCAGCTCTTTGCTCAGCGTGCTCCTGCAACAGCGACAAAGGCTGAACCGCAGGCGGTTCCGGTTGTGCAACAAGCGCAGGCAACTATTGCAGCCGCGGCTGCAACACCGAAGGATTCGATGCGCACGTCACCGCGTGTGCACGAATCAATTTCGGCACCAGTGAAACACGACGCGGCGCCGATTGTTGCGGCCGTTGTGCCGGCCAAACGCGACTCAGTGCTCATTGCGGCGGTTGTCGTGCCTGCGACACAAGTGACGGCAACACCGGATGCCCCAACCATGAAGTCGAAACATGAATCGGACCATCGTGAAACGGGCATAACGCCTGTGAAGCCTGACACGGAAAGTTTGGCGACACTGCTGCATAACTTAAACCGTGATCTTGCAAAATTGGCTGACATTGTACTGCCTGAAAAAAACGACACGGCAACAATGAAGGCGGCCGTCGTGACAGTGAAACACAACGCGGTAACGATGAAGTCAGGAGTCGTGCCGGTGAAACGGGACTCTGCAAAAATGAAGGCGGCTGTTCTTCACGTGAAACGCGACTTGGTAAAATTAACTGCGGCCGTCGTGACAGTGAAACGCGACGCGGCAACAATGAAGTCAGGTGGCGTGCCGATGAAACGGGACTCTGCAAAATTGAAGGCGGCAGTTCTTCAGGTGAAACGGGACTCGGTAAAAATTCAGGCGGATCTTCGTACCATACAGCGCGACTCGGTCACATTGTCGACGGACGTGCATCGTTTGAACATCGAAATACAGAAATTGTCACGTATTGTCCGTCCCGATTAATCAGTAAAAAAAAAGCATGGGCATAAAAAAAGCGAATCTCTGATTCGCTTTTTTTATGCCCATGCTCCGTATCTACGCTCATAAACATGTTGCCATGCATTGCCTGATGACCATTTGAAGTGGGTATCATGTCCGTAAATATATGTAAATTAAGCACTTATAGGTATTGTAAATTCTACAAATCCAGGTTGTTCCTTGTAAACACTACATGGAAGAGGCATTTTTTTTTCACAGTTTTTTTAAAATACTCGAATATGACTTAAAAACAGCACTTTATTGCGATGATTTCGCCCGTGTTTTCCTGGCACCACTATTGTCCTTAATGACAATAGAAAAGGAAAACACCAATGAAACGCGGATTATTCAACCTTACATCGATACTCGTACTTCTCCTGGCCGTGACTGGCGCAGCGAATGCGGCGTTCGATATGACGAGCGCATCGGCATCGGATAAGGTTGCAGCGAGCAAACAATTTAGCGTAACAAATGGTCAAGTCAATACGTTCGACCTCACCAACCTTTCACGCCCCATCGCCACAACGGCCAGCGGAACGATGCTTGTTCAACGAATACAAAGCACGACCGCAGTATCGATCGTTGCTGCCGTGCCAGATCATTTCGAATTGAGCCAGAATTTTCCAAATCCTTTCAACATGTCGACAAAAATAGTATATTCTGTTCCGTCGTCATCACACGTTTCGTTGATCGTCTATGACATCGTAGGAAGAGAAATAGCGTCGCTGGTAAACGGTCCCATGACTGCCGGCACGCACACAGTCAATTTCAGCAAAATGGATATCGCCAGCGGAACATATTTTTATCGCTTGACTGCAGTCGATCAGTCGGGTGCTATGAACGTTGAGATGAAAAAAATGATCCTCTTAAAATAATGAAGACCACCGGTTTGTATATCGTCTGCTTTGTGTTCGTGTGCGCGCAGTTCCTGAGTGCGCAGCAGCTGATTGTTCGTCAACAGGATGCAATGCAGGCGTTTCCTGCGGCCAGTCGTGTTACGCTCGTCATGGAGAACGGAAAGGTGACCACCACTTCCATTGGCAGCGACAATGACCTGGTGCGGTATATCATTGAAGTGACCCCTCCGTCAATGTCCGCTCAACAATCGTTGAATAAAACGGTTTCATCAACGGCGTCATCGCTGCGGTCTGCCGTGCGAAGCCGGCTGGATGGTGCGACGTTCTCCGTGCAGACCCTCCGCGAATATTCGGAAGCGATCAACGGATTTTGCGTCCGAACCGAGCGAAAAAATTATTCCGTCCTGAAGAATCTCCCTGGCATCTCGAGCGTTGTCGAGGACATCAACGTATCAGTGTCACCGATCGATGTTGTGTCAACCGTGAGTGTCCCGCAACCGGATCTGAAGAGTACGGCCACGGGAAAGGGGATCAAGGTGGGCATCATCGACACCGGCATCGATTATCTGCATGAGTCATTGGGCGGCGGATTCGGAGCTGCGTATAAAGTCTGCGGTGGATACGATTTTGTCAACAACGATGCAGATCCCAGAGACGACAACGGGCATGGCACGCATGTAGCGGGTATTATTGCCGGCAATTCGGCGACCATTTCCGGAATGGCCGTCAATGCATCGCTGTATTCCTATAAAGCGCTCGACGCATCCGGAAACGGGTATGCATCGGACATCATTGCGGCAATTGACCGGGCGATCATTGACGGTGTGAACGTGATCAATCTCAGTTTCGGCACCGCCGACGGGGACCCTGACGACATTCTTTCGCAGGCTGCGGACCGGGCGGCCGCTTCGGGCATCATCGTCGTCGCAGCTGCGGGCAATGGCGGTGATTTTGGAAAGATTGGATCTCCCGGTGCAGCGCGAAAAGTGTTGACCGTAGGGGCAGTCGATTCAAAGAACGTCATCGCCTCGTTCAGTTCAATGGGGCCGACGCCTAAAAATTTCGGCATTAAACCGGATGTGGTCGCTCCGGGCGTGTGCATTCTTTCTTCGAAAATGGGCGGCGGATACGTTGCGATGAGCGGCACATCCATGTCCTCTCCGTACGTGGCCGGAGTTGCCGCAGCGTTGTCTGAATTATATCCGACATGGAACGCAGCGCAAATTCGGAACGCCATCATAGAAAGCGCACAGCGATTGCCATCCACGGCCAGTTTTTTCACCGCGGGCAGCGGAAGCGTCAATCCGCTCGGGGCCGCCCGACTGCAGACCGTCGTGTATCCGGGTTCCATCAGCCTCGGATTCAACACCGGATCGACCGGTGCGTGGGCTAAACGAGAAACGCTGTTTGTCGCCAATGTGGGTTCGGTGGCTCAAAAATACACGCTGTCGTCAGCGTCATCATCTTCCGCCGTCACGATCCTGTTGCAGCCATCGGTGATCACGGTGGCACCGAACCAGCAGGCGATGGTGTTTGCCGATTTTCAGGCCGCGAACAGTCTGCTGGCGGACAATCTCGCGATCAGTGACGGATACACGGGAACCATTTCCGCCGTGTCTGCACTCGACACTGTCCGTATTCCATACACTTTTTTTAAGGGCACGATGCTCCAGCTGCAATTCAGTGAAGCACCGTGTCAGGTGCTCATACACAACCGCAAAAACAAGTCCTATTCATACAAACCAAAATCCAACAATCTGTCGATCGTTGTTCCCGCGGATACATACGACATACTTTCGATGTTTTACCCTTCAACGTATGTTGTGCGAGAGAATGTGCCGACCGCCGGGATCGTCCAATTGACCATCAAGAGCGACGAGGCAAAAAATTCGATCACTCTTTCGCCGATCGATGAAACGGGATCGCCCATCGCCGTCGGTCAAGCCCATCAAGTCTTCAATTCCATTGAGGCGCTCGTTCATATCGGATCCGGAGTGGGCTGGGCCACGCCTGATTGCGGCCCGTACCAGGCGGCACAATCGAAGAACATCGTGTCGATCTCCGATGTCAGCTCGCACTACGTGTTCGGATATTCATTGAACATTCTCAAAGACAATACATCGACGTATACCTACGATGCCGTTCTCGATGCGGGAATAGCGAGTACGGTGGCGATCACCTATGCGCCCGCCGAGGCAAAGCTGCTCGATGTGCGATACGATGTTGATACAGTGAAAACCCATTCTGTCTTTCCCGTTGTGTATTCAGGGATCATATTTGACGGCAAATTGATGCAGGAAACATACTACGATGGCACATCGGAATCCCTGCGATATCCGTTCGCGCAAAAATCTGTGTTTTTCAATCACCCCTCTCCGTCCTTCCCCGTGTACCATTCCCGGGAAGCATATAAATATTAAGGCCCGCGGCGGCGTTGACTTCGCCCCGTTTACCCCCCCCCCATTCCAGGCCGCGCATTGACCTTTTCCATTGAATTGTTTATGTTCCAACGAGGCGAATCATCGATTCGCCTCGTTGATGATGGACTCTAACAAAAACCTGAAGACCGCACTCACGCGCAAGTTTTACGAACATACGTTGTCCAATAAGATAGAACCTAACTACTCGTGAATGGACGATCCTGAATTTATCAAAAGACTGAAGAGCGGAGACAATGAATCTTTCCGGATCGTTGTGGGAAAGTATCAAGCGCTTGTTCTCAACTGCTCCTTTAAGTTCCTGCACAATAGGGAACTTGCAGAGGACGTGACGCAGGACGTGTTCGTTGAAGTATTCGAATCCATACATTCATTCAGGGCCGACTCGAAATTATCGACGTGGATCTATCGGATCGCGGTGACAAAATCGTTGAACTGCCTGAAAAGTCAAAAGAGAAAAAAACGATTCGCGGTGGTCATCAGTTTATTCGGAGATGATGAAGTGGAACATCAACTCTCTGCTCCAGAAGACACGCACCCGGATAAGGGCATAGAAAACCGGGAGCGAGCGCGGATACTGGCCTGGGCGCTGGAGCGGCTGCCGGACAATCAGAGGGTCGCATTCACGCTCAGTAAATCGAAGGACATGAGTTACGACGAAATATCATCCGTCATGGACATGAGCATCTCATCGATCGAATCACTCATACACAGGGCGAAGCTGAATTTACGGAAGACACTCTTTGGCTATTATAAACAACACATTTAACCACTACCATTTATGAGTCGGGAACAAGAACAGCGAATAACGGAAGAAGTTGAAAAAACGCTTCTTGCCTTCGATACCGATCCGATCCTTTCGGAGAATCCATTTTTATGGACAAGGATACGCGCCGAAAGGGAGGAACGGCTCCACAACCGTACAAAAAAAATATTTATGCAATACGGCTTGCGTACAGCCGCAGTGCTGCTCATATTTTTGATCAATCTGATCACAATTGTGTATTTTTATGCGCCAAGTGAAAAAGAACAGACGAACGCAACGCTTGCCTCGGCGCTGAAAGCGGAGTACCAGGTCGAGCAATCCCAAAATAATTTTTAGCGGGCAGGGTATGGACTGGTTAAGCCAAAACAAATATAAAAACATCCTCATCGGTGTGTTAATCGTCTTGAATCTGCTCACGCTCACCACCATATGGATGCAGACAGCCGCGCATCACGACACACAGCCCGTGGCTGCAGAGAACCGTGCGTCAGAATCGACCGATCTGATAAAACAACAACTGGTCTTTACGGAAGCCCAGTCGGCACAATACGACCGGATGCGGGCTGACGAACGCGCCCAAGCAGCCCGCTATAATGAGCGGTCGACAGAACTCAAAACCAGGCTTGCTGAAGAATTATTTTCGCCCAACCCCGATTCAGGCCGGACAAATCTCAATGCACGCGAGATCGGAGAAACGCAATCCGTCATCGAGAAGCTCCGGTTCCAACATTTCAAAGCATTGCTGGCGATATGCACACCGGAACAAAAAGAAAAACTCAAGCCAATTATCAGGCAACTATTCGGACGAAAGCCGCCGCGGGAGGATGCGCCGGGCAAGAAGCAGCCGACCGATGCCGCAGCAGCCGGTGAAGTGCGCCTCGAGTCTGCTCGTGGACGCGCAAGCGCTGCGCCTCCGGCCGAAGCCGAGGGCAGGCCAGGGCCGCCTTCGGTCGAAGAAAAGGTGAAGAAACTATCAGAAAAAATTTCTCTCACGCCTGGGCAAACTCGGCAGATCAACGCCGTACTGACGGGGATAGAGAAAAAAAAGGAAGAACTGCGGCAGCGCCCCCATCCGGATCAGGCCGAGATCGAAAAAGAAAAAGAGCGATTGAGAAAAGAGGAAGACGAGAGCATCGCGAAACTGCTTCGCAGCGATCAACAGCGGGAATATGAACAAATGATCTTGCATAGAAGACAATGATCGTGTCCAAGTACGTGGCGCCTGGATACCTTTCGTTCATTTAATACATGAATGAAAGGTATTCGTGTTATCAGAGGCCGGTGCAACGGAGAAGTGATGCATACACCACTGCACGGAACAGATGTATGCATGCCGGCCGCCGTGCTGATCGCCATATCGAACACCGGGGTTTCGGCACGATGCACCAGGTTCTTTCAATTCGACCAGACTTTTCGTATGTTAGGTACCTGAAATGCTGTAGAACGCGGTCATTCAATAATCCATTTCTGCCTTATTGAACCTTCGCAAGGCGATATGTGCCCTGTATCGGCTGTAATTATCACTGATGTGGGTTAAACTATTTTATGCCGCAATTGTCCAAAAGACAGCCGATATACTATACTGATGACGCACGATGACGAACTGATGTTGGTGGAGAGGTTCCATGCAGGCGATGAGCAGGCATTCAACATATTGACCCTCCGCTACCAGGAAAAAATATACTGGGTCGTGCGGCGTCTGATCACGGATCACGACGAAGCGGACGATATTGTGCAGGACGTGTTTATCCGCGCGTATCATTCGCTGAAATCGTTCAAAGGCGAATCGAGCGTCTACACATGGCTCTACCGGATCGCTGTGAACCTTTCGCTGAACGAACTACGGCGGAAAAAAATCCGAAAGACTTTCTCGCTGGAAGATTCGTCGTACGAGCAGCACAGCACCGACGATGATACGCCCGAGGAAGCGATGGAACGCAGCGAGCGATCCATAATGATCAAAACGGCGATCGAACGGCTGCCTGAAAAACAGAAACAAGTGTTCGTGCTTCGCTACTACGAAGAAATGCCGTATGAAGAAATAGCGAAGATCGTGAAGACCAGTGTAGGCGGATTGAAGGCGAATTATTTTCATGCGGTCAAAAAAATCGGGGAGTACTTAAAACATGAAATGCCGTGAGATGGAAGCGTTGCTGGTCGAACTGGCAGACGGCACGATCACTGCAGACGACAGGAAGCGGGCTGAGATGCATGTGTCGGCGTGCGCCGCATGCGCTGCCGATGCGGTCATGCTAAGAGGGACATTCGACGCATTGCGCGGCGAAACGGCGGTTCGCCCGCCGGCTCATTATTTTACGAACCTGTTGCCGACGATCCGCCTGCGTCTCGAGCGTGAGAACCGGCCGTGGCACATCGCTGCTCCGCTGTGGCTCAACACCTTTCTGGCGCCACTCACCGTGACCGTCATGGCCGTGACCGTTATGGGATTGTTCCATCTCTTTGAACCAACGGAAGAATTCTCTCCGCTGAACAGCATTGTCGGACAGGTGTCCACAGAGGACATTGTCGCACTCATCTCCGCCGACAGCGACACATTCGACAGCGATGGAGGAAGTTCCGGGAATGGAAAAATTCTGGACATGCTCCCGAACGCGGTCAATGTTGCGGAGAAAATGAAAGTGGAATATTTAGCGAACGAATTCCCCGTGCAGCAGACCGATGTCACGATATTGAACGACGATACGATGCTCGAGGAAATGGACGACGATGCGGTATCACAGGTACTGAATCGAATGAATACCGGCTCAACCTTATAATAGGATGAAACCCATGAAAAAATATTGTTACTCTCTGCTGATCGCGATATGCCTTGCACCCGTCGCCACGAATGCCCAAATGCACCGCAGTATGGGACAGCGTCCCGCGCTGGAGCGTGTTGAAAGCCTGAAAAAAGTGCGCATGATGGAAGCGCTGAAACTCGATGAAAATCAGTCGGTGAAGGTGTTCGCCCGCTATAACAATCATCGTGAGATGATGCATGCGCTGGAAAATGAATCGAGGGGGTTGTTCGATAAATTAGACAGCCAGATCCAGGCAGGCGCGTCGGATGCCGAGTTCAATCAGACATTTGCAGCACTCCTAGACATCGACAGGAAAAAAACCGAGATGCGAACGAAATTCATCAACGACCTGCGCGACGTGCTGACGACGAAGCAGATCGCGGAATATGTGGCTTTCGAGAGGAACTTTGCGCGCGATTTGCGCGAAGCCGTACGGGACGTAAAAGTGGACGGGCAAAAAAACCGATAATCCCGCGCCGGCATGCAAGGGAAGAGGTGAAACACAAAACAGTGTTTCACCTTTTTATTTGTACCATGTCCGATTGATTCTTCGCGCATCAAACAGTATATTTTTAATCATGGACCACAAGCGCACTCGTATTTATCTTGATTATGCCGCGGCCACACCCGTCCATCCGGAGGTGGCGGCCATTATGCAGGCATACTCGTCACAGGTATTCGGCAACCCCTCTTCCGTACATTCGTTCGGAAGGGAGGCAAAAACCGTTCTGGAGGAAAGCCGCGAATCGATCGCCCGTTCGATTGGCGCCGACCCGGGGGAGGTCTGTTTCACTTCCGGAGGCACCGAAGCCGATAACCACGCACTGGTAGGAACTGCCTTTGCGTCCAGGAGGAAGACGGGAAAATCGCACCTGATCGTTTCGTCCATCGAACATCATGCGGTGCTGGGGTGCGCTGAATACCTCGCGTCGCTCGGATTTACGGTTTCGGTTGTACCGATCGGAGGCAACGGAGTCGTGGATCCCACCGATGTCGTCCGCTGCATCACGCCGGACACCTGCCTCATTTCCGTCATGCATGTGAACAACGAGATCGGGACCGTGCAGCCTATTGAGGCAATAGGCTCGGCGGCGCGCGAACGCGGGATCATCTTCCACACCGACGCAGTGCAGGCAATCGGAAAAATCCGCCTGTCGTTCCGTTCACTGCCCGTCGACCTGCTTTCGATGACGGCGCATAAGATACAGGGACCGAAGGGCATCGGCGCCCTCGTCATCCGGCGCGGCACCGATCTCGATGCACTGATCCACGGCGGCTCCCAGGAACGCAAACAACGGGCAGGCACCGAAAATATTCCGCTCATCGCCGGATTTGCACGCGCGGTGACACAAGCAATGTCGGATGTAGAGGCCTCGATGCGTCACGCGAGTGAATTAAACGAGATACTCATTCGAAAAATTCAAACGGCGGTTGGAGACGTCATAGTGAACGGGGACCGCGAGCACGCCGTACCCTCGATCCTCAGCGTCTCTCTCGACGGCGGCCGCTACGCCATCGACGGCGAAACGCTGCTCATCAACATGGACCTTCGGGGCATCGCTGTATCGAGCGGATCGGCATGCACCTCGGGGAGCGTGCAGCCTTCCCATGTGCTGCAGGCAATGGGCAGGGAGAGCCGGAACGCTTCATTGACGATCAGATTCTCTCTTGGCAATCAAACGACGCACGAGGAAGTGGAGACCGCCGCGGATGCATTCATCGATATTGCATTGAATGCCGCCCGGTGATAATAGGAGAGAGCGTATGAAGACGTATCAATTGTATTTGCTGCTTGGTGCGATGCTCATTGCGGGATGCCAGAGTTCACTCGAGAATTCCCCGGTGAATATGAAAAAAGGGGACGCGTTCTACGCGTCGAAGGAATACGACGCTGCTGAATATTATTATCAAAAAATTCCCAAAGAGAGTCCGTTGTTCATGCAGGCGAAGGTAAAGCTCGATTCCATCGCTCTCTTTAAAAAATATTGGACCATCACTACCGTTCCGCCTGAAGATCTGACGAAGATCGCGCTGATGGACCATTCCGCGTCGATGAACATGTCGACGATGAAGCCGCTGCACTCGTTCGTCATTGCCAATAACACGCAGCGCACGTTGTCGGCCGTCACGATCCGCTTCACGTACTACGACGACACGCAAACTGAGGTGGCACAGATCGTCTCTATCGTGGATGCAAATGTGCAGCCGATGAAGAGGGGCGTGTTCAGCCGCGTCGAGCCGGGTATCTTAACAACCGTCTTCGCCAAGAGCACGGCAACAGTGGTCGCCGCCCAATACTGACGCGTCTGAGATCCGTTCGCCTGCCCCCCTGGAGTGTCTCGATCGTACGATGGACGATGCCGTACCAATGTCCGCATATGCCCGCGCAACAATACAGGCAATGCCTGCCGCCTCCATGAGGCCAACCAGTAAAATGATCCCCGCAACGATACCGTCCGTCGTTACCCGGCGACGCTGTGCTTCTGCGCCATCATGCCGATCCACTCGTTCTCACGGAGCACGCCGGTGACGATGCACGACTGTGCCCGGAGCGCTTCCTCGATCGGCGATTGGTCGTCGAGCATCAAGCCGGAGAGGAACAACATGCCGTTTGGCGTCAGTTTCCCGAGCATCGCCGGCAGCAGTTCCAGAATGGTGGAACGGATAATGTTGGCGAGTATGACATCGAACACGGGCTCACTCACGACATCGAGCGAGCCGATGCGTATGTCGACCTTGCCCTCAAGCCGGTTGCGCTCGATATTTTCATTGCCGTTATCGGCGGACCATTCGTCTATGTCGACCCCGATCGCATGCCGCGCACCGAGTTTCACCGCGGCGATGGCAAGCACGCCGGTGCCGGTGCCGACATCGAGCACCGCGGAATCCGGGGGGATATGGTCCTGCATCATGCGCAGCATGAGGCGGGTCGTTTCGTGATAGCCAGTGCCGAACGACATTTTGGGATCGATGACAAGCACGATGCGGCCCGGCGTGGCGTCGACGGGACTCCATGTGGGGGCGATCACCAGCGTATCCGTGACCCAGATCGGCTGAATTGTCTTTTCCCACTCTTCATTCCAGTTGCGCTCGACGAGCTCGGTGCGCGAGGTGACAGCATCGGGGGCGTTGAACACCGTGTCCAGGATCACCACCGCCTGATCGTGCACCGATTCGGTGTAGAGATCGTGTTTGATGTAGCAATGGAAGCCGTTATCTTCTTCGACGAACCCTTCAAATCCAAGTTGGTTGAACAGCGCCGGAAGCACATCGCGCACTTCATCGGTGACGTGGAGCGTGAGGAAGAGATCGTAATAGGAGTTGCTCATTGTGTGCTTACTTTCCCGCTTTAGTGTAGATCACATGGACCAGAACCCTGCCGACGGCTTCGAGACTTTCAGGACTGCACTTGTCGGGCGTGTCCTGGATCGTGTGCCAGTAGGGATATTGAAAATCGATGAGATCGATCGTTGGGATGCCCGCCTCGTTCAGCGCAAGATGATCGTCCTCAATTTGTTCGCCGGGCACGGCGGCGAACTGCGTGACGCCAAGTTCCTGGGCCGCCGACCACACGAGGCTTACGACACCGGGCGCATACTTCATTGAATTCTGCTCCATCGGAATGCGGAGATCAGCGTCGCCGATCATATCCAACAGGATGGCAAAGAGCGGTTTGTAGGTGCGGGGCATCGTCCTGGCGAAATATTTTGCGCCAAGAAAATAATAGTTAAGATCGGAGCTCTTGCCGTAATCCTCGCCGTCGACCAGAAGCACGTCCACGCCGATCGAGGGGGGCATCTGTTTCATCAGGCGCGCCAGTTCGAGCAGCACGGCCACACCGCTGGCTCCGTCATTTGCCCCGAGTATGGGCTTCGATCTGTTCGATTCGAGGGGATCCTGATCTGCGTGAGGCCGTGTATCCCAGTGCGCCAGCAGCAGCACGCGCTGTGAGGTGTGTGTGTTGAACGAGGCGAACACGTTCGTCAGCAGCAGCGATTCATTGTTGTATCCTTTTTCAGTGAAATTCTGGCTGACAACCGTTTCGGCACTCTTCTCCAGTTCAGCGACCAAAAACGAAAGGCATGCCCGGTGTCCGGTGCTCAAGGGAGTGCGAGGCCCGAAATCGGTCTGGGCCTTCAGATCGGCAAAAGCACGAGCGCCGTCAAAGCGCGGCGTCGGTATGGACGTCTGCATCGAGGGTTTCATTGGTGTCTGGGGTTCGTTCCGGGAACAGGATGATATGGCCATAAGCACGACGAGAACAGCGGTGGTTTTCAACATGAAACTTCCATAGGAGTGGACCGGAAAAACTGCCTTATATGTACAAAAGTATACGAAAAAATGGAAAAAGAATCAATTTCTGCCCCGTGCTCCATCGCAGAACGCAACTTTTTACGCGAACATACGTTAAAATTTATATATGCACATGGTCAGTCCGTTCACCCGCAAGAAAAAGGAGAGATATATGAATCCCTCACCCTCGACAATTATCAAGATCTGCGTGTTTATTCTGCTTGGCGTGGTGTTCGGAGCAGGCATGATGGTCTACTCCAATTCACGATCGCATAACGAAGGCAATAATTTTTCGGACGGCGACTGGAAGATCGACGGCGGCGACCAGCAGACGCGGCATTTTGAAAAAACATTTTCCGTGAACAGCGGCGGAGCCCTCACACTCTCCTCGGATGTCGGGAACGTCGAGATCGACACATGGGACAAAAACGATGTGCTCGTCATCGCCGATGCGAGCGGATCGGAAGGCAATCTTGAACATCTGGATGTGATTTTTTCGCAGGAAAAGGACAACGTGAAGGTCGTTGGAAAATATCGCGACAACAACTGGTTAGGCTGGCATTCGAACAATATGGATGTGACGTTCAAGGTAACGGTGCCGAAGAAATTTTATGTCCGTGCGCAAAGTTCAGGCGGGAACATGACCGTTCGCAATCTGGAAGGCAATGCGACCATGGAAACCAGCGGAGGCAATGTTGATGCGGAGCATGTGACCGGGCCGGTGGAGTTGCGGACCTCGGGCGGGAACGTCTCTGCGTCGCACGTGCAAGGGTCGGTTCAAATTAAAACATCGGGCGGGGAAATCAGCTGCACGGATATCGTCGGAGAGCTCAACAGTCATACATCGGGCGGCGATGTGGAATTAACGAACGTCGACGGAAAAATATCTACGGAGACCTCAGGCGGGACAATCCGCATCCGCATGACGGGCGACAACAAGGGAGTATACGCGCACAGTTCGGGCGGCGATATACACATCATGATGAAAGACAATGTGAAGGCGATGCTTGAAGCATCGACAAGCGGCGGGCGCGTCCGCTGCGGACTGCCGATCACGGTCAAAGGGGACATGGATGAGAGTCAGCTTCGCGGCGCGATCAACGGCGGAGGCGAAACCATCCGTGCGGAAACCTCGGGCGGTGATGTGAAAATTGAACCGCTCAAATAACGATCTTCCGCAGGCTCGAACAGACACACACACCGCGCGATATGTGAAACTATGCATGCCGCGCGGTGTGTGCGTTTAAAAACTCAGGGTATAATTCCCCGCCGCTTACGCCGTGGTAGTTTATTGGGCGTCTTTGCGGAAATTTGCCATGAGCGCGCCGATGGCATCCTGTGCGCGCCGATACGGTTCCGAGGAACCGATGAAATTCTGCATCAGCATCGAGAACGCCAGCAATTCTCCGTCGGCGGTCGTCACATACCCCGCGAGCGCTGCGACGCCGCTGATGGTTCCCGTTTTTGCGTGCAGATTGTTCTGTGCCGCCGTGTTGCGCATGCGCGACGCGAGGGATCCGTCCACTCCGGCAATGGGGAGGGACGTGTAGTAGAGATCGAAAATATTTTTCTTCCTCCACATGCCCTGCAGCAGTTTGATGGAAAGGTCTGACGTCACAAGGTCGTAGTGAGAGACGCCCGAGCCGTCGACCATGCGGAACGATGTCGAGTCGATGCCGAACTCGGCGAGCGTCTGCTTCACGAGTGAGATACCATGCTCTGTGGAGCCGGCGCGCCCGAGCACTTCAGCACTGAGCGCCTTGAGCGAATTTTCCGCCGAGAGGTTGTCGCTGACCTTGTTTTGATAGATGACCATCGAATCGATGGGCTGGTCGTGCTGCGCGATCTGATGCGCGTCCGAAGGAACCGTTCCGAGCCTGGTGCTGCCTGTCAGGTGAATGTTCACCCTTTGCAGTTCCTCTTTGGCCAGCGTCAGGAAATACTGTTCCGGTCCGAGAACGGTGATCGTTTCTTTTTTGCCGCGCGACTCTGCAGGGACGGATCCCTTGACGGTAATGGTATTGGTGCGCTCAAAATATTTTCGGGAGATCTCAAGCGTGTTCCTGGTATGCGGAGCGCCCGTCACCGCCGTATTCTCTACATTCATATACAGTGTGGCAGGAACGATCGTGACAAGCGGCGCACTCCCGACCGAATCCGAGGGAACGACGCGGACATCAACGCAATTGCGGTTGACCGACAGGGCGGAATTGAACGCTTCGTCCGACGACGGTTCGTCATCCCACATCCAGCCGACACCCCACCGTTCACCGTCGAAATACGATGCGTCGCCGACGATATCGCCGTCGATGCGTGTGATGCCTTTGGCCTGCAGTTCGCGGGCGAAACCAGCGAGCGACGCCGACGAAAGATCCGGATCACCCGATCCTTTAAAGTAGATGTTCCCGTGCAGCACGCTGTCGGCGATGGTTCCGTCGTGCGACATGCGCGTTGTGAACGTGAAGTCTTTGCCGAGACGGCAGAGGGCCGTTGCAGAGGTGAGCAGCTTCATGTTCGAGGCGGGGTGCATCAGGAGCAGCGAGTTGCGTTCATACCACACCTCGGATGTTTTCAGCGACACGATCTTCATCGTCGTGACCACGGGCCGGAAGACCGAATCGGCGAGGATCGCGTCGATCTGCTGCCGGAACTGCTCAGCGGATCGGACGGGGGATTGTACCTGGCGGGTCGAGGAGCAGCCGGCGAACAGCACCATCACTACGAAGAGACTGAGGTTGAACTGTCGGAATGCAATGTTCATGGCGAATGGGGATTAGTGATGGTGAGCAAAGAATACGGTATCGTTCCTATGAAAGTAGATAAATATTGGCGGGAGTGCAAGGTGCAACGGACACAAAAAAGCATCATGAATCTGTACACACATTTTTTGCAATTAATTCATCTTTTTGTATCTTTAATGTATGAGAGCAAAAGCGGTTATTTTAGGAATTGAGACATCGTGCGACGAAACCTCTGCAGCGGTCATGGCCGACGGCGTATTGTTGTCCAACATCATATCGTCACAGATCGTGCATCATCAATACGGCGGAGTGGTGCCTGAGCTCGCATCGAGAGCGCATCAAAAGTATATCATTCCCATCGTGGAAGAAGCGCTTGTGAAGGCCGGAACGGCGAAAGCTGAACTTTCTGCGGTAGCGGTCGCCATGGGGCCCGGGTTAATGGGCGCTCTGCTGGTTGGAGTGAATTTCGGTAAGGCGCTGGCCTATGGTCTCGGCGTGCCGTTCATCGGCGTGAACCACATGGAAGCGCATATCTATTCGAATTTCATCGATCAGCCCGTGCCGGCATTTCCCTGTCTGAATCTGACGGTATCCGGCGGCCACACGCAACTTGTCCTGATGCGCGATGATTTCAGCTATGAACTGATCGGCGAAACACGGGACGATGCCGCGGGTGAAGCCTTCGACAAGGTCGCCAAGATGCTCGGCCTTGGCTATCCGGGCGGGCCGCGTGTGGATGCGCTTGCGCGGGAGGGCAATCCGAAAGCGATCCATTTTCCGAGGACGATGCTCCTGGATGACGAATTTGCTTTCAGTTTCAGCGGCATTAAAACGGCAGTGTTGTATTATCTGAGGGACAACAACCTGCGATCTTCCGACGGCACGCCGGCGATCCCGCCGGCACTGCTGGCCGATCTGTGCGCAAGTTTTCAGGCATCGGTGGTCGACGTGCTTGTGCGGAAAACGATGAACGCCTCGAAAAAATTCGGCATTCGTCAGATCGCCGTAGGCGGGGGAGTATCGGCAAATTCATCCCTCCGGAGCCGTATGACGGCCGCGGCGGCGGATGCGGGATGCGACGTGTTCTTTCCGAAGATCGAATACTGCACGGACAATGCGGCGATGACGAGCGTGGTCGGGTACCGAAAATATTTACGAGGGTTCAGTTCGCCGCTCTCCTCGAGCGCCATGTCGAACCTCGACATCGCTGCGGCATGAGGGAACCACTGTGTCTATGAACAGAATTGCATCGACTATGGAACGGCTGAAGGCGCAGGGGGTGCAGGCGCTGATCCCGTACATCACGCCCGAATATCCCATGGCGGGATCGACCGTGCCGCTGATATGCGCGCTGGCTGATGCGGGAGCCGCGATGATCGAAGTCGGCATCCCTTTCAGCGATCCGCTGGCGGACGGACCGACGATTCAGCATTCATCCTATGTTGCCATTGGCAACGGCGCGACGATACCGAAAATATTTTCGGCGATACGCGAGGCGCGCACGTACACCGATGTTCCGATCATCCTCATGGGATACGTGAATCCGCTGCTCCATTACGGGATGGAACGATTCTTCAGGGATGCGCACGACTGCGGAGCCGATGGCACCATCATTCCGGATCTGCTGCCGGACGACAGCGCCGAGTACCGGTCGCTGGCGAAGCAGTACGGCATCAGCGCCATCTTCCTTATCGCGCCGACATCGACAGACGATCGCATCCGCATGATCGATTCGTGCTCCACTGATTTTTCGTATTGCGTCAGCGTCACGGGCGTGACCGGTGCGCGAACGTCGCTTGGCGGGCAGGACGGGGTCGAACCGTTTCTGACGCGTGTGCGGTCGCTGGCAAAAAAACCATTTGTCGTCGGATTCGGCATTTCGAAAAGAGAGCACGTCGAAAAAATATTCCGTTTCGCCGACGGAGCAGTTGTCGGGTCGGCGCTTATCGACGTGCTCGGCACTGCGGCAAACCCGGCAGCAGCGGCGTCGGAGTTCATTCATCATCTACGAAGCGACAGGTAATGTATGGCAATGGATTCATCAATTGATCATTGGCGTGACGAAATCGATGACATTGACCGCTCGCTCGTCGATCTGTTGAACAAACGCGCTCACTGCGCCGACGAGATCGGCAGGATCAAAGAACGTTTGGGATTGCCAGCGTATTCACCCAAACGCGAGCATGAAGTGCTCGATAATATCATGAAACACAACAACGGGCCGTTAAGCGATACGGCGCTGCGACGATTGTTCGAGCGCATCATCGACGAATCCAGGAAGCTGGAACGTGAGGCAATGATTGCCCGGCAAGCATCGGAACCGAAATAGCGTGGCAAAGAACGCAGTACGGATCGTCATAGTCATATGCGCGGCCTGCGCGGCCGTTATGTATTATGCAGTGTGGGCGCCTCATTCGTTCACCTCGCCCAAATCCGTGGTGATCGGAAAGGGCCGATCGTTCGTCGCTGCGGCCGGGATCCTGCAGGATTCGGGCGTGGTGGGGAGTTCGTATCTGTTCCGGGCTGTGGGGAAGTTGTACGGCATTCACACCGTGCGTGCCGGCAGATACGTGTTTCAGAGCGGTATGTCGACCATTGACCTCATACGCGATCTTCACGAGGGGCGTTCGGCAGTGAGTTTCTATGTGACGATACCGGAAGGATTCAGAGGGGTGCAAATCGCACGGACACTGAGGCGTGAAGTCGGCATCGATTCTGCAAAGTTCATGGAGCTGTTCGCCGATGGCGCGCACTTCGCCCCGCTTCACGGCTCACAATCACTCGAGGGCTATCTCTTTCCCGACACGTACGATTTTGCATGGGAGGAAGACGAGCAGGTGATCATTGAACGCATGGTGCATCGGTTCAATGTATTTTTCGCCGACAGTCTTACGCGCCGGGCCAAGGCGATGAAATTATCCGTGAACGATGTGATGACAATGGCATCGATCGTGGAAGGCGAGGCGGTCAAGAGCGAAGAGCGGGCGGTCATTGCAGGTTTGTATTACAACCGCCTCAAACTGCATATGCGGCTCGAGGCTGATCCCACGGTGCAATATGCGATCGCGGACGGGCCGCGGCGTCTCACGTATGGTGATTTAAAAATGTTGTCTCCATACAATACATACCGCATGCAGGGGCTTCCGCCAGGGCCCATCAACAGTCCCGGGAGCGCGTCGATTCTTGCGGCGCTGTTTCCTGCGGCGCATAAATATCTTTATTTCGTGGCCGACGGCACAGGAGGACATCTCTTCGCCAGGACATATGACGAACATATGAAAAACGTTCGAGTGTATCGAAAGCACAGATCACTGTGATATTATTGGCAGAACCCGGTCTCGCTTCCGGCATCTCGTGCAAGCGAATTGATCGATGGAGGATGATGTGAAAACGAGTGATGTGTTGTTCAAGGAAGTATGGGAAAAGTCGTTCGACGGCATGCGCATTGTCGATGAGCATGCCGTTACTGTGCTGGTCAATCAGGCGTTTTGCGAAATGACACACACGAAGAAGGAACAGCTTATCGGTCAGCCCGCATCCGTTATTTACGCTGTGGAATACCAGGCGAACATCCAGCAGAAACTCTGCGAACGGATCAAACTGCGCACTGTTGCACCTCACCTGGAACGAAAATATACGCTGTGGGACGGGGCGGAAGCATGGTTCGAACTGTCCAATTCCTATCTCGAGATCCCCGGTGAGTCCGTAAAACTGCTAAGCATCTTCAGAGACATGACCGAGCCGAGACGCGCATTCGAAGCGCTGGCGGAGAGCGAAGAGCGGTATCATGCCATCAGCGATTACATGCTCGATCTGATCGGCCAAACCGATTCCGATGGCATCATCCAGTACGCCAGCGGATCGCACGCAACAGTGCTCAACTACGATCCGGATGAACTCAAGGAACGGTCGCTGTTCGACCTGCTTTATCCTGAGGACGCGGAGCGTCTGAAAATAGTCCTGGGCGTGATCAAAACGACGAAGCAGGCGACACGATCCGAATACAGGATCCGTCACAGTGTCGGGAATTATGTCTGGCTGGAAAGCGTCATCAATCCGCTCTTCACCGAAGGGAATAAATCGGTCAGGGGGTTTGTCTTTGCCGCCCGCGACATCACCGAGCGCAAGAAGGCCGAAGAAGCGCTCACCTCGAGCGAACAGTTCTATCGTTCACTCATCAACAATTCGTCCGATATCATCATCATCATCGCACAGAATTATACCATACGGTACGGCACGCCGTCGATCGAGCGGATCCTCTTGTACAAACCACACGATGTGCTCGGCAAGAATGTCGTGCAGTTCATCCACAAGGATGAACGCGAGGCATTGCACCAGACGTTCAGGGAAGTGCTCCAGTCGCATCGATCGTGTTCACTGCAGCACCGCATTTTGAAAAAGAACGGCGAATGGATGTATGCCGAATCGATCTTTAAATTTTTTATCGATCACCTCGGCATGGAAGGCGTGCTGCTCAACGTCCGCGACGTCTCAGAGCGCGTCTCGGTGGAACAGGAACTGCGGGATGCACAGTCATCGCTCGAGATACGCGTGCGGGAGCGAACCGCGGAATTGGAAGAAACGAATCAGGCGCTCAGCGAGAGCGAAGAAACCGCATTGGCGCTGTTGAACGCGCCGACCGACATTTCCATGCTGCTGGATGCGGAATTCAGGATCCTGGCGATCAACGAAACAGGCTTAAAAAAACTGGGCGCCGCGCTCAACGATCTGTTGGGCATGGAGGCATTCAGCGCGCTTCCGGACGGCGTGGCCGACGGGCGCCGGGTGAAAGCGCGCGAAGTGGTGGCCATCGGGCGTTCGGTTCGTTTCGACGACGAATACGCCGGTGTCTACTATGCCAACAGCATGTACCCCGTCTATGACAACGAAGGGAATGTGGCGCGCATCGCATTTTTCTCGCAGGATATCAGCGACAGAAAACGCGCAGAAGAACAGCTGCGCGACAGCCGCGAGCGCTATAAACGGATCACCGATGCGGTCACCGATTATATCTTTACCGTCCGTGTCAAAGACGGCAAGGCGGTCGAAACCATCCATCGTCCTCAGTGCGTGCACGTCACGGGATATACCGTCCAGGAATTTACAGCGAACCCCTACCTGTGGATCATGATGGTCCACGAAGATGATAGGGAAAAAGTGACGGCGCACGCCGATACCATCCTCACCAACAATGAGGCCGGCCCGTTGGACCACAGGATCATCCGCAAAGATGGGACTGTGCGGTGGGTGCGCAGTCTGCCTGTCGTTCAGAGAGATGCGGAGGGGAATGTCATTTCGTATGACGGCGTGCTGCACGACATCACTGATCTCGTTGCCGCGAACAGCCATTGACCGCACGCGTCGGTTCGGGCGGAGTGCATCAGTAGACGCATTTCCTTGCTTCGTCGGCGAAGGCCTCGAGCAGTTCGGGTTCAGCGTCGAAGAAATGGTCGGAGGGGCAGAGGATGTAGCGTCCACCTTCTCCCGCCGTGGTAAAACAATCGCGAACCGCCTGCCGCGTCGTTTCGGGCGTACAGCCCGTGAAAAAATGAAATTGATCGAATCCGCCGATCATGCATACGCGGTCGCCGATCCTCCGCTTCGCTTCCAGTAAATCCGTATCGCCCCCCATCGCCGCAGGAGTGAACGTTTCCATCGCATCGGTATGCATGTCCGCGATATTCTCCAGGATCGGCATCATGCCCCCACAGGTATGGTAGACGATACGCTGTCCGGCTGCGTGAGCCGTCGCGATCAGCCGCGTGTCGTATGGCGCCACAAATTCGTCGAAGATCGACGGAGAAATGACCGTTGTCGACGCATCGCCCCCGCCCAATTCCATGATGTCGAACCGTGCGCCCTTTGTAGACGCGAGGAATGTTTCTTTGCGCGCGTGCAGGACCTGCAGGAAGGCGTGGACCCATTCGGGGTCGTCGTATGTTTCCATGATGAGCTGCTCGATGCCGAAAAGAACGGAGGCATCCTGCCAGCAACCCGGCTGTCCGTACACATCGAAACATGCCACGGTCCCGCGCACGAGTCCGCGTTCCCCGAATTCGTCGGCCTGTCGGTTCACTTCGTCCACATCGCACAACGGCGCGGTCGCATACTTCGCAATGATGTCGATATCCGATTTTGTTTTGATCAACCGTTCGGAGACCCACGATGTATGTTCGTTGCTCTGAAGCACGGTGGTGAGATTCCGCTCCGGCGTGACGAATGTATAGCGCATCGTGGCATAGCGCTCGTGCGGAAGCGGTTCGCAGACAACGCGCCACTGTTCGCACACAGTACGGCGCGGTTCCAGATACCCGGGAACGTGCGACGGATCGTAGACAGCACCTTTGGCCTCATCCGGTTTGTGTGCATTGACCCAGAGAATGGGATCAAGCCCGAATCTGCCGAAGAATTCATTGTTCGTCATGCCGTTGTGATATTTCTCGAGGAATGACGGCATCAGGTGGTGAGTGGTGACAGGCATGCGGTCCGGGAGGCTTCCGTTGAGAGCAGAGAGAAATCGCTGTTTGGGCGTCATCGTGTATTGGTTAATGGTGTGTATGCGTGTGCGCGTCGGTCAATTTTTTCCGGATGCAGGCCTGCATGTCACACACTGAACATTGATACTGTTCGTGCTTCACCCCGGAACCGATTCCGATGATGCCGCTGACAGATTTAATGGGGAGCATGACGGCGCTCTGTGTGAGCGAGATGCCGCAGAATCCTTTCGGCAGAAGTGAGAAGAGAACATGCTGTTCTTTCACCAGCCAATCGCAGTATCCGGGGCTGTAGCGGTTTGTGTTCGCTGCGCCCTCCAGCCCGGCGACAGCGCTGATATTCGTTTCGATCCATTCCGCTGTGGCCTCGGCGTAGGCGGAGCCGATCGTATCAACAATGAATCCACCCATCATATTACCTTCCTCCATCAGGCGGTGCGATTCCGTCTCGGGCTGAGCGCCGATCGTGGCGGCGAAGACGGCAATAGATGTGGAATGCCTGAGGCGGGACGCGATGATGCGGCCGATATGTAATTGTGTCTGTCGGCACGACAGAGCGTCAGAGGAAAGGGAAACGTCGTCCCCCGAATAGATACGGAAGCCGGCGCGTATGTCCAGCAGCGGCTGTATGACCGTTAATGCTTCGTCGATCATCTCCGGCAGATACTCGGGAACGGCAGCGTCGCTGTATCCCAGTGCGATCTCAATATCGCGTGTGGTGAGTGTCAGTGAAGCTGCCGGTACCGTATAAATGAGTGGCTCGTTCGTCACGACATTGGCGAAATTGTATTAAGGTATTCGACGGCTCCCTGAGGATCGGGAGAGTAAAAATCGGCGCCGATTCTGGCCGCAAACTCATGCGTGAGCGGCGCTCCTCCGACAAGGACCTTCGTGGCGGGGAATTCGCGCTTGAGTTGCAGCACGGATTCTTCCATGCTTGCCATGGTCGTTGTCAGCAGCGCGCTCATGCCCACGATGCAGTCCGGGTGTTCCTTTACCGCGTCGATAAATTTCTGCGTCGGTACATCGGTCCCGAGATCCACGATGCTCCAGCCCGCGCCTTCAAGGATCATACCGACTAATTTTTTCCCGATGTCATGCAAGTCGCCCGAAACTGTGCCGAGCACGATCGTGCCGCGCAATCGCACTTCAGCGCTGTTAAAGAAGGGTTTCAGATGCACCATTGAAGCGCTCATTGCCCGCGCCGCCATGAGAAGATCGGGGACGAATATATTTTTATCCCTGAATTTTTCTCCCACACGGTTCATGCCGACCATCAGTGCCTGTGTCAGCACTTCCTGAGGCGTTGCACCCTCAGCCAGGACACGCACGGTGATCTCATCGGCGCCATCCTGGCCTTTCAGGTCGGGAGGAAAAGGGGATTTCGCGTTGACCTTGCCGCGCTCAACGCAGGTTGCAAGTGAAGCCAAAAGTTCTGTTGTTGCCATGGGAAGGGAAGATAAATTAGTGTTTTAACGCCTGACTCAAGGCGCCTGTGAGTTTGCTGTGTTTTCTGCTGTAAAAGAAAAAGATCGCCAATCCGATTGCCATCCAGATGATCAGGCGCATCCATGTGTCGCCGGGCAGTGCAAGCATCTGTATGAATGCCGTCAGCGCGCCAAGGATCGGAACAAGAGGAACCCACGGCGTGCGGAACGGGCGCTCGAGATCGGGCCGGGTCCGGCGCAGGACGATGATGCCGAGACAGACGATAAGGAAGGCAAGCAGCGTGCCGATGGACACCAGCTCGCCGAGAATGCCGATGGGGAATAAACCGGCAATGATCATAGCGGCAGTGCCGGTGACGATTGTTGTGATGTATGGGGTCCTGAATTTCGGATGGATCTTCGCGAATGATTTCGGCAGGAGGCCGTCGCTTGCCATCGAGTAGAAAATGCGCGGCTGTCCCATGAGCATGACGAGAATGACAGAGCTTAAGCCTGCGATGGCGCCGATCTTCACGAGAGGACGCAGCCAGAAGAGTCCGGCACCGGCGGCATTGACGCCTACGGCGATAGGATCTGGGACATTTAAGAATTTAAAGCTAACGATGCCCGTGAGCACGAGGCCGACCATGATATACAGCACGGTCGATACCGCGAGCGATCCGAGTATGCCGATGGGCATATCCCGTTGCGGATTCTTTGCTTCCTGAGCTGCCGTCGAGACTGCGTCGAACCCGATATAGGCGAAAAAGATGACGCCGGCTCCGCGGAGGACGCCGCTCCATCCGAATATGCCGAACACTCCTTTGTTCTCGGGTATAAACGGCGACCAGTTTGCAGGCACGATGTGTGAAATGCCGAAGCCGATGAACAACAACACGACGGAGACTTTTAGCATGACGATGATGTTATTGATTTTCGCGGATTCTTTGATCCCGATCACCAGCAGCGCCGTCATGAGCGCGATGATGAACATTGCCGGAAGATTCAAGACTGCGCCGGTGTTGACCCATCCCTGACCGGCGATGTGGTTCAGGGGCGCGTTCGTCAGGGACGGGGGAATCACCAGCCCAAAATCTGCCAGAAAACTCACAACGTATCCGGACCAGCCGACAGCCACCGTGGATGAGGCGAAAAGATATTCAAGGATCAGATCCCATCCGATGATCCACGCGACAAATTCGCCGAGTGTCGCATAGGCGTAGGTATAGGCGCTTCCTGCCACCGGGATCATCGAGGCAAATTCAGCATAACACAGTCCTGCAAACATGCACGCAATGCCCGAGATCACGAACGAGATGACGATCGCCGGGCCCGCATATTGGGCGGCAGCCTGTCCGGTGAGCACAAAAATACCGGCGCCGATAATGGCGCCGACGCCGAGTGTGATGAGATTTGTTGCCGTGAGTGTGCGGCGGAGTTTATGTTCCGCTTCATTGGAGTGATCGATGAGCTGTTTGATGGATTTTGTGTCGAACAAACGTGACGCCATTGAATACCCTCTCCCAAAAAAAAATAGTCTCCGCCGAAATAAGAGGAGACATGTGATGAAGAATATTACTTATGCATATGCTCTGTGTGTTTGTGGAGTCAGGTCTGCAAATGATGGAATCGTCACAGTGCGTTGGAGCGTTCGCGAGTTGTGCAGAATGTGCGATATTTTCCTTCACCAATAGTACAAAACATTTTTAAAGGATGCAAGATGATAGTGGATATAACCTGCGAAATCTGCTGTCGTGTACATCACCGGCACCCGGCACACGTGTTGCTTCAGTGAAAAAAAAATTTCATCTGTTGCGTACGGTGGTACGACGTGCCGCGCTGCGCCGTAGCACAGGAGGAAAGGCGCAGCCAGATGGAATATTCAAGCGGAGACGGTCATACCGTACCCTATCTGCCGGCACGCGCCGCGAGGTCCTCGCGTTTCAATGTGATCAGATGTCCGATCGGTGTGCCGTTCCGGTATGTCACCACGCGCAGCGTGATCGGTCCGTCGGGAAGATCGAATGGTTCCGTGTATTGTGGGGACAGATTGTCCGGCATCGTCTCGTCGATCGTGTAGTAGATGTTCACGCCCGGGATTTCAGCATCCAGGAACACTCGCACCGTATCATGCTTCATGGCGGACGTCACGATCGCATCGTAGACTGCATGGGAGCAATTGACGGCTCCGGCATCGGCGCGTCCGAAGTGAGCTTCCATGCGCGGCACGAATGCTTCCCAGTTTTTCTTCGCCATGGGCGACCAGAATACTTCCGACAACGCCCATGCGCGCGGATAGGTCATATATTCGATCGAGCGTATGGTGGGCAGATGTTCGGTCCAGAGGTTGCCCTGCCCGCCTAAAATGTATTTCGACTCGACGCCCTCGGGCACCGGCTCAAAACTATAACATTTCTTGATCCGCAGTTTTGAATAGATCGGCGGGTCCACTGTCGTTTCACCCTGATTGTAGTCAAGATATGCGAACGTGGTGGGAGACATCACGACATCGTGTCCCATTTTCGCGGCTGTAATACCGCCTTTGACGCCACGCCAGCTCATCACGGTTGCCTCGGGCGAGATGCCGCCTTCCAGAATTTCATCCCAGCCGATCAGTTTTTTGCCGTTGGTTTTCAGTATCTGCTCCACGCGGTTCATGAAGTACCCTTGCAGGCCTTCGATATTGCCTATGTTCAGTTTTTTCATGAGAGCCGAACAACCGGGGTCGTGGGCCCAATATCCCTTGTAACACTCGTCTCCGCCCACATGAATATATTTTCCGGGGAAGAGCGCGGCGACTTCCGAGAACACATCGCCTAAAAATGCATAGACCTTTTCGTCCGACGGATTGAGCGTGTTATCGAAGAGCATCTTGAGTCCATCCGGGGCGTCCCAATCGGCAATGTGCATTCCCGGATCGACCCGCACGGTCGTGTCTTTTGTACACGACAATTCCGGATACGCAGCAACGGCCGCCATGCTATGGCCCGGGATATCGAGTTCCGGAACGATAGTCACGTTGCGCTCCTGTGCGAACTGAACGATCTCCCGGACGTCATCCTGCGTATAGAACCCGCCGTCTGTTGCGGCTTCACCGGGTTTGGGCGGAGCATTCTCGCCGAACCGTCCGTACCGCTTCACACGCCATGCTCCGACCGAGGTGAGTCTGGGACGAGATTTGATCTCTAATCTCCACCCCTGATCGTCCGCCAAATGCCAGTGAAAGGTGTTGAATTTATATTTCGAGATTTGGTCGATGTACCGTTTGACCTCATCCTTCGTAAAGAAATGACGGGAGACATCGAGCATGATTCCGCGCCAGGCGAAACGCGGATAATCCGTGATGGTGACGGATGGGATGGTCCACGCCGTCGCTGCGATCTTCGCGCCTTCGATCTCTTTCGGCAGAAGCTGCAGGAGTGTCTGTATCCCATAATACAATCCCGCGAACCGATTCGCCGATATTACCACATTCGTCGGCGTGACTGCGAGCGTGTAGCCTTCTGTTGCCAGAAGGGGATCGGGGACGTCATTGATATTGATTTGCACCGGGCTGGTCGTTCGCTCTTGAGGTTTCAAGGCAAATCCGGTCGGGCGATTCAACCGCTTGGCGAGCATCTCGGCGGCCGCGCGGCATTCAGGTTTGTTGAAGCCGATGGTCGTCTCGCGTGTCAGCGTGAACGACCCCGCTGATTGTTTGATCCGAACGGGCTGGGGGATCACATTGATCGGTTGTTGTGCCGCGGCATGTGTTATCATCGAGACTATCATACAGACGAGAAATTTATTCATAGAATGGAAGATAAATGGTTGAAAAAGCCAAGGTTTTCTGATGGCATAACCTTTTTACTATTTCATAAAATGTATGAGGATATTGGCATAGAGTCAAGCCAGGTAGAGACTCTATTGTTGTATGCTGGCGGCCAGTGCCCATTTTGATTATAAGACACAATTTTTGTATTATACAGAAAGAGATGGATACATGAAATGCTATCGTTGTGGAGGTGCCGTCGATAAAATTGTGACTGATCTGCCGTTTAAGACAAAATCGAATTCAACCGTCATCATCTGCAATCTGCCGGTCCTCCAATGTTCTTCATGTCGGGAATATGAAATCGAGGATGAAGCGATGAAATATGTGGACGCTAAATTATTCTCCATTGATTCTTCGGCAGAAGTAGAAATTGTAAGGTATGCCGTTTAATTTTACCTGCCATTTACGAGGAACCTGGTGTTATGTTCATTCGTTTCCTGTACTGCGTTGTGTTCCTCTTCTCATGTGCTGTCGGCCAACCGTTTCATGAAGACCCTGGTCATTACTATATCGGCAGAGGCGAACATGCATCGCTCGATGTCGCCCGTGCCCGCGCATATGCAAACATGGTAGAACAGATACAAGTGCTCGTGTCTTCGACTCTCCGCACATCCTCGTCTGAACATAATTCAGCACTTCAGCAAACTGCAGATCAATCGACGTCCTCCATGTCATTGATCGTGCTGCGTGACGTGCAGGAATCGATCGACCAGGGCCAGGGGGTTTACCGCGTCATTAAATATGTCCCGAAATCAGTGGTGCAGTCGATATTCGAGCAGCGGAGGGGCCAGGTCCTCGACTATCTCCGGGCGGCTGAAGCGGAAGGAGACGCGACTGCGGCAGTCGATCTTCAGCGCATGCTCGGCGACTACTATAAGGCATGGCTGATGGCCGGGTTATATCCCGACACAATTTCATACTCATTCAAGTTCGGCGGCGCCGGGCAGGTCACGACTGGAATCCCGCGCGCGATGCAGCTGGTGAGCGACAATGTAGCGTTCTCTCCATCTCGAAAAATTGGCGACGAATACACAACATGGAAATACGCCGTTACGTGGTCAGGCCGGCCGGTGAAGAAGCTTCGGTTCACCCTTCACGACGGACTCGGTGAAAGTGAAGAAGCGGTCGCAGGCGGTCTGGCACAGGTAACATTCTTCTTTACGGACAAGCGGGAACGCCGGATCCCCGTGACAATTTATTATCGGGACGTGGATCAACAGGATGCCCTGCTCGCGATTGCAGATTCCATCCAGGCCGGATTCGCGCCGGTGCTGACACTGCAATTGTTGCTGCCGGGCGAACTAAACGCCACGGTCAAGGACACGATGACGCATTCTGCTAACCTTGACCTGGACCATTCTGCTGTCATAACTGCAGCCGGCATTTGCTCGACTGAACAACGTGACGAGTCTGTCATCGCTGTTTATCCGGAACCACATGCCACCACCGTCTCAAGATGGTTGCCTCCAATTAACAGGGAATGTCACTCTGCTCCATGGAGGAACGTGGCCGCCGCTGCCTGCGCGGTCCGGATCGTTCCCTCATCCTTCTTCGCTTCAATCCGCGATATTCATACTTATTCGTCTTAATGACAAATAATTACAGCAGTTTAAGCGAGCATCTTAATATCAAGATGCCTATTTTCTGTATACAGCTTTTACTACTGCACCAGCCGTAGTGCCATATACCGCACCGAATGTTCTTATGCATCGCATAGGACGTGCGCCGATCGCCTCATTGTGGTGAGACAATGAGCATATTCCGCAAAGGCCATTTCGTGAATAATATACTACTTCGAGTACTGATCCCACTAATTGTTTCCTCAGCGTTCAACTCCGCATTCAGTCAATTGACCGTTCGAACGGATTCATACGGTTCGAAACCGGGCTATATCGATAATGCCACGCTGGTTGTTGAACCTCATGGCGCGTATGTCGAGCAGTCGTTATATCTTTCTTATTCCGACCATAACCAATTTCCTTCCTCCCAGGTCGAAATCGTCCACAGATTTGAACTCCCCGCGAATGCGGTGATCAATGATCTGTGGCTCTGGATCGGGGACAGCGTTATGCAGGCGAGGATGCTCGATACGTGGAAAGCTCGGGCGATCTATGATAGTATCGTCAGTAAAAAACGTGATCCCGCATTTCTCTCGAAAAACGGCAACATCTATGAACTGCATATCTATCCGTTGATATCGGGAAAATTCAGAAAAGTGAAAATGAATTTTATCACTCCCACGCGGTGGTTTGGGACGGATGGAACGGCAGAACTGCCGCTGAAATTGCTGAAGGATAATAATGCATCGAAAAAACCCGTCCAGATCCTTTTCAGAGAGGTGGAACGCATCTGGGGACAGCCTGCCTTGCAGGAACTGCCGCTCCAGACATTTACGGTGTTAAGGGATTCAGGAGGATATAAATATAAAAGCGCGGCGATCCCGGACATCAGCGGACTCACAAGTTTTACGATGGGATTCACGACAAATTTTGTGAACGGCTTTTTTATTACAAGCGCGGATGTGAAGAGCGACGGCACATATTTTCAATTTGGCTTTAACCCGGGGTCATTGTTTAACCTTCAGGTCGATCCCGCGTCGAACCATCTGCTCTACGCGCTTGACCTGAGCGGCGTGCATAATAAAAAATTTTCGACATTGATCCCCAATGTGAAGCAGCTGATGCGATCGACGGCGAAACCGAACGACAGCATTGCTGTGATGATCGCCGGTGCCGGAAAAATAGACCAGCTCAGCACGTCATGGAAGATCGGGAACACAGATAGCATCAATGCCGTGTTGGACCGGTTTGCGGCCAGCGCATGGGGACAGCAGGTCGCTCAGGATAAATTACCCACGATCCTCTATGCTGATAATTACGCGTCGACGTGCTGGCAGTTTCCGGGCCTGGATAGTCTGGCGACGTATAAAAATTATACGGATCTGGCATCCGCGCTCCAGGACATGAAGGGCGCCGACGTGATCGCAGGATACAGGCACGGATATGAAGATATTGGAATTACCTCGTGGAACTACGTGTCCATTATTGCGAAGATCGACAGTTTTTTCGCTCAGGGCGGGCGGTTCCTTTCATACTTCGATTACAACAGGGTGGGCATCGAACTCATCGGTTCGCACTACATACCGGGCTTGACGGTCACGCGCCGGGTTGATGTATCGACGACTCTTTACCGAAACCCGGCAGGCAATATCGGAATCTATTTCCCGGAATCCTTTGTCCATTACGGTTTCGATTTTCTTCAGTATACTGCCGACCCTTCGATAAAAGTGGAAGTGCAGGACAATAACGGCACTCCGGTGGTCATTTCGAAAAAGATCGGCAACGGTTTGATCGTGATCAGCGGTATCTGGGCATTCCGGGATGACGGAGCGCTGCGAGCGTTGCTGTCCATTCCGATGCTCGGATTGAACGGTACGTTGAACGGCGTACGAAAGAATCAGCAATTGACCGGGTTATTGACGAATGTCCAGACGAAATACAAACAGACGACATTTGACAAAACATTCATCATCAGCAATTCCGACACTCTCACGAAAAAAATCGATGCGCTCATATGGACATCGTCGTATATGAATGGGTTCGGTGCCTCGATGCCGAAATTTACGACGGTCAATTTGCTGGATGGAGCAGGATACCTGCCGGCCTCTGTGACGGACGCTCAGGTCCAATATTACGGCAGCGGCATGTTGTTAAAGACGATCGCGAATGCCGGCAAGGGCCGCCACTTCGAAACGCATATAGACACCTGGCCGTATATCGTGTCTGCTCTTAATGTCTATGCATATCCGGTCGCCGATTCGATGACAGTCTCCGTGACCGCAGACAACGGAATGGGACAACTGAAAGATCTGCGCGAGGTCAATCCAATGCCGTTGGATGCCAATAAGTCCCGCTTTTTCATCGGTTCAACATCGCTTGTGAGCAGGATCCAGTTCAATGTGCGGGCGAGATTTGCAGGCGCCGCGGACGGGCAAAATTCCTCGACTGTGTTCTTTACTGTACGCGATTCATCGAAGATAGAAACAGTGCTTCCCTCAATGCTGGGGAAGGAAAAATTGAATGATCTTTTCAATCAACAGAACAAAGACACCTCCACGATCGTGACAATGGCAATGCGGTATCGCCTCTTGTGCGATTATACGGCGTTGTTGGCGCTGGAGCCGAATGATACGGTCCATTACATGAAGAACCCGTTCGATGAAAGCCAGATAAATATTTCGCAGGTCATTGACGACAGCATGACCGATTCGCTCTCACTGGTATCGTATCCGAATCCCTTCAACAACCAAACAAGCATTGTGGTCAATTGTACAGTTCCAACAATGGTGAACGTGGGCATTTACAACATCCTGGGACAGCGGGTAAAGGTGCTGGCTGTTAATGATGTCGTAGCAGGCAAAAAAACGTATGCGTGGAATGGCAGCGATGCGAACAATCGACCGGTCAGCAGCGGCGCGTACTTTGTCCGCCTCATCGCCATGGTAAAAAGCAGCGGCGAGCTGTTCGCGAGATTCAGGAAAATAGTATTCCTAAAATGATCGGGAACGGCGTTGTACAACGAGATGACAGTCAGTGAACGCGGGCACGAACCACGTCGATGGAAACTATGTAACGCACAGTCTTGTGAATCATGTGTATGAAAAACACCGTAGTGTATTTGCTCCTCCTGCTCTGCACGATCTCGGCCATTGGATGCAGGAGCCGTACCTTCAATAATCCGGTCGATACGTCTGTCGCATTGCAAATTCCCGCAGGTCTGGTAATTTCCGCGTTGAGCGAAAGCAGCGTGGTGTTGAACTGGAATCCGATGCAGGTGGATCCGGCATACACGCATGCAGGGGCGGCGATCATCATCGAACGGAGTGTGGACGGCATTCACTATATGAAGGTCGATAGCGCCGCGGCTGACGCGGCGACGATAACGCTGGGCGATCTCTATCATGTCGGAGTCGCGTATTCGTTCCGTATTCGACTGATGGCGGATCAAAACAGATCGGCGTATTCAACACCCGCATCGAAAACCTTGACATTCGATCCGCCCTCGGACCTTACAGTGAGTTCGATCACAGATACATCGGCACTGCTGCAATGGAACTACGCGAGCACGTTCGAAAACGGATTTCTCATAGAGCGGCGCTCGGCCGGAGGAAATTTTGTGCAGGTGGACAGCACTCCGGCGAATATAAAGAGTACAACCGTTCCAGGCGTGTATCAACGGAATGGAACGTACGAGTTCAGGGTCCGGGCCACATCGGTGTATCACAAGAGCGGGTATTCAACTGTCGTTCCGGGAAGTATGATCGTCGGAGACAGCACGTTGGTGTTCGTTGCCGGGGGCGCATTTGAAATGGGATCCGTCTTAGGGAATTCAAATGAACTTCCTGTTCACGCGGTGACAGTCGGATCATTTTACATCGACAAGGTTGAGATCACGTATGAAAAGTGGACGGCAGTGCGTGCGTGGGGATTAACACACGGCTACACGGATATCACTGTCGGACAGAATGGGTACAATCCGGGCGGGCCGAACAATCCCGTCACCGGCGTAAATTGGTATGATGTGGTGAAATGGTGCAATGCGCGATCTGAAAAAGACGGGTTGACGCCGGTCTATTATATGAGCGGTGCACTCACAACAGCATATCGCACGGGAGATGTGGACCTGATCGCAGGAGCAGTGCAATGGACAGCGAACGGATACCGGCTGCCGACGGAAGCGGAGTGGGAATTCGCCGCGAGGGGGGGAACTCAGACACGAAATTATTTTTTCAGCGGCGGCAATACGAAAGAGGATGTGTCGTGGTACAGAGATAATTCACAGGGTACCACTCATCCCATCGGTACAAAGTCTCCGAATGAACTTGGACTCTATGACATGAGCGGCAATGTGGAGGAGTGGTGCTGGGATTGGATGAATGCGTACATGCCTGGTGCTCACACGGATCCAAGGGGATCGACAGGCGGCATTGGTCGGGTGTTGCGGGGCGGTACTTTTAATTACTCCGCAAACATCGGAGACGACCTGCGTGTGACCTATCGCGATTCCGGCGGACCGGCCAACCGCAATACAATAAACGTCGGTTTCCGCTGCGTGGAACACTAATATTTTTTTGGACAGAACCAGAATGAAAAAAAACATACTTCTTATGTGTATTTTCAGCGGTGTCCTCTCCGCTCAAACGCTGAACCGTCAGATGGCGATGGACTCGGTGTGGGAGTCGTCGAAGCTGAACGTTACCTATCCCGACAAGGCGTTGATCATCGTTCATTCGCAGGTGCCCGATCTCATGTTCGACGAGCCCAATCGAAATCTAAAGGTAGAAGCCGTCGGAAGCGGTGATTGGAATATTTATCTGATTCCGGGAACGGCGCGTTTGAAGATCAACGCCAAAGGATTTCAACAGTGCGCATTACAGCCCATCAATTTCAAGCGCAAGCAGACATACGAGATGAAGATCTCGGCGCAGGGGTTTACATCGATGAGCCGCGCCGATAATAACCTCTTTGAAGTCGTATTCCAACTCGATCAACCCGGTGTCTATGCATCCTATGGCAGCCTCACGCCGATATTGTCCAAAACCAACATCATTGCATTCAAACTCCCGAAAGGGGAGTACGTCTTTTCGTTCCAAAAGCAGGGATATATGGATGAATCCCGAGTGGTGAGCGTCACAGGCAGCCGTCAGATCCAGATCGCGTTAAAGAACGGATCCGGCACCGTGCCGCGTTTGAAATTGCCCGGATTTATCGTGCTGCAGTCGGATCCGACGGGCGCCGAAATTGTCGTGAACGGACAAAAGATCGGGAGTACGCCGTTCCAGTTCGACCTCATGGCGGGAAATTTTCAGCTCGAATTGCGGAAGCCGTTGTATTATCCCGATGCATCGACGTTTGTCGTGAAAGAAAATGAAACGAAGGACATTACGCGGACTCTGAAGCCGCGATTCGGCTACCTTACCGTGTCATGCGCTGTTCCTGGTGCAACTGTCTCTGTGGACGACAAACCGATCGGGGAAACGCCGTTAGTGCGCCGACCGATTGAAAGCGGAAGACATTCGCTCCGAGTCGAGATGCCGTTGTATCATTCCTATGGCGTTCCGATCAGTATCAGGGACGGGGATGAGTCCACGGCCGATGCCTCACTATCACCGGCGTTCGGCTCGCTTGAGATCCATTCCGCTCCGGAAGACAGCGCAGATGTGTTTGTGGATAATAGTAAAGTCGGGGTAACGCCATATACGAACGCACGCCAGGTTTCGGGGAAATATCTGGTGCGCGTCTCCAAGCATCTCTTCAATGATGTTGAAGAAGAGGTGTCGGTGGCAGACGCTGTGGCGATGAAGCGCACGGTGATCCTGGGAAGAAATTTTGGGGAACTCACCATCTCCGCACTGGGACAGACAATATTCGTGAATGACCGGGTTGTGGGCATGGGACACTATGCGGCGCGTCTGCTCCCGGGCAAATACACCGTTCGGTCAGACCGCGGAGAGTCATACATTCCTGATCAGAAGGACGTGTTCATTGCAATAGGTGAATCGGCTGCGCTTGTGCTCAATGCACAGCCGAGGCTTGGAAGCCTCTCTGTGGCAGTCGACCCGTTCGACGCAAGGGGAGCCGAGATCTCCGTGAACAACGAGGTGAAAGGAAACGCTCCGACTTCATTCCCCGTGATCATCGGCACGCACTCCATCGTTGCACGATCGGCGGGTTTTCTTGATGCCGTGCAGACTGTCAGCGTGAAAGAAGGGGAGCAGAGGAAGATCACGTTCAGTATGACGACGTATGAAGGATCGCGCCAGGCGTCGATCGATGCCTGGGCACGTTCCAAATGGATCTCAGCGTGTGCGGCGGTGCTTGCCGGAGCGGCGGCGGTGTACTTTCAGCAGCGATCCAATAAGTATTATGATGAATACACGACCGAAGGAAGGTCCGATGCTGCGCAGAGCGCCCGTGAGAAAACGCAAACGAATTCAACCACGAGCGGCATCGCCCTTGGCATTGCTGTTGCCGGAAGCGTCAGTGCCGTCGCTTCATGGATATGGCAGACTTCGTATTAGAGCTAATTGCTCATACCTCATCGTACCAACACAAGCTTTTGAACCGCTTGTCTGCCTCCCGAGACCAATCGGCAAAAATACATCCCGCTCGGAACGTGAAGAGCATTCCAGGCGATCGTGTAGTCGCCTGCTGGCGTCTGTCCGTTCAGGAGCGATGAAACCTCACGGCCGTTGATATCGTAGATCGTGAGGGAGGCGAACCCCGGCATTCCAAGAGAGAACGAAATTTGCGTCGAAGGATTGAATGGATTGGGGTAACAATTATTCAATGCAAAGCCTGTAACGATCGGCGTTGTGCGGCCATCGACGGACGTGATGCCCGCTTCGGACGAGAATTTTAAACCTGCAACACGATTGCCTTTGAAGAGCGTGTTCGTTTGGGCTTCGCAAATATTGAGGCTGAACGTATATTTACCAGTGGTCTGATACGATTTGACGAGGAGCCTGTTGGATCCCTGCCGGAGCGTAATAGGGACGATCTCTTTATAAAATTCATTTCCCGCAAAGGTGCGTATCCCGGAATAGTTGTACACCACAGTGCCATTGAGAAAAATTTTCAGGGCTTCATCCGATCCTACCCACAGCTCAGCCGGCAGGGCAGACGGGGAGGTGAAGTAGGTAAAGGCATAGCTCACCGCCGACTGACTGCCAAGCGTTGCATAGTAATCGTTGAGTAAGATCTGGTCGTCGGTAAAATACGTCGGCCGGCTCCATGTGCCGACGCCTGCCTCAGGCGCAACGGCGGCTTCGTTCGCAACAAATTCGTGATTCATCGGATCGGTGATTCCCGCCGTGGGAAACAATCCACTGAGCAGCCATGTCCTGTTGCTTTGACCGTAAGAACACGAATTGGTCGTGCCAAACGGCTGGGCAAATCGGAACACCGTCTTCGTCTGCTCGATCGTGCTTCCGACGACGGTAATGTTGTCCGGATTATTCGTACCCAATCCGACGCGTTCCGCCAGCGTGAGATGCCGTATGTCGTCCGGATTGACGCCCATAATACGGCAGCAGACATTGTCGACTGCGACCGGATCAAATCCGGCGATGATCGTATTCATTTTCACACGATTGGATATTTTGCTACTGGAGTTGTCTACCTTGCTGTAGTTCGGAGTTTTCGTCGAATCCAAACAGGTAATGGCATCGACGAGGGCAAATTTGATCCTGGCAATGACCGCAAGATCAACGATCTCTTTTTCCTGCCAGTTGTGCCAGGTCGTTGCCATCTCACCCATGTGACGCAAGGCATGGATTTTTCCATCCTGCGATACGCCGCTTGTTTTGTTGAAGCCGTAGCGGGAACTAGCCGCCAATCCGATTTGGTTTTTCACGGCACCGGTATAGCGCACATCTTTATGAATTTTCATGACAGGCACGGTGATGTAGACGCTCGCATGTGTGACATCCTGATGGACATAATAGGTGCCTCCCTGCGGCAGCGCCTGCCCGCCTCCGGGAATGGAAACAGCATCCAGTTCCGGCCATGGATTGGTGTCTGAGTTGCCGTTCAAATTTGACAAACGAAAATCAATGCCGGCTGCAAGTGCCTCGGTCTTCAGCAGCTGATAACCGGGAACATCGAAAAGTGCTTTCCATGCCGTTGCCGTTGCGCCGGTGTTCTTTTCGAATGTAGTGAACGGCCGCGGCGACCCGTCGCCGACGATGATCTTGATGTGACCGTGGTCTATCGAATCGATCAGCAGCACTAACGCTTTCACCACGCGTATATCCGTCACTCCGCCGCTGCCGCTGGAATCCTGTTGTACGATGTTCGGTTTAACGAGCACCGTATCGCCGCGTTTAATGATGCTGCGCAATCCGGTCGGATCCACGAGATAGATCGCACGGCGCACCATCTGGTTGATCGTTTGAAACGCAATACTCTCGTCGGTGACGCCGCATGGATTTGCCAATGCGGGGTCATTGGATCTCACGATGGATACCGTCGCAGGCTGTGCAGACGCGGCCTTCGTTTCCGAATCCGGCATGAATGACTTGTACATGTCGCCGATATTGCTGTGTGCCTGCAGGAGATCCCACATAACGAAAGCGAAGATCACACCGACGTAGAGAACCGGTTTTCTCATGGCGGAAAGGATTCTGGTTAGTATGCGAGTATCATTCACTGCGGGTCCGATCGTTAGATGAAAGAAAATACGATGCCTGCAAAATACGAAAAGATCAGCGTGAGTGCCAGATAAAAGATCAGCACTTTCGTTCCCAATTGTGATTTAAACGCGTAGAGCGTTTCCAGTTTGGTCGCGGGCCCTGCAATAAAGAACGCGAGCATGGGGCCTTTTTTCATTCCCAATTCCATCAGTGTTTCCATGAATGGAATCGCAGAACCGCCGCACGTATAAAAGGGGACGCCCATTCCGATGGCAATGAGCGTTGAGACCTTGCCATTGCCTCCAAGGAGATGTGCAATCGTCTCCGGCGGAATCAGTGCCCTCACTGCAGAGCTGATGAGCAGAGCCAGAGAAAAATATTTTGCAATGTATTTGGCATTGCCGGCAATGTCCTGCAGAAGTGTTTTATTCGGCCGCTGCCGCAGCGAAACGGCAGCCGGTTGTTCCTGGTACATTCGGGTGAAGAATTTTGCGGTCAGTACGCCGCCAACGACGGCGAGGATGAATGCGGAGACCGTCCGTGCGAGAGCCATTTCCAGCCCGATCTGCGTGGCAGTCAGGAAAAAGATCGTCGGATTCATCAATGGGGATGAAAGAATGAATGCCACGACGGCGCTGAATGGAAGTCCGGCTGGCATAAGGGACAGGCCGATGGGGATGGCCGCGTACGTTGGCAGCGGAGACACGAGTCCGGCCAGAGCTGCGACAATGATGGAAAGATATTCATTGGAATTCGGATTGAGCCACCGCTTGGTTCGTACATAGCGGGAGCAAAGGACATTGAGTGCAATGCTGATGATAATATAGGGAAGGAGCTTCCACCACAACTCAAAGAAGTATTCCACGATGCGAAGAGTGTATGTGCCTTCGAAGGAATTTCGTATGCGGAACAGTATTTCGATGGGAAGGCCCCCTGACGATTGACCGAGCAATTATTCCGCGTGTGCAGTTTGGCAGAATGAACCCCCGCGGGAGGCGATTCGCGCACAGAATGTCACTATGGAATAATATAAAAATATCGTGCTAGGTGCAATGACTTTTCTTCGTCTGTTCGAAAATCTGGAGTGGAATTACATTCATTCAGGTTGGGTATCAGCGTATAAAAATACTATTTTGAGAAAAAAAAGGCAGTCATACTATAGTATGACTGCCTTTTTTCGTTTTCCATGCTCAACTGGCAGTGAAAGACCGGAGCACATGCACTCTCGGTTGACGTCAACGGTGAGCCTGTGCGTCGTATATCCGTCTTACCGCACAACAGTCAATGTGTAATTCGTCGGGGTCACTGCGCAGGTTACCTGCACGCTATCCAGAGGGCCCGAGATCGTGTATTTTCCATACCCGCGCAGAGTGATCGCCTGGGGAGCAGAAGCGGTAATGGAGTAGGAACCGTTGTCGTTGACCGCATTCTGCGTCAATCTTCCAATGCCCGTCACGTCTGCAGTCAATCCTGTGAATGTATTGCCGCCGCCGCCCATGCCCACGGGACGTCTGTAGAATTGCTGAGCGCGTGCCGCCAAGTTGACAAGATCGTTCGATACCGCATCGCGGTTGCTGTTGATGGCGTTATCCTGGAACATTGTGATGCCGACAGCGACTGCAATGCCGACGATGATGACGCCTAAAATGATGAGTAATAGTTGCTGCTGGCCCATAATAACTCCTTGAAAAGTGAATGAGTGGAACGGTGATAATACTCGTTGATTAATATACTACACAATTCATGCCAATAATTAAGTGCTTAATTTAACAATAATTTAAGAACTTTATTTAAATAGCGGTATTAATTACATACATCATTACCTTATTACCCTGTAAAAATGAACCAGGCTTCATGCATACGGTTCTCGTTTACATCACTGTTATATACGAAGCCACTACTGTGCCAAATATTTTACTCCGAAATTTCGATAATTTCGATGGTCATCTGAGGAAGTGTGGTAATATTTACCGAACCGCAGAAATAAATACTTCAAAACGGTGAGCCGCCTACCCGGTCATTCGTAGATGAGAAATACACTCCTCATTGCAGAATAAGGATTTAACACAAATTTGGTATCTCTCCGGGTTATCCGTTATTTATTGATATTGGATATAGATGGGTTGGGGTGTTAGTCTCATCAGCGCCTGCGGCGTCATCATGGTATGAGGCGGTTTTTTCAGATCATTTTTGTAAAATAATTTAAATCCGGTAAATTGCACCGGCTGTCGGTAAATGTACCGGTTATAGGTGCTGTGTTTGAGCACCGGTTCTCCCCAACCGTCCATGTTCATCACTATCTGCACTTCGGGGTGCAGCGCTATATTCTGATAGTTCGTCACCATGCCTTGAGTGAAACGATGCACAATTAGAATTTTTGGAGTCAGGTTATTTCCCTTCACCAATGTTGTCAGATATTCAGAACAAAAATTAATGTCACTCGCATCCATGGTTCCTATTTTATGGCCGGGGATTTTGCCTTCCTGCATCGAAAATTCCGGATCAATCGCTAAATGAACCTGAGGCAGTTTCAAATATTTTTCCAATAACGGAACTTCGGCCTGCAGCGTACTCTGTCCGATTTGTACATCCAAAAATACAATGGCGCCTCCCATTTTGGCTATTGCCAATACCGAATCGATCTGAGCATCGGGCATACGCTTACAATAGTTCCCGCTTTTCAATGGGATGCCCTGCGCCACTACGGCAATATAATGGATGGCAGGTTGCACCGGCGTAATAGAGTCAACTATTTCCCACGCTTTGACTTCGGCGTGTAATTTTTCCCACATTTCCTTCGGAGGATATTCGCCCAGAATTCCCATTCTTTTTGAATAGAGGTTGCCGTAATAGGCAACGATCCTTTTAAAAGGCAAGATAGCTCCAGTCAGTGGATACGAGCGAATGTGTGTCGGCCATAGTCCGGTAGTATCGCCGTTTGCCAGAGCATGTAACTTAGTACGGTACGCCAGGCTGTCTGTCGGCGCGATGTTCTTTTCCTGTGTTATTTTCGAGACTGGTTCTGTCTTATGCCCGCATCCGCTAACGATAAAAAAGAAAGCAAGAAAGAAAGAAATACTGCGTGTATAGCTCATAATAAAAATTTTAAAAGGGATGGTTACTAACGTCTTGATTAGGGTTTCATTAAGTGACATTTCTGGTGCACGTGCGCTTAGATTTTTTTCCCAAAGGTTCGGTGCATTGATTGTAGCAATCCTTGCGGCGTCCATTCCGGAACGATCATTCTGCGAATGGTTTGTAAGGGGTAGAGTGAATCACGCTTTGTTGCAAGTGTAAACGACAGCTTAAAATATTTGCTCAATTCTTCGGCACCCTTGTGGTCATAGACACCATTCGGGTACGCCCAGTATTCAACCGCCTTGCCCGCTATCTTCTCCAATTTTTTTTTGGGTTCCGCCACTTGTTTCTGCCAATCAGCATCTTCGCGATATTTTATCACCATCGTATGATCCCAGCTGTGAAGCCCAACGGCATGACCGGCCATTGCCAATTGTGCAATTTGCTCCGTTGTCATGTAATTTTTCTTGTTATACGTGATGGTCATGATAAAGAAAACACCTCTGAATCCAAATTTTTCCAACAATGGAGCCGCGATCAGGGAATGTTCCACCCTTGAATCATCAAAGGTGATCATGACGGGTTTATCGGGCAATTCCTTATTATACACAAGATAGTCGTATAATTGTGCGGGGGAGATGGTATGGTAGCCACTGTCTGAGAGAATTTTCATATGCGAGGTAAATGTAGCCGGCCTTAGCGCGTACTCACCTTTTTTGTCATCGGCGATACGGTGATAACAAAGAACCGGAATTTCCTGCTTCGCATACACCAGGGCAGGGGCATTGACGGTCTGGTTGATAATGGCGCTGTTGTTCCCTGGTGCAGCGGCGGTTGCTGCATCGGATGTTCCAGTTCGTTGCTGTTGATTCGTGCGGTTGCAACTGAGAAGTACTAACCCTAAAAATATCGCGCAGATGTGTATGGAGGTTCTATTCATGTATACGTCATTGTTTTTTGAATGGCTGCATGGAACTCATCGATTCATACATCACTTCTTGTATCTTTGCTCGTATACCCATTTTTAACAATTTATTTTTCCCATCATAGGGATACGTGCGATTGCTTAAAAAGACATAGACTACCTTATTCAACGGATCCACCCAGCAACAGGTTCCCGTATAGCCGGTATGACCATAGACCTCCATTGGTGCGGAAATTGAGCAGGGATTGGACTTCGGATGCGCAGGAACCGGTTTGTCATATCCCAGGCCCCGTCTTCCGCTTGCTGACGTGGTCGTTGTGAAAAGCCTGCACGTTTCAGCGCTGAGATACCGATATCCATCCATCTCACCATTATTGAGCATCATCTGATACACTGTCGCAACATCCTGGGCCGAAGCAAACAAACCGGCATTCCCCGAGACTCCACCCAAAAAGGCGGCATCCGGATCGTTCACATAACCCCGTAATTCTCCATGACGCAAGAAATCCGTTTTCAATGTAGGTGCAACATTTTCCTTTTTATGCGTTCGCAATGGCAGATAACTCATGGTGTGTAATTGCAGCGGCGTAAAAAATTCCTTGTTCAGGAATACATCCATAGGCATGCCACTGATTGTTTCCGCAATTTCTTTCAACACAATAAAATTGACGCAGCTATAACAATAGGACTTGCTGTAGAGGCGCGTTGCGGCGATCATCTGCATTGCTGCTTCATGGAAACGATTGTGCACATACAAACTGTCCGATACCTGCGATGTGAAATCAGCTGAAGCGCTGTTGGACACCCAATCCGGTTTGAAATGAAACGCAGGACGAACCGCCGTCTTGTTGCTCCTCCGTCTATGATGCGATGCATTTTTTTTCACTGGGGCTAATGAGAGGGTGGGATGTATTTTCTCAAGTGCCAGTCGGTAAAATGGAAGTGAGGCCGGCAGGCCCGATTCATGAAACAGAAGTTCGCGTATCGTAATGTTTTCTTTATCGGTGCCGCGAAGGAAAGCAAGATAGGACGAAGCCTTATCATTCAATGTGAGTTTGCCGTTATCGTAGAGCTTCATGATCGCCAGCAATGTGCCCGTTGTTTTTGAAAGGGAAGCCAGATCATACATAGTCGTTGGATTCACCTTCCGGCTCGACTCGTACGTGTAGTTGCCAAAACACTTGTCATACACCGGCTGGCCTTCTTTCAAAATCAATACCTGACACCCGGGAAAAGCACCGGCCCGAATGCCTTCCTTAACAATATGATCGATGCGGGTCAATGTCTCGGCATTCATACCGACATCTTCAGGCGAGCAATGAGCAGGAGCAGTGGAGCCGTTGGAGCCTCGTGCTGCGGCCGACGATGCACCAATGGCACCCGTGCTGGCTATGACAGTATTCCCGGCCTGATCCGTTATCAGGATGGAAAATAGTACGATGAAAAATGTCCTTGTGTGTTTCTTCATTGTTCGTGTTTTTCTCTGCTCCAAGCACGTTGGATTATTTTCCTCATGGTGGCGGCACATGGAACAGAGGCTATGGTATAATATAAACTATTTTGCGCTATTAATAAGAGCTATAAAAATTTGTTAACATAGTATCCAAACATTTTGAATAATTTGTCTCAAACAGTGAGCAAGACCGGTGTGATTGGTCTTCACTCTCTGTTTGGAAATATCACATCAATAATAATAGAGAGTGTCTTTTTTTTTCAGGATGGTATCGGGTGATGTTTATCGGGATTCATCGTGAGCGGCCTTTTTTGCGTTGGAGGCGGCACGTTCCTTGGCTGCCTGCAATGCTTGTTGCGCTCTTACCGTAGCGAGAGTTCTGGCTGACTTCACTGCTGCATCCAAATTTCTGGTTCTGGCACTACTTGCCGCCTTCAGTTGCAGTGCGGCATCCGATAGTTCGAGTGTATCTTTTTTTATGGGAGGGGATGCTACTTCGACGGGGGGAATTTTGGCCGGCAAACGTGATGCGGCAAGCTGTGGAGATGGTGGAAAATTGGTTGAATTGATAGCGTTGTTCGCCATTATCGTAGTCCCTTCCATGAGAGTTGATATATACTGACATGCTTCCTTACATGTCTATGTATACTTTCGTCACAATATCGGGAAACTTTAATCTGAACGTGCAAGCGGGAAAGGATGTGTCCATGCAGCCGCCAAAGGGGAGAACCCTATAAATGTCTCGATAGTGGTGATTCGGGACAGACAAAAGGTATCAAATGTCAACTGTTGTAGGTATATTGACAACATTGAAGCCTACGGGGCGCACGTTGTGCCGTTTCACAATATTTCCTCCGATTGGTATCATGAACATACAAGTCATACCGCGATGGTGAGGGAAGGCGATCGTTCGGGGAAGAGAGTGTCCGTGGCCGATGCTGGCGGCGTATTTTTTTTACACTCGGCTTCGCCGTCTGCGTCGGTCGGCTTACTACAACATGCGGATCGAAATATTTATTAACGATTATCTGCCGGGGTGGAACAATGGTTCTTCATCTAGTCAATAATCTCGCAATACTGATGGCTGCAAGTGTTGTCTGCGGTTTCATCGACGCGAGACGTCATGCCGGCAGGAAGGCATGGAAAATATTTCGAGGGTTGTCATTCGGTGTACTTGCAACGGTGTTGATGCTTTCGTCGAATGGATCGGATGCGGGTAGCGTTGTCGATGGCAGTTCTGTTGTGCTGGGTATTTGCGCGCTGTTCTTCGGCCCAATCGCGGGAGCCATTGCGGGTCTCGCGGCAATCGTTATGCGAATGATTATCGGTGGCATCGGAGTACGACTCGGTATTTCCGTTATTGCAACGTCGGTAGCGATAGGTCTTCTTTTCCATGCCGCAGGAAACAAACGACAGATTCCATTAGGCATACCGCTTCTCTCAATTTTTAGCATCGTAGTGCATCTGATCGTGCTCACCCTGACTGTGGTGCTTGCTCCTGCAATGGTATGGAATGGAAATGCCGCGGCGGTTATTTTGGACATCATATTCTGTACCGCCGCAACGGTCCTCATCGGCACGATCCTGCTTGATCAGCGCCGTCAAGCCGCGTTATTCAATGAGACGCGGGAGAACGAAAAAAAATATCGTTTGCTGGTTCAACACTCCAATGACCCGTTGTTCATTTTCAATCCCGATGAGACATACATGTTTGTCAACAAATATTTCGCAGAGCAAGTGGGGAAATTGCCGGAAGAAATAATCGGCAAAACGCCGCACGCGATTTTCCCATCCTTCGAAGCTGAGAAACGTCTGGCGCTTGTGCGGCAGGTATTTAAGACAGGAAAAAACGGTGAAATTTTTGTCAGGGTGGTAACACCGGCAGGGGAAGAAAAACATTACCATACGACGGTTGAAGCGATAAAAGATGACGAGGGAACTATCTTGTGGATCTGGTGCAGCTCCAAGGATATCACCGAACGCAAACAAGCGGAAGAACATCTAAAAAAATACACAGCCCAGATAGAAGCGACAAATACGCAGTTAGACTTGGCACTTGCAAACGCAGAAACTGCCATGGCCAATGCTATTGAATTGTCGGACCAGGCCCAGTCTGCCAACAGGGCGAAGAGTGAGTTCCTGGCAAATATGAGTCACGAGATTAGAACCCCGATGAATGGTGTCATCGGGATGACAGGTTTGCTGTTGGATACGGAACTGGACCCGGAGCAGCGGAGCTATGCAGAAGCTGTCTACGCCAGCGGCGAATCGCTGCTGGGCCTGATCAACGACATCCTCGATTTATCGAAAATCGAAGCCAAGAGGCTCGATCTTGAGATGCTGGATTTTGACTTGTCGAACATGCTGGATGATTTTGCTGCGACGCTGGCCATATCGGCCGGTGAGAAAGGATTGGAATTCGTCTATGCCGCAGATATTTCCGTTCCCACGTTGCTCCGCGGCGATCCAGGCCGGCTCCAACAGATTCTCATGAACCTTGCCGGGAACGCCATCAAGTTCACGCAGGCGGGCGAAGTTGCAGTCCGTGTCTCGCTCTTGGAAAAAAATGAACACGGTGTTCTCTTACGCTTCTCCGTGCGCGACACCGGCATTGGCATCGCTGAAGACAAGGCTAAATTGATATTCGATAAATTCAGTCAGGTGGACGCGTCGACAACACGGGAATATGGCGGCACCGGGCTCGGGCTTGCCATTTCCAAGCAACTGACCGAATTGATGGGCGGTAAGATCGGTATGAGCAGCAAAGAGGGTGTAGGGACGGAGTTCTGGTTCACATTGCGTCTGGAGTTGGGTAAACAAAAACCGCAGGTGGAACATTCCATTTCCCCTGACCTGTGTGAGGTTCGCGCAATGATCGTGGATGACAACAGCGCTGTGCGCGAGATACTGATGACCCGCCTTTTCTCGTGGGGCATGCGTCCGTCTGAAGCGAAGAATGCACCTGCTGCGCTGGAGGCTCTTTATCAGGCATATGAGGAAGGCGACCCTTACAGACTCGCCGTGATCGATATGCAGATGCCGGGAATGGATGGAGAGACTTTGGGCAGAACGATCACGGCAGATCCGCGCCTTTCAGGAACGCGAATGATCATGTTGACGTCCCTGGGCGACTCACAGCGCATTGCGGAGATCGGTTTCACGGCATCTGTGACCAAGCCGATACGGCTCCAGGAACTGATGGGCATGATGTCTCTTGTGCTTACGGGAGAAAACAAGGCGGGTGGTATGCCCCGGGCCCTCACAACGGATAACACAGCCAAAGAACTGCTGAACATGTTCGCCGGCCGCACGGTGCGCATACTCCTTGCCGAGGACAATATTACGAATCAGCATGTGGCATTGGGAATATTGAAGAAAATGGGGGTGCACGCCGACGCAGCAGCCAATGGAGAGGAAGCCGTTAAAGCGGTCGAGACGTTGCCCTATGATCTCATTTTCATGGATGTCCAGATGCCCGAGATGGACGGGTTGGAAGCCACGAAGCAGATTCGAAATATGAAAAAAATTTACGGGCACGAGGATCTTCATCTTCCCATTATAGCCATGACCGCCCATGCTATGCAAGGCGACCGTGAGCGCTGTCTGGCAGCAGGAATGAATGACTACATCAGCAAGCCGGTGTCTCCCCGAGCGATTGCAGATGTGTTGGAAAAATGGCTGCCAAAGACAGAATCGGGAGGCATCAAACAATAGGACTTCACGCCGGGCGCAAGCGGATTAGGTAATTCATCACCGCACGGTGCTCGCATCAAACGCAACAGACGCAAAGAAAAGAGGCGCAGATGAAAACAGAACGAACAACGGACCCATTCATGGCTGCGGCGATTGACGAAGCGATGGTGGGATTGCGCGAAGGCGGAATCCCCATCGGATCGGTGCTCGTGATCGATGGAAAGATCGTTGGCAGGGGACACAACAAACGCGTGCAGAACGGCAGTGCCGTGCTCCATGCGGAAATGGATTGCTTAGAAAATGCCGGCCGACAGACTGCGCGCGACTATTCCCGGTCTGTGCTCTACAGCACGCTCTCACCTTGCGATATGTGCAGCGGGGCCGTGCTCTTGTATAAGATACCGAAAGTTGTCATTGGAGAGAATGTGACGTTCAAAGGGCCCGAGGCCTATGTCCGTTCCCGCGGTGTGGAGCTTGAGATCGTGAATGACGAGGAATGCATTCAATTGATGAGGGAATTTATTGCATCGAATCCGGAATTGTGGAATGAGGATATCGGAGTGGACGGTGATTGATTGCGCACAAGGATATTCTCGTTTTCACGGCGGAGACGGATTATTTTTGCAATTCGTCGAGGCGTTTCAGATTTTCGGTGGCTGTTTGATTCTCCGGATCAATGACGATCGCGCGGTTGAAATACTCGCGGGCTTTGGTATATGATTTCATATTCTGATAGGAAATTCCCGCCTGGATGTTGGCATTGATATTCTTGCCGTTCAGGCCGAGCGCGCTCTCATACTGCTCGATTGCCAGATCGTACTGTGCCGATCCGTTGTATGCAATGCCCAGATAATAATGGATGTCGAAATAGTCGTTCCCGCGCGACAACGCCTGCGTCAACAGGTCTATCATCGGTTTGAAATTGGCGTTCTTGAAAAAATTGTTATACAGGAACCGATAGGCCGTATAATACTGCGAATCTGCCGCCACCGCCTTCTGGAAATAATTATTTGCCGTGTAACTGTCGCCGTTTCGGTCGTAGATCTTGCCAAGGGCGAATGCGGCGGGTGCGTAGTCTTCGGCCACCAGCATCGCATCCTTGTACTGTTCGATGGCTTTTTCATTCTCGCCGCGTTCTTCCGCACGATTTCCCTCTTTGATCCGCTGCAGCACATCGCGCGGGACGTTTTTTCCGATCGTGTTGATGAGGATCCGCAGCTGATCGATGCGCTCCGTCAATTCGTACGCATAGCTTGTTTTCATCACATTGTCGATCTCCGCTTTTGCACCGGTGTAATCTTTTTTATAAAAATCCTCTATCGCTTTGAGCGTGGAATAGAACGGCAGGGAGAACGACGATGTGTCTTTCTGGAGGTTATCAAGAAAGCCGGGAGGGAATATCGGCTTCTTTGCCTTCCACCGGTTGTTCACGACGCGCACGAACGTTTCATAGGCGTTCGTCAGCGCATATTTCTGCAGCCTGGCCTTGAACTGTTCGGGAACAACAACCGTTAATGCCGCCGCCGTTGTGTCTTCAAAATTCACAGAGGAAAATGCGTAGGCAACGGTCTCGACGATATATTTATATTTGAAATCGATCCTTTCGGCGGACGAGCCCTGGATGAGGAACCGGACCGTCTGTTCGTCGAGTGCCTGATTAAGGGAATCACGGACGAGCTTCGACCGTGTGAGAAGGCCGGATGCTTTTTCGGCGAGATCGCCCGCGGCGGTTTTCGTGCTCTGGCCCAGATATTGATCATTCGCGGCATTGCCGGAGACGAAGGTAAAAATCGTGATAAATTCTTCCGACGAAACGATCTTTTGTTTTGTCTCCACCGATTTGTTCGACAGCATTTCCTGATATTTTTGGCAATGGTCGGAGAATAATTTTTGATACATCGCTAAGCGCTTCGATCCGAGCGAATCGAAATCGGTGTAGATCTTCAACTGCTGGTCCTGCAGAATCTGTTCGGTCGATGCGATCGCCTCGCTGACCTTGCCGTCGGAAAACAATTTTTCCGTCTCCAGCGCCAACGTTGTATACTTCGCATACCCCGGCCAATACTCCTGAGGAACCTCCATCGACACGATGTCTGTGGTTGCATCCATCGTAAAAACGAACTTGAACGGTTTGTGCAGCAGCAGCGTCTTCTTGCACGAGAACGTGAGCTGAAAATGATCCGTTCCTTTCAGGGGCGTACCGACGGCGTCGATACCAAGTGTCGTTCCGTCCTGATCGATCTTCAGCTTGACCAATTCTTCTTTGATAAAGTCTTCATCGATCACCCATTCGCCCGAATCTTTCATCGTAAAATAAAAGAGAGGCCCGGCATTCACATTCTCGCTCGTGAGGATCTTATCTTCTCCGCGTGAAGATAATGCGATCTTCACGAACCGCGGTTTCCCCATTCCCAGGAAACCGGATTTTTCCGCGACCTTGAGTGTGACTTCCGGAACAGTATTCTGTGAAATAAGACCCGTTGAGAGAAAGGCGAGGCTGACGAGGACAAGGGCAATGTGTTTCATAGAAAATACTATTAGGAATGGCGATGATTTGTGAGTCATGGGAAAAACCCCCCCTACATAACTTCAGGTGTGAATATAGTAAATCCTCATCAAAATATCCATCGTCATTTCTTCTTGACAAAATGACTCGATTTCTTCATCTTAGGGCAATCGATCATGCAACGAAAGCGATAATTATGAACATCCGGCATCTCATTGCTCTTACCCTTCTCCTGGCGCTTCCGGCACTGTCCCAAGTTATTTTCCTCAGGCCCGTTGCCAAAACCTCGGACGCGAAGACGACGGTATTAACCGCAAAGCTCAATCGGGCGGGCGATGTGCTGGGGGTCTGCGGCGCGGATAAATCCATTAAGCTACTGGATCCGGCGACAGGCAGGGAAAAGGTTTCGTTCCAGTCCGAGAACGTGAAATCGTTTGGCATGGCCTTCACCGATGGCGGAACCACTCTGTTGAGCGCATCACCCGACGGGCGGATCTCCGTGTGGGATTTCACAAAATCATCTCCCCTGAAGGTGTTTTCGGTCGACCCGGGTGTACGGGGTTTTGATATCGATGCGGGCGGAAGGGTCATCACAAGCGGCTACGAAAAGACGATCAAGATGTGGGACTATGCGACAGGAAAACAGATCGGACAATTTCCGGCACTCGAAGCCGAGATCATGGTCTTATCCTATACGGCCGACGGCAGGGCGATCTTGGCCGGTTGTGCCGACGGGACTCTCGTATTGTTCGACGCGCGGTCGTATACCGCCATCAAAAACATCAGGTCCGCGGGATCGCCGGTCATATCGCTGGCGTGCAGCGGAGACGGAAAATATTGTGCCGTCTCCTTTGCGGACTCGACGATCATGCTCGTTGGCGCCCGCGATGGCGCGATCATCGGGACGATGAAAAGCCGCGATGGCATGGTCACGTCGCTTGCATTCCATCCGAATAACAAGGTGCTGATCGCCGCTTCGTCGTCGCTCTCGTTCTGGGATGTGGCAGCGGCGAAAATTTTCAAGACAGTAAGCGACACCGCTTTTTTTCCCGTCCTGCTTTCAACGGCCAAAGACAAACCTCTGCTTGCGGTCATCGGACGAAACGGTGAAGTGCGCACATTTTCCATGCTGGAAAAAAATCCGGATGTTACTCCTCCCGTCATCACGATCATGCGGCCGTCGCTTCCCACGGGCGAACCGGTACGAATGTATGCGAACGAGATAGACATTGCCGGCATCGTTTCGGATGAGAGCCGGATCCGCGAAGTGACGGTGAATGGCACGGCCGTTGCGACCGCTGCTGCCTCGATTTCAGAGCGGAAGGGCATCGATACATCGTATAGCGCAGTGTCGTTTTCAACAACGAGACCATTGACCGTCGCCGGTATCAACACGATCGTCGTCGCCGCTGCGGACGAAGCCAACAATGCCGCCACACCGAAGGAGATCCGCATCTTCAAGCTGACGAAGGATGCGGCCGTTGAATTGATCGATCCAAAGGACGTGATCGATCAGGCGGCAATTGATTTTTCATTCAAGATCTGGTTGGATTTTTCTTCCTACTCGATCATCCTGAATACGGTTGCAATAATACAAAGAGAAAATCTGCCCAAAAAACCGGCGGGCGTTCTTCGCACCGAAAAATTTTCTCTTTCATCGGGTCTCAATCAAATCGAACTCGTGGTGAACGGGCGCGGCGGAGAGCGAATCAGAAAGGTGATCAACGTGACGCGCAGAATCGTGGGCGGACCGGCCGCAGCCGCGTCGGACAACCCGGTGAAAAAGAGCACCTCATGGCAGCCCCAGCGATGGGCCGTCGTGGTCGGCGTCTCGAAATATGCAAATTCTTCCATAAAAAATCTTACCTATGCCGATCGGGACGCCGGGGGCTTTGCCGATTTTTTGAAATCGGCTGCAGGAGGCGGTTTTGATGATGAGCATGTGAAGCTTCTGCTTAACCAGGATGCCACATTAGCCAATGTCAAACAGGCGCTGTTCAATTTTTTACGGCAGACGATCGATAAAGATCTGGTCGTCATTTATTTTGCCGGGCACGGGGCACCGGAGCCGGCAAATCCTGATAACAATTATCTTCTCTGTTATGACACCGATCCGAAATCGCTGGAGACGACGGCGTTCCCGATGTGGGATGTGAATACGGCCCTGACCAGATACATTCCCTCGAAACGCGTTGTCGTATTCACTGATGCCTGCCACAGTGGAGGGATCACGACAGATCTGGCAACTCGCGGAATGAGTGCTACCGACGATAACCTGATCAACCAATACCTCTCGAGCCTGTCGAAAACGAAAGAGGGTATCATCGTGTTCACAGCGAGTCAGGCAGGTGAAGTGTCTCAGGAACTCGACAAATTGGGCCATGGAGTGTTCACGTATTATCTTCTTGAAGGGCTGCATGGGAAGGCCGATTTTAATAATGATTATTCGGTGACGATCGGCGAATTGATGGATTATGTGGAGGAAAAAGTCAAGCGGCAAACCAACGGCAACCAGCATCCCACGCGCAATCAGGGATCGTATGACAAGGATCTCATCATTTCGCTCATTCCTCATTAATTTCTGTGAAAGCATCGTCATGAAAAAAATAGGTACATTCTGCGCGGCCGTTGTTTTTCTCTGTCTGTACGGATACACTTCCGTCTATTCCCTGATGCAGAATACGGGCGCGGATGGGAGCGTCGCCTGCCGATGGACCTTCGCCGCGAAGACCGGGAGCGGCGAAAATCGAAGACTGACCGCGATCTCGCGCGATACAATATTGCACTCAGGCGATGAAATCAAGATGATGGTCCATTTGGAGAAAAAATCGTATTTCTATGTGATCAATAAATCGTCTAAAAACGAGATCTCCGTGTTGTATCCCTATGCCCTGGATGCCCCGGTGGAAGTGGAGAAAAACATGTATATCCCCAAGGGGCGGGGGTGGTTCAAATTGGATAAAAATATCGGCGACGAAACGTTCTATATCCTTGCGTCGCAGGATCGGCTGATCGGCCTTGAAGCGAAGCTGCGGCAATATGATGTGGCCGCACAGGAGAAGAAGAATGATCTTGCCGCGGGCATCGTGGCCGAAATTAAGGAGATCAAAAAAAAATACCGGCAGTATGCGTCGATTGCCGAGCGTCCCATCAGCATCGCGGGGAATGTCCGCGGGACAAAAACAGGGGCCGTCGATATCGACCGGGTCGATATTGCGACGTTGGCGACGCAAATTTATGCACCTGCATTTTTCAGCAAAACTATCACGATTGAACACAAATAACCGCAAGCGGCTCCGGGCCGCCGTCATCCTTGTCGTTTCTTCCTTCGGGTTCATGACGATCGTGTTTGGTGTGTTTCCCACCGTCTTTCAGGCATGGGAGAGCCAGACGATCGACCGTCTCTTTTTGCTCCGCGAAAAGATCCGTCCTTCGGTGTATGATTCCACGATCGTGCATATCGACATCGATAATTCAAGCATCAAACGTCTGAGCTATTATTTCCCGCGCCGCATCCATGCGGACCTCTTCGACATCACGCGGAAGATCGGGTTCTCGGCAATCGCCTATGACATTATCTTTGCGCAACGGATGAATACGGCCGACGACACGCTGCTGCTGAACGCCGTGCAGCACAACGGCAGAGGATATTTTCCCGTCGCGTTCGAATTGAAGGAACAGCGGACCTTCCCCCGGCGCGAAATGGAGGAAGTCAGATATCTGGATGCGACGGCATGGTCACTTCATGCGGCCGATACGGGAAAATTTTTCCACGCCGGAGCCACGTTATTGACGTGGCCCGAGCTTTCCGATCGGTCGCGCGGAGTCGGTTTCATCAGCGTCAATACCGATCAGGACGGAGTCTTTCGCCGGGTTCCCCTCGTTGTCAGATACAACAACGCATTTTATCCGAGCATGGTCTTGCGTCTCGCATGCGATCATCTGCAGGTCTCTCCGGAAAATATCATCGTCGACGGCGGGCACTCCATCACGCTGCGCAATGCTGTCGCGAAGTCGGGAGGAAAAAAGGACATCGTCATCCCTATTGATGAACAGGGGAATATGATCATCAATTGGATCGGTCCCTGGGAGCGGATGACGCATGTCAGTTTTATTACCCTTCTTGACGCCGCGGAAGATCGCGACGAAGTCGAGGCACTCGCCGAACGGTATTCCGGAGCGATCGGAATTGTCGGTGATGTTTCCACCGGGATCTCCGATATCGGCCCCACTCCCTTCGAGCAGGCCTTTCCTCTCGTCGGGCTGCATGCCAATACGCTCAATACGATCTTCACTGAAAATTTTATTCGTCAACTGCCGTTCACGACCCTTTTCGCAATAGAGATGGCGCTGGGGCTGCTGATGATGTTCTTCGCCTATCGATTGCCGTCGTCTGTCTATGCGCTTTCGTCGCTCGCCCTGCTGTCCCTCTATGCGGCCGTCGGCAGTTTCCTGTTCGTCTACTATAACATCATTGCCGCGTTTCTTCACCCGATCCTGTCGATCATGCTTTCCACCGGCACCGTGCTGATGTACCGGTATACTTCCGAAGAAAAGGAAAAACAGCTGCTGCGCCTCCGGTTTGAATCATATTTTCCACCGGCGGTCATCAAACAAATGATGGAACATCCTGAAATGCACATGACGACGCCCAAATGCCAGAACGTCACGATCATGTTCAGCGACATTAAAAGTTTTACGACGCATTCATCCGTCATGACACCCGAGGCGATCAGTGCGGCGTTAAGCGAATACTTCGAAGCCATGACCGCGATCGTCTTCAAACACGAAGGAACGGTCGACAAATTCCTCGGAGACGGTCTGATGGCCTTCTACGGTGCTCCCGAACAGCAGGACGACCATGCGCTGCGCTGTGTGCAGGCCGCGATCGAAATGCAGCAAAAATGCCGGGCGTTGAAGGAAGAATGGATCGCCGCGGGCAAATTTCCGATCGAGATCCGCATCGGCATCAACACGGGAGAGGTCATTGTGGGCGATCTGGGATCCGAACGCCGGAAAGAATACACGGTGATCGGTTCGCCCGTTAATTTGACACAGCGTTTGGAGGCAAATGCGCCGGTCGGCGGGATCCTGATTTCTGAAACCACCTATCTGTGCATCAAGGATGCGGTCCCGACGCGTGCGCGTGAGCCGATTTTTGTGAAAGGTCTCGATACACCCATCGTTGTGCATGAAGTGGTCTTCGATCAATCACCCGTGTAAGATCATGGGGTTGCAGGTTGCTCACTCATCGCTCTGTGCGGAGCGTGTGAAGGTTTTTTAAGCGAATGATATAAAATTATTTCGCCTGTTTGCTGCTGAAGTGCTGGCTGGGGTCACCAGCAAAAAGAGCGATGATGCTACTCCGGCAGGCCCCGATCTTGCGTTGGCTGTGCACGCAGACCTGACTGTGAATGCCGCCGATGATCTGATGCGAAGAGCGAATACCGACCTTTTACAGACTGCTGTAACGTTTTGGTTTTTCGTCAGTCCCAAAACAGCAATGGCCCTGAGATTCAGGGCCATTTTTGTTGATTTGCTCAGCATTTTGAGTGCACCCGGCGTGATTCGAACACGCAACCCCCAGCTTCGTAGGCTGGTGCTCTATCCAGTTGAGCTACGGGTGCAGTACAACAGTGTTCTTAATATAGCACTTTTGAGGAAAAAATCCAAAACTATTTTGTGATTGAACGGAAATTATTTTTTGGAAAACCTACCTGTTCCGGCGTATGGGCGAGAGGAACATCTCGCCCTGCTATGAAAATAGAATTACACGTGCCCAAATTAGCGTAAAATCGGAATTTTCATCCGGCGTGGTGAACGCCGGTTCATGCACGCTACGGTTGTCAATAGCGGTAGGAGACTGAGGCGCGGGCGACGTTCTGCCTGTAGACGGTTGACCCTACCTTTCCATAGTCGATGGTGAGCTGCAGGAATTGCGACAGCTGCAATGCCGCCTTCGCGCCGAACGTGTTCGAAAACACTCCGCCCTGCACCGTACCTCCCTCGGCGATCTCGGGTGTGAACCAGCCAAAGAGCGTCGAGGAGAGCGTCACGCTCACCGATGTGGTCATGAGACCCGACGGCGTCCAATACGGCTGAGATGAAGGATAGATGCGCTTTGTGTCCTGATAGATCGAGCTTGCCTGCAGCGTGATCTGCGGCTGGCGCAGCACAAGTTTATAGGCGGACAGGATTTCGCCGGTGGAGCGCAGGTTATCGTCCGTATATGATTCGAACTCGGCAAGTCCCGATACGCTCCACCGGTCCGTGGCCTGAACGTAGAGTTCGCCTCGTGCGCTGGTCGTGTAGATCTTAGAGCGAATTGCCTGTATGCCTTCGACTGTTTCAGAGCGTTCAATTCGCAGTGCGACTGATACGCGTTCGCCGAATGTATGTTCAAGGGCTGCCTTCGCGGTGATCGGCACCCAATCCGAATCGTAGCGGGTGGCCAGCGCTTCGAGTGTCACCGACGTCTTTGTTCCGAGAGAAAAACGCGCACCGAGTCCGGCGCCGTATCCGAGCGCCGAACGTCCCACGCGGTTGTCTTGTACGCCTTCACGCCTCAGGTTCAGAAAATAATCGGCGGTATGTGTCTGCAGCATCTCAATGCGTACCGGCAGTTCTTCGCGCTGGAGATCGTTCGAATCATCGATCCGTTCATACGACGATGTGAAGAGGAGCCCGTGATTGCGCCGCACTCCGTCAAGATAGCCGGTCGCGTCCGAGTCGTGCGGCTGCCGCTCGAGCAAGACTGTATACCATGCGCGCGCATCGAACCAATTGTCGCGCGCTCTGTCGATTGCGGCGAGGAGCCTGAGCGCCTCCGTATTGTTCGGGTCGCGGCGAAGGATGCGTTTGCTTTCGAGCAGCCCCTCGGTTGGACGCTTGTTCCATGAATACAGCCGTGCGAGCATGATGCGCGATGAGAGGGAATCGGGCGCCGCCTTCACGATGCGTTCGTAGATCCCGATCGCATCGGCCTGACGATCCTGCCAGAGCAGCATTTCGCCCAGCTGCTGCATGGCTGCAACATCGCCCGGCGATCGCTTCAGCAATAGTTCGCTCTGGCCGATGGCGCCGGCATTATCGCCGGCAGCCCTGAAGAGGGCGATGAGCTGCTTGCGGCGTGCGGTATCGTCCGGTGCGCGAAGAAGCATCTCTTCCAGTATACGCACCGCGCCGGGTGTCTGGCCAGCTGCCTGATATTCCCGTATCGCCTTGTCTGCAGCAGTACTGTCCGCATTGCTCATGGCGGAGAGCCGCTCGAACTCCCGTGCGGCCTTGTTGTGGAAATTATTCCATGTGTATAACTGCGCCAGCATCATGCGAAGCGGCTGGTGTTCGGGACGACGAGCCACAAGTTTTTCATACAAGGGGATCGCCTCCATCTGGCGGTCATTGCCAACGTAGAATTCGGCAAGTTTTTGCAGCGCGGCCTCGTCGTCCGGACGCGCACGGAGATACGCCGCAAGTGCCCCGACGGCATCTTTGGGACGATCGGACCACGAATATAATTCATACAGAGCGAACCACGTTTGCGCGTCGTTACCATGCCGCTTCACGATCGCCTCATACAGAGGAATGGCCCTCTCTTTTTTATCCATTGCCACGTACTGCCGGGCGAGCGCTTTCGTGAGTGAGGTGTCGTTCGGCAGCAGCTTCACAATGTGTTCGTCGCACAGGACGGCCTCGTCGTAGTGTCCATTGCGCGCGTACGCTTCTCGGAGTTGATGCCATGCATTCACATCGCGCGGATTTATTTCGGTATGCGCTTTTGCCGATGCAATATCCCTGGCCGCAGTATTGTCTTCGCGCGGCGGTTTCACCGCCGTTCCCTTGTCCGCACGCGTCGATGTGCCCGTGCCGGTGTTCGCCGCATGCGCCGATTGTCCGATTGCGGTGCCGGATGTGTGCAGCAGCGTTGGCGCAGAAGCGGTTTTCGACGTGATATCCCGCACGGCTGAAGGCAACCCTTTGGGATAGGCGATCTGGTTGGCGGCCGTCGTGTTGTAGCGCGAGTTGCCTGCGATGTACAGATCTTTCGGTGTGCCTGCACGATACAACACAGCCGGCAGCGTATCGCGGAGTGTGATGACGACATCGTGCTTCTGCACATGGACAACATAGTATGAGGAATAGGAAAGTTTTGAGGCATGCACGATCTCGGCGCCCGAGCACGTGAGAATAGCGTTGGCACGGTCGAGATGAATGACGCAATAATTCGGAACTGCATTGAAGCGAAGAGTGAGAAGCCGCTTCTCGGCTTTCACCGTGACGGTGCTTGTTTCGAACGTCTTGACGATATCGTACGCATGTGCGTAATCGCTGAACCGAAGCCAGGGATAGTACCGTTTCACGAATGCGATCCATTTTTCAAATTGGTAAAAGAGTCCGGTCTTTCGGGAGCCGCCCAGCCATGAAAGGTTTTCCGTCGGGAGGTCTTCTCTCGTATTTTCAGCATAGCGGCCAGAGGTCGGTATGATGTCGTCAGGGTGGACGAAGTGCGTCCATGCGCCGACGGTCTGCAATTCCGAGAGGGTCAGGAATCGATTGAAATCGTCATAGATGAAACCACTTGTAATGCGGGGAATCGAAATGATGCGGGAATTCCACGGGTCGGTACCGAATTCCCGATTCTGTCCGTATTCGAATTTCCCCATAAACTGGCTTCCGATCACTCGTATCGTGGGGAGCACGTCGGTAAGGGCATTCATGCCGACTGAATCGATCACGTTCATGGGGGGAATATAACTCTGGGGAGCAGGGCCGAGATTATCGAATTGCCACCGCTGCTGAGATGCCTGGAGCGACAGTTTCATGTTGTCGGACGATTTCCAATTCGCCAGTGTCAGCGGCTGATGGTTCTGGCCGTGGAATCCCACTTCAATATCGTCTTGTGCCTCGTGTGTAAGCCAGATCGACGCGTTCACCGTTTTTCCGCCGCGCGTGATCGCGCTCCGCGCCCATTCGCTGAATGTATAGGGAGGTGTGGTGATCTCGGCGTATCCGAAAATGAGAGCAGCGGTGTAGTGTATGCCGTACTGGCGGGCGAGCTTCATCATGTCCGGATACCACTGGAACGCATAAAACTCGGAGACCGTCATATTGAATTCCGATTTGATCGGTTCCACTTTCACATTCGGGGACGCATTCGGAAAATCATCCAAACAGACCACGCCGAGATTCATGATCAGCGAGCATGTCACGGGCTGAACAATGGCGAGGGTGGGGACGACGAGTCCGCGATAGATTTTTTCTGAAAGGATCGTGCAATTCCAATACACCACTTTTCCACTGCCGAATGTGTTGACCCACGCGGCGGGCAAATTGTCGCCGGGTGTTACCGCAAACACCGAGGCCGTCGGAAGCGTCTGAATATCGTACGCCGAGATGTCGGCAAGTATTTTTTCGCTGATGGTGGTGCCGGTGATGCCGGGAATGAACTCGCGAGTGAATCGGAGGCCTTTCCTTTTTTGTTCCTTGACCACAGGGGCTGCGGTGTTCTGAATGCCGAGCAGCTCGCGGAGATTCTGGTTCCATCCCCGGTAGAACACGGCCAGCCCGCCGCCCGAACGCACATAGTTCTTCAGAACGTCGCACGCGGCGGGGTCGAGTTTCCAGATCATCTCTGTGGTGGTGATCACGGAGAGGAACGCACCGAGAGGAGGAAGGGGCGTCTTGGAAGACAGATCGTACGTTGTGTACGGAATGCGGTTGTACTCCAGCGTCACGATGATCTGTTCGAAGCATGGCAAGGCGTACGGATCGCCGGCGTCGTAGACGACGAGAACGGACGATTGACGTGCATCGCCCAACACGAGTGCGGGAACGATACAAAGGAAAAAGGTGACTCGAATGAAGAGAGCTTTCATGCGTTTCTACGACGCCAGTTCGGAAAAGCTGATGACTGCGTCTTCCATGGCGGGGTAAAAGGCCAGGTGCTTGTCGATGCGCGTCAGTTCAAAAATTTTCCGGACTTGTTCGTTGGGCTGTGCAAATTTAATGACGGCGCTGTTGGCGTTGGCGAACTTGTGCGCGTTGACCAACACGCCCAGGCACGAACTGTCGATGAACACGACGCCTCTCATATCGATCAGTATTTTTTTTGCACCTTTTTCGATCACTCCTTTCAGCAATTCGCGAAGTTCTGGTGCGATCGCCACGTCGAGTTCGCCTGCGGGGGCAACAATTTGAATGCTTCCTAAAGCGTGAATGGGGCAGTCCATGCTAGTTCCTTTTTATTGATGAGGTGGAGAGACGTTGCTGATGACGCGAAGCAGCGCATCGACCACTGCAGGGTCGAACTGCACGCCGCGGCGTGTCTTGAGATCCTGGAAAAAAGTTGTTTGGTTTTTCAGCGACGCCTGCAGCGCGCCCGATTGGGTTTCGTCGTAGTGTTCGGCGAGTGCAAGGATCTTGCCCAGAAGCGGAATGGCGTCTCCCGAGACTCCGTTCGGATATCCCCATCCGTCAACCCATTCGTGATGAGTCGCGATCGCAAGGGTGATTGCCGGTGCGATCGGCAGCACTTCGACGAGGCTTGATCCGATCGTCGGATGATGGTAGTCGGCGCGGAACCCGGTCTGCGCTTCCACGACGCCGCACATGCCGACATCATGGATCAGCGCCGCTGTTTCGAGCTGGCTCAGATCGTCGGTCTCCAGCTGCAGATCGCGCCCGATCGCCAGCGCGCAGTCGGCGACGCGGCGCGAGTGTCCGGTTCCATAGGACGACCGTACATCGTACGATTCGCTGAGCGCCTTGAGCGTTGAAAGATAACGGTCGGTAAATTCCTCGAATACGTGCGAATTGTTGAGCACGAGCCTGATCTGGTCCGAAAAATTCTTCAGTATCGAAAGGCTGGCGTTATCGAACGTCGTGCGCTTCGAAAAATTGATGAGTGCAAAGACGCCCTGAAGCCTGTGGTGTTCAACAAGCGGCACGGCGAGGATGGATTTCACACCATGCTTGGTCATAAACTCGAAATCCTGCGCGATGAGGATGTCATCCGCATCATTCGACCATTCGAACAGGCCGTTGTGCGGAGAGAGGTTCAGTGTTGCAAGAAATTCTTTGGGCAGATTCTTAGACGCTCTGACCGTCAATGTGTTGTCGCGGGCGATAGCGACAAAGCCGGCTTCGGTACGCGTGGCCGTCAGTGCGAGCTCGAGCAGAAGGGACACGAACCGATTGACTTCGAGCGCGGATCCGAGTATCTTCTGCGTCACTTCGGCGCGTGTGGCGGCTGCGGACGCCCGCTCCACGAGCAGCGCATGTTCTTTGACGCGCTGGACCACGCCGGCGGCCCCGCGGGAAAACGCCTGCAGCGAATGCGACAGAGCACTGCCGAGGCCGGTCCCGGTCAACGGCCCCGCGAGTATGCAGCCGCGGAAGCGGTCGTCGCCCTCGACCAGAGGGACGTTCAGAAACGATCCCGCCCATTCGTTTGCATATCCGACATTTCGATAATGCGCATCCATGGGAATGCGGCTTTCGGGCGTTTGAAGCAGCTCGATAGTTTCAAGCTGGGAGGAGAGCTCCTTTTGCAGTTCGATATTGCTGTGAAAGCGAAGATCCATGTATTCGAGTATCATTTCAGCATCCGATGAGGTCGGCAGATACAGATAGTATGCCGCCGCGCCCAGAAGCGAATCGAGCTGGTTGATCAGTTCTCTGAATGCGTCTTCGGGTTGAAGCGACTCGAACGGCGTGATCCCTATCGTTTGCCAAAACGTGCTGTCGAATGCCGAACGACGATGCAAGATCGATGTTAAAATATTTTTTCCCATAAGTGGAGGAGGGCGGTTAGGGCTGCAGCAGCAGCATTTCTTTTACAATGCGCAATATTTCCGTCGGATTGAACGGTTTCATTAAACAGAGATCCGCGCCAAAGTCCAGCGTCGGATTGCTGCCTGTGGCCTGGTCCCGTGCCGTGAGCATAATGATCTTCAACGCGGCGTATTGCGGATCGCTGCGCAGATCGCGGCAGAGTTCGAATCCGTCTTTCATCGGCATCATCGCATCGGTGATGACAAGGTCCGGTTTCACCTCGTGCGTGCGCTGCAGGCCTTCTTCGCCGTTCACGGCGGTGTACACCTTGCACCCCGTGCGTTCAAGCAGAAAAGAAAGGACGCGCCGGATGTTGCTGTCGTCGTCGACGATGAGAATGGTTTTTGTTGTCATGGAAAAAAATCCTTCTATCAATATGTGTTCACCGTCTTTGCGCACGGCTCGGGACGGCGCGCCATGTGATGCACGTATCCGCTATCGTGCCTTCACGACAACAATTGTCACATCATCATTCATACGAACTCCCTGATGAAAATCGCCGATGTCGTCCAGGATGCCCTGAAGGACGTCTCCGGCGCACCCGGAGACGAGACGCGCGAAGCAGGCGTGCAGCCGCTCGATCCCATACAGCTCGCCACCCGTGTTTTTGCATTCGATGATGCCGTCGGTATACATCACGAGCGTGTCGCCGGGGGCAAGTGTCAGTTCGTCATATCCGTAACACTCGTCAACGAATAACCCGACAACAATGCCGCCGTGCTCGAGCTGCTCGATCGACTGTGTTGCAGCCCGCCACAACAGGCCGGGAGGGTGTCCGGCATTGACCGTGCGCAATGTGCGCGTTGTGTCGTTGTAGGTGGCCATGAACAGTGTTGCGAACAATTCACTTTCCTGCGTATCCTCACACAGAATATCATTGGTGCTTCGAATGCTTTCGTCCAGCATCGTGCCCCGCCGGCATTCCGAGCGCAGGATGCTGCGAAGCGATGCAAGAATGAATGCCGCCCCCAGGCCGTGCCCGGCGACATCGGCGACGCCGAAGGCCCACTCGCCGGGGCCGGTCGGCAGAAACATAAACAGATCGCCGCCCACTTCGGTTGCCGCGATGCAGCGCGCTGCGATCTCGAGCGAAGCGATCTCGGGCAGGTGCTTCGGCAACAGGCTCTGTTGAATCTTGCGCGCGAAGTCGAATTCTCGCCGGAGGGCATCGGCATCGTGCGCTTCCTTGATGAGCTGCGCCGATGTGATGGCGATGCCCAAATAGCCGGCCAGTGCGGAGAGAGAAATCCGGTCGCCGGAGGTAAAGTCTCCGTCATTTCGTTTCGCCGTGACGATCATCGCTCCGATCGACGTGTTATTGACGACGATCGGAACGGCGAGCACTGCGGGCGACTGGGCGGCAACTCCGTTCATTTCTGTCTGCGTTCGTTCGACAATAATGTGCGAGTTTGAAACGCGCACCTGATCGGCGTACCGCATCAGGCTGTCATCGTTCAGGACGTATCCGCCTTCCTGTTTGCAATGAACGTCTTGCCTTCCTTTCGTATCGACGTAGACAACGGCTCCGCTCGCCACATCCAGCGTTTGCATGGCCTTGCGGAGCACGGCGATACAGATCTCTTTTTCGCTCAACACCGTGCTGACGTCGTTGATGACATCGTACAGGACGTGCAGTTCCTGATATCGCTCCAACAATTCGGTCGCCAGATTCTGCACTTCCTCTTCATTGGTGATAATGAAGAGGATGACCTCCGCCGTAAAGTCCAGCACTTGTTCCCGCAGGATCTCGGTGCCGGGAATCGGGTGGTCCATCGTATAGAGATGCCACAGCGTATTGTCGCGCAGCGTAATTTTTCGATCCGTGCCGAATCCGATCTCGGATGCGTAGGAGCCCTGTTCGCCGGCGGGCGTCCGCACGACAATATTGCCCTCATGATCCATCAGGTAGAACGGTATGCCCGTGTATGCGGCAACATTCAGTAAAAACCGTGACACTGCATCATGTAATAATGTACTGGCGATCATAGCTCTTGTCCGTTAGACACGCAGCGATGGCACATGCGGGTCTCGTAGTTCATAAATAATAATTGTATCGTCGCTGAAAAACACCGTCATGTCGTCGTGTGTCTTTCGATACGTTTCACACCATTCCCGTGCTTGCGCCATCGCATTGCGATTGACGGGGGTGAGCTCCGATGATATTTCCGTGACATCTTTGTTCTTCTCGATGAAAATGAACACCAGGGCAGTAGGGATGGCATCCTTGGTTCCATGGCGGTACGTGACGGGATCGTATCGCGCCGTAAAATAATCGTAATCCAGGAATCGGCCCCGATTCATTCCAGCAAGTAATATACCTCGATGCGCAACAATAGTCCATTGATACGGAATATAAGTCCGTTCTATCATATACAGGTTTCTCACGAAACCGTCGGGTTCCGCTGTCTGCAATATCGAAGCCGGTGCCCCGTGAAAGATGAGGATCGCGGATGCGATGATGGCCCCGCCTGAGAGCGATCTCATCCACTGTCTCGCCGGCACCGATACGACGACGGTGTTCAATGCTCCCTGCATCGTATCCAGGAGGACGCCGGCGCACAATCCGATCCCCAGCGCAACGACCACAGACAGGATGAAGAGAATTTGTGCTGTTGGTATGATCTCGTCAAGACCGAGCAGTGCCGGTGTTGCCAAAACAAGGAGCAGCATGCCCGTAAACCCCCAGCCGATGAGATGGAGATGCCATAGTTTCCGCACTGAAGGGTACATGCTGAAGGCGATAAGCGCGAGAAATACTCCCGCGCTCATACTGCAAAAGGAGGCGACACGGAGCTTCTCGGTCAGCGCGTAACGATAGAAATGCTGATCATAAAAAATAACGTTCAGCACGTTCTGAGCGGATCGATCGTTCGACACGAACATCCAGCACACTCCGATCGCTGTGAGAGCGGCTGCCGTGCTCGCGACGTTGATGAGCAACAACCGGGAGCGCAGTCTCGGCATGGAGGGCAGTATGAAGAATGACGAGCACAGAATGACCGTTGCCGCAGCGATGCCGATACAGCCGGCAAACAGATTGATCGATGCGACGGCGACAAGTCCCAGTATCGATGCAACGAGACGGGCGCGCCCGCCGTGCGTCACAAAGTTGATGAAAAACACCAGCGAGGGGAGCAAGAACACAACGGCCAGCGTCATGCTGTCGGCCTCAATTTGGTGATCCACCGATCCCGGCAGCATGCCATAGGCGACGGCGAAAATGATGGAGGCCAGGGCCGCCTCGATGCCGTTGCGTGTAGCGGCGTAGACGCTGAAAAAAATGGAGGCGCACAAGAGGATCGCAGAGATGATGCCGAAGAAATGCACGGCAAGAGTTGGATTCACCTGCGACACAGTGCACAAGGCGCTGATCAGGATCGGCATCCCGATGGGAATATGACTGCCTCCCCGGTACATTTCATTGATCTGCAAATGTTTTACATGTTCAAGGGTTTCATAATATTCACTCGAGAGCGGCGCGGGGTGGTTCCAAATTGGCCCGATCCGAAGGGCCACGCTTGCGGCGATGATCGAGATGAATGCGACGCCGTACGTCATACGCATCATCATCTTGCGTTTTCCAAAATCGCCGAGACTGGTGCCCAACCGTTTCAATGTCGACGGACGCGCCAGGATCTCTATCCACCGCAGGAGAACCGCCTTGATCAGCACCAGCCCCACATGCTGACGCCGGTAGATGTTCCACCATTTGAATGCGATGAACCATATGATGATAATGAGAACGGCGATATTATCATTCAATTTAAGCAGGACGAACCCGTGCATAAAGACCATCGTCATGCCGGCCATATAGAGGCCCATGCCGATAAACCGTTCCATCGCGCTCTTCGACGGAAAGGGCGGGAACAGGAGCGCGGGCATGATTGTGAAAAGAATACCGCAGGCCAGGAGCAGTCTGAGTATCGAGAGGATCAATATGGTATGATAGTCGGTCATCGTCCGTTAGTATGCCGCATAATAATAGTAATCGAGCCGGTCGAAGAATTTAAATGCATACTGCATTGTCATCGCGGCAAACACGATTCCCCCGACGATGAGCCCACCCACGCCGTATTCATACTGGACCCAACGGCTCAGCACGAGGCTGACCACGACATTGGCAGCCAGTCCTGCGGTGATGGAGCGGATCGCGAATTCAGGACGCGATAAGGTAAAGAAAAAAAGACAATTGTACAAACCGAGCGCGGTAAAATAATATCCGAATGCCGCGGCCCAAAATACGTGAAATGTGACCGGACTGCTGAAAAATTCCCTGACTTCGAGTATATAATCGAATCGCCGCAGCGAGAGGACGCCGAAGTAGCATGCGACAATGCTGAACAGACCAAGGAGAACGATCGCGATGAGATGCTTGACATAAAAGCGCTTGTAGAATGTGATATAGTCGTGCACATCGTCGTTGCGGATGCTGCGCTGCTTTGGCACCTGATGAAATGAAAATTCGTGAATGATGTATTCCATGGTGGCGAGTGTCAACACAAGCGAGAGCAGCGCCCAGTCCATTCCCAATTCGTATGACGTTCTGAACCAGATCACATAGGGGAGCGGTTCCGGGTTGGGTGCAGACCAGCTGACGATCCTGTCGATAAAGAGATTGAGGAAATACAGCAGGCCATAGATAAAATACGGAGCGACCAAGTATGTGCGCACCGGTGCGTGGGGAAGCCTGCTCGTCCTCAGGGCTGCGTCCGTTTTGTGCGCCATGCGCCGCAGCGTTGCGACAGTATAGACCGCCATGGCGAGAATAGCCGTTGCCATGCCCGACGCATGGGCCGCATAAATGCCGAAGCGTGTATACTCCATCACGAAGTAGACCGGCACAACGCCAAGCGTCGTGCACACGAAGACGGCGAACACTTTGCCGAGCACGTACGCCAGCGACGAGAAGAGCCATAGTTCCGAGAGGAAAAAATAATACATAAGGCTGATGATCATCAGCCGTTCGTCGTAATAGGGGAAGACGAGATTCAGTGTGTACAAAAATACGCCGAAGAGCACAACCGACGCCGTGCCGGCGCGGACGATCGTCATCGATATTTTGTGAGCCAGAAAATAGTTTTTATGGCCCATATACCGGGAACCTTCACGGCCGATTGATTGAATAAAGCCGGCCGTAATGATGAAGCTCAGGATGGTTCCGATGGTGACCACCGTTGCCTGCGATTCGGTGAAATCCACCCATGCCCACAGCGAATAGCGCAGCAGCAATACCGACGCAATTTGCCCCGCCATTGGCAGCGCTGTCGAAGCGCCGCGCAAATAAAATTTGAGCGCCTGCGCCATATGGGTCTCGCGCGTGCGAACCGGAGGAAGCTCCTCACGGGATCGCGTCCGCGTCGGATCAACGTGTATCAGATAGAGAATACGCTCCGCGAGCGTGAAGAGGTTCGGGCGCTGGTATAACGTCACCGCATCGAGATCGCGCAGGCCGATGCTCTCGAGCGTTGCGGCCACGGCCCAGACATCCAGCGGTTCGCCGATGAGCGTGAACACTTCGCGAGCCAGTTCGACCTCATGTTCGGCAAGCACTTTGTGCTTGGAGCGAAGCATGGAGGCCGCATCGTCCGCTGCCGGTAGCTGTATGTCGGTTGCTGTTGTCTCGGTCATTCCGTTCAATAATCGGATCGTGGTAGAATCATTATGCATATGCCCCTTGAGCGCCGGCGGGAACGTCCTGCGCCTGTCTGCCGCTCAAGGCGAGATACGACTGCATGTATTGGGTCATGGCCAGCGTGGTTCTGAACCGGAGAAGCACGCGGTCGCGTGAAATTTTTCCGAGCCCCTGGCGGAGTTCATGGTCGCGGAGCAATTGTACAACGCCCTGCGCGAGGCTGGTGAAATCGCGGGGACGAGCCATGATCCCGAATCCCTCGAGTGCCTCCGGCACTCCGCCTACGTCGGTCGAAACGACAGGCCGCGCACACGCCATCGACTCGATGACCGTATACGGGAACCCTTCCGAGATGCTCGAGAGAATGCTGATGTCGCCTTCGTTATACACTTCGTGCGGTTTGGGATGGAATCCGCCGAACATAAAATGCTGCTGCAGTGAATGCTCGTCGATCAACTGCCGGCATTTTTGTGTATAGGGCAGATCGACGTCCGTTGGACCGTACACGATGTACTGAATATCGGGAATTTCCTCCCGCGCCGCAGCACAGGACCGGATCATTGTTTCGATGTCCTTCAGCGGAAAAATGCGCGCTACCGCGACCACCGTCGGACGATTGCGCGTCTTTTCCGGCTTCTCGCGCGGGGTGAACACACCCGGGTCGATGCCGTTATAGATCGTCTTGATGCGGTCAGCCGACCCTCCGAAGCGCAATTCCCACCGATGGTTGTAATCGCAGACAGGCGAGATCTGGTCGGCGCAGGCGTAGATCACGCGGCTTGCGTACGCAGACAAATTCAGCAGAAACCGTTTTGAAAATCTGCTGAACGTTTCGGCCGAAAGGGCAATGTAGCGTTCGCGTATGAAGATGCCGTGATCGGTAACAACGACCGCCGCGCCGAACTCATATTTGGCCGCGACCACTGCGAGACACGACGGACTCGCCAGTGTCGCATGCGCGATGTCGGTTCTCGGCAGCGCAACGCTCAGCGGCAGCAGGAAACTGTAGAGCCACCGGAGCGCCGTGATGACATCGAACAGGTTGGGTTGTTCTTCGGCGATGTCGCTCCATTGGCCCGCGGTTCGCAGCAACATCGCGCGGAACGTCTCCCATGTCAGACGAGATCGGAACGTCGTTTTGTATTCAAAGCGCCGAAAATATTTATACAGCCGATGTATCACTTCCGGGTGAGGAGCATTTTTGTTCGGGTTGACAAGATCTTCCAGAAGATCCTCGAAAATGGGTATGAAATATTTGCCCACCATCTGGTCCGTTGTTTCAGTCCGGTTCGTATACGTATCGGCGAACGACCGTTCGGGAAGGATATACTCCGACGGTTCTTCGCTGCCCCACAGCGGCACCTGACGCAAGTGCCTCACGTTTGACGGCAGCACATATTTCATCGTCGTAATGGGTGTGCCGGTCACGGCGAGGATTGAAAAATGGACGGACTTCAATTCTCTCACGAGGCTGTCGCACCACGTACTCACGCCGCCGCCAACGTACGGATACGTGCCTTCGGTGACCAGGAGTACGGAAAGGGGCTTAAGTGCTTTCATCGTTTCATTCGAAAAGAAATCGTCTGTATAATGTTCTGTATGAATCGATCATACCATTGCTGTCATGGCTTCGTTCCACGATGCGCCGCCCGGCCGCCGAACACGCGGCGTAGAGTTCCGGATCGGTCAGCAGCCGCACGATGGCTTGCGCGCATGCGTCCGGATCGGACGGTGGGCAGAGGAGTCCTCCGTGCGCCATTCCCTCGGGCGTCACAAGCTCCGCAACGCCTCCCACGTCTGTTGAGACGACGGGTATGGAGTTGGCCATGGCCTCCAGGAGCGCCAGCGGCTGGGCTTCGCTTGCACTTGTCAAGACAACCGCATCGATGCGAGGATACCACTCGTACATCGGGACCTCGCCGATGAAAGAGAAATGTGCGAGCGAGAGCGAATCTGCGAGCGCCATGCATTCCTGAAAGTACTGCGGGTCGTGGTCTGTCGGCCCGATCACCGACCAGCGCGCGCGAGGTATGAACTCTTGCGCATAAGCGCATGCGCGGATGAATGTCTTAATGTCCTTCAGCGGTGCCACGCGGCCCACGAGCGCAATGTGCGCATCCGCGATGCCGGCGATTGATCGCACAGCGTGTGCCGCAGGCATCACTGTGCCGTTGGCGATGACGGTCGATTTATCCTCCTGTGCCCCCAAGGCGAGCTGTTGGCGCCGGTTGAATTCACAAACGGTCGTGATCGCATCGGCTGCCCCATATGCGTCGACGGCCAGTGTGCGGAACGTGTCACTCCAGCTGCTCCAGGTCCTGCCCAAATGCAGCGAGCCCGACTGGGTATCGACGATCTTGAATCCGCATTCCAATTCGCCGACGCCTAATTCCGCTTCACGCCAATACAGTCCATGTTCTGTCACAATAAACGCGCCGGTGCGGGATCGCTTAAGGGCGGTTCCCAGATATCCTGCAAACCCAGTGGACAGCGCATGATAAATTCGCGCACGCGGGATTTGGTCCAGCAGCGTATCGAGGGCGATTGTCAGGGGTGATGAGCCGGGCGAGGCGTTGAGCGAAATGGCGGTCGTGCCAAGCATGTTGGCGGTAGACTGATAGCGAACGCGTGTCGGCTCCTGGCCGTAATACAAATGGGCGACAGAAAAGCTCAGTTCCGGCAGGCCTTTCACCAGCGTATCGACCCAGGCGGATACGCCGCCTGTTTTATACGGATATGTTCCCTCGAGCAGAAGACAGATATCGGTCATGGTGTGCGTGCGGGCTCCGTAGAAATGCGCATTGTCAATTCCGTCCCATCGGTATGCGGCACGAGCTGCACATCGTCCATGAGCGATCTGATTAAATAAATGCCGTAGCCGCCCTCCGAGGCTTTTTCGGTATCGGGCGTGTCGTACTGTTCCATCCGCAGTCCCGATCCGTAGTCGCGCACCGTCAGCTCGACCTCGCCGTCCTTGAAGCGGATGGCGACATCCACTCTTCCTTCACGCGTGGCTTTATAGGCGTGCACGACGCAATTGGTGATCGCCTCGCTCGCGGCCAGCAATATTTTCGTGATGATCTCCGAGTCTACCGCATGGCCGACGAGCGAGGCGGCGATCCAGTCGCGGACATCTTTGACCTTATCGGGAGTGCAAAGAAATGATGAACGTGCATCCATACCGGCCGCCAATCAATCGTAAGGGGTTGTCAGTGAAGTGGTTTCGGCAATGCGTTTAATTCGATCGTACTGACGAACGGTAAAAATCCCTGTTGTGACGACTTCTGAGCGGCCAAGAGCGCCGTCAGCGTGTCGCCGGGCTGTGCATAGTCGATGGCGAAAATTTTCATGCCGGTTGATTTCATCAACAGCTGTAATTCGGCGCATCGGGCTGCCGAAGCACCGGCATTGACGGGCATATACGTCTTGGAGGCGAAATCATAGGTGGCGAACACACTTTCCACGACGATGCCGTCGATGAGCTCGCTCACCGCGCCGGCAATACATGTGCCGTTGTTCATGATGATGATTTTCGCCGGATACGCTTCGCGTATCTCGCGTATCAGCGATATCACACCGGGCTGAAGCATGGGATACAAGTCGGGGCTGGAGACATCCACCATATCCAGGAACACACCGCTGAACCCTTTTTGAAAAATTGCCGGAAGCACTTTACGGAGCAGCAGCGCGTGCCATTCCGGTTTATTCACATCGATGTAAAAATGGTCCTTCCAATTCGGATTGGGTGCCAGCATCCACTCCTTGAGAATCTCCGCATAAAACCACCGGTATGCTTCTGCCTCGCCGATATTGAGATAGGCGACCGGAAGCCCTCCGCGTGCGGTGATCGAATCGGCGTCGTGAATGCCCGCCTGATCGGGATCGAGGAACATCATCTGGTACCGCGCCATCTCCGCCAGCTTGTACTCGCCCGAAAATTGGACGCCGAAGCGTTGAACGCCGCCGACTGCCGCACGAGTACTCATCGGCTTCGGTGCCGGTGTGTGCCCACAGCCGATTGACCACAAGGAGATGAGGACGAGTGAGAGACCGTAAACTATATGCAATGGGTATGGACTCAGGGTGCGCACTGATGCGGCTGTGTTAATGGAATTTCTAAAAGATACGACAAAAAGCGCTGAAGTTCAAATGGCGGATGCGTTCGGCGGATTGCGGCTTCGTCCATCGCACAGCGAACCGCCGTGTGCCTATCGCTTCGGCAGGGCCATCGCCGAAGCGTTGCCGACGAGAATCGTGACCGACGTTCCGATGAACGTGTGCCAGGTGAAATCGATCGATGTGCCGAACACCACATAGATCATCACAAGAATGCCGGCGCAGAATCCGATATACGCATCGCGCTGTGCCGTGTTGCGGAAAAGGAGTCCGAGGAAAAATGTTCCCAGCAGGCCCCCATACGTGAACGAGGCGATCTTGAGGCCGATCTCGACAACAGGACTGCTCGTATCGGTGAAGAGCATGGCGCCGCCGATGAGAACGATCCCCCAGAATAACGTGAAGAGTTTAGACCACATGACCTCTTTGCTGACGTGAAGCGCTTTGCCGCGCGAGGTCATCTTGAAAAGATCGAGAAACGTGGCTGAGGCCAGCGAACTGATCGAGGACGACAGGGTTCCCATGGCCGATGCGAGCACGCCGGCGACGAGAAGTCCGGCGAGGCCGGTGGGAAGTTGCTCGACGATGAATTTGGGGAAAATTTCATCCGACGAGTGGAGGCCGAGGCTTTGAAACGGCACTCCCTTGTAAAATGCGAACAGACACAAGCCGAGCACCAGAAAAAATGCAAATTGAATGACGATGAATGTGGCGTCGAGCATGAGGGCGCGCTGGCTGTCCCATCGGCGTTTGCATCCCAGCAGGCGCTGCACGAGCAGCTGGTCCGTGCCGTGCGAAGCCATGGTGAGGAACGTGCCGCCGACAAATCCTCCGATAAGCGTATAGGGCGCGGAAATGAACGCGAGGAATCCCGAACCGCAGGAAAAGTTGAAGATCTCAAATTTATTCGCGCCGTTCGAGGTTGCATACGCATACACATCGGCCCATCCGTGGGGCAGCGCATTAACGATGAGCACCATGGCCGCACCTGCGCCCGTAAGGTAGATGAACATCTGCACCACATCCATGGCGACGACTGCTTTGAGTCCGCCGACATACGTGTAGGCAAGCGTGAAGACACCGATCAAGAGGATGCTGTTGGCGTAGGACAGTCCCGTGATGAGATGAACGGGGATGGCGGTCGCAAACAGCCGGACACCGGATGCGAGCACGCGCGTTACGATGAACACGGACGAGGTGAATTGGCGAAGCGGGATTCCGTAGCGTTTGCCTAAAAAATCATACGCCGTTTCAAGATTGCCCTTGTAATACGCTGGTATGAAGATCACACTGACGAGCAGACGCCCGATGAAGTATCCGAAGACGAGCTGCAGGAAATGCATGTCGCTCTTATACGCGAGTCCCGGGATGCTGATGAATGTGAGTGTGCTCGTCTCGCTGGCCACGATCGAAAAACCAACGGACCACCAGGACATTGATTTACCGCCGAGGAAATAGTCGCGCGACGAATGCTGCTTGCCTGCGATGATGGTGCCGATGACGGTGACGCCGACGAGGTAGACGATGACAATAACGTAATCGAGGAGGGCAAAACCCATGAGTAGTCCTATTCAAGTCAAGAGGTCGCGAGACAGACCAGCGGTGCTGTCTCGCGCGGAACCGGTATGGGCCGCCTGGACGTCAATTCTTTTCGGCTTTTGCGACAGTCTCGAACACGGGGAAGACCTTGTCGAGCTGTGAGATTTTCAGCAGCGACAGCACTTTTTTGTGCACGCCCACGAGTTTGACTTTGCCGCCTTGCTGGCGCATGAGCCGTTCGGCAATGAGCAGCGCACTGAGTCCCGAGCTGTCGCAAAATTCGACGTCACCCAAATCCACGATCAGAGTTTTCACCGTCGGCCGGCAGAGGAGAATGAATTCTCCCTTCAGTTCCGGAGACACCGACACGTCCAGTTTCCGTTCTTTGACAACGAGCACAACGCTGTTCGCATTTTTGGTAACTTCGAACTTCATACTTCCTCCAATAGTGATCTAAAACATTGCCAACGTTCGGAGCAACTGCTCATAGCGTGCTTTCGGTTCCCGCTCGAGTGCCGACTGCAGCTGCAAATTATACAGCGCATCGGAGCGGGGCGATGAGAATCCTGCTTTTAAAGGCGACTCGATGGCGGCGCAGATCGATGCCGCCAGCGGCGTGACGCTGAGATTCAAGTCCACGATGACGTCATAGCGGCGTTCCCGCAGCTGCCTGAGCAGATTTTTATTGGGCAGGAAAAAAAAATTTACCTGTTCATCGCCGACCGGGACCATCGTGCATTGTTTCAGCCTCCCGGAGAGTTTGCCGGACGATCCTGTCGTGACAATCGTGAGTGCATTCCCCTGGAATTGCTGCTGCGCCTTCCGGAGAACATCCAGAACGAGCAAACGATGTCCCTCTTCGTTCGGTGCAATAAAGAGCGCTGAACGGGCATGTGAATACACGCCGGTGAAATTCATTTGCTCATGCCGTCTGCGGAGTCCCTGCAGGCGTGCGAGAAAGATACCTATATTTTTTCTGATGTCTTCAATCATAGCATGTGTCTCAAAATAAATTGCAAAAGGTTTGCGTGAAAAGCAAGAATGTGCGCTCCAAAAAATAGCGAGCGGAGTTGGGGCTATGTCGTTGTACCGATGAGCGCGATGAATTGTTCTTCATCGAGCGTCGCCACCTTCAATTTTTTTGCCTTGTCCAACTTCGATCCAGGGTCGGAGCCGGCCACCACGAATGTTGTTTTAGCGCTGACGCTCGATGAGACCCTGCCGCCGAGGGATTCGATTTTTTCTTTCGCCTCATCGCGCGTCATGCGTGCGAGCGTGCCGGTGAGCACGAATGTCTTTCCGGTGAGAGGGCCCGGTTCGGCCGCGCCTGCCGGCGACTGCATGGCAACGCCGGCGAGTTTCAGGCGTTCAATGAGCTGCAGCGAATCCGGATCGTGAAAGAATCGAACGATGCTTTCGGCGATGCGCGGGCCGATGCCGTTGACGGATTCAAGGTCGGATGCGGATGCACGACGCAGGGCGTCCAGCGACCCGATATGGTCGCTTAGTATTTTGGCGACGCCCGTGCCGACGAACCGTATGCCGAGCGCAAAGAGGACGCGGGCGAACGGACGCTGTGTGCTTGCAGTGATGGCGTCGAGCAGGTTTTGCGCGCTCTTGGGTCCCATTCGTTCTAGAGCGACGAGCCGGTCTTTGTCCAGATCGTACAGATCGGCTACGGTTACGGCCAGCCCGTGTTCGACGAGCGCGTCCACGACCGCTTCGCCGAGTCCGTCGATATCCATCGCACCCCGGTGTGCGAAGTGTTCGATGCGCCGTCGTATCTGGGCTGGACAACGGACGTTTTCGCAGTAGCAGGCCGCTTCACCCTCGGGCCGAATGATGCCGGCCCGGCAGACGGGACATGATGCCGGCATGACGAATCGTGTCGCACCGGCGGGCCGTTTCTCGAGGATCACGCCCGAGACCTTTGGAATGACATCGCCGCCTTTCTCTATGATGACGGTATCGCCGATGCGCAGGTCGAGGCCGGCTATATTATCTTCGTTATGAAGGGTCGCCCGGCTGACAGTGGACCCTGCCACGAACACCGGCTCGAGTTCTGCTACCGGGGTAATGGTGCCGACGCGGCCGACCTGGAGCGTGATGCCGCGAAGGACCGTCTCAACCTGCATCGCAGGGAATTTATAGGCGGTGGCCCACCGCGGGCTTTTTGCGACCGAACCCAATGTCTGCTGCTGAGAAAGGGCATCGACCTTCAACACGATGCCGTCGATGTCGTAGGGAAGTGTCGACCGTTTCTCGCCCCATTCGGAGCAGAAGGCGATCGCCTCATCGATCGATGCACACCGGCGGTACTGCTCGTTGACCATGAAACCGGCCTTTTTCAATAAGGCCAGGCTCTCGGAATGTGTCGCGATCTCGATCTCGTCGGAACGGAGAAAGTATGCGAACATATTCATGCGGCGCTCGGCGACTATTGCCGGGTCCTGCAGCTTGAGCGTGCCTGCGGTTGAATTGCGCGCATTGACGAACAGTTTTTCGCCAGCGAGCATCCGTTCTTCATTCATGAGCTCGAAATCTTTTTTCATCATGAAGATCTCGCCGCGCACTTCACAATTGTTCAACCCTGCGGCGCGCAGCGGGATCGATCGTATGGTGCGCAGATTGTTGGTGATCTCGTCGCCGAGCACTCCATCGCCGCGTGTGGCCCCGCGGAAGAAGATGCCGTCGCGGTATATCAGGCTGATCGCCACGCCGTCGATCTTCAATTCCGCTATGTACGAGTATGGTGCTCCGCCGAGAGAGGCCGCCACGCGGCGGTCAAAATCGCGAAGTTCATCGGCGCTGTAGTTGTTCGCAAGGCTGAGCATCGGGACGTCGTGCACCACGGATGGAAATTCCTTCGTCGGGCGGCCGCCCACTCGCTGCGTCGGCGAGTCCGGTGTGACGAGGCGAGGATGTTCCTGTTCGAGGCCGATCAGTTCCTGCATCAATCGATCGTACTGAGCGTCGGACACTGACGGCTCGGCAAGTACATAATACCGGTGATCGTGCTCCCGGATCATGGCGCGCAGCGCGTCGATCCGCTGTTCTAGTGTTGTGTCGTGAGAGTCCGAGGGGGCGGATGATGCCATGCTTATTTTTTCACTCCGTCTGCGGTGATCACGATATTGTGGAGCACGATGCCTGTTTTCCCGAGCACGCCGATGTCTTTCCCGTTCACTTGAAATGCCGCACCGCCGGCATTTCCGGTGGTGACGATGAAGCGATGTTTTGAGCGGAGCGTTCTTCTCTCCTGGGGTTCCAGGAGCATCTCCACGGCCGACCCGGTGTCGCGTACGATGCTCATCCAGACAACCGTTGACGAGCGTATGGACAGCGTGAGCGAATCGGAGGATCCCGGCAGGAGTTTCACTCCATCGGCCGCAGCGTGAACGGAGTCCGGGCGGGCCGGAATCTGTGGGCGCGACTCTTTTTCGCGGACGACGTCCTGAAACGGTGTCTCGCGCAGTGGCGGGCCGGAGTGCGAGACCCAAATATAATTTGCGACATAGGCGAGGATCAATGAACACAAGACGATGATGCTTGCGATGATCACGATGGTCCGCATGCTGCGCTGCTTGACGAGGAATTCTTCTGTCGGAACCGCCTCCTCATCGTGTGCACGCTCGTGCAGAACAGGCACTGTGCCGGTCATCCATCCCGAAGACGGGGCGAGCGTCGGCCCCGCGGCGTATTTCCCCGTCACGAAAATATCATATTTCTGGAGAATATCGGCGGGAGAGAGTCCCACAGCCATCGCGTATTCGCGTATAAACGCCCTGATGTACGCCTGGGGGAGAATATCGAACAGGCCCTGGTCGAGTGCTTCGAGATACTTTAAATTGATGCGCGTGATCCTGGATATTTCCGCGAGAGAAAAATTTTTCTCTTCGCGCGCCTTGCGCAGTTCCTCGGAAAACGTGGCCATAAGTCTCTTTCGGTTATAGGTGAATCAATGCAGACCGGTTCTGTGCCCGGCAGATAGCCGTCACAAAGCCCTCGCACGCATACGGATCGTTACACCGCCAGGACTGCATGCAGCTGCGCGGCCAGTTCATGCTCGAGATACGGCTTGCTCAGGAAGCCGTCGATTTTTTTCGAGAATGCCGCTTCATCGGCGAGCGAATGATTGTACCCGCTGGAGATGATGACCTTGCCTGAAAATTTATTCCGTTTGATCTTGCGCACTAATTTTTCCCCGTTCATATCCGGCATATTCATGTCGAGAATGATGAGGTCGAATTGCCGGGACGCGAGGATCTCGAGCGCTTCTTTTCCGCTCTGGACGGAATGCGCCTCATACCCCAAGTCGCGAAGCATCGTGGCCAGTGTGAAACCGATCGTCGGTTCATCGTCCACAATGAGCACCGATTCTCCGCCGCCCATGGAGATGGGCACGAGGGCCGATGGCGGCGCGAACGAACAATCATCAAGCCGCGGAAATGTCAATGCGAACGAGGATCCCTTGTTCGGCCTGCTCTTCACGGCGATCGATCCGTTATGCGAAGTCATGACCCCGTACACCACAGAGAGTCCGAGCCCGGTGCCCTTGCCGATGTCCTTGGTTGAATAGAAGGGCTCGAAGATATGCTGCTGCACCGACGCGGGCATGCCGGTGCCGGTGTCGCTGACGACGAGCGTGACGGAGTGCTCGTCCGCGTTGACAGAGGTTGCGACGGTGATCTCTCCGCCCTGGGGCATCGCGTCCCGCGCGTTCAGCAAAATATTCAACAGTGATTGCTGCACGTGCCCTTCGTCGCCGTTGATGAGCACTTGCACCGGCGCGAGATGCCGTGTGATCCGGACCCCCGGAGGGATGCCCGGTACGAACAACGCAATGGTCTCGTCAATAATGTGATGCAGATCGACGGGATGAAGCTGCGTCGGGGTGCGACGGGCGAACGTCAGCAGCTGTGTCGTGAGTTTCGCACCGCGCTGCGCAGCGGTCGCAATGATCTCGATGAACGGCATGAGCGCATTGCGTTTCGCCATACGGCGCTGCATGATTGCCGCAGCGTTCCCGATGGATGTGAGGATGTTGTTGAAGTCGTGCGCAACACCACCGGCAAGATTGCCGATGCTGTCGATCTTCTGCGCCTGGATGATCTTTTCTTCGAATTGTTTTTTCCTCGTGATGTCGCGCACCACGCACCGCAGCGACACGGGCACGCCCTGTTCATTGACCACAAGCGACGCATTCACGCTGACGTCGAGGAGCGTGCCGTTGCGGTGCAGCATCTGATGCTCTTCGTCGCGCGCTTCGCGCTCGTCGTCGAAGGTGGTCCGAATGAAGCCATTGAGGCGTCCGTGCTGCTCTTCGGGGTAGAAGCGTGAGAGATGGTTCCCGACGATCTCCTTCTTGTCGTACCCGAGTGTTGCCGCCTCGGTTTGATTGCAGCCGATGATCGTGCCGCTGCGGTCGATGAGATGATACATGTCTGGCGAATGCTCGAACAGGTCGGCGTACTGCTCCTGCGATTGACGGAGCTGGGAAAACAGCTGTGCGTTATTGAGCGCCACGTTGATCTGGTTGCCGAAGGCCGAGATAAGGTTGATCTTGTTCGGGGAAAAAAAATCGGATGCACGAGTGGCAAGGATGATCACGCCCGCAAGCCGGTCGGCTGAGCGGAGAGGAACGCAGACCCACGACGCAATGTGGAGCGGAGCGAGGTCCTCATGGCACGGCGGCATATCCGGATGACGCGTCTCGCGGTGCGTGCGGATGACCTGCATCCAGTCGAGCGACCGCATGTGAGCCAGGGCTGCGTCTGCAAAAAAAGCCGACGCAGCGCCGCTCGAATTTTTCAGCGTGAGGGAATCTTTATCAAGGATGTAGAGCCAGCCATATTCATTCTTAAGAAGCGCGGTGACGGTTGTCAGGACGGTCTCGAAGATCGTCGGGAGGTTCATCGTCCGGTTGACGGCCTGGGCGATCGCATTGAGGGCGACGAGTTCCCTGTTCTGGTCTTCAAGTTGGCGGCCGTATTTCAGCGAAAAATACACGCCGGCGAACCCGATGACGCCCACCGTGATGATGCTGATGAATTCAAGAAAGCCGATCGTTTCCTTCAGTACGATATTCGCGCTGATGATGGTGACCATCATCACGATCACGCCCGTCGAGGCGACCATCTGCGCCTGTTCGACGAGGCCGAGGTGGAATGAGAAGGCGCGCAGGCGCCGTAAAATATTTTTCATGGTACAAGCGCAAGGGGAGTGTGCAAACGGGGCAGTCTGTCCCGTTCGTTACAGACGGTATGGCGACATACGCTGCTGCAGTTCGGATGATCGTTTGATCTTGCCTTCGATGGTCGCCAGAAACAATTCGAGGTCGATCGGTTTGGTGAAATACGAATCCGCACCCATCTGCATACCCGTGCGCTGGACGGCCTCCTGCACCATCCCGCTCAGGAAGATGAAGGGGGTCTGGAAAAATTTATCGATGCTGCGGAATTTTTCGTAGAAGGCAAATCCGCTCATGTTCGGTTTCGAAAAATTCACGTCGCACACCACGACATTGGGAGAGAGGGATTCCAGGACAAACAACGCCTCCTCGCACGTGGACACCGAGACGCAGTAGAAGCCGCCCTCTGTCAACTGCCGGCTGGCAAGGCGCAAAAATTCCGGATCATCGTCGATCAGGAGCACCGTGCCGACGGACCGCAGGGATTGCAGCAGACGGAAGACACGCCCTTCGATCTGAAGATGTTCCTGATCCGAGATGCGGAATTGTTTTCTCATCTCGTCGAAGCTCGTGACCCCTTTTTTCCATGCCAGTTCGATCGCCGCCAGATACGCAGTAAAGCGGATATCGCGTTCGATGTCGTTGTGTTCCTGGTCCGTAATGGCGAACGATTGCCTCACGGCGCTGATGCGCTGCTGCTCGGCGTCGGTAAAGGTACCGACAGTCCAGATTTCCGAGAGCAATGTTCGATACGCTTTCAAGCGTGCCGGAGCATGTTGCATATATTCGAACGCTTGCGCCGGCACAGGGGGTTGTGAGTGGGCCTCAGGCGCAGCCGGTGCCGGTGCCGGTTGCGGCGCGGGAACAGTCCGGGAAACGGATACCGGCGGCTGATCGTACGCTGCCGGAGAAGACGTGCGGGGTGGTACGGGCGCCGGGCGTGTAAGGGCAGGTGCCGCTGCATTCGCGCCACGAGCGACGGCCTCCGGTTGTGCAAAATTGGATTCCTGGACATGCTTCGCGCTGTCGGATGGAATTTTTTCAGCGTTTTCCCGTGTTGCCATTCGCATCTCTTTCAACGAAAGGATGCGTTCCTGATACGCGCGGGCATACACGTTTCGCTGATCGAATTCAAACACCTTGCTGATCGCAGCAAGAGCGTTGTCGAGATTCCCATCCTTGATCGCCTTGTCGGCCGAGCGCAGGAGTTCGCTGACCGCGCGTTGATTATCTGTGCTCATATCCGCATTACCGCTTTCCTAATTCGCGACGCACGCATTCGCGCGCTTCGTCTGCCGGGAAGGGGAGTCCGGTCCACAGCGTGAATGACCGCGCTCCCTGTTGTATAAACATTTCCAACCCGTTGATGGCCGTTGCACCGTCTGCCGCAGCTTTCCGCAACAGTGCCGTTTGCGACGGTATGTATATAATATCGAAAATAATTTGCTTACTTGAAAATCGCACATGGCCGGGTACCGGCACGGCCGTGCTCCCCGGTTGGATGCCGACCGGGGTCGTGTTGACGACGACTGCCGCATCTTCGACCGCCCTCGTCAGCGCGTCGGGAGCGATCACGGCAAAAGAGACGGCAGGGAATAATTCCCGGAACGCCGCGGTCAGCTGTTGAGCCCTGGCTTCGTTCCGGTTGTAGACACCGATGGACCGCGGCCCACATTCCGCTGCGGCGTATACGACCGCCCGTGACGCGCCGCCGGCGCCGAGCACGAGCACCGATTCGCCGCGAATGGCCTCAGCATGCGGACGGAGCGTGGCGCGCACGCCGTCGACATCGGTGTTTTCGCCGGCCAAGACACCGCCGTTGTTGATAATGGTATTGACGGCGCCGAGTGCGCGGGCCTCCGGGCTCAGTGTGTCAAGCAGCGGGATCACTGCCTCCTTGTGGGGGATGGTGACGTTCACTCCGCGAAAATGTTCGGTGCACAGTGCGCTGATCACACCGGGAAGAAAATCGTGCTCCACATCGAAGACGCCGTAGACGCAGGGAAGATGCAGCACCCGGATCGCTTCATTGTGCATTGCGGGGGAGAGCGTATAGCTGATGTTGTGACCGATGATTCCTAACAGGGTGTGCTGAGGCTGTGCCATGAAACGTTCCGCAAATGATGCCGGCCTGCCGGCAATACGAAAAGACCTAATCCTCGTTCCAGAAAGATTAGGCCCGTATAATCGGTGAAGGCGGCGTATGGTTACGAGCGAAGAAGTGAGCCGACAAAATCCTTGATGGACCGAACTCGTGAAAAATCGTCGTCGAATCGTTCACGAAGCGAGCTGTCCAGGCCGAACGCCGTTTTCAATGCCTCGATGGCATCGGTGATCTTGCGAGTAATAAAAAACAGTTTGGCCTTGCTGTAATACGGTTCTGCAAAATTCGGATTCAATTCGATGCTGTGCTCGAGCGCCGGCAGGGCATCGTCCAACTGCCCGAGTTCCAGCAGTGTATCGCCGTAATCGAACCATGCTTCGGAATTGTTCGCATCGAGCTGAACCACCATCTTGTAACTCAGCAGGGATTCTTTTTCCCTGCCCATGTTGTATTCGCAATCGGCTTTGGCATACCACAATTCCGGATATTCGCGGCACAGTTCAAGCGCCCTGTTGTAGTCGGTCATTGCCTTGGAGAACTGCTCCATTGCATCGTAACAGCTGCCGCGTCCGAAGAACGATTCGTAATGATCGCTCTCCAACTGGATCGCACGTGTGAAACACTGCACCGCATCGGGGTAATTTTCCGCTTCCTCGTATGCATTGCCCAAATTATGCCACGCCGGAACATCGTTCGGTTCATAGCGCAACGTCTGTTTGTAGCAATCGATGGCTTCGGTCAGCTTGCCGACCGATGCAAGCGCATTTCCTTTGTTGTACCACGCGGAGGCAAAATCTTCCTTGATGGCGAGCGCCATATCGTAACTGTCGATCGATTTCGTAACGTCGCCCTTGCGTGCCCATACGATGCCGCGGTTGTACCACGCGTTGGAATTGTACGGATCGCGGTCGATATGTTCGTCGTAGCAATGAATGGACTCGTCGAGCCTGTCCATGAGGTCGTAGCAGAAGCCGAGTTCGAACCAGATATCGCGGTTGTCGCGGTTGTCGTCCAGCAGGAATGTGAGGATTACCACCGCCTCGGCGTACCGCTCCATTTTTTCGAGCGTGATGGCCTTGTTGAAGAGCGCTTCATCGTTGTTGGGCGAATACTCGAGCGCTTTGTCGAAATTGAGCAGCGCTTCCTCACCCCTGTTCGCGTTGTCCAGCGTGATGCCGCGGTTGATGAAGAGATCGCTGTCGGCGGGATTCAACGAGAGGGCCTGATCGTAGCACTGGAGCGCCTCGTCGTACCGGCACATATTGTTCAACAACATACCCTTGCACATCCATGCATCGGAACTGTAGGGAGCAAATTCAACAAGCTGCGAGGCGAACCCTAACGCCTCTTCGAACCGTTCCTGTTCGAAATAGAAATTGACGATCTCTTCCAGCGCTTCGATGCTCGAAATGCCGGTGCCCCCTTTTTTAAGAAGTTCTTTGAACCGTTCTATATCTTCTTCGCGATGATTTTTTTTTGGAGAATGGCTGCTCTCCATGTCATCATCGAAAAAATTATCGGAATCAAAATAGGACATAGATGTAATTGGTGGTGTCGGATTGGATCAATGCACTGACATTAATTAACGAAAAAACAAGAGTGATGTCAAGTGCCGGACCGACGAATGCAACAAATACGCCTCTATTCGCCGATTTACGGGGTTTGTTTGCATTTCAGGCGCCGTCTATGTACATTCCGTAAAAAATGGGGCATCCACTAGTGGAACATCTGACCGTACGAATTTCAAGAGTATTTCCTCACGGGGCTGCACTGACCCTGCCGTGCTATGCCACTGACGGATCCGCTGGAATGGATATTCTTGCAGCCGTCGAGGAGCCGGTGACGATCGCTCCGGGAGCAACGGCGCTGATCCCGTCGGGGTTTTCGCTCGAAATTCCTCGCGGGTTCGAGGCGCAGATACGGCCGCGGTCGGGGCTGGCCCTCAAATCCAGCATCGGTATCTTGAATTCTCCCGGTACGATCGATTCGGATTATCGCGGCGAAGTAAAAGTGATCATGACAAATTTCGGCGGCGCACACTTCATCGTGAACAGAGGGGACCGGATCGCGCAAATGATCATTGCGCGGTATGCCCGTGTGAACTGGGAGGAAACTGATGCGCTGGACCACACGGCACGCGGTGCCGGAGGGTTCGGTCATACCGGTGTATAGGCGTGCACTGATGTGACGACCTTCGTACTTTTTAACAGGCCATTATGACTACTCGCGATACAAACGGAGTCACATTGAAACAAGTGCCCCCGAAAACATCCACCACTGAATTTGCGCTTGCCGCCGGAGGCTTTGTTCTCCTTCTCCTCCTGCTGTATTCAACAGCAATGCTGTTCTCGCCGTTCGTGCTCATTGCCGCTCTGCTGATCGTTCTATATCCGATCAGGTCGTATCCCGTTGTCAAAAATATCATGTGGTTCGCACTCTTCCTCTTCATGCTGTGGCTGGCGAAAACGATCCAGGCGATCCTGACACCCTTCATCATCGCTCTGTTCCTGGCGTATCTCCTGCATCCTGTCGTCACGCGCGTGGAGCGGTGGAACGTGCCTCGGTGGACTTCGACGTTGTTTATCATATTATGCGCGATCGCGGTCATCATTCTGCTGCTCATGGGCGCCGTGCCGATCGTCATTCAACAGTTCGGCTCGATACTCCAGACGTTCAGCAGCATGTCGTCGCAGTTCACGGCCTGGCTCATGAACGGTGATGTGTTCAAGACGATTCATCGCTACGGCATTTCGAATGTTCAGCTCCGCGCATTCGTCACGGACAGCATCGCGCCGCGGATGGAAGATGTGATGAAACGACTGCTTCAGGGCACATTCGGCATCGTGAGCGAATTTAACACCGTACTGACCGGTGTGGTGAACATCGTCATTATTCCCTTCCTGACATTCTATATCTTGAAGGATTTTCCGCTCGTCAAATACCGCATTAAATTGCTCTTCCCGAAGAACAAAAGGGAGGAGGCTGTCGTCTATTATAATTATGTCGATGCGATCGTAGGACGATACATCCGCGGGACCATGATCATTGCGATCTTCGATGCGACCGTCGTCAGTACGGCATTCTGGCTGATCGGCATTCAGTACCCGATGGTGCTCGGGCTGCTCTCGGGCCTCTTGTTCTTTCTGCCGTATTTCGGGTTCATGATGATGCTGATCATCACTGCGCTTGTCGCCTCGCTGAGCCAGCAGCCGGCCATTGTCCATGTGCTGCTCGGACTCGGAGTTGTCGGCGTATTGCATGTGATTGAAAATTACATTCTTTCGCCGAGGATCATCGGCAGCAAGATCGGGCTGCATCCGGTGGTGCTCATCCTGTCGCTGTTGATATTCGGTTATTTTTTAGGATTCATCGGGCTCATCATCGCCATTCCGGCGGCGGGAAGCATTGTGGTAATAGCCAAAGAGCTTGAAAAAAAACACAAACAAAAAATGCAGACAGAGGCGCCCGACGCCGCTGCTGATTAATTCTGACCGCGGAGACGATGGAACACACAGGAACGCTCTATTTAGTGGCAACACCGATCGGCAACTATGCCGACATCACATTTCGCGCCGTCGATGTGCTGCGTTCGGTCGATGTGATCGTTTACGAAGAACGCAAAGAAGGAAACCGGCTGTTGCGGCATTTAGGCATCGAGAAACCCGTCGAAAGTCTGAACGAGCATAACGAGCAGGCAGCGACATTCCATATCCTTGAATATCTGAAGGCCGGAAAGAATGTCGCCGTCATTTCCGATTGCGGAACGCCCGTGTTCTCGGATCCCGGCCAGCTTCTGGTCAGGAAGGCCGTGGAGCTGAAGATCACCGTCGTGCCGATTCCCGGCGCATCATCGTTGATGCCTGCGTTGACCGTGTCGGGGTTTTCGATCGACCAATTTGTGTATTACGGATGGCTCTCGCCCAAACGGCCCCGGCGCATTGCGGAACTTCAGCAGCTGCGCCGCGAGAAGCGGACGATCGTCCTGATGGATACGCCGTACAGGCTTGTTGCGCTTCTCAGAGACATTGCCGATGTCTTTGGCACCGAACGGAAGCTGTGCGTCGCGTTCGATTTGACGCTGCCGGGAGAGCAGATCTTCCACGGCACTGCCCCGGCTCTGTATCAACAACTGTCGGCGGAAGAAAAAAAAGGTGAATTTGTCGTCGTGATCGACCGGTCAAAATAAGCGCGTTCGCGCTCACCCGGGTTGCGTTGATTCATCAATTTGCGTATACTTTACTCATGCTTCTCACTAAACATATGGACAAGGACCGGACGGCTCCCGAACTCTACGGGAACTTCTGGTGCAACAGCGGCCCGATCGCATTGCGTTCGCTGCATGGCAGTGTTGTGGCCCTTTTTTTCTGGGACCGCACATCCACGCAATCGCTGCGGGCCATCAAGCATATGAACCGCTTGCACGAAATATACGGCGACTCCGGACTCACCGTCATCGGGATACAGGTATCGGACTATGTTGTGGTCCGCGATCCGGTTCAGAAAGAGGAAGTCATCCGCTCGTGCGGCATCCGGTTCCCCGTGGTGGCCGATGACGAGCGCAGGATCGCCGATTCGTATCGCATCGAAACTGTTCCCACTGTCTGCCTGATCGCCCCGAAGGGGGATATTTACGATGTTCAGTCGCCCAAGGGCTCGTTCTCGCGCATTGAACGCTCGATACAGTACCTCCTGAGACAGGCGGGGTTTTTCGGAGAACTTCCATTTGTCGAATATGCCGAAGACCGAGCAACGGGATATTCGTCTTCTGCATTGACACCGGACTTTGATCTGGGATATCTGCACGGCTCCCTCGGAAACAGCGAGGGATACAATCCCGAACTCCCCGCAGAGTACCACGATCCGTTCCTCTATGTGGAGGGGAAATTTTACGCACACGGCATCTGGATCGCCGGGAGAAATTCGTTCGAATATGCAGGCGAGGGAAATGACGGATACATTCTTTTTCCGTATACCGGAAATGACGTCGACATCGTCACGGGAAATGATACGGCGATGGATTCGATTCAGGTGCTGGTGGACGATAAACCCGTCGGCGCCGACATCAGAGGCGGCGATATTGTTATTGATGCGCCCGGCTCTACTATGTTGAAAATCAAAGCACTTACATCGGCTCACCTCATACGCAACAAAGCAATCGAAAGCCATACCGTCAAATTAATACCTTCCAAAAAAGGAACGGCATTTTATCGGGTTTCACTGCTGCCATTCGAGGAGCCGTTTCAACCTGACGAAAGCGAACCGCAGCCGTTTCACACGAATTGATTCTCACGGTCGTCCGTCAGCCAAGTCCATCACGACTCGTGCGTTCCTTCAGAGCGCTGTCATTACCTATCGTCTATTCTATGAAATTTAAAAACAGGATCACGGAATTATTTGGCATCGAGTATCCCATCGTTTCGGGCGGCATGGTGTGGGTGTCGGGATGGAAATTGGCGGCTGCCGTGTCGAACGCCGGCGGACTCGGACTCATCGGCGCTGGTTCGATGAAACCGGATCTGCTCAGAGAGCATATACGGAAGATCAAGGCCGCAACGACGCGGCCGTGGGGAGTGAATCTTCCGCTGATGCGGGCCGATGTTGAAGAATTGCTGACGGTCATCGCCGATGAGGGAGTCGCCATCCTCTTCACATCGTCGGGGAGCCCGGCGATGTTCACGCCGCGCTTGAAAGAAAAGGGAATGGTCGTTGTTCACGTTGTGGCCGCCGTGAAGCACGCCCGGAAGGCCGAGTCTGCAGGAGTGGATGCCGTTGTGGCCGAAGGATTCGAGGCGGGAGGCCATAACGGATTGGATGAAATCACGACGCTTGCACTGGTGCCGCAGGTAGCGGATGCAGTGCGCATTCCGGTGATCGCTGCAGGCGGTATCGCCGACGGCAGGCAGATGTTCGCTGCGCTGGCGCTTGGCGCCGAGGGCGTGCAGATCGGAACGGCATTCGCAGCGACCGTTGAATCGTCGGCGAGCGAGCGATACAAACAAGCGGTCGTGGATGCGCAAGACGGCGCGACCGTGCTTGCGTTCAGGAAGCTTTCGCCCCTGCGGGTGCTGAAAACGCCGTTCGCGCTCCGCGCGATGCAGGAGGAAGCGGCGGGAAAATCGAAAGAAGAACTTCGCGAACTCAACGGGAAGGGACGCGAACGCCTCGGCATTTTCGACGGCGATTGGGAGGAAGGGGAATTCGAGATGGGACAAAGCTCGGGCCTCGTCAAGGGCGTGCTTCCGGCTGCGGACGTCGTCGCCAATGTTGTGTGCGGGTATGAACAGGCGAGGGACCGTATCGCAGACAACACGTGAGGCGGCGCAGTCGTGCATATGATCGACGGAATTTTCGCTGCGTGTTCAGAGGAACCTGCGGCATCAACAGGCAGTGCGTGCGCCGGACTTGCCGATGATAAAATATTTCCGTATGTTTCATGGACGAAATATTATTTTGTGTAACAAAAAATCCCGGTGACACTGCCGGGTTTTTTTATATCAATTCACGACACCAAGATCATGAAATCATTTTTAGCAACACTGACAGACAAGATCATCGTTTTCGACGGGGCGATGGGGACGAACATACAGACGCAGAATTTGACCGCCGATGATTTTGGCGGAGAGCATCTCAACGGCTGCAACGAATATTTGATCATCACAAAACCCTCGGCGGTCGAAAAAGTGCATGCCGATTTTCTTGCCGCGGGCGTCGACGTGATCGAAACGGATTCATTCGGTTCCGCGCCGATCGTGTTGGCCGAATACCATTTGGACTCGCGGGCATACGAGCTCAACCTCAAAGCTGCGCATCTTGCCAGGAAGGTGGCGCTCGAATTTTCCACACCCGCACATCCGCGCTATGTGGCCGGTTCCATCGGTCCCACGACGAAACTTCCATCGCTCGGACACATTACATTCAAAGAGATGAGCGAGAGTTATTACCTGCAGGTCGCGGGGCTCATCGACGGCGGCGTGGATCTGCTGATGATCGAGACCTGCCAGGACATTCTGCAGACGAAAGCATGTCTCAGTGCAGTGTTCAAGTGTTGTGCCGATAAGAGAGTGAAACTTCCGGTCATGACATCGGTGACGATCGAACAGACCGGCACGATGCTCATGGGAACGGAAATCGCGGCAGCGCTTACGGCACTTGAGCCGTACGACATCAGTGTGATCGGCATGAATTGCGCCACCGGCCCGAAGGAAATGTCGGAGAACATACGCTATCTCTGTTCGAACGCGCCGATGCACGTTTCGTGCATTCCCAATGCCGGACTGCCGGAGAACGTGGGCGGTCATGCGCATTACCACCTGTCGCCGGACGATTTTGCGCACTATTTGCATCACTTCGTGAAGGATCTCGGAGTGAGCGTGGTGGGCGGCTGCTGCGGCACACGCCCGGATCACCTCAGGGCACTCGTCAATGCGGTGGGAACGCTTTCGCCGAAGCGCCGGACGGTGGACTTCACTCCTTCCGCTTCGTGCCTGTATTCGACGTCGCCGTTGTATGTGAACCCGGCGCCGGTCATTGTCGGCGAGCGTGCGAACGCCAACGGGTCGAAAAAATTCCGAGACCTGCTGCAGGCCGAAGATTACGATTCGATCGTGAATATCGGCAAAGACCAGGTGAAGGAAGGCGCGCACATCCTGGACCTCTGCGTCGCCTACGTCGGGCGCAATGAAGTGCGGGACATGCACGAGGCGGCGTTCCGCTACAATACGCAGGTGGCGCTGCCGGTGATGATCGATTCGACCGAAGCACCGGTGATCGAGGAAGCGCTGCAGCTGTTTGCCGGAAAATGCATCGTCAATTCGATCAACATGGAGGACGGCGAAGAGCGCATCCGCACGATCGTGCCGCTGTGCACACAATACGGCGCGGCTGTCGTCGCGCTGACGATCGACGAGGACGGCATGGCGAAGACCGCCCAGAAAAAGACCGAGATCGCCGCGCGCATCTATGATCTTGTCGTGGGGCGGTACGGCATGAAACCGCACGACCTCATTTTCGATACGCTCACATTCACGCTCGGATCGGGCGAAGAGGAATTCCGCAAGGCGGGGATTGAAACGATCGAGGCCATACGGATGATCAAACAGCAGTTTCCCGGCGTGAGCACGCTGCTCGGGGTGAGCAATATCTCGTTCGGACTCGATGCGCACATGCGGCACGTCATCAATTCGGTGTTTCTCCATTATGCCATCGAGGCGGGCCTCGATATGGCGATCGTCAACGCGCAAAAGATTCTGCCTCTCTTCAAGATCGACGAGAGGGGCCGCGAACTGTGCCGCAAATTGATCTTCGACGAACGCGAGTACGACGGCGAGCGATGCACGTTCGATCCGCTCATGGAGCTCATGGCCCATTATGCCGATAAAAAGGGGACGATGAAGGCCGAGAAGAAGGAGCGCTCGGGCACCATTGAGGAGATACTGAAGAACAGGATTGTGGACGGGGACAAGCAGGGCCTCAACGAGGATCTGGAGGAGGCGCTGAAACGCTATGCGCCTCTTGAGGTCATCAATACGCTGCTGCTCGACGGCATGAAGGTGGTGGGAGAACTCTTCGGCAAAGGCGAGATGCAGCTGCCGTTCGTGCTGCAATCGGCCGAGGTGATGAAGACAGCCGTCGCGTATCTCGAGCAGTATATGGAAAAAGCGGATTCGGCAACGAAGGGAACGATGGTGCTCGCAACGGTGAAGGGGGATGTGCACGATATCGGAAAAAATCTCGTCGACATCATCCTCACCAATAACGGCTATAAAGTGCACAACATCGGCATCAAGCAGCCGATCGAGAACATCATCAGGACGTACGAGGAACATAAGGCCGATGCGATCGGCATGAGCGGCCTGCTCGTGAAGTCCACGCTCGTGATGAAGGAAAATCTGGAAGTGCTGAACGAGCGCGGGATCACCGTCCCCGTCGTCCTTGGCGGCGCCGCGCTGACGAGGCGCTACGTCGAACACGATCTCCAATCGGTGTACAACGGCGTCGTGTGCTACGCGGGCGATGCATTCGACGGACTCCATTTCATGGAGCAATTGAAAACACGGGGCGCCGACAGCTTTCGCAGCGCACAGGCGCCGAAGGCCACGGCCGACGACGATGGAGAAGAACTGCTCACCGGAGCGGAGGCGAAGATCGCCATGGCGTTCGCCGTCGACGCACACGAGAAACACTCGGCAGTGACGGCGGACGTCTCGATACCGGTTCCTCCGTTCTGGGGAACGAGGGTCGTGCACGATGTGCCGCTCGAGGAGATCTATCCGTTCATCAACGAATCGGCGCTCATCAAAGGGCAGTTTCAGGTGAGAAAAGGGAAGCGTTCGGAGGAGGACTACCGCCGGCAGTTGGAGACGTCCATCTATCCCGACCTGCGCGAATTGAAGGAACTCTGCATGCGCGAGCACCTGTTGCGGCCCAAAGTGGTCTACGGGTATTTCCCCTGCCAGTCGTCCGGCAACGATCTCATCGTGTATCACGACGACATGATAACGGAACGCGTCCGGTTCACGTTTCCGCGCCAGCACGACGACCGCTACCTGTGCCTGGCTGATTATTTTGCGCCGGTGTCCGCCGGCTCGATGGATGTTGTGGCGTTCCACATGGTCACCATGGGAAGGGAAGCGTCGGATTACTCGGCGAGATTGTACGCCGCGAACGATTATAAAAAGTATCTCTATTTCCATGGACTGAGCGTTGAGGTCACCGAAGCGCTCGCGGAACTGTGGCACCAAAAGATCCGTCAGGAGCTCGGCATCGCCGGCAAGGATGCAACCGACATCAAGCGGCTGTTCAGCCAGGGATATCAGGGATCTCGCTACAGCTTCGGGTATTCCGCGTGCCCGAACCTCGAAGACCATACGAAACTCTTTGAACTGCTCCATCCCGAACAGATCGGCGTGGTGATGACAGAGGAATTCATGCTGGAGCCGGAACAGTCCACCGATGCGATCATCATTCACCACCCTGAGGCAAAATATTTCAATATTAAATGACGCCTGTTGAAATTCGGCGTACGATTTCGTATGTTGACATTTATACATTCACACAGGCCACACGTGAGCACTCATTACATCAACATCCAAAGGAAACCGACGCATCATGGGAAATCTCATTTTAGTCCGTCACGGCGAATCGCAATGGAATCTCGAAAATCGTTTCACAGGCTGGGTTGATGTTCCCCTCTCCGCCAAAGGCGAGGAGGAGGCGCGGGCCGCCGGTGAAAAATTACAAGGCTACACATTCGACAAGGCGTTCACGTCGGTGTTGCAGCGGGCGAAGAATACGCTCAAGACGATCCTGGAAGTGACCGGACAAACGGGCATCGAGATCGAGTACGATCAGGCATTGAACGAGCGTCATTACGGCGCGCTGCAGGGTTTGAACAAGCAGGAAACCGCACTAAAATACGGCGACGAACAGGTCAAGATCTGGCGCCGCAGTTACGACGTGCCGCCGCCTGCAGACAAGACCGAATTGAATCCGGACGGCATCAGCGAGAGCCTGAAAGACACGGCCGCGCGGACGCTTCCGTACTACGAAAAACACATTCTCCCGGAGATCGCAGCGGGGAAAAACATCATAATTGCCGCGCACGGCAACAGTTTGCGCTCTATCGTGATGTATCTTGAGGAACTGACCAAAGAGCAGGTGCTGGAACTGAATATTCCGACAGGCGCTCCGCTGTTGTATGTGTTCGACGCCAACGGCGCGATCGCGGAGCACAGGTACCTCTGACCGGGGGTGGCACAGGCGGAGCGGTATATATTTTTCGCGAGTATTGATATTCCATTTTGTTTTTGGTATCATTATAGCGATTATCAGCGGAATAACTGCCGGTCGGACAGCTCGAGTTCAATGCACAGTGAACATAAATTTCATCCGATATCAATTACTGTTTTATTTTTTTGTTTAAGGAGAAAGAATCATGGCAACAAAAATCACAGACGAATGTATCAATTGCGGCGCATGTGAACCGGAATGCCCGAACACTGCAATCTACGCAGGCGGCGCACAGTATGAATTGAACGGCGGCACACACGATGCGTTATCGGCCGATTTTTACTACATCGTTCCCGAGAAATGCACGGAATGTGTCGGTCATTTTGATCAGGAACAATGCGCTTCGGTTTGCCCGGTCGACTGCTGCGTGCCGGACACCGATCTCGTCGAGACCGAAGAAGTATTATTGGCGCGCGCGAAAGCGATCCATCCCGAACGCGCCTTTGCTGAATTGAGCGCAACGAACTCGCACTTCCGTAAATGATCGTGTCTCACCCTGTGAAGTCGGTTCGTCATGTTCGATGAACCGGCTTTTTTATTTTAAAGAAATTCGCGGCTCTTCAGTTCCTCTTAGAAACTCGCACCGCTTCGCTCGAGCGGGCGAGATGCCATCTCGCCCTACATCGCACCAAGACAAAGGCAGCGAGTTACTTCGAAAAAAAAAGTGCGCCGCAGACGAACAGACCGTGCTCTTCAACGCACATTCAAATCAATACGCCATGGCGAAAATAAAAATTGCGGATGTCGCTGAGCTGAAACGCGGACGCGGCATAGTTCGGACCGTCGGAGGAGTTGATATCGCGCTGTTCAGCGTGGATGGAGAGGTGCTTGCGGTGCACAATTATTGTCCGCACCAGCATGTCTCAAAGCTCCACGAGAGCGTTGTGGAAGGCGGCACGATCACCTGCCCGATGCACGGATGGTCGTTCGACCTGCGCACGGGAGCCCCGGTGAATGCCAACGGACAGTTGAAACCAATAGCCGCCGAAGTGCGCGGCACCGACATCTATGTGACACTCGATGACGATCACTGACGACATCAAGCGCAGGGCGCTGGAGCTGGGCTTCGCGAAGATCGGCATCGCGCGTGCCGAGGCGCTGCCGGCCGAGGGAGCCCGGCTAATGGAGTGGCTGCATCGGGGCTATCACGCGTCGATGGAGTGGATGGCGGGGAACACGGACAAGCGGATGGATCCGCGATTGCTCGTGCCCGACGCCCGGTCGGTGATCATTGTCGCCGAAAATTATTTTGTGCCGGTCGTGCATGACCCGTCACGCGGCGAGGGCAAGATTTCTCGCTACGCGTGGGGCGACGATTATCATCTGCACGCAACGAAGAGAATCCAATCCCTGTATGACAGCATCCAACAGATGGCGCCGGAGTCTCAGGGCCGGTACTATGTGGACACCGGGCCGGTGATGGAAAAGGCCTGGGCTGCGCGGGCCGGCGTGGGATGGCAGGGGAAACACAGCAATCTCATCACCAAAGACTTCGGCTCGTGGGTGTTTCTCGGCAGCATCATCACGACGCTCGAGTTGGAATACGATACGCCGATCGGCGACTGGTGCGGATCGTGCACGGCGTGCATGGACGCGTGTCCGACCGGCGCGATCGTCGAACCGTACGTCGTGGATGCCGGTCGATGCATTTCGTATCAGACCATCGAGCACCGGGGACCGATCGATGAAACACTGGCCGGCAGTTTTGAGCAATGGATCTACGGCTGCGATACGTGCCAGGATGTCTGTCCGTGGAACAGGTTTGAACAACCGACAGCCCATCGGGAATATGCGCCACGGCCGGGGAATGTGACGCCGTCGCTCGACGATATTTCGGCGCTGACGCAGGAAAAATTTTCACAACGGTATGCGAAAAGCGCCATCAAACGGACGAAGCTCGCGGGCATGGTCCGGAACGCGGAACTTATTGCACGCAACGGCAGGAAACAATAATGCTCGCTGAGGTGCGCGCACGGTCATTTTTTTTTGCAGCATCTGTGACACTGCTCAGGGCGATGGGAGACCACGCTGAGTCGATCAAATAACCAAGGGACAATCATGGACAAGAATCGTCGAAAAGTCATCATCATCGGTTCGGGACCGGCCGGACTCACAGCGGGCATCTATGCCTCAAGGGCAAACCTCGCCCCGATCATCTTCGAGGGAAATCAGCCGGGCGGCCAGCTGACCATCACGACGGAAGTTGAAAATTTTCCCGGCTTTCCCAAGGGCATCATGGGACCGGAGCTGATGGACTTGTTTCGGGAACAGGCGGTGAAATTCGGGGCCGAATGCGTGTTTAAGGAAGTGTCTTCAGTGGATTTTTCGCAGCGTCCGTTCAGGGTCGTTGTGGAGGATGAAGAATATTTTGGCGACACGGTCATTGTTGCCACGGGGGCATCGGCGAAACTCCTCAATATTCCATCGGAGGCCGAGTATATGGGGTACGGCGTGAGCGCCTGCGCCACATGCGACGGATTTTTCTACCGCGGCAAGGAAGTCTTTGTCGTGGGCGGCGGCGACACGGCGCTTGAGGAGGCGAATTTTCTGACGCGCTTCGCATCGAAAGTGACACTTGTCCACCGCAGGGATGAATTCCGCGGCTCGAAGATCATGCGTGAACGGGCGCTGAAAAATCCGAAGATCGCCGTGGTATGGGATTCGGTCGTGCATGATGTGCTCGGAACGAACGCGGACGGGAAAAAATTTGTGACCGGAATACAATTGAAGAATGTGAAGACCGGTGCAATAACGGAAGCCGCCGCCGATGGGGTGTTCATGGCAATAGGCCATCAGCCGAACACACGACTGTTCAAAGGCATTCTTCCGATGGACGAGAAGGAATATCTGCTCGTGCATCCCGGATCGACGCGCACCGATATTCCCGGCGTGTTTGCCGCCGGCGATGTTGCGGATTCCTATTACCGCCAGGCGGTCAGCGCCGCGGGCACGGGATGCATGGCCGCACTCGATGCGGAACGCTACCTTGAATCCATGGAGTAAGATGGCGACGAGGTATGCAGTGCGTACCACGAAGCGGTGTGAATGACGTAAGAGTTTCACTATTCCCAGTCCGAGTGACTGCGATACAGAAGGACTTCATTGGAAACAGTGGAGTCCTTTTTTTTTGTGAAAAATTGTCATTCGCTGTTGACAAAATTTCAGCACTTCAAATACATATTGACAGCAGCAGTGACAAATTGGCTACCATACGGGAATGAGCGACATGCTCGTTTCCCGCAAAAATGCGATTTTTCAAACTTTTAAAAATTGGCATACCTTTTGAAAAATTTTACGATGTAGTCGTCAACCGTTATCATTTCAGACAAAGGAGAGAGAGCCATGATCATACGACTTGAATCACGCCCCATCACGACAATGCCTCTGGATGTGCTGTTCGATCGGAATGCTGTTTTTCCGGATGTCGAGTGGCAGACGGAGTATGTACCGGCTGAAGCGTATCCGTATGTGAACATCGCCGATATGGGAGATGTTCTCCATGTGGTTGCCGAGGTGCCGGGGGTGCAAAAAAAAGACATCGACATCCAATTGCTCGGCGATGTGCTGACAATCAGCGGCGATCGGAAAGCGCCGGAAGCGGAGAAAGGTGCAACGAGTGTGCGTCAGGAGATAGCCTATGGACAATTCGAGCGATCATTCACACTTCCATACGAGGTCGATGGATCGAAAGTGTCAGCCGAATGCCATGACGGTATGCTGCGCATCACGCTTCCAAAAACACAAGCAGCCAAACCGAGAGCAATAGCAATTCAGTGATACGCACGCGCGGGCGGGAAGTGTGCACGCACGAGAATGATTGTCATGCAGCGAATGTGCAAATGAAATGCCGGCTCGCCGCAGCAGTGTATGTAAGGGCTGCGAGGTGCGGACGATGAAAGGAGAATATTTATGGAGAACAATCAATCCAGACCGATGACGCGCCGGATCGCTCCGTCGGCGGATATTCAGGAAATGCCTCAGTCGTATGTGGTGCGCCTGGATATACCGGGAGCAGACCGGGCGAATATCAAAGCAAAAATCGAAGAAGGCGTGTTGACTGTCGAAGTACTGGTCGATGCGCACTTTAAAAAAGATGCGACATTATTGTTGGACGATTCGCTGCCGATCGAATATCATCGGAAGTTTTCGCTGGCCGACGATGTTGATCAGCAGGCCGTCGATGCAGCGTATGACCTTGGCGTCTTAACCATCACGCTCAATAAAAAGCAGCACTATCTGCCACGAGAAATATCCATTGAATAACTCATCATCAAAGGAGGATCCTATGGCACTCATTAAGCGTAATCCGTCAACGGAACTGGAAGCGTGGAACCGCGACCTGCCGGGTGTGCGCAGTCTGCACTCCTTCCAGCGGGAAATGAACCGAATGCTTGACCAATTTTTCGGCGGGGATGCATTCGAAGACACGGGAAGAATGGGAGTGGTCTTTTCGCCGGCCGTGGATTTTTCGGAAACGAAGGACTCGTACATCATCAAGGCTGAACTGCCCGGAATGAAAAAAGAGGACGTGAAAGTGACCCTCAATAACAATATTCTGACGATCACGGGGGAGAAGAAGTCTGAGTATGAAAAAAAGGAAGGCAATTATCATCGGATCGAGCGTTCATTCGGAGCGTTTGAACGGTCCATTTCGATACCCGGCGCTTTCAAACCCGATGCGGTCGACGCCAAATACAACGAGGGGCTGCTGACATTGACGTTGCCGAAGACCGAGGAGTCGAAACAGAAACTCATCGAGGTGAAAGTTAAATAACGCACGGCATGCCGCATGCCTCGAACCGCCGACGGGGATGTCACGTTCCTGAAAGGCAGAGGGGGAGACCGTAGTGGGGAAAAAAATCCCGGCCATGATCACATGGCCGGGATTTTTATTTTTACATTCGCGTATCGATATGGGGTTCCGTGATGGCGGTGACTTTTTTCCCCTTCACGGTATAGCGCAGCGTCCGCTTTTCTTTCTGCTGCGGATCCTTGTTAACGGTGCGTTCGGCTTTTTCCTTCTGGACAACCTGTTCCAATATCATCTGAACATGGGCCTCCGTTTGCTTTTCGAGAAAAGCAAGGTGCGGCACTGTCTGCGTGCCCAATTGTTCTTTTGCCGTGTCAGCCTGTTTGACATGCTGCGTGATAACACTGGCGGTTGTATTCCCGACATTCATAGCAGTACTTCTCCTGTATGTATACTATCGGCCGGTTATGCCAAATGATAAGGGCGCAGCCGGGGGGGGGGGTACCCCGCTCGCCGAAAAAATCATGTTGCCGGGCGGTCAGCTCTTGACTTTTTGCGGCTGGTGTTGTATAATGAATAATGATTCATTATTCATTATCACTTTGATGGTGCCATGCGAACACTCGACGACAGCAAGCGGAAGGCAATTCTGAAAGCCGGCATGGATGTGATTGCCGAAGACGGGTTCCATGCGGCGAAGATCGCAAAGATCGCCGAACGGGCGTGTGTCGCCACAGGGAGCATCTATCGGTATTACCCGAACAAAGAGGCGATCATCGTCGTCATACTGGAACAGCTCTGGGGAGACCTTGCCAGGGAGATGCGCCTGCTTACACCGAGAGCGGACCTCTCACCGGTGGAGAAGCTCGACATGACGGTCGATCTCGTGTTCGATATTTTTACCGGCAACACGGCACTCGCGCTCATCTTCGTGAATGAGAATCACCAGTTCCTGTCCAAGGGCGCCGGCACACTGAAACACAATTACGACGAATTTCTGGACCTGGGCGAAGAAATTATTCGCGAAGGCGTGGACCATCGTATCTTCAACGCGCATATCGACATTAAAATATTCCGGCACTTCATCATCGGCGCCTTCCGGCATCTTCTTCAGCAGTGGACGCTCGATCCGGAATCGATGCCGCTGAACCGGGTCAGGCAAAATTTAAAATTCATCATTAAAAACGGCATACTCCACCATCCCACCAAAAAATAACGCGGCGGGTGCAGTGTGCGGCCTTACGTATGTGAACACAGCAAGGATACCACGCTATGAATAGACAGGGACTCCATCGGCGATGCGGCCGGTTTGTTGCGCTCGCGCTCATCGCGCCTGCGCTTTGCCATGGGCAGACGCTGACGCTCGAGACGGCCGTGGGAACGGCGCTGCAAAAAAGTGAACGGATCGGCCAGTATCAGGAACGCGTTGCACAAAAGGAATACGGCACGAAGGATGCTTGGGGCAATTTTCTTCCGTCGCTCACCTTCACTGCAGGCTACACCCGCCTCAACGATCCGATCACGATGGACCTGGAACCGGTGCGCCAGGCGATGATAGCGCTGCAGGCTGGCACGCAAACAGAATTCGCAAACGCCTACACGCTCCTTCAGGGCAAGCCGGGCCTCACGCCATCACAGCGTGAGGCGACGACGGCCGCCAATGCAGCATCGCTCAACGACCGTCTGCCGCTGTTTGTGGACGAGCTCAAGCATCAGGACTACAAGTCGGGCACGTTCGTTGCAACGCAGCCGCTGTTCCTCGGCGGCAAGTTGCTGGCGGCGAAAAACTACGCATTGTCCGAACAGCGCTCGGCCGTGATCGAACTGGAGAGGACGAAATCCGAGATCGTGCAGGAGACGGTCGCCAATTATCTCGCGGTCGTGCTCATGACCGACGTTGTCGCGACACGGAGGGACGTCCTGGCCGGCATGAACCGCCACGACGAGCAGGCGAAGAAATTGTTCCATGAAGGCCTCATTGCAAGCCATCAGGTGATGCGTGCCGAAGTGGCCGTAGCCGACGCCGAGCGGAATCTGTTCGACGACGAGAACAAACTCGAGCTTGCCAACATCGCGCTGCGCACGTCCCTCGGCATGCCGACGGAGGAACGGATCGACGTCATGGAATCGCTCGCATACAGAACGACCGACGACACGCTTGCCACGTACCAAGTGGCCGCAATGTCCGGGCATCCGGTCCTGAAGATCCTCGCCGAAAAGCGCGTTGCCGCCGCGCAGAATTACACTGTGCAGCGCTCCGAATTCCTGCCGCAGATCGCTGCGTTCGGCAAGTATGAGGTGTATCCCCAGTACCTGTCCATTCTCGAACCCCGGTGGGCGGTGGGCGTGCAGTTGAGCATGAATCTCTTCAACGGGTTCAAGAGCTTTTCGAAACTTGAAGCGGCTGTGCATCTGGAGCGCGAAGTCGAATACATCGACGCCGACGCGCGCAAAAAGATCGACCTCCTGGTCAATAAAAATTATCGCGAGCTCGTGAATGCCCGCAACCGCTATCAGCGGCTGAAAAAAAATATCGTACTCGCGCAGGAAAATCTGCGGCTCATGCAGAACCGGTTCGAGACCGGCCTGGGCACTTCGCTCGATGTGATCGATGCGGAACTGGTGCTGGAAAAAAATCAGATCGAACGCAAGCAATCGCTCTTCGATTATTATAAGGCTATGACCGAACTCTATGCGACGGTCGGCACGCCCGAAAAAGTAGTCACAATTTGGAATGGAAAAGGAGAAGACCAATGAAACTCGAGAAGCATCACATTATTTTGGGCATACCCGCGCTCATCGTTATCACTTCGGTGATCGTCCTTGTTGTCGGCGCCGCACGACCGGAGGCAACCATCATCACCGGCATGGCCGAAGCCACGGAGATCGACGCGGCGTCGAAGATCCCCGGCCGCGTGGACACGGTGTGCGTGCGCGAAGGAGACCGCGTATTCAAGGGACAGCTCCTTGCGGTGCTTGAAAGCAAGGAGATCGAAGCGAAGGTGGAACAGGCCCGCGGCGCGATGGATGCGGCGCATGCGCGTCTCTCGATGGCGCTGCGCGGCGCGCGCCCGGAAGAAAAGGAAGCGGTGAAAAAATTGTATCAGCAGGCGCAGGCGCAGTTCGAGCTCGCGCAAAAAACATGGACGCGCGTTGAACGGGTCTACAGAGACAGCCTCATCAGCACGCAGGAACGTGACCAGGTCGAATTCCAATTCACGGCGGCGCGCGATCAGATGGACGCGGCCAAGGCGAAATTGGATATGGTCATGAATGGCGCACGGTCCGAAGAGATCGACGGCGCCAAATCGCTCTTCCATCAGGCCGAAAATGCATATGCCGAGGCGATGGCATACGACGGCGAAACGCGCATTACGAGCAAGATCGACGGCGAGATCACGAAGCGCATCGTCGATGCAGGAGAAATGGCGGCCGGAGGGTACCCCATCTTCACCATACTCGATCCGACGGATATGTGGGTCACGATCCAAGTGCGCGAAGACCAGCTCGGCGCGATTAAAAAAGGCATGACCATGAAAGCGACAATCCCGGCATTGAATAACGCGCAATTCGAGTTCGACGTGGCCACGATGGCGGCAATGGGCGATTATGCCGCGTGGCGCCCCACGAAGCAGAAGGGCGAATTCGATCTCAAGACATTCGAGGTCCGTCTGCGCGCCAAGGCTCCGATACCGGGCCTGCGCCCGGGCATGTCCGTGAATGTCACATTGTAATCATAGAACAGGTACTCGCTATGTCTGAGAATTCATCGCCGCTGGTGCGCGTCATGCAACGGGAGTTCCGGCGGATCACCGAGCGGAAAACGCTGTATCTGCTCTCCATCGGACTGCCGATCGTGCTCTTCGTACTGCTCGCACTCATTTATAACAACGGCATCGTCCACGATCTGCCCGTGGCGATCTGCGATGACGACCATTCGGAGTTGTCCCGATTGCTCATCCGCTCCGTCGAGAGCACCAGTTCGATGAGCGTTGTGATGTATGCGCAGTCGATGGCCGAGATCCGGGAAGGCATGCTCGCGGGAACGATCCAGGCCGGCTTCTATATTCCGCCGCACTTCGAGGCCGACGTGAAGGGCGGCAGGTTTTCCACCGTCGTTGTCGTGAAGAATACGTTCAACCTGATCATCGGCAACATGATACTCAAGGATGCGGCGACGATACTCAAGACCGTCTCGGGCGGGGCGATGCTCAAGAAGCTGCGCTCGAAAGGCATGAGCGAAGAACAGGCGATGAATGTGGTCAATCCGATCCGCCTCGATACGCAGGTGCTCTACAACCCGAACTACAGTTATCTCAATTATCTCATTCCCCCGATGCTGCCGGTTGTGCTGCAGATGATCATCATGGTCGCGGGCGTGCTCGTGATGAGTTCCGAATTCACGCACTCGACATTCAACGAACTGCTGGATGTGGGCGGCGACAATCTTCTCGCGGTCTTTTTCGGAAAGGCGCTCCCGCATCTCGCCATCCATTCGGCAAGCGCGCTCGGCATCGTCGGCATCATGTTCCCGCTCTTCGGCATCGGGATCAACGGCTCGATCCTTGCGGTGATCCTGCTCTTGCTGTATTTCGTGGGTGCATCCCTGTTTCTGGCATTGGCGATCTCGAGCCTCATGCACGATCAGCAAAAAGCCACGGAGGTGGCGATCTTTCTTGTGACGCCGGCGTTTCTCTTCAGCGGCCTCACTTTTCCCGCATGGGCGATGCCAGCTGCCGACGCGTGGTACGCGCAGACGATGCCGTTCACGCCGTTTCTGACGGCGTTCATGAAAGTGTACCAGATGAATGCCCCGCTGAAGTACATCGTTCCTGAAGTGCTGCACCTTTCGGCCTTCCTCTTCGTCTCGCTTGGAGTGGGGCTCGCGGCCATACACTTCCAGATCGTACGGCATCGCGCCGGGAGGAAGAACACCGGGGGGGAACGATGAAGAACACACTGACGGGCTTCTGGGCCGTGTTCGTGCGCGAAGCGAAGTCGCTGCTCGGGGACATGAACATCCGCACGATCGTGATCGCCGCCCCGCTGTTGTATCCGCTCCTGTACGGTTCGGTGTACTGGCAGAAAACCGAGGTCGATGTTGCGATCGTTGTTGTGGATCAGGACCATTCCGCACTCTCGCGCGAATTCATACGCGATCTCGATGCGCATCAGCTCATCAAGGTCGTCGAGGTCGTACCCGATCTCGCCGCCGCGCAGGACCGTCTCTGCCGCCTCGATGTGCAGGGGATCGTGCTGCTGGGGCCGGATTTTTCTTCTTCGCAAAAAAGGGGGAAGGGGACCGATGTGAAGGTGTTCCTGAACACCAGCCGGTTCCTCCCTTCGAACGATCTGAACAAAGCCATCACGTCGGTTGCTGTGAAGAACGCGGCAGCCAGCCGCGTGAAATTCCTGCAGATGGCGGGCTACAGCCTCACACAGGCCGAGGAGGTCAGCGATCCCGTGCGCGACGACGTGCGCCCGATGTTCAATATCACCGAAGCGTACGGCGATTTTCTCATACCGGGCATATTCATACTCATTCTCCAGCAGACGCTGCTCATCGGACTCTCGCAAAGCATTGCCAAGGAGCGGGAGAACAACACGCTTCCTGAACTCTATCGCATGGCAAAGGACAGCCTCTGGGCCATGCTGTCGGGGAAAGCGTTCGTGTATTTCCTGCTCTATGCGTCGTACGCGGTGCTCTACGCCGCGGTGTACTTCAGGCTTTTTACGTTGCAGTTGAAAGGCGACCTTCTCGCGTTGGGCGTGATCACGGGAATTTTCCTTTTATCGGTGATCTACATGAGCATCTTCCTCTCTTCATTTTTCACGCGGAAGATCATTGCGCTGCAGACAATCGCATTCACGTCGTACCCCATTTTCTTCATGTCGGGCTACAGCTGGCCGAAGGCCGGCATGCCACTGCCGTTGCAATGGTGCGCGCAGCTGCTGCCGAGCACGCATTATTTCACCGCCGCCGTGCGCATCATGGAGATGAATGCCGGATGGCGCGAGGTGATGCCGGAGCTCTGGTGGCTTCTGGGACTCGCGGCAGCCGGATTAGTCTGTACTCGCTTGCGCATGCGAGCGCTGCTGCGATCCTCATTGACCTGACCGTGCCCGCGACGAATGGAGCGAGCTTCCGGCGCGCGAGCCGGAGCCCCCCCGCTTACCATGCATTGCTCGCATGCCGCACGCGCCGCCCGCCTGACGGCGCGCCGTTCTTGGACGCCTCCCTGGATTTTCGTATATTACCCCATTGATAAATGAGAAGGGCATCGTCGTGCGATCACAGTTCCGTTGGGCCACCGGTTCGTTCCTGAGACCGGCATCAGTGGCCCGTCTGCTCATTCTGTGTACGGTATGCTGTGTGCCGTTGACCGCTGCGGCGCAGGGAAGCGACAGCCTTGGTGTTGAAAGCGTACACCCCGGCGGCCATGAACTCTTCTTCATGCCGACGGCGTACACGATGCCCAAGGGGAATACGTATTTCGAGGATTACGAGCTGTTCTTTTTGAACATCACTACGGCGATCACTAACACGACGCACATCGGCGCATTCACCGTCTTTCCGATCACGACCGACGTTCTGCAATCGGTCGCGCTTGGCGTGAAGCAGAATGTGTACTCCTCGGAATCATTCGGCGCCGCCGTCTTCGGCTCGTATACGCCCAAAGCGTCGTTCGGGTCCCTGGGGGGAGTGGTGAGCATCGGGTCCGATGCGTCGAGCGGACACATCGGATATACCGCGATCGTGGGAGCGGACGATGCATCGGGAAACGTTCTTATGGCCGGGTACGCGCAACGGGTCTCGTCTGTGACGAAGCTTATTGTGGAGTACGAAAATTCCATTACAGCATTCAGTGACTTCAGCGGGATCCTCACATTCGGGGCCCGCTTTGCCGGCAAGCGCATCGCATGGGATATCGCCGCAGTGCGCCCGCTCGCCTCCACGGGGTCATTATTATTTTTGCCGTATCTGAAAGTCATTCTCATCCTGTAGCGCTGCCCGCCGATCCGGAGCGCTCCGGCAGTCGTCTATGCGGATGTCGCAACATTCGTCATACAACAATAACGGACATCAATGAATCGTCGAACAGGCAGCGCGCCGATCCTTGAACGCCTGGCACACACGCACTACGAAAATTTTCCCGTCGCGTCGCGATTCATTCCCGCGGAGTTTCGCACACCCATTCACCTGCTCTATGCGTTCGCGCGGGTGGGGGACGACATCGCCGATGAGTGGACGGACCCGCCAAAGGAGCGCTTGCAGGCGCTTGATGCGTGGCTGGGACAGCTGCACACGGCGGTCGAGGGCGGCACCGGCACCGATTTTTTTATGAATCTTGCCGATGCTGTCCGCCGCTACCGGCTCGATATCGGGCTCTTGGACGATCTCATCGAAGCGTTCAGGATGGACGTGCGCCACACGGGCTTTGCCGCGTACGATGACCTCCTTGTCTACTGCAGGCATTCCGCAAATCCGATCGGGAGGCTGATGCTGCAGATCTTCAATTGTGCGACACCGGGCAATTGCGACTTGTCCGATGCACTTTGTACGGCGCTGCAGCTTGCAAATTTCTGGCAGGATTTGTTAATTGATACAGTGCGGCATCGGTATTATGTGCCCGAAGAAGACTGCCGCACCTTCGGAGTCACACGCGACGCATGCCAAGCGCCGCCGGCTTCGGCAGCAGTGCGCGCGTTGATGCGCTTTGAACTGGACAGGACGAAGCTCCTGTTCGATGCAGGCAAGCCGCTGCTCGATCGTGTGTCCCGGCCGTTTCGTTTTGAACTGCGTCTGATCTGGCATGGAGGGATGCGGATCGTTCGCACGATCGAAGACCGGCAGTACGACACACTGACCCGCCGTCCAGTGCTCTCGGCAATAGACAAGGTGTCGGTATTATTTCAGGCGATCGCCTCGCGGTGATCGCCGTCAACTTTTGTGACTATGGAACAACTCGCATTCATCGACACATTTGAAAAGAACAAGCGAAGTAATTTCTATTACTCGTTCCTCCTGCTTCCCAAACAGAAGCGGGAAGCGATCAACATTGTCTATGCGTGGTGCCGGCTGACGGACGATATTGTCGATGAGGAAGAAAGCGAACACCTGAAACATGTGCTGCTGCGTCAATGGACATACGAATTCGAACAGGCCATGTCCGGCGTGTCCCGCTATCCGCTCTTGAATAAATTAAGCCAGACCGTGCGCCGCTTCAATATCCCGCTTCATCCGTTCCGCGATCTTCTCCAGGGCATGGAGATGGATCTGGTGAAGACGCGCTATACGACATTCGAGGAACTTCGTGAATACTGTTATCGCGCCGCGTCCACCGTGGGATTGATGTGCACGGAGATCTTCGGGTATCATCACGAGGGGGCGAAGGAATATGCGGTCAACCTCGGCATCGCCCTGCAGCTGACAAACATTCTGCGCGACGTCGCCGATGATGCGGAGAACGGACGGGTTTATCTGCCCCAGGAAGATCTTCTCAAATTTGATTACACGGACGACGATATCAGTGCGCATCGGTATAATGCAAACTTCAGGCGGCTGATGAAATTTGAATGCGACCGAGCGCGGTCGTATTTTACGCATGCCCTCACATTCCTTTCGGAGGAAGACAAGCCGCTGTTCCTGGCCGCGAGGATCATGGAGGCGATCTACTTCCGGATACTGCAGGACATCGAACGCGCAGAGTACAATGTCTATGACAATCGCATCCGGCTTTCGGCATTCAAGAAGCTCGTGATCACTGTGAATGTCTGGTGGCACAACCCCACACGGCGCGCCGATGCCGGTTGACGTTCTCGTCATCGGCGGGGGAGTCAGCGGCTTATGCGCCGCGGTCGAGTGCGCATCGCGCGGGCGCTCGGTGATCCTTGCCGAACAGTCGCAGCATCTTGGCGGCCGCGCATATTCCTTTCTCCACATGGAAACAGGAGACATTGTCGATAACGGCCAGCATCTCATGCTCGGATGTTATCATTCGACGCTTCGGTTTCTGCGCACCGTGGGCACGATCGATCAGCTCTCCATTCAACCATCGCTCGACATATCGTTTCGCAGTACCGTGGGGCGCTATCGTTTGCGTGCGCCGCTGCTTCCCTCGCCTCTCCATGTGTTCGGTGCGCTGCTTCGCCTCGGTTCGCTCTCGTGGCGCGACCGACTCTCGATGCTCCGCATTGTGCCTGCGTTGCTGACGGCGAATCCACGCACCGATGCCGATCTCCTGACAATGACGGTCGATCAATGGCTGACGAAACACGGACAGAGCCTGGAAGCGAAAAACAATGTATGGAACATCCTGAGTATCGGAACGATGAATGAACGGCCGGAGAGGGCATCGGCGGCCCTGTTTGTGAACGTGCTGCAAACGGTGTTCCTGGGCAGCCGGCGCGATGCATCGATCGCGCTGCCGCGCACAGGGTTGAGCAGGCTCTTTGCCGACGGCGCCGCCTCCTATCTTCAGGAGCATGGCGGCAGTGTCGCGTTCAGGGCGAGGGCAGGAAACATCGTCGTCACAAACGGAACGGTGGAATCGGTGATGCTTGGCCAAACGCGTATCGAGCCTCGGGCGGTGGTGAGCGCCGTTCCGTACCACGCGATCGGTGCCATGTTTGCACACGGCAGCCGCAGCGCCCTGCCACTGCCCGAGCGGATGGACCGCTTTGAGGCGGTGCCCATTGTGTCAATTCATTTGTGGTATGACCGGCATTTCATGGAGGACGAATTTACCGCTTTGCTGGGATCGCCGATTGATTGGGTGTTCAACAAATCGACAACGGCGGGCCGGACATCAGGGCGCTTGATGCATCTGTCCCTGGTGATAAGCGCAGCCCGTGAAGAGAGCACTCAGGCGAAGGAAGCGATTGTTGCAATGGCGGACAGAGAACTGCGCCGCTGTTTTCCGGGCGCATCGGAGGCGGCGCTTCGGCACTCGCTGGTGATAAAAGAAAAGCGTGCGACGTTTTCACCAAGCGGCGACATTGCGGCGTGCCGCGTGCAGCATGCAACGGCCCTACGAAATTTTTTCATCGCAGGCGACTGGACCGATACGGGGCTGCCTGCAACGATCGAAGGAGCGGCGCAAAGCGGGTACGCTTGCGCAGAGCTTGCCGACGGTTATCTCGGAACGGCATCACAGGGGCAGGAATAATTTGATGGCTGTTCCTTTTCCCATTTCGCTTTCGATCTCTATCTTGCCGTTGTGATCGTCAATGATCTTCTTGACGATCGCCATTCCCAATCCGGTGCCGTGTTTCTTGCCGTGTGTGACAAACGGCTCAAAAATTTTCCGCTTCACATCATCGGGCATGCCGAAGCCGGTGTCCGCGAATTCGATCATACACATGGTGCCGAGATTTTCGGTCGTGACCGTTAACGAGCCGCCTTTGGGCATGGCGTCGGCGGCGTTCCCCGCAATGTTATAGAAGACACGCATCATCTTGTCTGCGTCGAGGCGGACACTGCCGGTATAATGCAGGCGCTTTGCAATGGTGATATTCCGCTTCGTCAGATCCTTTTCGATGAACATGAGAGCCCCCTCTACCACATCTCCGCACGACATCTCGGTGATGTTCGTCGCGCTCACGCCCCGGCTGAAGTCCAGAATTTCCTGTGTCATGGTCACGAACCGGTCGACCTGTGTGATCATTTCATCCGCGAGCTGCGAGGCTTCTTCATTCCCCGATTTTTTTTTCATCACCTGGGCATAGACACGCAGCGTGCCCATCGGATTTTTGATGTCGTGGATGATCGTGCTGGCCATCCGTCCGACGGCGGTGAGCCGTTCGTTGTTCACCATCTCTTTGGCGATGCGGGCATTTTCGATTGCGATCGACGCGTGCATGGAGAGGGCGTTGATGAATTCTTCGTCGGCTTTGGTGAATGCGGAATCTTTCTTATTGAGGAGCTGGAAAACGCCGATCAACTTGCCGTCGCGGTTACGCATCGGCATGCAGAGCACGTTATTGGTGCGGTATCCGGTGCGCATGTCGATCTCGCGGTTGAACCGGGAATCGTTGTACGCATCGGGAATGTTGATCGTTTCGCCGGTCTTTGCAACATACCCTGCAAGCCCCTTGCCGACAGGCAGGCGTATCTCGACGACTTCGGCGCCGTGCAGGGCCGTCGACCATATTTCATCTTTCGATTCGTCCAGCAGATAGAGCGTGCCCCTGTCGGCGTTGATCGATTTGATGGAGGTGTCCAGAATGATCTCGAGCAGCTTGTCCAGGTCGAGTGTGGAGTTGACGGACTTAGTCGCTTCGATAAGCAGATTCAGGCGATTGATATGCAGTTTCGATATTTCAACGGTGCGGTCGAGTTCGTTGACGATCGTTTGGTCGGCGGCCCGAAGCCGCTTGACGATCGCCTTGAGCATGTTGAGCGCGATGATGTGGTTCGTCTTCACGAGCGTGTTGAAATCCTGCTCCGACATGCTCGCAATGACCGTCAGATCGATCGCCGACGTGCGCGCAGACCGGGGCTGATCGTCCAACAGTTCCATTTCACCGAAAAAATCGCCCTTCCCAAGGATCGCGATGACGGTTTCGATGCCGTACTTGGTGACCTTGGTGATCTTGATCCTGCCTTCGAGGATGAGATAGAGGTGCTCGCCTCTCGTGTTTTCGTGGAAGATCTCGGTGTCGGCGGGATAGGCTTCCTCTTTGAAGAGCTTGATGATGGTCTGAAGATTCGTATCGCTGATGTACTTGAATAAAGAATTCGTTTTGAGATTGTCGACGGTAAGCAGAAAATTTTCCATACTCATTACGGATGAAGTGTGACAGCAAAACATGAATTACAAAATTTACATTATCAGAGTATCAGAAGCAAGAAAGCAGAGGCCATCCCGATGCACGCCCATTGTGTTATTGCTGAAACAGCGAGGCGGTTCCGGGCTTCCGCGGCTGCGCCTTGCAATGCGCATACGCCAGCGGTGTGGCTTCTCGGCCGCGCGGCGTCCTGATGATGAAGCCTTCCTGAATGAGGTACGGTTCATACACCTCTTCGATCGTGCCGGGTTCTTCGCCGACGGCGACGGCGAGCGTATTGACGCCGACGGGTCCGCCGTTGTATTTGTCGATGAGCGCGTGGAGGATGCGCTTGTCCATTTCATCGAGGCCGTATTCATCCACTTCCAGCGCGCGGAGCGAATGGGCCGCCACTTCCTGCGTGATGACGCCCTGGTGATGGGCGAGCAGCGCATCGGCTTCGGCAAAATCGCGGCATCGTCTCAACAGTCGGTTGGCAATGCGGGGCGTGCCGCGCGACCGTTTGGCAATCTCCATTGCGCCTGCTGCGTCGATCTTGACGTTCAGTATTTCCGCCGAACGCATGAGGATCGTGAAGAGCACTTCGGGCGTATAATAATCCAATCGATTGGTCACGCCGAAGCGGGCGCGAAGCGGCGCGGTGAGCAGTCCCGCACGTGTCGTTGCCCCGACGAGCGTGAAACGGGGCAGCGAGAGCTGTATGCTGCGCGCGTTCGGGCCTGAGTCCACCATGATGTCGAGGCGAAAATCTTCCATGGCCGAATAGAGGTACTCTTCCACAACGGCGTTCAAGCGATGGATCTCGTCGATGAAGAGCACGTCTCCTTCTTCCAGATTAGTGAGGAGGCCGGCAAGATCGCCGGGCTTATCAAGGACGGGCCCCGACGTGATCTTGATGTTCGCGCCCATCTGATGGGCAATGATGTGCGAGAGCGTGGTTTTGCCGAGTCCGGGAGGCCCCGTCAACAGCACATGATCGAGCGATTCATTTCGTTTGTGCGCGGCGGCAATGAAGATCTTCAGATTATCGACGATCTTTGTCTGTCCGAAAAATTCAGTGAAAGCCGTCGGTCGCAATGTCCGATCGAAGTCCGTTTCGCCGGCGGTCCGTTCGGGAGTGATGTTCGCTTTCTTGTGTGTGTTGGATGTTATCATTGCATAATCTACGAAGAAGGAAAATGAAATTCAATTTCCATTGACTTTCGCGCGGCAAGTTGGTATTGTGCAGACAGTCGCGGCGGCGCTACGCCGCTGCAATACACGCGGTGCTTCGCACACACAGGTGCCTGGTCCCCCCATGGGAGGGGGGCGGGTGCGGCGTGCGATGACTATTGTTAACGATCACATCGAATGCTCACACCAAAATTTCAACTCACGGTGTCGCTGTTCGCGTACGGGCTGCTGTTGTACGTGTGGCTGCTGCTGCCGGATACGTATTATGTGCCGACTGCGACGATGCACATGCCCGCAGTGCTCTGGTTCATCCACCTCATCATTTTGTACATACACGAAGCGGGGCATGTCCTCTTCGCTCCGTTCGGTGAAACGATGTACATCCTGGGCGGATCCATCATGCAGGTGCTCGTTCCCTTCGTGTGGATCCTCACTGCATGGCATGAACGGTCCAGGCTTGTGCCCGTGGCGCTCTTTTTCACCGGGCTCAGCATGGTGGACATCAGCATCTACATGAAAGATGCGGCGACACGCATACTTCCGCTTCTCGGAGGGAAAAATTCACATCACGACTGGTGGACGGTGCTCTATCGCCGGGATGCCCTCGATTGGGGAGAGCCGCTGGGCGAATTTTTTTTCTTTGCAGGCATGCTGGCGGCGTTGGCCGGTCTTGGGTGGGGTATTTTTGTTTCCGTGCAGGCGTACAGGGAGACACAATAACACTGCCATTAAAGTTTCCGCACCTGCTGCCGATGATCTCCATAGCAGTTTGATTGTTAACGGAGAACGAAGGAGCACGATATGAGCATTGGCATGGTGGATTCCGGAGCCAAAATTGATCTGTCGTCGACGATTGCGATGAAGGTCATGACGGATCAAATGAAAATGCAGCAGCGGTTTGCCGCGGCCATGACGCAGCCGACCATGGTATATGATGCGAACGGCACGGTTCGGTCCGCTCCGCCTCAGACATCCTTCGATATGCACATGTAACACAGCCGGGAGATTTTTTTTCACAGCGCGCAGATACCGTACATGGTATCTGCGCTTTTTTTTATCTATTTCATGTTTCAGTCTGATTTTACATATTATTATTCTGATTGTCCACCATGCGCCGGGGGCAGAGCACCACATGTCTACGCCGGATTTGTACAGCAAGGAACCGTTACCATGATTGTTGAAAACGATACGCTCATTACAATGCTGGCCAGAAGCGCGGACAGGTTCCGTTCCAACACGTCGCTTGCGTCCGTCAATGGCGAACCATGGACGTATGGCGCGCTGTATGACAAGGTCCGGGAAGTCTCCGGAGTGCTGCACGACCAGGGGATCGCTGCCGGTGACCGGGTCGCCATTCTGAGCGAGAATAAACCGGAGTGGGGCATTGCGTATTTCGCCATTGCCGCAACGGGCGCGATTTCTGTGCCGATCCTCCCGGATTTCCATTCATCCGAAGCGCAGCATATTCTCCGTCATGCGGAGTGCAAGGCGATCTTCATATCGGAGCGCTACTATCAGAAGATCGAGGGAGGGACGTTCGCCGACCTGGCCGCGATATTTCTGATCGACGATTTTTCCATCATACCGCCCGAGACGCAGAAGGGAACGCTTCGGGAAATGGTGGAGGGGGGAAAAAAGGAATTTGCAAAATTGAAGGAATCGGCGATGCGGCTTGTCGGGTGGACCCCGGCTGAAGCGCAGCCGGACGACGTCTCGACCATCATCTACACCTCCGGAACCACAGGGCATTCCAAGGGAGTGATGCTGACGCACCGGAACCTTCTTGAGGATGTGAAGGCGACGGCGGAACTGGTGTCGATTGTCGCGGCCGACAGGATGCTCTCGATCCTTCCGTTATCGCACGCGTATGAATGCACGCTCGGTCTTGTCACACCGCTGTCGTCGGGCATGTCCGTGTACTATCTGGATAAGCCGCCGACCCCCCAGGTGTTGGTGCCGGCGATGCAGAAAGTGCGACCGACGATCATGCTGTCTGTGCCGCTGGTCATTGAAAAAATCTACCGGGGGAAAATTCTGCCGCAGCTGACGGGTACGAAAATCATGCGCAGGCTCTATGCGATTCCGTTCGTGCGCAAGACGTTGAACAAGGCCGCCGGGAAAAAATTGCGCGAGACCTTCGGAGGCAATCTTCGGCTCTTCTGCATCGGGGGAGCGCCGCTGGCAGCGGACGTTGAAAAATTTTTAAAGGAAGCACACTTCCCATACGCGATAGGCTACGGGCTGACTGAAACATCACCGCTCGTGGCGGGCACGAACACGGCACGCACGCGGTTCCGTGCAACGGGCCCCGTGCTGCCGGGCATCGAGATCATGATCGACGCCCCGGACGCGCACACGGGCGAAGGGGAGATCCTCGTCCGCGGACCCGTCGTAATGAAGGGATATTACAAGGATCCCGACCGGACCAGGGAGGTCATTACGGCCGATGGATGGTTCCATACCGGCGATCTCGGCATGTTCGACAAGGACAACTATTTGTATATCAAAGGCCGTTTGAAAAACGTCATCATCGGACCAAGCGGTGAGAATATTTATCCGGAGGAGATCGAATCGGTCATCAATGAATGTGAAATTGTGACCGAATCGCTCGTCTTCTCCGAGCAAAATCAGGTCGTGGCGCGCGTGCATTTAAATTATGAAATCGTCGAACGTCTCTGTGCTGACGCGCGATTGGGCGAGACCGAGATCAAGATAAAAATCGCATCCCTGCTGCTCGATCTGCGCGGGCATGTGAACGCCCGCGTGTCGAAATTTTCGCAGATCAGCCGCGTGATCGAGCAGATCGAACCGTTCGAAAAAACGCCGACACAAAAAATAAAACGCTATCTCTATGCCTAAGCGCCCGGTGTCATCATCTGCGCCGCCGGCCGTGCTGCGCAAGAAACACAAAAAGCGCGGCTCGTGCCGATGTCGGCCGTGCGCCGGCACGGACGGACCGGCGGGCACGACGAGCGACGGCGATCGGCGGAACCATGAGGATGTGCTGCGCGAAAGCGAGAGCCGGTACCGGGCCATCATGACGCAGGTGAAGGACAGCGTCTTCATCTTTGATTTTGCAACCAAGCGCCTCATTGAAGGGAACGCCGCCTTCGAGACGATGACGGGATACATGCAGAACGACTTACCGTCCCGCACGATCTACGACATCATTGCGGACGAGCCCGCGGCGATCGACGCCGCCATCGACAGGCTCGAGGCCGATCCGCACATCGATCTGGGAGAGCGATTTTTCCGCGGCAAGGAGAACACCATACTCACCGTCGATGCGAGCGCAATGCTTGTCTCGATCGGGAAGTGCAAAGCCGTGTGCATCATCGGCCGCGACGTGACGCGCCATAATCGTCTCACCTCCGCGCTCAAGCGCAGCGAGGAATTGTACCGCACGCTCTACGAGAACAACACCGCTGTGATGCTGTTGATCAATCCGCTGACATCCACGATCATCGGAGCAAACCCGACTGCGTGCGCATTTTACGGATGGAATAAAAACACATTTCACGAGAAACACTTGACGGACATCGTGGCATCGCCCGATGACGGGAAATCCGGCGAGATCGCATTCACGATGCACGGGAGTTCCGACCATTTTTTCATGCGGCAGCGGGCGGCCAGCGGGGACACGCGCGAAGTTGAGGTGTACACCAGTCCGGTCCGTTTGCTCCACACGCATCTCATGTACGCCATCGTGCACGACGTGACCGAAAAGGTGCACATGGAAGCGGAATTAACACAGTCGCAGGAAGATCTGCGGCGCCTCGCCGCCCACGTTGAAACGGTGCGCGAAGAGGAACGCTCGCATATCGCGCGGGAGGTTCACGACGAACTGGGGCAGGCGCTCACGGCCCTGAAAATGGACACACGGTGGATCGAAAACACCTTCGGCACCGCATCGTCGCAATTGAAGATAAAAACCGTCGCGATGCAAAAGCTCATCGATGCAACGGTGAAATCGGTGCAGCGCATTTCCTCCGAACTGCGGCCCGGCATGCTCGACGATCTGGGGCTCGGCGCGGCGATCGAGTGGCAGACCGAAGAGTTTGAAGAACGCACGGACATTCACTGCCTCCTGCGCATTGAACCCGAAGAGATCGAACTCGAGAAAAAAATAGCAACAACGGTGTTCCGCATTTTTCAGGAAACGCTGACGAATATTGCGCGGCATGCCGGGGCGACGGTCGTTCATATCACGCTCAGGAAATCGGAGGGCAGGCTGTCGCTGATGGTGCGCGACAATGGGAAAGGAATCGTTGAAACTGAAATTACCAATACAAAATCCATCGGCTTGATGGGCATACGCGAACGGGTCCGAAGCCACAACGGGACCGTCGATATCATCGGTCGGCGGGGTGTCGGCACGGCAGTGGTCGTGAAGATACCCATCCTCTAATACCGTTCACACACTTAAAAACACCATTATGATAAAAGTCCTGTTGGTAGACGACCATACAATTGTCCGGCAGGGACTGCGGATGATGCTCGAACAAACGAATGATATTCGTGTGATCGACGAAGCGGCGAACGGCACCGAAGCCCTGGAAAAAATCGCAGTGCAGCAATTCGATGTCGTCGTGCTGGACATAGCGATGCCTGATATCAACGGACTGGAAGTGCTCAAGAGAATCAAACTCGACCATCCGGCTGTTCATGTCATGATGCTCAGCACGTATCCCGAAAAACAATATGCGGTGCGCGCACTCAAAGCGGGAGCCTCAGGATATCTGACCAAAGAATCCGCGACCGAAGAACTGATCATTGCCATTCAACGCGCCGCGCAGGGGCGAAAGTATCTCAGTCTTGACCTGGCAGAAAAAATTGCCGACCATTTTGACGATTCAACGAAAGCCGCGCATGAATTGCTCTCGGACCGTGAATACCAGATACTCATCATGCTCGGTACAGGTCAGACTGTCTCTCATATTGCCGAAAAAATTGCCCTCTCGGTACCGACGGTAAACACATATCGCTCCAGAATCCTGCGGAAATTGAATCTATTTTCGAATTCTGAGATCATACACTATGTGATTGAAAACAATCTTGCCTAGAGTGACGGACGCGAAAAGACCGGATATGAGACGAATCGTTATAGGAAATATACGCATTGAATGCTCAGCATATTTTCTACGCGATATAGTGTAATAGTTTTAATGGCAAAAAATAAATAGAATTCGTGACAGAAAAAACATACGATTAACGATACCCCCTCAGTATTTTCGTTTTTATATTCCACATGGAACGAATGCGCCGAACACTGCACCGGGCCGGCGATACTCGAATATTTTTTTACGTGAGGGGGGATGTATGGTTCGTGTACTTCTTGGTTACCACTCCGAAGTGGTCAGTGCGCGTCTTGCCGAACTGCTCTCTGATATGAAGGCGGTCGATTTGACGGGCGTCGTATTCCAGGGCGGCACGCTGTCATCCGACCTCGATCGGTGTTCACCGGATGTTGCGGTGCTTGATATGCGTCTCCTTCTCAGGGCGCAGATCCACGATTTTACCGCGTTAAAAGTGCGGCACCCTTCAGTGCGGTTCGTACTGCTCTACGATTATCCCTTCACGCGATTCTCGCGCGAATGTCTGCGATTCGGCGCAGAGTACTGCTTCGATACACTGCATGAATTTACACATCTTGACAGCATCATTGCACACTACAACGCAACGGGTCAATTGGCGTCGCCGCAGCACGTACATTGAATGAACTTCGGCACACGATCGTCTCATGAACAAGAAAGCGGCGGGGAGTGTTGGAAGCCGGAACCGGGTAGTACGTTGGGGGAGTACTGCGACAGGTTCCAGCGTTCCGCCTGCGCCGCTGCAGCGTACTGGACAGCGTGTTTCCCGCATGCATACAAAAAAAAATTGGAAATGAATAAATTATTGTTCAATTTAGTGCATGTCCCATGCATTCATGAGCACATCACTTATTCACGGAGAAGTACATGTACCCCAAAAATTTACTGATAAAATTTGCGCCGGTCATTGTCATTGTTGCCGGACTGATCCTGTTCACCACATGCACGAAGCGCATCGATCCGGGTTATGCCGGCATTGAAGTCGACCTCTACGGCGGGAACAAAGGCGTGCAGAGTTATTCACTGCGGACCGGCATGGTCTTTTACAACCCGCTCATGACGAGCATCGTGACGTATCCGGTCTTCGTGCAGACGGCGATCTGGACGCGCAGCGCCGATGAGGGAAAAGCCACGAACGAAGAGATCACATTCAACTCGAAGGAGGGTCTGGTGATCTCGGGAGACGTGAACCTCTCGTATCAATTGGATGAAAAAAAAGTGCCGGATTTTTATGTGAAGTTCCGGCAGGATAACCTGGATCATTTCACGCACGGCATCATGCGCAATTTAACGCGCGATGCGTTCAATGAAGAAGCCGTCAATTTCACGGTCGAAGAGTTATATGGGGTGAGGAAGGAAGAATTCCTGAGCAAGGTGAAGGAGCGCGTGAATGTCAACATCCAGACGTACGGCATCAAGATCGAGCAGTTTGGTTTTGTCGGCGCGCTGCGCATTCCCGAGAATGTCATCAATGCGTTGAACGCGAAGATCGAAGCGACGCAGAATGCCATCAAGGCGGAGAACGTGCTGCGGCAGACCGAAGCCGAAGCGCAGCAGCAGATCACGCGAGCCAAGGGCGCTTCCGAAGCGAACCGTCTCCTCACGTCATCCATCTCTCAGCAATTGATCGAGTGGCGAAGGCTTGAAATCAACGAGAAGGCGCTCGGGAAATGGAACGGATCGGTGCCGACCGTGTATAGCGGAACAACGGGCAACAATATGATTTTGCAGCTGCCGGGGCTCAGCGGAAAATAAGGAATGAGTGGTGTGGTACGACAGGCATCGATCGCGGCGTTCTTCAGTGCATCTGGAAGAGCGCCGCGATTGATGTACTGGCAGCGGCGGTCATTGCGCCTTCTGCACGACCATGAGAAAGTCGAGTGATACGGACTTGTGCGCCTGGTCAGCCGAGCCCATGCCCTCCGGGCCCCGGCCTCCGCCGCCACGCCGTCCTCCGCGTCCGCCGCTTCCCTCGCCCTGCATGCCACCCTCACCCATGCCGCCATCGTTCATGCCGCCTTCGCTCATGCCGCTTTGCGACTTATCGCGCATCGGCGCCATGCCCTTTTCGAATTCGGGCGTCTCCAGACGGATGCTTAACCGGCCATCGCCTGAAAAGGCGAGCTTCATGCCGTCGGCAAGGTCGATGCCGAGAGGCACTTTCATTTCATAAATAAACACCCCCGGCTTGTACCCGATGCGCGCATCGAGCCCGAATTTTCCAGGCAGCAGTATCTCCGTGCGTGCGTCCTTCTTTGCTCCGACAACCGCCAGTTTCGTGGCTTCGTCGGCGCGCCGCTTCATCATATCATCCATCGAGCCCGGCGGTTCTTCGCGATCCTTCCCCATGTCCGACGGGGCCGCATCCAGAGGATAGCGCATCCCGAAATATTTTCCCTTGCCGCCCGTCGTATCGAACCACACCGTGAGGCCTCTCATCAGGATCGAGCGATAGACGGTTTGGTCCGAACTCATCACGCAGAGATAGAGAAATTCCTTGTCGTTGCTCACACCCAGCGTGAGCTTGTCATTCCTGTAGTAGAGGAGATGACCCGCCCAGTCGTCCGATTTTCCATCGATCACGATGGGGGCCGACGGAGCGATGGAGGTGACCTGGACGGCGCTGCCGCATCCCTGCGCGAGGATCAGTGTGATGCACATGCATACCGCTCCTGCGATCGAACGTACTGCTGAATTCATAAAGGCCTTTCGATTAATAGGGTTTAAGAAAAAGGAGATGCCGGCGTGATGGCCCGGAGCAATGGCATAGAGACGTATCAGATACACAATTGTTCTTCGGCACACCGCGCCACTGCGACCGTGTCGATATCCCGTGCATCATGCGGGCTTCTGGCGGGGGAGCCGCGCTGGTGTTGCCGATCATTTCTTGATATAGGCGTTCAGGCCGATGACGACGTTCTTTCCATTGATCACACAATCGGTCGCCATATTGCCATGCGTCGTTGCCACAACAAGGGTTTTTCCCGATGCGCTCGGCGTTGGTTCCTGCAGCTCGATACTGATGAGAAGTTTTCCGTTTTCGATCTTGACATCCATGACTCTTTCATTCCGGTGCTTGTGCATGAAGCGGACGGTTATGATCATATAAGATACATCCGAATCACCGACGATGTCAAGACCCGGTCAATACGCTATTGACACTATTGACACTATTGATTTACAATGAGTACATTATTGCGTACCATTGAATGTCGGTGAGAACATTCCGGCAAAGAATTAGCACGGAGGGAGGATGAACCTGCGATTGCTCTTCGTGTCGGTGATTTTCTCTTGTCTCGGTGCCGCCCCTTTCGTGTCGGCGGGGTTGGACCCAGCAAAGGAAATCAATAAATATCGCCATCGCGTATGGATGAAGAAGGACGGATTGCCGTCGAATTCCGTTCACGCTATCGTACAATCTCCCGACGGATATCTCTGGTTCGGCACTGATGACGGACTCGCACGTTTCGACGGGCAGTTGTTCACCATCTTCACTACACGCACGACCCCCGCGCTTCTTGGCAATCAAATCTTTTCCCTCTTGTTGTCATCCGACAGCACCCTGTGGATCGGCACAAGGGGGGGGGGCGTCAATTGCTTGTCGAACAGCACTTTTTCAACATTCCGCGTCGACGGCGTCTCGCACATCGTGTGGGTGTCCGTCGAGGATGACGATGGAGTGATCTGGGGCGGGAATAATGACGGCGACCTCTTGCGGCTGGAGAACGGGGTGTTCGTTCCCGTCTTCACGCACACGAAGGCGATACGGGGTGCGATCAGGGATATTTGTTTCGACAGACACCGCCGCCTGTGGCTGGGAGGCCACGGAGGAGTGTATTGCATTGCGGACCGCATACAACGCATGTGCTCCGCGACACGCTCACCGAGGTTGTGAAAAAACTCGATCCCCAAAAATTTATCAGGGTGCACCGCAGCACCGTTGTCAACATCGACCGAATCAAGGAAATGCATCCATGGTTTAACGGCAAATACAAAATCATTATGAAAACGGATGCAGCGGTCACCATGAGCCGCACATATCACGAAAAGTTCATGCAGGTATTCGGCACCCCGCTGTAGAGAATTTCGTCCCTCGGATCCGTCAATTCGTCCCAAATGTGTAACAAATGAAATGCTCCTCCGGTATATTTGTACTGAAGCCTGTTGTAGCGCATCAATGCAATGATCCATTGAGGAGGAGTTATGAATATCCGAACGCTGTTCTGCGTCCTGACTGCCTTTGCAACTGCAATCGCGGTCTCGACACCGGCATTCGCCAATGACTCGTTTGAGAATGCACATAAAACGAAACCAGGCAAATGGATAAATTGGAAGAATGTCGAGTATAATTATGTGAAGGATTTGAAATCGGATAACATCGGTGTTCGCATCTCTGCCGCCAACAATATTGGCGAATATCATATGGAAGGCGCCATGGGTCCGCTGACCGACATGTTGAATTCCGATAAGAATGAAGTGGCCCGTTTGGCCGCCGCACTGGCCCTTGCACGGCTGGGAGAGCCTGAGGCGTTTGAAGCGCTCGAATTTGCGGCGAAAGGAAACGGCAATATGGATGTTGCGCAATTCTGCCGCTCATTGATATCGGCAAGCGGTGAAAAATTCGAGTTGCCGCTGCGGTATAATGCGGAACGGTAAATGCATCACAGATGGCAGGGAGCGGGGTAGTGAGACGTTCCGGTGTGAGCGTCTGGGGCAGGGTGAAATAAAAATGGCGACGCTTCATGAAGCGTCGCCATTTTCATTGTACCAATCATATTCTGGGTCGTAATGCTCTCGAACGAGAGTGCCCGAAGGGAGACTTGAACTCCCATGCCCTCACGGGCGCTGCCTCCTGAAGACAGTGTGTCTGCCATTTCACCATTCGGGCGGTGCAAATGAACAACTTCGACAATAACATACGAAATCTCCCGCCACAATGCAATATCCTACCGAAAAAAAATGGAATTCGCCGATGGTTTTTTCACGACACTCGTGCTCGCCATCATTTAATATCATTCCTTGTTTTTGAATCGATGTTTGCCTATTTTTAGAGTATCATCTGAAGTATAATCTTATAAGGAGACAATCTCGAATGAAAAGCAAAGGACTTATTATCGCGCTTGCAGTCGTGGGCGGCATTATTCTGCTGGGTATCATGACAATCATGTGGGGCGTGCGCACGTATAACGGTCTTGTGGCGTTGGACGAATCCGTCAACGGTGCCTGGTCGCAGGTGCAGAATCAGTATCAGCGTCGGTTCGATCTCATCCCGAACCTGGTTGAAACGGTGAAGGGGTATGCAACACATGAAAAGGAAACGTTGGAGAACGTCACCAATGCGCGCGCAAAAGTCGGACAGATGGTCATTTCGCCCGAAGTGTTGAAGAATCCCCAGTCCTTCCAGATGTTCGAGAAGGCGCAGGGCGAGTTGTCGTCCGCGCTGACCCGTCTCATGGCGGTTTCAGAAAATTATCCGAACCTCAAAGCGAACGAAAATTTCCTGCAGCTGCAGGCGCAGCTTGAAGGCACTGAGAACCGCATCGCCGTTGAACGCAAGCGGTTCAATGAAGTGGTGCAGCTCTATAACACACGAATCAAAACCATTCCGACATCATTGATCGCAGGATTCGGCGGCTTTGCTGCACGGCCGTACTTCCAGGCACAAGCCGGCGCAGAATCCGCACCGAAGGTGAAATTCTAATATGCTTCCTCTGAAATATCGATACTGGTGCACTTTTGCCCTCGTGCTGCTGGCGTGCGCCGCAGTTGCCGCATCGGCGCAGACTGTGGCAATTCCGAAATTGACATCGCCGGTCTACGATGCGACCTCGACACTGGCGCCGGCGGAAGTTGCGGCGTTGACACGCGAGGTGCGGCGCTTTGAAGACAGCACATCGAATCAAATTGCCATTGTGATCATACCGAGTCTTGGCGATGCGGATATTCGCGAATTCAGCATTGGGTTGTTGAAACAAAACATGATCGGGCAGCATGGCCGTGACAACGGGGTTCTTCTGCTTGTCGTAAAAGAGGACCGGAAGATCGGCATCGAGGTCGGGTATGGACTCGAGGGAGTCCTGCCGGACGCGTTGAGCGATCAGATCATCCGGAATGAAATGCGGCCGCGCTTTAAAGAGGGCCAGTACTTCGAAGGAATCGCCGCCGCCGTCAATTCGATCGAGCTTGCGACGCGCGGTGAGTACACCGGTACCGGCAGAAAGTCGAAAAAGGGATCGGGACCGTTTGCCGTACTCCTGGTGCTGTTTGTGGTGGGATCGGTGCTGATGTCGTTATTGCGCGGTGGCAGCCAGTACGCGATCAACGGACGCGGGTATCGTTCGTCGTCATGGTGGGGTGGCGGATTCGGCGGAGGCGGATTTGGCGGTGGCGGATTTAGCGGAGGCGGGGGGGGCGGAGGATGGTCGGCGGGAGGCGGTTCGTTCGGCGGGGGGGGCGCGAGCGGAAGTTGGTGATTCACGGTACCGCCTGGTGTGGCATGACCGAGTTGCGAAAAATGACAGAAGGAAAAAGACAATGACAGATCCGATTAAGATACTCCTTGTGGACGATGATCCGCAATTTATCCGCCTGGTTGAGATGTTTCTCATACACAGCGGCCGATCGCTCTTCACCATAACGGCATGCAGCGACGCATCCTCTGCATTGGCGGCCCTGAAGGATAATGCGTCATTCGATATCATACTGCTGGATTATTATCTCCCCGGCATGAACGGCGACGCGTTGATGAGGACCATGATCGAGAATGGCGTCTACATTCCGGTGATCTTCATCACTGTGATCAAGGAATTCCGGCTGGCGGTCGAGGCGATGAAACTCGGCGTCCATAATTATTTGGTAAAAGAAAATTTAACGGCACAAACGCTCGTCAAATCCGTCTACAATGTTATCGGACGCAACAAACTTCGCCAGGAGCTCACAACGCTTGAGGTGAGCACGAACCGCCTGGAAGCGATCCAGGAAATGGTGTTCGATATCAGCAAAAATCTTATCGAACCGATTGCGATCATGGCGAATGATATACAGGAGTTGCAGAAAAGTTTTGCAATGCGTGACATGGCGTCGTATCTGCGCATCATCCGTGACAATATCGAACGGATGCAGACAAAGCTCGATAAGCTCAAAACGTTGAAAGAAGATAAAACCGTTGAGTATGTTAAAAACATACGAATGCTCGATCTCTCATAACCGGCGAACCCCGTGGCAAAAAAACTGTTGACAGAAGAAGAACTTCGCCGCGTAGCGGCAACGATTGCCGAGGCTGAAGAGGCCACCAGCGGCGAGATCAGAGTGAACATCCACGCCAGGCGGAGCTGGCGCGAACGGCGCCTGCCGGTCCACGACCTGGCCCTCAGGCATTTCCACGCGCTGGGCATGCACGAAACGAAAGATAAAACCGGCGTGTTGATCTTCCTCTGCATTGGCGACCGTGCGTTCCATATCGTTGCCGATGAGGGCATACACAAGAAGATACACCAGGAATACTGGGATGCGCTTGCAGAGACGATGTCCCGTCATTTTAAAACGGCGAAGTTCTGCGAGGGGATCTGTTATGCCATTCGGGAGATCGGCATGCTTCTCGCAAAAGAATTTCCGGTCGCCGACGGCGATACCAACGAACTCTCGAATGATGTTTCATTCTCATAATTGGCGTTCAGCATGAATTGCACACTAGCGGTAGCACAGGTCGATGCAGCGGTCGGGGATCTGAAAACGAATGTGGCGAACCACTGCATCGCTGTCCGGAAGGCGATCGACAGCGGCGCAGCGATCGTCGTTTTTCCGGAACTGAGCCTGACCGGCTACACGGTGCGCGATCTGAATTGGGATGTGGCAGTGCGCGCGAGGAAGCAGGAACTGTTCGAGGAACTGATCAATCTCAGTTCTCAGGCCACGATCATCCTCGGGGCTGTTGAAGAGGCGGACAATTTCGGCATGTATAATTCGGCCTTCGTCTTTGAAGACGGCGTGGTCTCTGCGGCGCACCGGAAGATCTATCCGCCCACCTACGGCATGTTCGAAGAGATGCGGTACTTCTCGCGGGGCAGCAGCGCGCGCTGCTTTCCGTCGCGCCATGGCCGGCTCGGCATTCTTATTTGCGAGGACATGTGGCATATGTCGCTGCCCTACGTGCTTGCGCAGGACGGCGCGGAGATACTCATTTGCCTTGCCGCCAGCCCGACGCGCATCTCAGGCCAGTCGCCGATGCTGCCGGCGCTCGCGCTCAATTACGAACATCATAAGACCTACGCGCGCCTGCTCAGTTCGTATGTCGTCTACTGCAACCGGGTCGGCGTTGAAGACGGCGTGAATTTTTGGGGCGGATCGCACATTGTGAGCCCGGCGGGCGACATCCTTGCGCAGGCGAAATTATTCGATGAGGACATGATTCAGGCGTCCATCAGCGAGAATGAAGTGAGGCGGGCGCGGAGATTTTCGCGCCACGTGATAGACGAAGACATGCATTTGACAGTGCAGCAATTGGACCGGATTCAGTTGGATCGCGATTCTCACAAGTAAGCTGCACCGCGAAGCGGTGCAGGCGAGCTAACAGCTCGCCTGACATGCGCGCCAATGAAACGGCAGCGAGGTACGTTCGAGAAAAAAAACGTTGCAGAAGAACAGACTGCGCTCATAAGCAACTATGAAGACGACCGAAACAGCCTCACCAACAGCAACCATTCTCGGGGATAGACGCATGAGCCTCCGCACTCTCCTGATCGCGGCCGCGGCCGCCGTGACGTGCCTTACGGCGATTGCGCAGACATCAGACACCGGCGCGCGGCCCAACAAGAGCGTATTCGACGAGGCATGCCGCACGGCGGCAGATTCACTCATCGGCGCCGGCGGCATCACACGGGCATCGAGCGTGCGCGTCGCGTTCAGCAGCGGCGAGCGGACCGTATTTTTTCGCTCCGTCCTGATGGATGCGGCTGCGGCTCGCAGCGGCGCCGTCTACGCAGAAGGAACGGCTGCCGATACGGCCATCACCTTCGGCATCGAGGATGTGAATGTGTGCTACGGTCCCGCATTCAGGGACGGATGGTTTGGTGAAAAAAAAACTGAACGAACCGTGCGTATTGCCCTGCGTTTGGAAATGCAGCAGCAATCGTCGGGAAAAATAGTGTTCGTCCGCACGGTTCGCAGTGCGGTCGTCGATACGGTGAGCGTCGACCAGATCGCGAGGCTCAGCGTTTCGGCGCAGCACGTGGCCTCAGGAGAACCTCCCCGGCCGTCGTTGTGGGAGAAGATCATGGAGCCGGCGATACTGACGGTCTCGTCGGGCATCGCCATCTATCTCTTTTTTACCGTGCGGAGCTGAGGCTGATGCGCACACACAACGCGGCGCTGCTGATGTTCGGCGGCATGGTCTGTGCAGCGTCATATTTTTATGCGACAACAAATTCGGCCGACCGCGTCGTCAGGCGCCGCACCAGGCCTGCGCCGAGCCTGCAGGCATCGCTTCTCGCATTCGGCGATGTGAATTTGGGGCGCGCGCTCGGACAAAAGATCCTGCACGACGCGGTGCAGTATCCGTTCGAAAAATTTTGCGAAGACAGCGCCGATATTTTTTTTGTCAATCTGGAAAGCACATTATCCGAGCAGCATGGCGAGACCGAGTCGCCGGCAAGCAATTACATTTTCACCGGCCCGCCGCTCGGTGCGGCGACGTTGTCCGGCGCGGGCATAACGTGCGTTGCAACGGCGAACAATCATGCGTACGATTACGGCGAACGAGCGGTGTTGGAAACGATCGACAACCTCGACGAGGCCAATATCGCCCATATCGGAAGCTCGAGGGCGCCGGAGCATGTGTTTGAGCCGCTGTGGATCGAAAAAAACGGGATACACTTCGCGTTCTTTGCCGTAACGGATATCATGAATAACGGCCGGATGTGGCGCGCGCATGTTGCATCCACCGATACAGCAGGGCTCTTCCCGAAGATACGGGAAGCCGCCGCCGCAGCAGATGCCGTCGTTGTGAGCGTCCATGGCGGCGATGAGTATGCGGATATCCCCTCGCACCGCATGGAACAATTCATGCATGCATGCGTCGCGCAGGGAGCTGCGGTCGTGCTCGGACATCATCCGCACGTTCCGTACGGCATCGAGGAGTACGGTGGGCGCTACATTGTGTCGTCGCTGGGAAACTTTGTATTCCATCAGCCCCAGAACGAGTGGACGCAAGTGAGTTTCGGGGTCGAATTTCAATTTTCAAAAATAGGCAGAGCAACAACGGTCTCGCTGATCCGGGTCATTCCGGTCGCAGTCGGTTTTCAGCCCGCACACATCAGCAACGCGAGTGTGCGCGGGAAACTCCTGTCGCGTATGCGGCGGTATTCAACCATTTCATTGACGCAGTTCCAATAAAAAAGACTATCCCTTATGACAGCAGTACATCGAATTTATACTCTCGCAGCGGTCGTCATCATCACCATAGGCGCGGCATTGGCCGTCTCATCCTGCAGTGCCACGAAGGGCGAAGAGGTGCTCACCTCCGAAATGCAGTTCGCCAAAGCGATGCACGAATACGACGCTGAAAATTATTTGGATGCGATAGAAGCATTTAAGACGATCACCGTTCAATATCAAGGCAGCACGGTCGCCGACGGCGCGCAATTCTATATCGGCGAGTCGAGGTTTCAGCGCAGCGAATATATCCTTGCCGCTGCCGAATACGATATGCTCATCCGCTCCATGCCCTTGTCGAAGTATATTGCACGCGCCCGGTATAAACGCGCCATGTCGTATTATATGATGTCGCCGAAGCCGCAACTCGATCAAAAATACACAAAACTGGCGATCGACGATTTTCAGACATTCCTCGAATTCGCACCCGGCGACACGCTGGCGAAGGACGCCGAAGCGAAGATCGGCGAAATGACGAACAAACTTGCCGAGAAGATCTTCGAGAGCGGCATGCTCTACTTCCGCCGCGAATTTTTCAAGGCAGCAATCGTCTATTTCGACAATGTGATCGACCAATACCACGACACGCCTTTTGCCGACGCGGCCATGTACTGGAAAGCCCGCTCCCTTCGCGAACGCAGGGACTTCGACGGCGCGCTCGCGGCAATCGATGACTTGTTCGAGAAATTCCCGGCCACGCCGCTTCGGGATGATGCGCTTGAACTGCGCGCGCTCGTTGTAAAACTCAGGCTGCTGCCGAAAACCGACGACAACCGGAAACCGAGCGGAACACTATGAACGGATTAAGAACCGTCAAGACGTCGCAGGCCAATATGACGCAATTGGTGCTGCCGGACGAAACGAACATGCTCGGCAACCTGCTCGGCGGGCAGTTGATGCATTGGATGGATCTGGTTGCCGCCATCGCGGCAATGCGGCATTCGAAGCACGTCTGCGTGACGGCATCGGTCGATGAGATCAATTTCATACACCCCGTGAAACAGGGCGAAGTGGTGACGCTGCTGGCGTCTGTGAACCGTGTCTTCTCATCGTCGATGGAAGTTGGCGTGAAAGTGTCGGCCGAGAACCTGCTGACTGGCGAAACGCACGACACCAATTCGGCCTATTTTACATTTGTGGCGATCGACGACGCAGGGACACCCGTGCGTGTGGATCCGATCGCATGCGAGGATGACACCGAAGTACGCCGGTATAAGGAAGCCCTGCGTCGGCGCGAATTGCGACTTCAGCGGCGGACACGATAACATGAGAAGAACCGACGCCGAACCGACGCCGAACGACATTTCGGTTTATCACGATCGCCCGGCGTTCACGCTCCACACCGGGACGGCGGCACTTATGCTGGTGCTCCTGTGCGCCGTGCCTGCGTTCGGCGGCATTCGCAGTTCTGCATCACTCGGCATCACCTGCTCGTTCGAGTTTCCGATCACACCAACGCTTCCCGCTTTTCTCCATTATACCAGTCGGCAGTACGTCGATATCGTCTGCATCGATGCGGCGACATCACAGGTCGTCATCGTGAAAAATAACGGTGAAGGCATTTTTTCCGAGGTCATCCCCATCGCTAAAATTACGGATGCAACGTCGCTGACCGTCGGCGACCTGAACAACGACGGCATCGACGACATCGTCATTGTGCGCCGCGACCAGCGGCAGCTCGAGCTCCTGCTCAGCACGAACACCGATTCGCTCTATGCCGACGTCCGCTATCCCGTGAAGTATTATCCGGACCATGCGGCGATCGCCGATGTCGATAACGACAATATTCCCGACATCCTCACGTACGGCAAGGTGTCGTCGGGCGTGACGCTGTTGCACGGAGCGGGCAACGGCACATTCACAGAGCCCAGGGAATTATTTACGGGCATTCCGGTGAGCGATCTTGTCGTGCGGCGCCTCAACGGCGACGCGTTTGCCGATCTCATCCTCTACAACTGGCTTTCCGCCGAAATGCTGTTCGAGATCGGCATGGGCAATCTGCAATTCGCAGAACAGACGGTGATGCCGCTCCAAAAGGATTCGGTGCAGATCGTGTTCCTGCACAGCACCAACGAGGCCGTGACCGGCTTTGCCATGGGAGTCCCCGAAAAAAAAATTCTGCAGTTCTGTAACGGCGACGGTCTGGGAGGATATCATACTGCACAGACGCTGGATATGAACGTCAAACCGACGAGCCTTGAAGCGGTGCATATCAGGTCGAAGCAGTTCGATGACGTGCTCGCGTGGAATTCGGAGAACGGCTCGATCTCGCTCTATCTCAACCGGGGAGACGGTTCATACGATGAAGAGGTCCAATTTGGCGGCGGTGAGGGAACGCTGCTGCATGGCGACATCGACGGCGACGGGAGGGATGATCTGCTCATGGTGCCGGTAAAAGGACGCACAGCACAGGTCTATTATAACGGTGCGAAGGCGGACACCGCCTATAGGGGCGCTCATTCATCCGTGTCGTACGCTGTTGGAAAGGTGCCGCTGGCACTCGCCACGGGCGATTTCAACAAGGATGGCAGGGAAGACATCGCCGTGATCAATGCCGGCAGTTCCACACTCTCATTGATGCTGTCGGGAACGGCGCCGTCGTTCACCGGGCAGATGTCGTTCGAGACCGTGCCGTCGCCGACGTCCGTGCGCCTCTATGCCAAGAGCGATTCAACCTTAACGTTTATTTTTGCACACGCAGCGAAATCACGCGTCTCAGTGCTCTCCCTGAACGAGGGTTGGCATGGCGGTTCTGAGGGAGAGATTGAAACGCAGGTCTACACGATACCGACCGCTGAACATCCCTCGGTGATCGTTTCCGATCTTGCCGTGCAGAATAAAACGATAGAATTTTTTGTCTCGTCCGGCGCGCCTCAATCGTCGCTGTCGTACTATCAGCAGGTGCGCGGCACGCGATTCATCGAACGAAGTTTCAAGCCGATCATTCCCGCAAAAATTCTCGCAGGCGCCGTGAACGATTTCAATTGCGACGGACGTCCCGACCTGGCATATGTCTATGCCGATCAATTGACGGGAAAATACGTGCTGGGCATTACCTTCAGCGATTCGACGGGCTCCTATCGGTCGAACACGCAGTCGTACGTGTTTCCCGACAGCGTGATCACGCGATGCTTCCTGTACTTCGACGATTTCGACGGCGATACGTACACCGACTGCCTTTTTTTCCAGTCTCCGGCGAACACGCTGGGGGTGGCATTGGGTGCGGGCAAGGGAAAGTTCCGTGAATTGAAAACGATCGCCGCATCCGTCCCCATCGCCGCCGCCGATCAGGTGCAGCTCCTGGATTTCGACGGAGATGGAGTGATCGACATCGTCTATATGAACGCCCTCACCTCCGAGCTCTTTTTTCTTCGCGGCAGAGGGAACGGCACATTTTTCGACAAACAATATATCCTCGACGTCCCCCTCGATGGGGCGTTTCGCTGCGCCGACATCGACGGCGACGGCGCGATGGACATCATCGTCACAGATCCGAAACGGAACCTAATCACACTGCACTATGCGAAGCATCATTAACATTTGTCTGTGGGCCATCATCGTTGTTCCGGCCGTTGCCGATGCTCAGCTCACGGAAGGGAAGAAGTGCGCTACGTTCGACCGGTTTTTGACCGCAGCTCCCTTCGGCGTGCAGGGAAAAGTGACGGCAGCGTCCGTCAGGCCTGTACTGCAGCAGAGCATTCTGAGTCCGTCAAAAAAATTCCGGATCCATTTTGACACCGCTGGCATCAACACGCCTGCGATGGTCACAGCGGCGGGCGTGAGAATTTCGGGAACGGCGGCGCAGTATGTCGACACAGTCGCCAGGATCTTCGATTCCGTCTGGACAGCGGAAGTGACGACGTTCGGTTTTGCCGCCCCGCCATCGGACCAGGGAGACGGCGGCGGCAATGAGTATGACGTTTACATCCAGGACCGCGTGGTGAACGATTTCGGCGAAACGGTGTGGGATAACGCGGCGCCTCTGCCCGGCACGACTGCAGCACCGAAGTATGCGTCGTACATCGACATCGATAACGACTACGCGGCGGGATACCGGACGATCGGCCTCGCGGCATTGATGAGCACGGCGGCGCATGAATTCCACCATGCAATCCAGATCGGCGGGTACGGCGTATGGTATGACGATCTCTATTTTTATGAGCTCAGCGCCGAATCGATGGAGCCCACGGTGTTTCCGTACTCAAAAGATTACGTCAAGGATATCGGCACGTATTTCAGGAATATCGAAAATATTTCGCTGTACACAGCGCTGGGTGCGTACGCCGGGTATGAACGCGCGATTTGGAGCATCTTCCTCATGAAGCGCTACGGCGTGGGCATCATGCGTCAGACATGGGAATCGATCGCGGCGATGAAACCGATCCTCGCGGAAAAGACAGTGCTCGAAAAAAACAACACGTCGCTGGCGAAAGAATTTTCCGAATTCTGTTACTGGAATTATTTCACAGGGCGGAGGGCCGATTCAGTGCGATACTATGCCGATGCGCGATTGTTTCCATCGGTGAACATACGGGAACAGCAGACGCTCGGAAACGCCGCCTCGGTGTTTCAGTATTCATGCAAGGGGTTCGGCGTCAATTATCTGCAGGTGCTGAAGGGAGCGGATACCGCCGCATTCATCGTTGCCAACGTGAATATGGACGATGCGCTCGGGAGCCAATCGAATCTGTACACCTACCAATTGCGCGCATCGCTCTCGGCGATCGATGGCGGCACGCAATTGGCAAACGGATGGTCGACGAATTTTTCGGTGCCCGACCCGGTGAATTGGATATCCACTTTTGTGCTCCCATCGGCAATGGCGGCGACCCCGGCGGTTGTCTGTTACCCCAATCCATTTCATCCCGCAACATCGCCGCTGTATATCGGCCCGATCGTGCTCGCGTCGGCCAAAGAGGCGCCGCAGCTCACCGTGTACTCGGCGAGCTATGATGGCATTTACTCCGGGGCAGTCCCGGTTCGGTCATTCAGCGGCGGCACGTACGCCGTGTGGGACGGTAAAAATTCGCACGGCGATCTTGCCGCTTCGGGCGTGTATCTGTACATGCTCACAGCCGGCGATTCGGTCGTGAAGGGAAAGTTTGCAGTGGTCCGATGACAACCATACACTTCAGCGCACAGGGCATCTCCAAGGAGTTCAACCGCAAACTCATCGTCGAGAATATCTCGTTCGCGCTCGGCAACGGAGACTCTCTGGCGCTCGTCGGAAAAAACGGCGCGGGGAAATCGACCCTTGCTAAAATATTGTGCGGGCTCCTGTCTCCGTCGCGGGGCAGCGTGGGGCTGACGATCGACGGAACTCCGGTCGAATACCCCGGCCGCATGTATCCGCATATCGGATTCGTGGCACCGTACATCAATCTTTACGACGAATTTACGGGCATTGAAAATCTCAGCCTGTGCGCGCGCATACGCAATCATTCTGCGGCTCCCGGCGACCGGATCGAGGACTTGCTTCGCCGGTTCAGTCTGTTTGATAAACGCAACGACGAACTGCGCACGTATTCATCGGGCATGAAGCAGCGGCTTAAATATTGCGCGGCCCTTCTCCATGAGCCGCCGCTCCTGGTGCTGGACGAGCCATGCGCCAACCTGGACGAGGAAGGCATCGCGGTCGTCCGCGCCGTGATGCGTGAGCAGCAGGGGACCGGCATACTCATTATTGCAACGAACGACAAGGATGACCTCGACTATGCGGGATCCATTGTCACCGTGGAACGGATGAAACGGCCATGACGAGCATGAAACGAAGCATCACCACGACATATTATCTTGTCGAAAAAGAAATTCTTTCCGAGTTCCGCACGCGCTATGCGTTGAATGCGCTGATGATGTTTGTCGTGACAACGCTGTCCATCATCCTCTTCTCGCTCGGCGGCGAGACGGTGCCTGCGGACGTGCTCTCTGGACTGCTGTGGATCGTCATTTTTTTCAGCGCCATGTCCGGTTTGTCCCGCTCCTTCGTGGCCGAAGAGGAGCGCGGCACGGTGATGACGCTGCAATTGATGACGCATTCGACGAGTGTCTTTGTCGGGAAATTGATCTATAACTGCCTGCTGGCGCTGGCGCTCAACATTTTTATCGGGCTTGCGTATCAGGTTGTTGTGGCGGATTTTGTCGTGCGGACACAATCCATTTTCTGGACCGCGATCATCCTGGGTAGCATCGGCCTGGCGAGCGCATCCACAATTCTTGCCGCGATCATCGCCAAAGCCAATACGAAGGGAACTCTTTTCCCCGTATTAGCATTCCCTATATTGCTGCCGCTCTTGTTGACCGCGATCAACGCGACTAAAATGGCGGCGGACGGTGCGTATTTTGGAGAATCGGTGAAGGAATTTCAGATACTCGTGTCGTTTTCCGTAGTCATCATCACGCTGTCGCTGCTCTTGTTCGAACATGTATGGAAAGATTAACAACATAAAGGGTATCTCATGTTTTCACCGTTAAGCAAAATCATTCTCTCTGTCTGGATCACGGTTGTCCTGATACTCGGCTTCGCGATGCCGATGGTGCCCGTTCCCCAGCATTGGTACGAGCTCCCGCTCATCCCGGGCCTCGAAGAGAAGGCGCGCAATATCATTTTTCACGTGCCGATGGCATGGACCACCATGGTCGCATTCGCCGTCAGCGTCGTATTCAGCATCCGGTACTTGAAGACGAAAAATTATGTTGACGAGATCCGGACCGTGGCCGCCGCAGGGCTGGGCACCATGTTCTGTATCCTTGCCACATTGACCGGATCGCTGTGGGCAAAATTTAACTGGGGGTCGTTCTGGAACTGGGATCCGCGTGAAACTTCCATTTTCATTCTGCTGTTAATATATAGTGCGTACTTTGCACTGCGTTCGGCCATCGACAATGAGGAAAAGAAAGCGACACTCTCATCGGCGTATGCCATTATTGCCGGCGCAACAACGCCGTTCTTCATCTTTGTGATGCCCCGCGTGATGAAGGGATTGCATCCGGGATCGAAAGGCGATGAAATGGGATCGGCTCCCGTGGCGCAGCTTCATATGCCGCCCAACATGCTGATCCTGTTTTTGGCGTCCATTTTCGGATTCACGATGTTCTTTTATTGGATCTACAATTTGAAAGTGCGTTCGCTGCTGCTTGAACATACACACCAGGCATCACGCCATTAATTTTCAGTCACTCACATGAAGAGGCTTTTATGATCATGGACTTTTTTGAAAAGAATCAGCTCTATATTGCAATGCTTGTCGTGCTCATTAACTGGAGCGGAATTTTGTTCTATCTGTTCCGGCTCGATTCGAAAATATCGAAACTTGAAAAATCAATGCGGTAATTAAAAAGGAATAGCAATGAATTTAAAGATCGTTATCGCTGTGGTGGTCATCGTCGCCGCGCTCATCTTCGGCGCGATGTCGTTTGTTGAAAGCAACGTGGAGTATACGGACTTTGCGCGCGCCGAAACGGTCGCAAAAAAAGTGCAGGTCAAAGGCGTATGGATGAAGGAGAAAGAGGCGTCGTTCGATGCGTCAAAAAGCCAGTTCACCTTCATCATGAAGGACGATAACGCAAAGGAAGCAACGGTCGTGCTGGAAGGCGCCAAGCCGAATAATTTCGACATTGCGACAAGCATCGTCGCGAAGGGACGCTACCACGACGGCGCATTTCACGCGACCGAAATTTTAACGAAGTGTCCTTCCAAGTACAATGGCGATTCCACCGCAGTTAAAAAATCGCTCTAGCAACATTAACGGCCCCGCCGAGGCATGCTCACTGCAGGCATGCTCGGGGTGCAAGGACACGTTGCGGCCAGGGAAGGCCGCTGCGACAGTGTCCATTACGTAAGACCGAGGAGTTTGTATGGTTGGAGCCGTAATCGTGAAGCTTGCTTTTGCTGCATCGCTGTTCTCCGTTCTTTGTTATGCTGCACACTATCGGAATTATGCCCCGCGTTTTCAGGTGATTGGCAGATATCTCTACTTCCTCGCAGCGGCCGGCATTGTCGGCGCTGCGGGCGTGCACATCGAACACATTGTCACCCATCAGTTTCAGTATTATTACGTCTGGAACCACAGTTCGACCGATCTCCCCCTGTCGCTGCTTGTCTCGACGTCGTATGCGGGGCAGGAAGGCAGCTTCATGCTGTGGGCGTTCTACACAGGCATTCTCGGCATTTTTCTTTCCCGCTATGCAATGAAGCGCAACTATGAATCCGAACTGATGATGGTGTTCGGATCCATCTTTTCGTTCCTTCTGCTCATGCTCATTGTGAAAGACCCGTTCGCAATGGTCTGGGATGTTTTTCCGAACGAGCTGATCCATGCCGGTGCGCTTCCGGCCAACGGCGCCTTTCTCTGGATCGATCAGGCCAAGGGCCTCTGGGGCCAGGTGCCCGTTGAAGGAAAAGGGCTGAACCCGTTATTGCAAAACTACTGGATGGTCATCCATCCTCAGATACTCTTCATCGGCTTCACCTCCATGTCCGTGCCGTTCTCCTACGCGGCCGCCGGCATGTTGAAGCGCGATTATGTGAGCTGGATACGGGCGGCGGCGCCATGGACGATTTTCGGGGCGATGATCCTCGGCACCGGCATCATCATGGGCGGGTACTGGGCGTACGAAACGCTCGGGTGGGGCGGATTCTGGGGCTGGGATCCGGTTGAAAATTCATCTCTCGTGCCATGGCTCGTCTGTGTCGCGTCCGTCCACACGATGCTGTCGCAGCGGAGGAGCGGCGCGTTTATCAAAACGAATTTTGTGCTGAGCATGCTCTGCTTCATCATGGTGCTCTATGCGACGTTCCTGACCAGAAGCGGTGTGCTTGGCGATACGTCGGTGCATTCGTTCGTCGATGCGGGCATGTGGGTCTATTGGATGCTGTTCGCCGTGATCGTTGCCTATGCCGCATTCGGCTTCGGGTTGTTCTTCACGCGATGGAAAGAGATGCCGGTCGTGCCGGTGGAACACTCGTTCTTCTCGCGCGAGTTCGCGCTCTTCCTCGGAGCCTCGGCGCTCGTTTGCATTTCGGTCTTTGTCGCGATCGGCACCTCCGCCCCGTTGATCACGGGCATCACGCAGGGAAAGCCCTCGGCCGTCGATCCGTCGTTCTATGTGACGACCACGCTGCCGCTGGGGATCTTCATCGCGATTCTGATGGGCGCCGGGCAATTGCTCTGGTGGAAACGGTCGAATGCGAAAGAGGTGCTCAACGGCCTGCTGCTTCCGTTCGTGCTTGCAGCGCTCCTGACCATTGCAGCCATCGTCATCGGCGCCCATCATCTACCGATGATCATCTTCATCCTCGCGTCATCATTCGCGCTGTTTGCCAATATCATCATCGGTTTCAAGATCATGAAAGGCAATCCGAAGCTTGCCGGAGGGTCTCTTGCGCATGTCGGCATCGCACTCATGTTTCTCGGGTTTGTGTCGTCCGCGAAATATGATGAAAAGCAGACGCTGTCCCTTGAAGAGGGCCGGAAGGTGACGTCGATGGGATACACGATGACGTATGTGGGGTACCACGCGGCCGAACGGGGAAGGTTCGCCTTCACCGTGGAAGTGGAAGGCAATGGCAGGTCATTCATCGTTGAACCGGTGATGTTCCAGGCCGAAGATATGGGGCTGATGCGGAGTCCCGATGTGAAGAATCTGATCACGAAAGATTTTTATCTTGCCCCGGTATCGCTGGAGTCGCCCGAAGAATCGAACGAACGGGAGATCACCCTCCATGTGAACGAGACGGCTGATGCCGGCGGCGAGAAGGTCACCTACCGCGGCTATGAATTCAGCCAGTCGGCCGAGACGGGAAACCGTGTCGCGGCCAACATCGACGTGCTTCGCGACGGGAAGGTCATCCGGGTGCAGGTGCTGATGCTGAACAAGAGAGGCCAGTTGCAGTTTATACCGGCGGTCATTCCGGGAACGGCCGTTTCGCTGGCCATTAAAAGCGTGAACCCGAACAAAACGGATGAAAGCAAAGCGACGCTGTCGTTGACCGTTCGGACGCCGCCGGATCCGGGCGCGCCAAAAAAGCGCGACGTGCTCATCGTCGAAGCGACGATCAAGCCGTTCATCAATCTTGTCTGGTTGGGCACGTTCGCCATGATCGGCGGGTTTTTGATAACGATCTTCCGGCGCTACCAGGAAACAAAAAAATAGATTTTTCACGCTTCGTTATTCATGTTTATTCTATGCTGGGCAGGGCATAGTCTCGCCTTTAAGAACACCATCCTCTTCGTACGAGACGCGCGTTCCGGTATGGAACGCGCTTCTTTTTTTATTCACGACCCAGTGGGCAGGCGCTTGTACTTCCCCGGAAAATTCGTATTATATAGTCAGCGAATATATTGTTTTTTTTTACTCAGAGAGACACATGGCAAAAGCGATAAGCCCGGTAATACTGAACGCACAGGAAATAGTCATTCGATTCGGAGAACAGGTTGTCCTGAATAATGCGACACTGAATATTCATCAGACCGACCGCATCGGGCTCATTGGAAGGAACGGTTCGGGAAAATCGACGCTCCTGAAGATCATCGCGGGCATTATGGAGCCTGACGGGGGAATCCTGTCTCGCCGGCGAGACATCATCATCGGATATTTGTCGCAGGATTTCCGGCTCGACGACTCGAAGACGGTATTCGAGAACATACATGAGGGCGCGCACGACATCGTCGATATTTTAGCCGAGTATGAATCGCTTCCGTACACCTCGGACCGCCGCCATGTGCTTGAGGAGCAGATCCATCATTTGGACGGGTGGAACCTCGAGAACCGCATCGAAGCGGCCATGCATTCACTCAATGTGCCGGAACGGACGCGCGACATCACCACGCTCTCGGGCGGCGAGAAGCGTCGCGTGGCGCTCTGCAAGGCCATCATCTCGCGTCCCGACCTGCTGATACTCGACGAGCCGACGAACCATCTCGATACCGAATCGATCGAATGGACCGAAGAATTCCTGAAAAACTATTCGGGCGCATGTCTGTTCGTCACCCATGACAGGTACTTTCTGGATTCGATCGCGAACCGCATCGTGGAACTCGCCGACGGCATGTGCTACTCGCACAACGGCAATTATACCGACTTCCTTATCGACAAGGCCGAGCGTGAGGCCCAGATGGAGATCGAAGAGGGCAAGCGGAACAGTTTTCTCAAGCGCGAGCTGGAGTGGGTGCGCAAGGGCCCCCGCGCGCGCCGCACCAAGTCGAAGAGCAGGCTGAAAAATTATTTCGAGATGGTGGACAAGCAGGGATTCAAGGCGGAAGAAGAGGTCGAACTGCTCATTCCGCCGGCCACCGGTCTTGGGTCGAAAATTGTGAACCTAAAAAATATCGGCATGGAACTCGGCGGGAGGCAGTTGTTCGAGGGCCTCGACTTCAATTTCGATAAGAAACGGAAACTGGGGATCATCGGCCGCAACGGGCTGGGAAAGACGACGCTCCTGAAGATCATTCTCGGGGAGCTCGAAGCCAGCCAGGGAAATGTGGAAACGGGCGACCGAACGATCTTCAATTATATCGACCAGTCGCGTGTGGCGTTGGACGACAATAATACGGTGATGCAGGAGATCGGCGAGGGCAGGGAATGGATCATCTTCGGCGAAGAGCGGATGACCGTGTGGAAATACATGCGCAAGTTCCTGTTCACAGACGACAGGATGAACACGAAAGTGGAGAAACTCTCGGGCGGCGAACGGAGCCGACTGCTTCTGGCGAAGATCCTGAAGAACGGCGGCAACTTCCTCATACTCGATGAGCCGACGAACGATCTCGACTTGGCCACGCTTCGCGTGCTGGAAGAGGCGCTGGTGTCGTTTGGCGGGGTCGTCATTGCGGTGAGCCACGACAGGTACTTTCTGAACCGTGTGTGCAACGGGATCATGGCGTTCGAAGGCGACGGCTACGTCCATTTCAGCGAAGGCGACTACGACTATTATCTCGAAAAGCGGAAGGCACGGATCGCCGAGGCGGCGGCCTTTGCCGAAGAGGCAAAAAAACAGGACACACGCACGAAACCGCAGCTGAATAAATTGAAATGGAAAGATGCAAAGGAATTGTCGACGATGGAAGACGATATCATGCGCGCCGAAACGGACGTCCATCGCATCGAGTCCATTTTTTCGGCGGATGACTTTTACGAAAAGCACGGCGAGCGGACCATCGCGCTGACGGAAGAACTCGCAGCGGCAAAAGAAAAAGTGCGCAAGCTCTATGCACGGTGGGACGAACTGGAATTGATGAGAACCGGCCCAGGCGAGTGAGGATCGGCCAGTGACCATACACGACATAAAAAATCTTGTGGAAGAAGGCGAAGGCTTCGAGCTGGAATTCAAGCGGAAGGTGTCGACGCCCGAGAAGATCGCACGAACGCTCATCGCCTTCGCCAACACGCGCGGCGGCATCATGCTCTTCGGTGTCGATGACGACGGCTCGATCGTCGGCGTGGTGAGCGAGAAGGAGGAACTGGACCTCATCTACCACGCGGGAGAATTTTTCTGCGACCCGCCCATTGTGCCGGACATCGAGATCGTCGCCTATAAGCAGCGCGACGTGATCATCGCGAGCGTCTCAGAAAGCGACGACAAGCCGCACGCGCTGGTCAATGACGACACGGAAGAGGCCAAAATATTCATACGCGTGAACGATAAGACGGTGCCCGCAAGCAAAGAAGTGATCAAGGTGCTGCGCGATGAACGCAAGGACCGTCCGCCGCTGACGTTCGCCATCGGCGAGAACGAACGCAGGCTCTTCGAGTATCTCGAAAAAAATGAGCGGGTCACCGTGCTAGAATATTCGGCGGCGATCAACGTGTCGCGCCGCCGCGCCTCGCGCATACTCACAACGCTCGTGCGTGCGGGAGTGATACGCATCCATTCCATCGAAAAGAGCGATTATTTCACGCTCGCATCTGTTGAGATCCCGCATACTCCATCGATCCGTCAGCACCCGCAGAAACATCCGCACAAATAATTCCGTCGCGACACGCGCGCATTCCGCCCGGCCTGATGCATATCGCCGTTCGTTCGAATCATTCATTTACGCAAGATGCGCAGAAAATCGTAGAGCACGATCCCGTATGCGACGGCGACATTAAGCGACTGCTTATGCCCGAACATCGGAATATCGATCGCAAAATCCGCCGCATCAATGATCTCCTTCGATACACCCGTGATTTCATTTCCCACCACAACACAGAGTGGAAAATCGGCCGGCGTGAGATCGTAATATGGGCGGCTCGTCGTGGTCAATTCGAGCACGCAGAGTTTGATGCCCAGCGCTTTGATCTGTGCGACCGCATCCATTGGATCCTTATGATATTCCCACGCAACAAAGTTCGTGGCGCCGAGCGCGGTCTTGTCGATCTCTTTACGGGGAGGGTAGGGCGTGTAGCCTGTGAGGAACAGCTTTTGTATCATCGCACCGTCGGAACTGCGGAATATGGATCCGACATTATACAGGCTTCTGATGTTGTCCGCCAAGGCGTAGATGGGGAAACGGGGGGCGGTCTCTATCGCCGCAAGGGGCGTTCGGTTGGCCGCAATTTCATCGTGTGATAATTTTTTCATGCACATAACATACGAAAAAAATGAAACGATAGAAAGCGCACGTAGTGCGCCTGCAGGGCGCTACGGTCAACAAGCGCACCTCAGTTGAACCATTATCGACACAATACGGCCCGTACTCCACAATCCCGAATCCGCAACGCGGCAGACTGTTGTTTTAAAGCGGAAAAAACCTTATATTAAAATCCATTTACTTATTCTGGAATCGTTGAAAAATATCATCATTGCCATAGATGGGCCCGCCGCATCGGGGAAAAGCAGCACGGCGAAACGTGTCGCGCAGCAGCTCGGATACGTCCACGTGGACACGGGGGCGATGTATCGGGCTGTGGCGCTGAAGGCGATGCAACTTGGCGTTGAATCCGGTGATCGGGATGCGATCGAACGGATGGCGAAAACGACAACCGTCCGCCTCGAGTACGACGATGCGCAAAAGGTCCATGTGATGCTCGACGGTGCGGATGTGACCGACGCGATCAGGATGCCTGAGGTATCGAAGGCCGCGAGCGATATCAGCGCCGTGCCGGCGGTGAGAGATCTCCTGGTGCGCGAACAGCGCGCCATGGGCGCACAGGGAGGCATCGTGCTCGACGGCCGGGATATCGGTACCGTGGTATTTCCGAATGCGGAATTGAAAATTTTTATGATCGCCGATGCGTATGAACGCGCGGTGCGCCGGGCGATGGAACTGGAAGAAAAGGGAATTTACGCCGACGTGTTGGCGTTAGAGAGAGAAATCATGGAGCGCGACAGGAATGATTCGACCCGCGCCCACAGTCCGCTGAAGAAAGCGGACGATGCGTATGTGATCGACACCACACGGTTGACGATCGAAGAACAGACCGCATTCATTCTCTCGAGAGCGAAGGAGCTGTTGGCGTGATTGTACACGTTGATAAATTTTCAGGATTCTGCTGGGGTGTCGTTCGCACCGTGGACATAGCGGAAGAGGAACTGGCCGCATCGCAGAAATTATATTCGCTCGGCGAGATCATCCATAATCCGGTCGAGATCGAGCGGCTCGAGGCGAAGGGCCTGCGCACGATCCGCCACAGCGATTTGGAAACGATCAGGGATGCAAAGGTATTGATACGCGCCCACGGCGAGCCTCCCGAAACATACAGGCGGGCAAAAGAACTGGGCATCGAGTTGATCGATGCAACCTGCCCGGTGGTGACAAAGGTGCAGGAGCGGATACGCAAGTATTACGACAAGGGATTTCAGATCGCGATCTTCGGCAAAAAAGACCATGCCGAAGTCATCGGCCTCGTTGGTCACACTGCCAATACGGCGATCGTCATCAAATCGGTGGACGAGATCGAGAAGTTGGATCTCGCAAAAAACACCGTGCTGTTCGCGCAGTCGACGATGGACAAGGGCACGTTCTACTCGATCCGCGACGAAATACAAAAGAGGATCAAGGCTGAGTTTGACGTAGGGACATTCGAGGAGATGGCGGTCGATTTTCACGCCAAAGAGACCATCTGCGGCCAGGTATCGGGACGCGAAACACGTCTCAGGGAATTTTCGCGGGGCAACGATGTGATGATCTTCGTGGCAGGGAAGATGAGTTCGAACGGAAAAGTGCTGTTCGACATTGCGCAGTCCGAGAATCCCCGCACGTTCTTCATCGAAAGCGGCGACGAACTGAAGCGCGAGTGGTTCGAAGGGGCCGAGACCGTCGGCATCAGCGGGGCGACCTCCACGCCGCAATGGCTCATGGAGCAGATCAAGACAGTGATCGAAAAAATTTAGTTACCCGGGCGCTATCACATCCGCCCTGCAATACATACAAAAATATATTTTCACCAGGCCGTCACAAACTAACTACAGCAACTCACTAATCAGGCACGGAATTACGGGCGAATGCGGAATGGATCGGACGGCTGTCCACGAAGCGCGCATCAGTAATTCATCGTCTTCAGAATGATGAAGACACCAAGGAGATGTATGGCAAATTTATTTGCAAACGATGTCGACGATCTTCGCTATTCCCAGGAGGAATACGCGTTTTTATCGTCGATGTACGAAGGAACGCTCGGTAAAATCACACAGGGCACAATCGTCAAGGGCAAGATCGTGCACATCGGCGACAACGATGTCGCGTTGGACATCGGTTTTAAGTCCGACGGCATCGTGTCTCTCAATGAGTTTCCCGACATAGCGAACTTTAAGGTCGGCGACGACGTCGAAGTCTATCTGGAAAGCATTGAAGACAAAGACGGCCAGCTCGTGCTCTCGCGCAAGCGCGCAGACTTCATGCGCATGTGGGAACGCGTTACCACAGCGTTCACGACGGGCGAAATCATCAGAGGAAAATGCATACGCCGCATCAAGGGCGGTATCGTTGTGGACCTCGCGGGCATCGACGCCTTCCTTCCGGGATCGCAGATCGACGTTCGTCCGGTGCGCGATTTCGATGCACTCATCGGCAAGGAAATGGATTTCCGCGTGGTGAAGATCAATCATCCGTCGGAAAATGTCGTCGTCAGCCACAAGATCCTCGTTGAGGAATCGATGGCCGATCAGCGCAAGGCGATCCTGGCCAGCCTCGAAAAGGGCCAGATCCTCGAAGGCTCCGTCAAAGCGATCTCCGATTTCGGCGTGTTCGTCGATTTGGGCGGCGTGGACGGTCTTGTGCATATCACGGATCTCTCGTGGGGCCGCGTCAATCACCCCTCAGAAATCGTCAAGCTCGATCAGACGATCAACGTCGTGGTGTTGGACTTCGATCAGGAAAAGAAACGCATCTCGCTTGGCTACAAACAACTCCAGCCGCATCCGTGGGAAAATATCGAAACGAAATATCCCGTGGGCACCAAGGTCAACGGCAAAGTCGTCTCGCTCACCGATTACGGCGCATTCATCGAAATTGAAAAGGGCATTGAAGGCCTGATCCACATTTCGGAAATGAGCTGGACACAGCACATCAAACATCCGTCGCAGGTCGTTTCCATGGGACAGATGATCGATGCGGTGATCCTGTCGCTGGACAAAGACGCGAAGAAAATCTCGCTCGGCATCAAGCAGCTTGAACCGGATCCGTGGTCATCATTGCTCGTGAAATATCCCGTCGGTTCGCATCACACCGGTATCGTCCGCAACCTGACGAACTTCGGCGTGTTCGTGGAACTGGAGCAGGGTATCGACGGCTTGATCCACATTTCGGACCTGTCGTGGACAAAGAAGATCCGCCACCCCGGGGAAGTCGTGAAAAAAGGCGATCCGATCGATGTCGTGATTTTGGGCGTCGACGTGGACCAGCGCCGCATTTCGCTCGGCCACAAACAACTCACGGACAATCCGTGGAACACATTCAGCTACGCGTACAAAGTCGGTACCGAAGTTGAAGGCAAAGTCGTCCGCATCATCGAAAAAGGCGTCATCGTCGAATTGCCGATGAGCGTGGATGGTTTCGTTCCGCTGTCACAGTTGAGCCTCACACCGGTGAAGAACATCGCCGATGCGTTCCATGTGGACGATGAATTGCCGATGACGGTCATCGAATTCGACGGCGAAAGCAAGAAGATCGTGCTGTCGGTCGTTGAATACTTGCGCGGCAAGGAGCAGACGGTTGTGGACGACTACGTGTCGAAACACAAACTTCCGCCGATCACGCTGAAGGATGCCGTTCCCGTGCCTCCGACCGCCGAAGAAAAAGCCGCAGCATCTGAAGCAGCTTTGAACTAGGCAGTTCGGAACACATCGGTACAGTAAAAAGAGTCCCGCCAGTGAACCGGCGGGACTTTTTTTTTGGGTAAAGATAAGGTTGGCTCACCGCCCCAGCGTGGAATCGTGTTTTGATCGATTCATGTGGAAAAAAATGAAGTCGGCCGGTCTTTGATTCTCTGTCGTTTTCATCGTATATTAACACAATGGCGATACGTCATCCATGCATACGTCACTCGCACTCGCACTCGTGCGACGTCGGGGTGAGTCAACAACTTACTCTACAAGAAGCGCTCGCAACAATCCACACGCATCTGCTTCGCCGGCGTTGCATCAACGTTCGAAGGTGCTGCAGCTTCATATGATGCTCCGGCCTCTTCCCAACTAAAATACAGCCAAGACTAGTGTCCACTCCATTCACAGGAATGCTCGAACTTGATGCGCGGCGCGGCGGCTTCATCAGATCGCGCTCAACGCAATTCAAGCACACAGACGGCGATCCGTATATTTCCGCTTCATTGATCACCAAGTGCAACCTTCGTCCAGGCGTTTTGATGGAAGGGACAACCTCGCGTAAGAACGGCCGAAATCCGGAAGTGGATGCCATTGCCACTGTCAACGGACTCACTGTCGAGAAATGGAAAAGCCTGCGTGAATTTTCCGAGCATACGGTTATTTCTCCGCACGAGCTCATCAAACTTGAAATGAAACCGGAGGATGTAACGGACCGGTACGGGGCGAACTCGATGCGCATCGTCGACCTTTTTTGCCCGGTCGGCAAAGGGCAGCGGGCGCTCGTCGTGTCTCCGCCGAAGGCGGGAAAAACAATGCTCATGCAGCAGATGGCGCATGCGATCAGCTTCACCAACCCCGAAATCGATCTGCTCGTGCTCTTGATCGATGAACGGCCCGAAGAGGTCACGGACATGCGCCGGACGATCAAGGGCGAAGTCTTCGCGAGCTCGAGCGACAGCGAACGGGGCGAACATGTCCGGCTTGCCCAACTCGTGCTTGAATATGCAAAGCGAAAGGTGGAAGCGGGAAAGGATGTGGTGATACTGCTGGATTCCATCACGCGGCTCGGCCGCGCGTTCAATATCCATCAGCAAAGCAGCGGCAGGACCATGTCCGGCGGCGTCGATGCACGCGCGCTGGAGATACCCAAACGCATTTTCGGCGCGGCGCGCAAATGCGAGGGCGGCGGTTCGCTTACCATCATCGCAACGGCGCTCGTCGAAACCGGATCGCGGATGGACGAGCTTATCTTCCAGGAATTCAAGGGTACCGGCAACATGGAGCTCATTCTTGACCGCACTCTCTCCAATGAGAGGATCTTTCCGTCCGTCAATATCATACTCTCGGGCACCCGAAGGGAAGAGCTGCTCTTCGGTCCGGCCGTTGCACGCCACCAGGCCTTACGACGGTCCATCGCACGGATGGCCCCGAGAGAGGCAATGCTATCGGTGCTCAAGCTCGTCGAACAATATCCGACCAACGAGCTCATATTGTCAAAATTTTAATCGGGAATATCGAACGAGGAGCGACCGATGGAATATGCGTGTCCCCAAAAATAATCTGAAATTTTATTTGCCCGCAATGATCTCGTCAAAGCCATGATCCTCCACATCACCCATCAATAATCGAGCAGAACTATGAACCATCGCCATTTCATGAGACTCTTCTTGATCATCCTCGTAACGGGATTCGCCGTCTCTTCCAATGCGCAGGAGTTGAAGGAACAACTCACCAGAGAAAAAGAATTCGATGCCCAGGTAAATCCTTCCAATCTGAAAGAATGGATGAAGCTGCTCAGCAGCCATCCTCACCATGTGGGGTCTCCCTGGGATAAAAAAAATGCGGAGTTCATCTCTTCGCAATTTGCGTCGTGGGGATACAAGAGCCGGATAGAAGAATTCTATGTCTTATTCCCGACGCCGAAAACCCGCCTCCTTGAGATGACGTCTCCGCAGAAATTTACGGCACGCTTGACGGAGCCGGTCCTGCCGGAGGATGCCACCTCGAATCAGATCGATGAGCAGCTTCCGACGTATAATGCATATTCAGCCGATGGCGATGTGACCGCGGAGCTCGTGTATGTGAACTACGGAGTACCGAAAGATTATGAAATTCTGGCTGAATATGGCATTGACGTCAAAGGTAAAATAGTCATTGCCCGATACGGCGGCTCGTGGCGCGGAATAAAACCCAAGGTGGCGTTTGAACATGGGGCGGTGGGATGTGTAATTTATTCGGATCCGAAAGAAGACGGGTACTATCAGGGCGATGCCTATCCGGAAGGAGCCTTCAGAAGTGAAGAAGGGGCGCAGCGCGGGTCGGTTGCCGATACACCGGTGTATTCAGGAGATCCATTGACACCCTTTATCGCTGCGACCAAGGACGCCCGCCGTCTTTCCATTAAAGACGCTCCCACAATCATGAAAATTCCAGTATTGCCGATTTCATATGCCGACGCCATTCCACTGTTAAAAAGTCTCGGCGGACCGGTAGCGCCGGAAACCTGGCGAGGTGCGCTTCCGTTTACGTACCATCTGGGACCGGGTAAAAGTATTGTGCATCTGAAACTGGAATTTAACTGGGACATCAAACCGATCTACGACGTGATTGCTGAAATACAGGGATCGGTATTCCCGGATGAATGGGTCATTCGGGGCAACCATCACGATGCATGGGTCAACGGCGCTTCCGATCCCGTAAGCGGCCAGGTGGCGATGATGGAAGAAGCCAGATCGATCGGCGAACTTGTCAAAAAAGGATGGAAGCCGAAACGCACTGTAGTCTATTGCGCATGGGATGGAGAGGAACCCGGCCTGTTGGGATCATCCGAATGGGTTGAAGCGCATGCCGATGAATTGACAGCGAAAGCGGTCGTCTATATCAATTCGGACGCCAACGGAAGAGGATTTTTATCGGCGGGGGGATCGCAATCACTGCGGCATTTCGTCAATGAAATTTCAAAGGAAGTGCTTGATCCTGAAAAAAATGTCACTGTCTACGAGCGTCTGAGGGCGAAATTGCTGCTTGGAGGATCGCCGGATCAGAAGAAAGCGGCGTTGGAGAAGCAGGAATTCCAGATAAGTCCTCTTGGTTCAGGATCCGATTTCACTCCGTTCCTTCAGCATCTTGGCATTGCATCCTTGGATATCGGTTTCGGCGGCGAGGACAACGGCGGCTCCTATCATTCGATCTACGATTCGTTCGATCATTATCTGCGTTTCTCCGATTCCGATTTCAGCTATGGAAAAGCACTGGCGGAGATCGGCGGACACGCCATGATCCATGTGAGCGATGCCGACTATATTCCGTTCCGATTTACGGATTTCTCGGACGCGGTGAAACGGTATATGAATGAAATCGCCGCAACGACGGATGAGATGCGGGAACAATCGTCGGCACGCAACAGAATGATCGATGACCATATTTATTTCCAGGCATCGGATCCGAAAAAATTTCTCTATACTCCCGCGAAGGATGATCTCGTTCCGTACCTTGATTTTTCCATGTTACAGAATGCTGTTGCCAGGGTTCAAAGCAGCGCCTCCGCCTATGCGTCTGCGCTCGACGGATTCAAAGAGAGCGGCAGAACACTGTCGAAGGAGAAGACAACGACACTGAACCACATGCTGATCAACAGCGAGCGCGTGCTGACTGTCAAATCAGGCTTGCCCCGGCGGCCATGGTATACCCACGCAATATACGCTCCCGGATTCTATACCGGATACGGAGTTAAGACACTTCCAGGAATACGAGAGGCCGTTGAAGAACGGAATTGGAAGGAAGCCGAACAACAAATCGCAGTAGTGTCCTCGGCGCTCGATGCATTCTCGGCAAACGTGACAGCGGCGGCCAAGATCTTAAAGGGTGAATGAGGACGCGAGAGGTTGATCAGGCGGTGCAGGGGGCAGCGGGGACCGGCTCACAGTCGGCTGTGACTGCCGAATACTCCGACGCTTCCACGGACTTCGGCACGTGATACAAAAAATCGATCCGGTGTGTATGCCCCGAAAAAGGCCCAGTTCGTTCGAGCGGGGTCTTTTTTTTTGAGTGAATCTTTTTTATATTATACGCTTATGAAGCGTGCTGCATTTTATACCCTGGGCTGCAAATTGAATTACGCCGAGACCGCGAGCCTCGAACGGCAGTTTAAAGACGAAGGATTCGAGATCATCGGTCTCGACCGTTCGATGGACGTCTGCGTCATCAACACCTGCAGTGTCACCGAGAGAGCAGACCGGGAAGCGCGGCAGATCGTGCGCCGGGCCCTCAGAACCTCTCCGCACGCGTTCGTGGTCGTGCTGGGGTGCTATGCCCAGTTGAATCCCGAAATGATCGCCTCGATCGAGGGCGTGGACCTGGTGCTGGGCACGAGTGAAAAATTCAACGTGATGAAGTATGCCGGCGGGTTCACGAAATTTGACGCGCCGAAGATCTACGTATCGCCGATCGCCGAGGCGAATGACTTTGGCCTCGCCTATTCGTCGAGTGCGGACGACAGAACAAGAGCGTTCCTGAAAGTGCAGGACGGATGCGATTTCACCTGTTCGTATTGTACGATTCCGCTCGCCAGGGGGAAGTCGCGCAGCCAGTTGATCGACGCGACAACGGCACAGGCCCGCGTGCTCGTCGCCCAGGGATACAAAGAGATCGTCCTGACGGGCGTCAACGTGGGCGATTACGGGAAGAAGGACGAGTCGAGCCTGCTGGATCTGCTGCGCGCGCTCGAACGGGTGGACGGGCTCACACGGATACGCATCAGTTCCATCGAGCCGAATTTACTGACCGGTGAACTGCTGGATCATTGGCTCTCGTCGGACAGGATATGCAAGCATTTCCACATTCCGCTTCAGAGCGGATCCGATAAGATCTTAAAGCTCATGCGCCGGCGCTATACCGTAGGCGACTATGAGCGATTGATTACGGAGATACGAACCCGGGCGCCGCATGCGGGCATTGGTGTGGATGTGATCGTGGGATTTCCGGGAGAGACGGACGGCATCTTTGAAGAGACGCATGATTTTCTTCACGCGCTCCCGGTCAGCTATCTGCATGTGTTCACCTATTCAGAACGGCCGAACACGCCGTCTCTCGATCTGCCTGAGCGCATCGAACCCCGGCTGCGTTCCGGATACAGCCGGCGGCTCAGGATGCTGGGGCAGATGAAAAAATCGGCCTTCTACGAGGCGCATGTGGGCTCGCAGCAGACGATGCTGTGTGAAACCGAAGTGCAGGACAATATGCTCTCGGGATATACGGATAATTATATACGCGTGCAGGTGCCATACCATCCGCAGCTTGAAAATGCGATCGCCCGCGTGCGTCTGACGGGGCACCGTGCCGATGCATGCAGTGGCACGGTGGAACACATCGACAACGGACGCGTGCCTGTTTCAATTCATCTTCCCATCATGAAGGAAGCCTCTTGATCGTTGCTACCACTCATTCACGTTGCCGTACTCTTCACTCATCATAACCATGAGGGTAGCCATGTATAAAGTCATTGTGTTCGCACTGTTGGCCGGTGCTGCAGTTGTGCCGGTCCGTGCACAGGACCCGCTGTCGGGATCATTACAGAGGGACCTGACCGCCGCGCAGCCAGGACAGGCCGGTCTCCGTCAAGCCGCCGCCGTGTTCGACGATGCCGCACCCGCTCAGAAAAAATCCGCGGGCCTTGCCGCCGTGTATTCGCTCGTGCTGCCCGGAGCAGGAGAAACATACGTCAGCGGCATCGAAGCCGGCAAATATCCTCTCATCGCCGAAGGAGCCCTATGGCTGACATGGGGCACGATGGAATATTATGGCAGGTGGCTTCAGGACGACGCACGGCGCTTCGCTGTTGTCCATGCCGGCGTTGCAACAACCACCGCCGATGATCTGTTCTATGTGAACGTCAGCAACTTCTCGAACACATACGATTACAACGATAAAAAATTACGCGACAGATCGCCGGACCTGCTCTATTCATCGCCGGAAACAGTATGGCAGTGGGACAGCGACGCCAACAGGCAGCAATTCAGGGAACAGCGCATTTCGAGCGAACGCGTGTACAACAATGCGCGCTTTGTCATTGGAGGCATGCTCGTCAATCGTATCGTCAGCGCCATCAACGCCGCGCGCCTGGCGCGTCAATTCAACCGCGCGCTTTCCCCGGACGGCTCCGGACTCGGCGCTTGGCATCTGGAATCGTCGATGCTCGGGAGAGACGGAGTGCAAGTGGCCCTGGTGCGGACCTTTTAATCAACCGGACAATGTGATCACACTTGGCGCCCCGAACACAAGCGGGGCGTTTTTTTATGCCGAACTTTTCATTGACAATAGAGTACGACGGCACGGACTTCGTGGGATGGCAGAGGCAGAACAACGGCCGTTCCGTGCAGGAAGCCATTGAACGAGCGCTCATGCTGGTCACGCAGGGGAACGTCACTCTGACCGGAGCCGGCCGCACCGATGCGGGAGTGCACGCGCGCGGGCAAGTCGCGAATTTTACGACGTCATCGCAACTGACACCGAACGAATACTTTCGCGCCCTCAACGGCATGCTGCCGGACGATATTGCTGTGACTGATGTCACAGAAGCCGCCGACGATTTTTCGGCGCGCTACAGCGCCATCGCACGCTGCTACCAGTATACGATCGCGCGGAGGCCGAGCGCGCTGATGCGCCGCTACAGCTGGCAATTGTCGTACGATCTCGACATCGCCGCACTGGAATATGCCGCACACATCGTCCGTGCCACGGATGATTTTCAGGCGTTCTGCAAGGTTGGATCGGATGTGAAGCACTACCGGTGCATCGTTCAGGAAGCGTCGTGGAAGGCGGACGACGATGGATTTCTCGTGTTCTCGATCACTGCGAACCGGTTCCTCCACGGCATGGTGCGTGCGCTGGTCGGCACCATGGTGAATGTGGGCAGGGGATTCACCGCCATGGAAGAGTTTTCGGAGATCATACGTTCGCGCGACCGGGGCAGGGCCGGGCAGGCAGCGCCGGCGAGGGGATTATGTCTCGAGCGCGTGATTTATTGATTCTCAACAGCCTTTAGAGTACATTATCTACTCATCCACGGTTCGCATGCGCCTTCAACGCCTATGATACAGAAAACCATCCATAAGCTCGTCAATAGGCAGGATCTGACGCAGGACGAGGCGTATGATACGATGCTGGCGATCATGTCCGGCAACGTGACGGATGCGTTGATCGCTGCGTTTCTGACCGCTCTGCGTATGAAAGGCGAGACGGTCGAAGAGATCTCGGGATGCGCGCAGGCAATGCGCGAGAAGGCGGTGAAGATCAGATCGCGGCATCAGGCTGTCATCGACACATGCGGCACCGGCGGAGACGGGCTCGGCACATTCAATATCTCGACGGCTGCAGCGTTGATCGCCTCGGGAGCCGGAGCCATCGTTGCGAAGCACGGCAATCGGGCGGTCTCAAGCAAGGCAGGGAGCGCCGATGTGCTCACAGCGCTCGGCGTGAATATCGACGTGCTGAAAGAGAAGGTGGAGGCGTGTTTGAACGACGTCGGCATCGCGTTTTTGTTTGCGCCCATGATGCACGGGGCAATGCGGTTTGCGGCACCGGTGCGGCGAGAGCTCGGCATGCGCACCGTGTTCAACGTGCTTGGACCGCTCACAAATCCGGCAGGCGCGCAGCGCCAGCTGCTCGGCGTGTTCAATCCCGCGCTGACCGAAACGCTTGCGCGTGTGCTGGGAACGCTGGGATCGGAACGAGCGCTGGTCGTGCATGGCGCGGGCGGGCTCGACGAAATTTCGACGCTGGGTGAAACCAGCATCAGCGAATTGAACAACGGCAGTGTGCGCACGTATCAGTTTCATCACGACACGGCCGGGATCGGAAGGGCCCGCATCGATGGACTTCTGGGAGGCGATGCCACGGTGAACGCCGGGATCATCCGGCGCATTCTGGGCGGTGAAAAAAGCGCCTGCCGCGACATCGCCGTTCTCAATGCGGGAGCGGCGCTGTATGTCGCCGGCATCAGCGAGTCGATCGAAGGCGGTGTTCGCGCTGCTCAAGAGAGCATCGATTCGGGAAACGCAGAACGAAAATTACGTCAATTATCGGAGTACACCCGCTGACGCACTACAGTCCATGGCTCAACACACCGATCACGGGGGGCGCATTGAGCGGCACTAACACAAGTATGTTTACCTATGGATAACGACGGATACGATACTTCCGGCCCTCATCAGGAACCGTTCATGAAAAAGGTGCTGCAGGTATTTCAATGGAAACGAAGGAAATCGATATCGGAAGAAGAAGTAAAACAGCTGCTTGAGGAAGGGACTCGCAGCGGCGCCATCGATACCGCAGAGCATGAACTGATTAAAAGCATCTTCGAGTTTACCGACACGACGGTGAAAGAGATCATGGTGCCGCGCACGGATATCGTCGCGGTGGAACTCTCCACGCCCCGCGACACGCTCATCAACATGCTCATTGAGGAGGGATTCTCGCGCATTCCCGTGTATGAGGGAAGCACCGATAACATCGTGGGGATCATCTACACGAAAGACCTCCTGAGCATGCTGGAATACCGGGACCTGATCATACTGCAGGACATCATTCGTCCCGCATATTTCGTTCCCGAGACGAAGAAGATCAGCTCGTTGCTGCGCGAGCTGCAGGCACAGCGGCAGCATATGGCGATCGTCGTGGACGAGTTCGGCGGGACCGAAGGCCTGATCACGATGGAGGACATTATCGAGGAACTCGTCGGCGAGATCCGCGACGAATACGACGAGGAACAGGGCGACGTTGTCACCGCCAGCGACGGTTCCATTATGGTGAATGCCGGCATGAACATCTCCGACTTCAACAGCAGGTTTGCCGATACGCTGCCCGAAGACGACGATTACGAGACGCTCAGCGGCTTCCTCCATAAGCATACGGGGCGCATTCCGGATCTTCACGAGGAGATCCGGTACAACACGCTCCTGTTTACGATCGTCAAAAAAAATGAACGGCGCCTGCAGCAAATCAAAGTGAAGATCATGCCGCTGCTCGAAGAGGATGCAGCCGGAGCCGAAGAATAAGCACGAAGGAACAGAAGGCAGCGGCGACTGGCTGGAAGTGCCAATGGCCGGTGCACGATGACCACATCAACGCGACACGTGAATGAGGAATGATGAGCATTAAAAAGCTGGACGAGATCATCGATTATAAAAAATACGAAGTTGAACAGTCGAAGCTGACGCTGCCGTTTGCAGAGATCGTGGATCTTCTGTGCGAGGCGCCCGTCACGCTGGACTTTGCAGAGGCGATCAGCAAGGCGGATATGGGCGAAATAGCCTGCATCGCCGAAATCAAGAAAGCGTCTCCGACGAAGGGCGTGCTCACCAAAGATTTCGATCCGGCACGGATCGCACATGAGTATGCAAAGGGCGGGGCCAGTGCGCTCTCCGTTCTGACGGACAAGAAATTTTTCAAGGGCGATCCGATGTACGTATCGGAATGCAAGCAGAGCGGCATGGTGCCCGTGCTTCGCAAAGATTTCATCGTGGATGAATACCAGGTGTACGAATCGCGCCTTCTGGGGGCCGATGCGATCCTGCTCATTATGGCAGTGCTCACGCAGAATCAGATCCACGCCTATCTCGCTGCCGCACGCGACCTGGGAATGGCCGTTCTCGTCGAGTGCCATACGAAGGATGAAATAGACCGGGCTGTCGATTGCGGGGCGGACATCATCGGCATCAACAATCGCGACCTGCAATCGTTCGAGGTGGACCTGAACACGTCTCTGAATCTCAAGAATTTTATTCCCAACCGGTGCATTTCGGTCAGCGAAAGCGGCATACGCAATGCTCACCATGTGGGGCTCTTGCGCGAAGCTAGCTTCGATGCATTCCTTGTGGGAGAACAATTAATGATCCAGGCCGACAGAACAAAGGCGGTCGAAGAATTATTGGGAGCATTCCCTACGTCATTTAAGAGGAAACGATAGAGCATGTTCGTAAAAATTTGCGGCATCACAAACATCGACGATGCGCTCAGCGCGGCCGAGTATGGAGCGAGCGCGGTAGGGTTCAATTTCTACCGAGAGAGCAAGCGCTATCTCTCGCCGGAGACGGCATACTCGATCATTCGGGAACTGCCTGACACCGTTCGGAAAATCGGAGTCTTCGTGAACGCCGACCCCGAATTCGTGAAGAAGACCGCGGCGCAGCTGCTGCTGGATTTCGTCCAGTTCCACGGCGATGAGACTGCGGACTATACAAAGACCTTCGGCGCGCAGGCGATCAAAGTGTTCCGTCTTGGCGACGGGTTCGATCCGGCGCAGATCCTCGCCTACGGGACGTCGCTTTCGCTCATCGACGCATTCGATTCGGACGCGTACGGCGGCACCGGCATTACTACAGACTGGGCCACGGCTCGCCGCGCAGGTGAATTCGGCAAGATCATTCTGGCGGGTGGATTGACGCCCGAGAACGTTCAGGACGCCATACGCGCCGCCAATCCGTTCGGCGTCGATGTCGCCAGCGGCGTTGAATCTTCTCCGGGCCACAAAGACCATGCGAAAGTGAAGGAATTTATTGCTCGTGCGCACAGCGCAAAAATTGAACCGACTGCCGGGGCACAACAGTGAAAACACACGACGATCACGCGCGCAGGAACGCCGTCCCCGATGCGAAGGGACATTTCGGCATCTACGGAGGGCGCTATATTCCCGAAACGCTGGTGCCGGCTGTCGAAGAACTCACACGGTGGTACGAAGCCGTGAAGAACGACGAAGAATTCCAACGCGAATTCCGCTACTACCTGAAATATTTTGTCGGCAGGGAAACGCCGCTATACAAGGCGCAGCGGCTGACCGACGAGGCACACGGGGCATCGATCTATTTGAAGAGAGAGGACCTGTGCCATACCGGCGCCCATAAGATCAACAACACGATCGGCCAGATTCTCATCGCCGTGCGCATGGGTAAGAAACGCATCATCGCCGAAACCGGGGCGGGGCAGCACGGTGTTGCCACGGCAACGGTGTGCGCACTGTTCGGACTGCAGTGCATCGTCTACATGGGCGAGGAGGACATGGAGCGCCAGGCGCCCAACGTCTACCGGATGAAACTGCTCGGCGCGGAAGTGCGATGCGTGACAGCCGGCAGCCGGACGCTCAAGGATGCCACGAGCGAAGCCATCCGCGACTGGGTGGCGAACGTCCGCGACACATTCTATATCATCGGCTCCGTCGTGGGCATGCATCCGTACCCGATGATGGTCCGCGACTTTCAATCCGTCATCGGCACAGAGACCAGGGCGCAGATCCTGGAGCAGGAAGGCAGGCTTCCCGACGCGGTCGTTGCCTGCGTCGGCGGCGGCAGCAATGCGATGGGCATGTTTTATCCGTTCCTGCCCGACGTGCCGGGAGTGCAGCTGATCGGCGTTGAAGCGGCCGGCTACGGACTCGAAACAGGAAAGCATTCGGCAGCACTCGCCATGGGAACGCCCGGCGTTCTGCATGGCTCGATGCAGTATCTTCTGCAGGACGAGCAGGGGCAGGTGCAATTGGCGCATTCGATCTCGGCCGGACTGGACTATCCCGGTGTGGGTCCCGAACATTGTTATCTCAAAGACCATGACCTGGCGACGTATGTGTCGGTAACAGACACCGAGGCCCTCGACGCGCTGCAGCTGTTGGCGCGCCGCGAAGGCATCATTGCCGCGCTCGAATCGTCGCATGCCGTTGCATACGCGATGAAGCTCGCGCCGCTCATGAAAAAAGAGGAGCTCATCGTGGTCTGTCTCTCGGGACGGGGCGACAAGGACCTCGCCACCGTGATGAAGGCCCTCGAGAAATAGCTCCTTAAGTTTCATTTCGAAATATTATTTCGTACATTATGCCTGCAGTTTTCATCATTGAAAAGGAATTTACCATTGACAGAAAAAAGATTAAAACGAATCGGCCTGCTCACCGGCGGCGGCGACTGTCCCGGTTTGAACGCAGTCATCCGCGGTGTCGCGAAGCCGGCCATACAGGATCATGGCATTACCGTGGTCGGTATTGAAGACGGTTTTGAAGGCTTTGTTGAAGGACGGATGCGGGAACTCTCACGAACGGATGTGTCCGGTATCATCGGCCTCGGCGGCACGATACTCGGCACCTCCAACAAGGGCGACCCGTTCCATTACCCGATCGAAGGGATCAACGGCATTGAAATAGTCGATGCGTCGCAAAAACTCATGAAACACTACAAAGGCTGGGGACTCGATTGTTTGATCGCCACCGGTGGCGACGGTACAATGCACATTTCCAAAAAGTTGGGCGAGCTGGGTATGAACATCATCGGCGTGCCCAAGACGATCGACAACGATCTCGACGCCACGGACCAGACGTTCGGTTTCGACACCGCATGCTCAATCGCATCCGAAGCTATCGACCGGCTCCACACCACCGGCTCATCGCATCACCGCGTCATGGTGATCGAGGTGATGGGACGCTACGCCGGATGGATCGCCCTTATGGCCGGTATCGCAGGCGGAGCGGACATTATTTTGATCCCGGAAATCCCGTTCAAATGGAGTGCGGTGTTCCAGCGCGTCATCGAACGCAGCACGCGCGGCAACCGGTTCAGCATCGTCTGTGTCGCCGAGGGCGCAAAGGCCGCCGACGAAGAAGTGGTCATCAAAGAAACGGACATCAAGCGCACGGACCCGATCCGCTTCGGCGGGATCGGCGAGCATGTTGCGCAGCGCATCTCCGAAGAGACAGGATTGGAAACACGGTGCACGGTGCTCGGCCACTTGCAGCGCGGCGGAAGCCCCACTGCATACGACCGCGTGCTTGCAACCCGGTTCGGCACCAAGGCGGTTGAACTTGCGATCGAAGGAAAATTCGGACACATGGTGAGCCTTCGCGGCACGCATGTCTCGAGCGTTCCGATCGCAGAGGCTGTCGCCAAGCAGCGGCTCGTGTCACGCGACGGAGAGATCATCCGTTCGGCGCGCGCCGTCGGCATGGGATTCGGCGACGAAGATTAATCCGCGCCTCGATGCGGCACGACATGTTCCCGAGAGACACTACACACATCATGCAACCAATAAACTTTTCAATGCACGCGCGCAATGCTGTGCGTTGGAAAGTTTTTCTATGTACTTAATATATTGATCATGCAAACACGACCATTAGGCAACATTATTCCGTCCGTTTCCGAGATCGGATACGGCGCATGGGGTATTGGCGGCGCCATGTGGAAGGAATCCGACGATGCCGAATCCATGATCGCGCTGCATACGGCAGTGGACAACGGAGTCACATTTTTCGATACCGCGCTCGCCTATGGCGACGGACATTCGGAGCAGCTCATCGGCAGGCTTCGGAAGGAAGTCACCGCTCCGATCGTCATCGCGACCAAGGTGCCGCCGAAGAACCAGAAATGGCCCGCCCCTCACGGCATCCCGTTCCACGAGGCATTTCCGAAAGACTATATCATCGGATGCACCGAACGAAGCCTGAGGCATCTCGACGTCGAACAGATCGACGTCCAGCAGCTGCATGTCTGGTCTGATGATTGGGCGGATGCCGACGAGATCTGGTCTGCGGCCGAGCGACTGAAGCGCGACGGGAAGATCAAGGCGTTCGGCATTTCGGTGAACGACCATCAGCCCGAGTCGGTTGTGCGGGCGGCCTCAACGGGAATGATCGATTCATTCCAGGTGATCTATAATATCTTCGACCAGTCTCCGGAAACCGAATTGTTACCCTTGTGCATCGAGCGCGGCATCGCCGTGATTGTCCGCGTTCCATTCGACGAAGGCGGATTGACGGGCTCGATCACACCGGACACGACGTTTCCGGCGAGCGATTGGCGCAACCATTATTTCAGGGGCGACCGGAAACGCGAGGTCTTTGAGCGCGTGGAAAAAATCAAGGCCGTCATGGGCACCGAAGCCGTGTCGATGCCCGAATTGGCGTTGCGCTTCATCCTGTCGCATCCGGCCGTGTCCACAGTGATCCCGGGCATGAGAAAGCCGGCACATGTCGCCCTCAATACTGCGGCTTCGGACGGCAGATTGCTGTCTGCTGCATTGCGCGCCGAGTTGAAATTGCATGCGTGGCCCAGGAATTTTTACGGAGCATAACGAGCCTGCCGCCGAGTGCGATTTCGGATCGGCCGGCTCATAGACTGACACACTGACGAATGATAACACATGCGAGTGAGGTGATCTCACCCTTCGATCTGCTGAATGCGTATTGCAACGGCTATTTTCCGATGGCCGATGGAAAGGAAGGGGATGTCTCGTGGTACGACCCCGAGAACCGCGGCATCCTTCCGCTCGACGGCATGATCATATCGCGGAGTCTCAGGCGCACCATTGCGCGGAAGAAATTTTCCGTCACCATGGACACAGCCTTTGAAGAGGTGATGCGCCATTGCGCCGAACGTGAGAATACGTGGATCTCCGAAACAATCGTGCGAAGCTACATGGCGCTCTTCGAATTGGGCTACGCGCATTCGGTGGAGACGCGCATCGACGGCGCACTCGCAGGCGGACTCTACGGTGTGGCGATCGGGGGAGCATTCTTCGGAGAATCGATGTTCAGTGCGGCGACGGATGCATCGAAAGTTGCGCTCGCAGGGCTCGTAGAACGGCTCAAGGAACGAGGCTACGTCTTGCTGGACACACAGTACATCACACCCCATTTGACAACCATGGGCGGAGTTGAAATTTCCCGCGTCGCGTACCTTGAACGTCTGCGCGCGGCGCTCACCAAAAAATGCACGTTCGTATAAGGAAGGACGACGATGGCTATTGTGCTTGAAACAAATTTTCCCGGCCTTCACTTCGTGAAGCGCGGCAAGGTGCGGGACATGTATGATCTCGGCGACACGCTGCTCATCGTGGCCACCGACCGCTTGTCCGCATTCGATGTCGTGATGCCGCAGGGCATTCCCGACAAGGGAAAAGTGCTCACGCAGATCTCGGCATTCTGGTTCGAACAGACCAGGCACATTATTTCCAATCATCTCATCTCCACGAACGTCGACGATTTTCCCACCGTCTGTGCGCCGTATGCAGAGGCGCTCAGGGATAGGAGCATGGTGGTGAAAAAATCCGCTCCGCTATCGGTGGAATGCATCGTCCGCGGATATCTCTCGGGGTCAGGATGGGAAGAATACAAGAAGACGGGCGCCATCTGCGGTATCGCACTTCCGCAGGGACTCACTGAAAGCGCGCGGCTTCCCGAACCGATCTTTACACCCTCGACCAAGGCTGAACTCGGCGTGCATGATGAGAATATCACATTCGAAGACATGCTCGGGCTCGAAGGGGAGGAGATCAGCCTGAAGGTGAAAGAGGCGGTGCTGAGCATCTATGCTCATGCCTCACGCATCGCGGAAGCGAAGGGGATCATCATTGCCGACACCAAAATGGAATTCGGCATGTTCAACGGCGAACTCATTTTGATCGACGAAGTGCTCACCCCCGATTCGTCGAGATTCTGGCCCCGCAACGGCTACGAACCGGGCCGAAGCCAGGCGAGTTTTGACAAGCAGTATGTGCGCGATTATCTCCTTTCCATCGGATTCACCAAACAGCCTCCCGGCCCTATCATGCCCGATGACGTGATCGAAAAGACGGCCGCTCTGTACCGGTCCGCCCTGCAGATCTTAACTGGAACATCACTTGAGTAATATGAAAAAAAATATCATCGGCATCTGTGTCTGTGCCGCGGCGCTCAACATCACCATGCTCGCCCAACAACAATCGGGCCCGATTTCCGATACGGTTGCACGATACGGTTCGCACATCATCACGGGGCAGGATTTTTTGGAACGGTTCGAATTGATGCCGTGGCTGCAAAAGGACAATAAGGCGCGCATCGAATATACGAAGCAGGAATTTTTACAGTCGCTCGTGGCGGAGAAAGTGCTCGCGCTGGAAGCCCAGAGGCTTGGGCTCGGAGAAGATACTGCGTCGGGCGAGCTGCAATATTCGCTCCGCCGCATGTTCACGCGCGACGAAGTCTATAAACGGGACGTTCTCCGGAACATACACGTGACCAACGAGGAAGTGCGCGACGGCCTTCGCAAGTATCCATGGGAATTGCGCATGATCGTCTACGGCCTGGTCTCGAAAAAAGAAGGCGACCTGCTCATCAAAAAAATGGCGCTCAGCAGGAATAAGGCGAAAACGTTCGAGGCATTCCGCGATTCGCTCTATACGCCCCTGGACACGCTGACGGTGAATTTCGGCGACACCGAGCCGCTCATCGAGAACGCGGCGTATGCGCTTGTGCCGGGCGCACTGTCGCGGCCGATTTTTGCAGACCGATCGCGCTGGCTGATGGTGAAGGTCATAGACAAGTACGCCAATCCGAAATATGAGAAACAATCCCTGCCCGACCAGGCCTTCTCCGTCCGTACGATCGTAAGCAAACGGCACGAAGATTCACTCGCCGCGCGCGTATTCACTTCGTTGCTGAGTCCCCAGCGGGCCGAGGCAGATCCGGATATTTTCGCTGCACTTGCCGACAGCATCCTGTTTGTGATGAAGAGCGATTCGGTAAATCATGTTGCCAAAAATTTATTCACATTCACCGGCCCGGACTGCGATCGCCTCGAGCGCACATTCGGCCCGATGTGCGCGAAGAAATTTGTCATGATGCCCTCCGGCGACCTTACACTCGGCATGGTCATTAACGGTTTGAAATACAACCAGATCGTGTTCCCGTCGCTCAAGCTCTCGGTCGTGCAGGCGATCGTGAACAACAACATCAAGACGGTCATTCAGAATGAACTGCTGGCGCGCGAGGGTGTGAAACGGAATTATCAACAGTCCGAGAATGTCCGTCATGATCTTGCGGTGTGGATGGATAACCGCCGGAGCCGGCTGCTGATGCAGGCGGTCACCGATACCGTGAGCGTGGGAGAAGAGGCGATTGAGGCGTACTATAACAATAATGCCGCCGCGTTCGGCGCCGCTGTCGAACTGAAGCTGCAGGAAATTCTGGTGGACAGCGTAGCGACGGCTCTCGAGCTCCGCAAGCGGATCACGGCCGGCGAAAATTTCGCCGCACTTGCCTCGCGGTATTCAACGAGGAAGAAGTGGGCCTCTCACGGCGGCGTGTCGGATTATTTTTTCACGACGCAATACCCCGAACTCGGCGGATATGCGGAATCGGCAGACAGCGGAAAAGTGATAGGGCCGCTAAAAATTTCCGGGGGCCTGACGATATTCAAGGTACTCGATCGCCGCATCCACGACGATTCGGTCAGACAAAAATTCGCCGCAGTGAAACTTAAGATCCGCACAATGTTGTTAGAGCAGAAGAAGAAGAAGACGCTTGATGCCTATATCGGCGGACTGGCGAACAAATATACCGTGTCGATAAATACTGAACGGCTCCGGAACATCAGGACAACGACGTCGAGCATGTTCACGTGGCGCACGATCGGGTTTGGCGGCCGCATTATGGCAGTGCCCATGGTGTCCCTGCAATCGGACTGGGTGCGCGAAGTGCGGCCCGCAAAAATTCTCAACCAATAGAAAGCAGTATGAAAACACTGACACATGACACAGTACTGGAAGCGCTCAAAGCAGTTCAAGATCCGGATCTTCACAAAAATATCGTCTCGCTCGGATTCGTGAAAAACATCGTCATCGATGGCGCGAATGTTGCCCTGAATATCGAACTTACCACGCCGGCATGTCCGGTGAAGGACGACCTCAAGCAGCAGGCCGAGGACGCCATCCGGTCGCTCACCGCGGGTACGATCGCGGTCACCATGACCTCCAACGTTGCTTCGCGCCTGGCAGTGCCGACGCCCAAAGTGCTGTATGGCGTCCGGAACACGATCGCCGTGGCGAGCGGCAAGGGAGGCGTGGGCAAATCGACCGTTGCCGTGAACCTGTCGGTTGCACTGGCCAAGGAAGGCGCTCGCGTCGGACTCATCGACTGCGACATCTACGGTCCCAGTATTCCGATGATGATGAACATCACGGATAAGCCGAAGCTTCACAACCAGCACCTCATACCCCTTGAAAAATTCGGTGTGAAGGTGATGTCCATCGGATTCCTCGTCGATCCGAGTCAGGCGGTGATCTGGAGGGGGCCGATGGCGAGCGGCGCTGTGAAGCAATTCATTTCGGATGTCGATTGGGGAGAGCTCGATTATCTCATCTTCGACCTTCCTCCGGGAACGGGCGACATCCAATTGACACTGGTGCAGCAGATCCCGCTCACCGGCGCCGTCATTGTGACGACGCCGCAGGAGATTTCCCTGGCCGATGCGCGCAAAGGCATGGCCATGTTCCAGAAGGTCAACGTGCCCCTGCTCGGCATCATCGAAAATATGAGCTACTTCCTGTGCTCGCATTGCGGAGAACGGGAAAATATTTTCGACGCTGGCGGCGGACGCCGTGCTGCCGCGGAGATGAATATTCCGTTCCTCGGCGAGATCCCCATCGACATCAAATTGCGCATTGGCGGCGACATCGGACGCCCGCTGGTGGATTCGGATCCCGAGAGTCCGCAGGCCAGGGTGATCGTGGACATCGCGCGGCAGCTTGCCGCTCAGGTCAGTATCAGCAATCTGACGCAGGCATCCTCGCCCGATTTGGAAATTTCACTACAGTAACTCAGTGTGCACCAAAATCATTGTCATCCTGAGCGAAGCGAAGGATCTAAAATGTTAGTCGCCCGTCGCAGCACATAATCGACGCTGCCTGTTGTCGTATGAATTTTAGATTCTTCGGTCGCTAGCTCCCTCAGAATGACAGGGACTATTGATTACGGTGAGTTACTCACTCATTCATAAGCGTCACTCATTAAACCGAATAGTATGAATATCGAAGTGGTAACAGAGCAGGTGCGCCGTTCGCTCGACGGGGTCCGGCATTTTCTTCAGGAAGACGGGGGGGATGTGGAACTTGTGCGGGTCCGAGACGACGGGATCGTGAACGTGAAATTGACGGGCGCCTGTGCTCAATGCCCAATGTCCGTGTTGACGCTGCGTGCCGGAATAGAACGTGCGTTGATGCGTGACAGTGTTGAGGTGTTGAGGGTGGAGGCTGTTACGGAGTAAGATGACTCCGCCTGTGTCGCACACGCGTGTGCGACACAGGCGGTTCACGATTTCAGCTGCACTTCCGCTGCCGTTCTGTCCTTCAATTGAATGATCCTGCCCGGCGCCTTCCGTACCAGATCATAATTATGCGTGGTCATAATCACGGCAGTCCCCTGTGTATTGATGTTTATCAGGAGCTGCAGGATGTCGTGTGCGGTCACCGGATCCAGGTTGCCGGTCGGTTCGTCGGCCAAGAGCAGGAAGGGCTCGTTCACCAGCGCGCGCGCAATGGCCACGCGCTGTTGTTCGCCGCCCGAGAGCTGATGGGGCATCGCATTGCGCCGATGGTTGAGTCCTACACGTCCCATCACCGTCATCACTTTTTTTGTGATGTCGGCACTCTTGGCTCCGGTCACCTGCAGTGCGAATGCAACATTCTCGAATGCCGATCGATCCTCCAACAATTTAAAATCCTGGAACACGATACCCAATCGTCTCCGCAGCAGGGGAACTTGTTTTTTCCGGATCGTGTCGGACGAAAACGATCCGACGCGGACCAGTCCCTTGCCCGGCATCAGATCCATATAGAGCAGCCGCAGCAGCGTGCTTTTCCCCGTGCCCGATGCCCCCACGATCGAGACAAATTCTCCCGGAGCGACATCCAGCGACACACCCTCCAAGACACTGTGCTTGTCGAACGAAATGCCGACATTATAAAGTTGGACCATGCGATTATTTCTTTCTGTTGAGGCTGATGGCGCATGCCAGGTTGATGGCGGCAAGCATGCTCTGCGGATTTGCTTTCCCTTTTCCCGCCAAGTCGAACGCCGTGCCGTGATCGGGCGAGGTGCGGACGATCTTCAGTCCGGCCGAAAAATTCACGCCGTCATGGAATCCGCTCATCTTCAATGGGATGAGTCCCTGGTCGTGATACATGGCGAGCACCGCGTCGAATTTTTTTTCGCGCTTCGTTCCGAAGAATCCGTCCGCCGCAAAGGGCCCCTCGACAGTGATGCCTTTGAGGCGCATCTTGGCGATAGCCGGTGCGATGATCTCCTTTTCTTCCTTGCCGATGGAACCGTTTTCGCCAGCATGGGGATTCAACCCGAGCACCGCGATCGACGGCGATTCAATGCCGAAATCGCGCTTGAGCGATTCGTCGAGTGTTTCGATTTTTTCGGTGATGCGTTCCTGGAAAATATTCTGTGCGACTTCAGAGATCGGCAGATGGATCGTTGCCAGTCCGACGCGGAACGATTTTGCGACGAGCATCATCGTCACTTTTTGCGAGCGGCTGAGCAATGCGAGCATCTCTGTTTGTCCGGGAAAATTATAGCCGGCATAGTGGAGCGCTTCTTTCGAAATCGGGGCGGTCACCATCGCATCGACGCTGTTCTTCGAACAGAGCTGCGCCGCGCGTTCTATCGCCGTGCCGGCGCACTTGCCGGCATCGGGCGCTATTTTACCGGCCTGAATATTTTTCGCGGTGACGGGAAATGTGTCGATGACCGGAATGGCGGACGATGAAAACTTGGAGGGAACTGCCTGGACCGGTTCAAATGTGAGCGGAAGTTTCAGACGCCGCGCATAGTACTCGAAGACCTCAATGGAGCCGATGAGAATGGGTTGGATGTTTTTGTCGAATGATGAATGTGTGATGCTTTTCAGAATGATCTCGGGACCGATACCGTTAAAATCTCCGATCGTGAGGGCTAAAGTGGATTTCATTGAGTGTCCGTTTGAATGAGTTTGTAATTCCCTTGTCTGCTTGTATCTTCGAACGTGAATATTTTCTTCAGCGATGCGTACTGCCATACTTCCCGTGGGCCGTTGTCCGGCGACAAGAGACGGTCTTTTGCCGATGGAGCGCCGTAGAGGATATAGATACGTCCTCTGTCCGTGACGATGCCGTTTTCTTCTTTTAAAGTCCGGAACGTCACGTATGCATAATCGACCCGGCGGAAGTATTCGGCGAGCCGTTCATTGTAGGCGGTCGCGGGTGTCGGATCCTGGTTCTTCCAAAAATCGTCGAATGCCTGGACGCGCAACGCGTGCCGGCCGCTTCTGAGCCGGTCGAACTCGTCGTCGGTTGTGATGCATTTCATGGCGGCAGTGGCAAAATCCAGGTCGCGCAGCGACTGAGGCATATCAATCCAGCGCACGCCAAAACTTAAGCGGAGCGAGTTGGTGTCTGCGTCATCGAACCGAAGGCGGAGGTCATAGCGCCCCTGCGGCAATTGTTCACCCGGCAGTTTCAGCACGGCAATGCTTTGGAGCGAATCGGGGGCGAATGCATAGACCACCGCGTGATTCGAATCGAGCCCGGGAACGAGCCTCCTGCCGCGCAGCACGGTCACAGACACGGTCGTATCTTTCTGGAACACCGAGTGTTCCTCTCCGTCATAGAGGTTCCGCGTCAGCGAATACGTGGCCGTTGCCCGCCGAGTAATTGGCCTGACGGCAGTGACGAGGTAGAGGGGGCTGTTGAACAACGCGCTGCCTCCCACATTGCAGGGAATAAGGCCGGTTGCCGAATCGAACGATCGAACCAGAAGCGGTGACGACGCCGCTGCGATCAGGCGGTGCGCGATGAGCGGCAGGCGGACTTGGAATTGTTTTTGCGCCGATTCCTTGTCCGTCAGCACACAGAGGGCCGTCATGCGGCCCCGGGGCAGGCGAAATGTTGCCAAGCCTTGCCACGATTGCTGCCGCAGGAACACCGGTGAATTATCGTTCGAAGAAAGCGTGATCGACTCGATGTGACGCGAGATGGAATTGTCTGTCGAATCCAGGATTTCAACAGTGACCTCGCCCGTTGCGCTAAATGTGAGAGCGCCGGGTTCGCGTGCAAAGACAAAAAAATCGCGCCGGAATCGGAAGAGTATGTCGACGGTGGCGGAATCCGGTTGGACTGAGCGAAAGAACGCCTCAAAAGAGACAATGTCGTCCTGCACGCGGGACTCCGGCCTGCGATCGGCGGGTTGTGCAGAGGCGGAGACTGTCAGAAGAGCGGTAATAAAATAGAGTGTCACCGCAATTCTTTTCTGTGCCGTCATAGAAAATCCCTTCGTTAAAAAAACGTTACTACTCAGATTGCACCAACATCATCGTCATCCTGAGGTAAGGCATCTTGACCAAGGTCAAGAATCTTCCTGCATATGACATACGCACTCTGTCATTCTGAGCGCAAGCGAAGAATCTTGCATCGTGTTGGCATCCGGCTAGATTCTTCAGTCGCTCGAGCTCCTTCAGAATGACTTGGAGGATAGAGTACGCTGAGTTACAAATAATTACCGTTTGAGCGCCACCAGCGATACCTGGATCACTTCATCGTTTTTGTTTTGAATGCGGGTCACGACATCGGCAGACGGTTCGGCATCGAGGCGCAGTGTGCAGCAGGCAGTCTGCTGGCCTTCGAAGATCACATTTTCGATCTCTTGCACATTGATATGGGCCGACTTTAATTCTTCGAGCACGTTGGCGAGCACGCCGGGCTTATCGTAATGCCGGACGAGCAGCTGCCATTTCGCCGCAGTCGTCTTGGCGCGGTTGACCCAGTTGCGCACGGTGCCGAGTTCTTTGTACTCCTTGATGATGGCGACGACCTCCGCGGCGACCGCGTTCTGCGCCTGTTCGGTCGATGCGCCGATATGATGAGTGCCGTACACATTCGGGAGCATGCAGAGCTTGTTGGCGAAGACCGAGGATGCGCCTTCGGGTTCGCCTGAAAACACGTCGGTGCCGACGCGGATCTTTCCTGCGGCAGCCGCTTCATAGAGCGCATCTTCATCGACGGTTTCCCATCGCGACGTATTGAGCACGATGGCGCCACGCTTCATCGTTGTGATGACGTCCCGGCTGATGATCGAGGTTGTTTCGGGTGTCAGCGCGAGATGGATCGAGAGAATGTCGCATTGGGGAACAAGCGTTGCGATCGACGGAGCGAAATCCGCTTCAAGCACATCCGCTTTTTCGGGAGTGAGCGAGCGGCTCCAGGCGATCACACGGAGTCCGAACGCATGCGCCCGGGCAATGACTTCCTTGCCGATCTGTCCCACGCCGATGACGCCCATTGTTTTTCCGAACAGTCCGTCGGATTTGGAATATTCTGTTTTGTTCCATGTGCCGGCACGGAGGTCGGTCACATTTTCGACAATGCGCCTGTCCATCGCCAGGAGGAGGCCCAGCGTCAGTTCGGCAACGGCGATCGAATTCTTTCCGGGACAATTGGACACATAGATGCCGCGGGAGTTTGCCGCCTTCATGTCTATGGTGTTGACTCCGGCGCCGGCCCTGATGATGAGTGAAAGATTCGTTGCCGTTGCAATGCAGTCGGCAGGGACCTCTGTTGACCGAACAACGAGGATCCCGGTGTCGCCGATTGCCGAGGCCAGATCTTCGGACTTCACCTGGGGAGCGTACTGGACGCTGACGCCGAGGGAACCGATCGCATCGATGTAGTGTTGTGGAAGAGAATCTGCAATAAACACTTTCATACTACGCTCCTGGAAAAAATGTGTAGCACAAAAGTAAGCATGAAAGAGGAGAGTGTCAATAAGCACCGGAATAAAGGGAAAAAAATATGATACATTTTAAACTTGACTCTGAGCACAATTTCGTCTATTTTCATGGAAACCCTTCCACGCCTGAAACTCTACTTACGCTTGGCAGTTACACCAGTATCGCAACATTGTGGTAGACAATGTGCCGTTTGTTTGGAAACCCTTCCAAGCGATTATTTATTATTGACTCTATTTTAAATTGCCGGTTACCATTTACGACATAGCACGCGAAGCACATGTAGGCATTGGAACCGTTTCCCGTGTTTTCAATAATCGTCCGAACGTCTCAGACGACACACGCATCCGGATCCTGGCTATCGCAGAAAAGATGCATTACCAGCCGCACGCCTCGGCCCAGGCGCTTGCGCGGAAGCACGCGTATACGCTCTCGGTCGTCATGCCATTTTTTACAAATTATTTTTCAATCGAAGTGCTCAAGGGCATGCAGGATACGCTCGCTGAAACAGGATATGATATTCTGCTTCACGGCGTCAATAACACGGAACAAGTCGACGATTTTTTGCTGCGCGGAATGAAAAAGGGACGCGTCGACGGCATGATCTTCGTCTCGATGGCATTGTCCGATAAACACACCAGGCAAATTCTCGAACACAAAATACCCGTTGTCCTGCTCGATACCTACCGTCCCGAATTCGATTCCATCCGCGTCAAGAATTACGAGGGCGCTTTCCATGCCACACAACACCTCATCCGCCTTGGGCACACACGGATCGGCATGATCAACGCCAGCATGCGGAGCTTTCCGGCGCAGGAGCGGTGCAGGGGATTCAAAGACGCACTGCAAGAGAGCGGCCATGAATTTTCCGACCGCTGCATTGTGTCCAGCGATAACGACAAACAGGACGGGTTCAATAAAAATGCCGGATACAATGCAATGAAGGAGTTGCTCGAACGGGGAATGCCGCGGCCGACTGCCGTTTTCGTTTCGAGCGACGTGCAGGCGATCGGCGTCTTAAGCGCGATGGAAGAGCGCGGACTGCGTGCTCCCGGCGACATCGCCGTTGTCAGCTACGACGATATTGAACTGGCGAAACATTTTCACCTCACGACGATGCATCAGCCGATGTATGAAATGGGCGAGCTCGCCATACGCAAGATCATACACCGCATACAGTTTCCTGCCGAACCGCCGGCGCTCGAAAGTTTTACGCCGGCGCTCGTGATCCGCGAGACCTGCGGCGGCAATAAAGAATATTCACAATTTGACGACGCACAAGTACAAACGACATAACGGTACGCACGGTTTTGCACACATGATTACACACACTACTCATCCATTGGAGTACATTTTATGAGACAGCTCTACACAGTCTTGCTTCTTGCAGCGTTCGGGATGACCGCGCTCTATGGCGGGACGACTGGAAAAATCGCCGGCAAAATAACAGAGACAAAGTCAGGCGATGCGCTTCCCGGCGTGACAATCGTGCTGGTGGGAACGTCGTATGGCGCGGCGACGGATTTTGACGGAAATTATTTTATCAATAATCTGCCTCCCGGTTCCTATACACTGAGGGCGTCGGCGGTCGGATATAATAGTGTGACCTACGACAAGATCAAAGTCAATATCGATCTGACGACGCGCATGGATATGAAACTGTCCGAAGCGGTCATCGATATCGGCAAAGAGGTCGTCATCACCGCAGAGCGCGCGATGATACAGAAGGATCTCACCTCCACGACCGCAGTTGTGGGTGGCGACGATATCAAACAGCTGCCGGTTACCGAAATCCAGCAGGTGATCAACCTCCAGGCGGGCAACGTGGGCGGTAACATTCGCGGCGGCCGCAAGGGTGAAGTCGCCTATTGGATAGACGGCGTCCCTGTCACCGATGCGTACGACGGCGGGAGCGTTGTGGATGTGAACCCGAACATGGTGCAGGAACTGCAGGTGCTCTCCGGGGCGTTCAATGCCGAATACGGACAGGCGATGTCCGGCATTGTCAATATCGCGACGCGCGAAGGCGCGGAAAAATATTCCGGCAGCATCACGTCGTACCTGGGCGATTTTTTAAGCACGCACAACGAAATTTTCAAGGGCATCAATGGCCTGAAGACGTTCAATCCCACGAACATCCGCGACCTTGAGGCAAGCATCAGCGGTCCGTTGAGCGGCAAGGACGTATCGTTCTTCCTGAACGCCCGGGACATTTACTACGGCGGATATTTCAACGGCATACGCACATACAATCCGAATGCGGTGGCGGCCGCCGCCGTGATCAACGGCACACCCACGGCGTACGTGCTTGGCTCAAACCCCGGCATCGATTCGCTGGTCGTCAGGAGTTTATTGACAGCGAGCAATCATAATTTCGACTCTACGTACAAGGCGTACACAGCCATGTATAACCATGGCACCGGGGACGGCAAAACGGTGCCAATGAACTGGAACCGCAAACTCTACCTCCAGGGCAAATTGTCCCTCCGTATCAGCCCCACGATGAAGTTGAACATCACCGGCATCAAGGAAGATTTCGACCAGCAGCCGTACGACAGGGCATACCAATATAACCCCGATGGCAAAGGCACGGATTACACGCGCAGCTATACGGGAATTTTCCAGTTCACGCACACGCTCAGCAATTCAACATTCTACACGCTCGGCGGTTCCATGTTCGCCAAATCGTTCAAGCATTATCTGTATGAGGACGCCAATGATCCGCGGTATGTCCACCCGAACATCAAAGACATCACACTGACACCCTACAGCTTTAAGACGGGGGGAACGGATCTGAACCGGTTCTACCGTTCGACGGCGACGATGCTCGGAAAATTCGATCTCTCGAGCCAGGTCACGAACGAACACTTCGTTAAGGTGGGCCTCGAATCGCGGTACCATCGGGTGTTCCTTGAGGATATTAATCTGGTTCCCATCAGTTCGCAGGCGGCATTTACAGCGCCGGGTTCGAGTCCGTACATCATGACGCAGGTTCTGCCGGACAGTTCGATACAGCATGACCGCTACGAGCACAAGCCTCTCGAATTGTCGGCCTATATTCAGGACAAGATGGAATTCAAGGACCTGATCATCAACCTCGGCGTGCGCATCGATTATTTCGATCCGGATGGCGTTGTGCTGGCCGATGACGAGGATCCAGACATTTTCAACCCCGCCAAGGAGAGCAATAAATTTTTCGACCTCAATGGCAATGGCGTTCAAGACGCGAACGAACCGTTGAAGACCGTTGCCGATCGGCGGGCGTACTGGTTCAAGAAAGCGCCGGTCAAGATACAACTCAGTCCCCGTTTCGGCGCATCGTTCCCGATCACCGATCGCGGCGTGGTCCATTTTTCATACGGGCACTTTTTTCAGGCTCCGAGCTTCGAGCGCCTCTATGCCAATCCGCAGTTCAAGGTGGGGCAGGGCACCGGCAACGTCGACCATAACGGTTCGCCCACGGGCAACGCAGATCTGACACCACAGCAGACAATCAACGGCGAGATCGGATTGCAGCAGCAATTGACCGAGGATCTCGGTGTGGATGTGACGGCATACCTTCGCGATGTCCGTAATCTCATCGGCTCACGCGCCGATGCTATTCCGATCGGTGGAGGGTTCGCCTCGCGCACCTATACGAAGTACGTGAACAGCGATTTCGGCTTCATCCGCGGCTTCATCGTGTCGCTCTCGAAACGCTTCTCGCAGGGATTGTCGCTGAACGTCGATTACACATTCCAGATCGCACGCGGTTCGGCATCCGATCCGAATCAGGCGCGCAACGATGTCGCCGGCGGACGCCTTCCCGAAGTGCAGCTCTCGCCGTTGTCGTGGGATCAGCGCCACACGCTCAATGCGGTCCTGAATTATTCCGCCGACACGTGGGGCGGCAGCGTCATCTCCATGTATGGCTCGGGACAACCGTATACGCCCGAGGTCTCCAGCGATGTCACGGTGTTCCTGACCAACAGCCAGACGAAGCCGCAATTTTTCAACACGGACATGCGTCTGTTCAAGTCATTCCGGTTCGATCCGATCAAGCTGCTGTTGTTCCTGCGGATCACCAACATATTCGACACCTTGAACGAGACAGGCGTTTATACAGACACCGGACGCGCAGGGAAGACCTATGGCGAGAGCCGCGCACTGGGATCGGGCTCGTTGGAATATGTCAACAGCATTCATGATTATTTTATCGATGCAACGCAGTATTCCGAACCCCGCCGCATCGAGTTCGGGGCGACCGTCGAGTTTTAATGTGAAATCATCCGCGACTTTTAAGGGCAACGATTATATAAAAAAGGATTGTTCTTCATGAAAAAATATCTTTCAATCTTACTGCCGGTGCTCATGGCATTCGGCGTGAGCGAGCGCGGCGTGGCGGATTCGGGTCCGCAGTATTACCGGTCAGCAGTGCATAACGCCAATCGCGTGAAAACCGTTTTTGGAAACTGGGGCGTCATTGGGCAACCGGCCGATACGCGGCCGCGCGGCGCGTGGATCTATCCCAGCAACGGCTATATCGGCGATGTGTCTCCGATGGTGGGTGCCGAAGTGAAGAAGAGTGGATTTACGTTCCATCAGATCATCACGACACCCGTTGGCCGCCCGCAGGCAAATCCGCGGGACGTCGATCCCATTTCGGGTGCGCCATGGTCGTTCATGCCTGTCGGCGGATATTTTAATCCGAACAATCAGAGCATTGCCATGAGCGACGACAACACGACGTGGCCTGCACAATGGCCGGACAAGATGAACGACCTCAACGATCCGGGTTGGCCTGGATCGTGGAACGGGTATTTCGGCAAGCACGCGTCCGCCGATCAGGAAAGTTATTACGTGATGGACGATAATAACGATATGCGCTTCAACTACGCGAACAACAACACGCTTGGCATCGCGCTCAAACCCGATTCATTGAATCCGAGCCGCAACGGGTTGGCTCTTCAAATGACGGTGCGCGGCATGCAGTGGGCGCAGCTGCTGGCACAGGACAATATTTTCTGGCTCTATGAGATCACCAATCAGGGCACGACATCGTACGATCGGTCGTTCTTCGGCATGCTCGTCGGCACATACGTGGGCGTGACGGGAACTGCCGATTTTCACGAATACGATGACGACTGGTCGTTCTACAATGTGAAAGAGAATATCACGTACACGGGCGATTTTCCCCAAAACAATACGCGCAACCCGTTCTGGGTGGGCCCCGTGGGCATGGTCGGGTATGCATTTCTCGAATCTCCGGGCAACCCGTACGACGGCATTGACAATGACGGCGATGCGGATAATTCCCTGACGGGCGCCGCCTCTCCGTTCTTCATTACGGCGGATTTCGATTCCGTCTCGATCAAGGCGGGCGCAACCTACATTCTCATCGACGATAATTACGTGCGCCATGCGTTCATCATGCCGAACAAGGATACCACGGTCACGACGCACGGCCTCGCGCCGATGCTCCTGCGGCCGGGCATCACAAAATTGGGTGAAGGCGGACTCGTCACCATCAACGGTTTGGAAACGGTGAATCCGAACGCGTACGACGGCGCGGACAACGATCTCGACGGACTGATCGACGAAAATTTTTATCTGCATTTTCACCAGATCAAAAAAACAACCGATGTGCCGCCCCTGGTTCTTATCGATGTCCTTCGGCCCGTGCGTCACAGAAATTACGTGCTCAACCAGCAGGTCGATCCGTTCTCGATGATCGACGAGCGGCGCGACGACCTCATCGATAACGATCATGACTGGGACATCAACTTCGACGACGTGGGCCGCGACGGTATCGCCGGCACCGGCGATTACGGCGAATTGGACGGAACCCCCACCTCGGGATATCTTGCCAGCGGGTACGATACCGGCCTTCCGGGCGAACCGCACGTGGACAAGACGGACGTGAAGGAATCCGATCAGATCGGCTTGACGAGTTTCCAATACTTCACGCCCTCGAACGATATTTCCTTCGGCGATAAAGAGGGACTGTGGAAACGCTTCGCTCCGGGATTCTTTGCCGTGCCGAAATCGATTGTGAACAACGAACCGCAGTATGGAGAGGACGGCGATTTTCTCTACGGGTCTGGGTATTTCCCGCTTCGCGCCAAACATACAGAACGCTTCTCGATGGCGCTCGTCTATGGCGGCGGTAACGGAGGCTCGCGCGATGACGATGTGGCTGACCTGTTGAAACACAAACAATCGGTCCAAAAAATTTACAATGCGAATTATCAGTTCCCGATTCCTCCGCAGCCGGCGCCGACACTGAGCGCGGTGGCGGGCGACAGTCTGGTGCATCTGTACTGGGACCGCAAATCGGAAGATGCGATCGATCCCGTGCTGCGCTACAAGGATTTCCAGGGATACAAAATATTCAAAGCGACGGACCAGAATTTCAACGACGCCTTCGACGTCACGAACGCTAACGGCGTGAAGAAAGGCTATCAGCCCACGTTCCAGGTGGATAAGAATGATTCGGTGCAGGGATATTACCGGGCTCCGATCGATCTGTTCAATTCGACGGAAGGATTCACGTACTATCTCGGCTCCAATACGGGGCTTGTTCACGACACGACCGACAGGAATGTGATCAACGGCCGCACGTATTATTATGCGATCGTTGCGTACGACAACGGCGACGAAAACGCCGGCATCCTTCCATCGCAAAATAACTGGAAGATCGATCTCGACCAGTCGGGGCGCATCACCGGACATTCGCAGAACGTGGCGATCGTTGTGCCCGGCGTCAAAGCGATCGGGTATCAGGCACCTGCCGGATCCGTGAAGATCGCGCCGGTTGCCTCGGTGGCGACCGGATCGCTCGGGTATAAAGTGATGGACGATTCGAAGATCACTGCTCACACGTATGAAGTATCGTTCATGGATACGCGCGACAGCGGGAAAGTTGCTCCGATCACGACGGCATACAATGTGCGCGACATTGAATTCTACACTGGAACATTCAGCGTAAATAAGGTGGACACGATCCTTTCGGCGCTTCCGCGGGCGGGCTTAGTGCCCGGGTCGGTGACGATTTCGAAGCTGGATGGCACCGTCATACCGGCGTCGAACTACACATTGAACTACGATCGCGGCACGGTGAAGGCGCAGAGGCTCTTCGCATTGCAGTCCGACACGGTCAATCCGCAGAAGCTGCAGGTGAGATACCAGTACTATCCGGTATACAAGAGCAAGAACATCAACGGCAGTCCGTTCGTAACGGAAACCAAGGACACGGACATATTCGACGGCGTGCAGCTCTACTTCAATAATTACTGGGGCATCGGCCCGATCGATACGCTTGTACGGTTCAATACGTACAAACCGGCATACGCGCCGTCGCTGTCGACCATACCCCTGGATGTATTCATTGGAAGCACACAAACCCACATCACACCGACACGCTATCCGGCCGATTATAATATCATTTTTTCGAATAGCAACGTGGATACCTCGAGAGGCGATCTGGTGGGAGATGTGACGGCACCGGTGAAATTCCGTTTGTATAACGTGACAGACAAGCGCTTCATTCAATTCTTTTACGCAGACAACGACGCATCGGGCGGTTTGACGCCGAACGACCAGATCTACTTCTTCGACTATGACACGCATAATAAACCGATCTATACGTGGTTCATCGATATCGTCACACCGAGCGGCCAGCGGGATACCGTGTATAAGTTCGGCTCAGGCGACACGCTCTTCATCCGCACGACCAAGCCGTTCCGTTCGGGCGATGTGTACAGCTTCAGCACGCAGAAGCCCGTCGTCAACACGGCGGTACGCGATGTGTCCATGAGCACTATACGCGTTGTGCCTAACCCGTATGTCGTGGCATCGATGCGTGAACAGCCCGTGACACCCGGCACGTACGGCCGCGGCGAGCGGCGCATCGAATTCCAGAACGTGCCGTCAGACGCCAAGGTGTCTATTTTCACGGCGCGCGGCGAACTGGTGCGCACGCTTGTTGCCGACGGCAACATCGCCAACGGAGTGATCCCCTGGGATGTGAAATCGAAAGAAAATCTCGATGTCGCATACGGCGTGTATTTTTACATCGTGGAGTCGTCTGCCGGAACGAAAACCGGCAAACTGGGCATCATCAAGTAAAAAAAAGAATTGTGTGAACCATCGGGCGGATTCAGGACCCGGTGGTTCCTGTCATGAATGATCAAAATTTCAATGGAGCACGTATGAATTTTTTCGGTAAAAAATTATTGCTGCTTGCGCTTCTGACGGCGGGAATGATGGGCAGTGCAGGCGCACAGTCGAAGGTGGGAACGTCCGCCGCTGTGTTCCTGGGCATGCCGGTCGGTCCACGGGGGATTGCCGTTGGCGGGGCCAATGTGGCAACGTCGTACGACGCATCGAGCCTCTATTATAATCCCGGCGCATTTTCCCGTATGGGCACATCGCAGGTGCTCGTCTCGAGAACGAACTGGCTCGTGGATACGAAACTGAACTGGGCCGGAGTGGTGCTCAATCTGGACGGCACGAACGCCATCGGCATCAGCTACACCCAGCTCGATTATGGAGAGGAACCCGTCACGACCGATCTTCAGCAGTCGGGAACGGGAGAGACCTGGTCTGCAAGCGATCTGGCCATCGGATTGTCGTACTCGCGAAATCTGACCGACAGGTTTTCGATCGGCGGCACGATCAAATACATTCAGCAGCGAATCTGGAACAGCTCCGCGACGTCGGCGGGACTGGACATCGGGCTGCTGTACATCACAGATTTCAACGGCTTGAAGATCGGCATGAGCATCTCTAACTTCGGCGGCGATATGCAGATGGACGGCAAGGACCTCTACCACAGGATCGATCTGGACCCGACCGCGCAAGGTACGAACAAAACGCTGGTGTCAGTCTTAAAAACGGATTCGTGGCCGCTTCCGCTTCTGTTCCGCGCGGGCGTGTCCATGGACGCATATAAAAACGACAACATTCGCATGACCGTCATGGCCGATGCGCTCCGCCCGAGCGACAACGGGGAAAGCGTGAATCTCGGCGGCGAATTCGCATTCAAGGAAACAATCTTTTTGCGCGGCGGACGCCGTTCACTGGGACTCCCCGACGCCCTCGAAACCTATACATTCGGTGCCGGAGCAAAGTACGAATTGAATGCGGCGACCGCCGTATCGTTCGATTATTCATACCAGCACATGAGGCTCTTTGCGGGCGTCCAATCGCTTGCACTTGGCATTACGTTTTGATACTTTTATGTAATTGTTAGTGAAAATGGCTCATCCCTGATGTGTAAGGGTTTGCAGCAATGCATGGGTTAACAAGGAGAGATAAAAGATGTTATATGTTATTTCATTACAACCGATTCGACTCAGAAGGAGCTGAGATCACAACAACAGAGTATAGCACCTAGTGTAGTTTTCAGTATGCAGTACCATTCACCACCACAACCACTCATCATAATGAGGAGCAATTGTATGAAACGAACGCTTCTGTTGTTAGCACTCTTGATACTGGCCGGAGCCTATGCTTACGCCCAGCAGGAATTATACACACGCACGGTGATTCCTCTGCCGAAAACCGGATTTTCCGGGGCCATTGGCGGCGTTATCGCCGGTGTCGATCTTGACGGCAACGGCAAGACCGAAATCTACATGATCAACAGCGATGTCAATGATACACCGGACGAACTCGTGCCCATCCTTTATAAGTATGAATGGAATGCGACGAAGAGCACATGGGATTCCGTATGGAGTGCCACGCTTCCGATTCCGCTTCAGAACACATGGCCTGCATTGACCGTCGGCGATTTGGACGGCGATGGACGCCAGGAAATCATCTGGGGACCGGTCAATAATATGGATGCCGCATCGAATCCGAACCCGCCGCGCGTGTTCGTATTTGAATCGGTGCCGGGACAATCATACCTTGGTATTTCCGACGGCAAGGGCGGATATGTCGCCAATGCCACATTCAAAATTTCAGACATCGTGACAGCCGGTCTCGGCGAAGAAATTCGTCCCTTCCGCTTCGTGATGGCGAAATTCGGCGGAAAAAATTGCATCGTGTTCGCGGATCGTCAGGCCAGTTATCATTATGGCGTGATCTCGGTGAACAAGATCGGCAACACCGCTGCCGATACGGCAGGAACAGTGTGGACGCTTATGACCTCGGGCAAAGGCAAGAAAGCCGCCGCAGCGACGATCTATGATATCGCAGTGGTCGACAGCACGATCTTCGCAATCAACAGCGATGCGCTGGGAACTATCTATCCTATAACGTATGCAAACGGAGTGTTCACAGAGCGCACACCGATTGCAAGTCTTGTTCCGGGCGGTTCATGGAAATCGTCACAGACCATTGACATAAACAACGACGGCAAGAAAGAGATCGTTGTGGCAGCTTTCACTGCTCCTCCAAAAGTCTATTTGCTCCAGAAGACCAACGACTCTACATTGACCAGCAGCTTGATAGCCGACTTCACCAACCTCATGACAGCGACCGGTCGTTTGTACGGCGGTGCGGTTGGCGATATCGACGGCGACGGCAAGCCGGACTTTATCTACGGATCACGCGCGGGCGTCCCGACGGGACAGGTTGTTCGTCTTAGTTATAAAGGCGGCGACGCGACATTGCCCGCAAGCTATGCCAAGAGCTCGATCGACCGCGGTTTTGCCGCAGGCCGTTTCGGCGTGACGGCGCTTGCCAATGTTGACGGCAAAGCCGGCGACGAACCCATCTGGACAGACGATTATCCGGCAGCGGCTGCAATACCACTCTCGATTTTGAGCGGCGGCAAAGCGGCATCGAACGTGACATTCATTGCGAACGTTGCGACCGTGCCCGATACGTTGAAATCGAATTCGTCGGTTCAGATTCGCGGCAGCGCGGCTCAGCTGACATGGGGCAGCGATACGCCTGCGAAAATGACGAACAAATCGGGTGACTACTGGCAATTCACTGGACTCTTCGTTCAGGGTGAAACAATCGCCTATAAGTTTACAACGAATGCGGCCAAACCTGCTATCGATAACCTCGGATGGGAAAATGACATCACGCAATGGGGAAATGGCAACCGTCAGTTGATCGTCGGTGCAAGCGACACGACACTTCCGCTTCAGTTTGTGAACGGCAGCCCGATCAAACAGCCGCTCCAGTACTGGAAACCATACACACCGTCGACCGATTCAGTTGCGGTGCTCTTCAGAGTGAACGTTCAGAACGAAGAAAATTTCAACCCGGCAACCATGCAAATCGGTGTTCGCGGCGGCACGGCTCCTTTGGACTGGGGTAAAACCTTCCAGCTCACACAGGAATCAATGCACGGCGAAAGCGGCAGCGCCAGTTTGTATAACGGAACGAAGTTTTATTCCGGCTGGTTGAAATTCCCGAAATCGGCGGTAAGGGATACCATTCAATATAAATACTACATCACCGACCCTGCAAATGGTCCATTGAGCTGGGAAAGTGTTGACAACCGCATATTACCACGTCCGGTTGGCGATTCGACACTGTACTGGAAATTCTGGAACAATGTCACGACGAAACCGCCTACTGGCACGGATACATCAGCAGTTTCATTCACCGCCAATTTGCTGTCTGCAGTGAACCGGAATTCATTCAAACTCGGCGACACGGTCATGGTGCAATTCGGTTGGTCGAACACAGCGACATCGATCACCACCGATACAATGATCCGCCAGGGCGTGAGCGGCTACACGTATAAATCGAAGACGGGCATGAAGGTCATCGGTACGAAGATCGATGCCACCGGCAAGACGCCGCTGTATTATTCGTATTATCGTGTGACCAGCGGAAACGCTCAGAAAGAAATCTACTACGACTTCAACTTCGCAGGCTCGGACAATACTCAGGCCGAACGCCGCAGCGTAGCAGTGACGTCCAAGACTCTTGTTGTCAACGATACGTCGACCAACCTGACGAACTCACGTCGCATGCCGTTCTGGCGCAACCAGAAACAGCTTGCCCGCAATGTTGCTGTGACCGTGACGTGCGATCTGCGTCCCGCGTACTGGCAGGTTTCGACAGGCGATACATTGACCGACATCCAGGGTGCATTCAGCATCACCAAGGCCGACCGCGCCAACATCTGGGTGTGGGGAGTGAACATCAACGGTCCGATGACCACCGGTTGGGCCACATGGGGCACAACGTTGGGCGCCGATACAAACCGTACCATGTATGATAATGGCACGCACGGCGACAAAGTCTCGGGCGATCATATCTACACGCGCATCGTCAATCTCTATAAGGACTCGCTCCAATTAGGGAACAACACCGTGGGACAGGAATTCAAATTCGGTATCCGCGGCGGTGACAATGAAGGCGGCAAGGGCGGTTACGGCAACAACCACGTCGAGAATATCGACGATTCGAGCCCGACCGCAACACTGGACAACCAGTTCGGTTCGATCAATCCGAACTTCTACAAGAACTGGAACTACGACACAAAGACAGCCGTTACAGGCGTTGCAACAGCGGATGGATTAATTCCGATGGTGTATTCATTGGAACAGAATTATCCGAACCCGTTCAACCCGACAACCACCATCAAGTATTCGCTGCCGAACGCAGGCAAAGTGATGCTGACGGTGTATAACGTGCTGGGTCAGGAAGTACTGACGCTCGTGAACGGAACGCAGAATGCAGGCGTGTATACAGCCACATTCGACGCGTCGCGTCTCGCAAGCGGCATGTACATCTACCGCATTGAAGCCGGTTCGTTCAATGCAGTCAAGAAGATGATGCTGGTGAAATAACACGTCGTTTTCTCGGAAGGCGGTATGGCCTGTGAGGCATGCCGCCTTCGGTTATTCAAAGGCAAGACGTGATGAATCGATTCCGTCTTGCCTTTTTTTTATAATAGCTGATACACACTTATCCAATATACTATGTTTACTCCCGCATGGGTCACAGACGCGATCTTCTATCAGATATTCCCCGACCGATTCGACAACGGCGACCGCTCGAATGATCCGGCCGCAACGCAAGTGTGGGGCGATCGCCCGACCGGCGGCGGAGTTTTCGGCGGCGATCTGCAGGGGATCATCAATCGTCTGCCGTATCTGACCGATCTGGGAATCACTGCACTCTATTTAAATCCAGTTTTTGCCGCAGCGTCCAATCATAAATATAACGCTACAGATTATCTCCTTATCGATCCGTCGTTCGGCACGAATGACCTGTTCAAAAAATTTGTCGACGAGTGTCACGCCCGTTCGATCCGCGTTGTCATAGACGGCGTCTTCAATCATGTCGGTACATCGCATTTTGCGTTCGTCGATGTGAAGGAAAAAGGCGCAGCGTCTCAGTACGCCGCGTGGTTCAACATCTTCAGCTACCCGGTGAGCGAACCGCAGCAACCTAATTACGAAGGATGGTGGGGATACGGGTCTCTCCCAAAACTCATGGTCGCGAATCCGGATGTTCAAAAATATTTGTTCGATGTCGCCCGGTATTGGACCGGCATGGGCATCGACGGCTGGCGCCTCGATGTTCCCAATGAAGTGCCGCATGCGTTCTGGAAGGAGTGGCGGAAAATCGTGCGCTCGGTCAATCCCGACTGCTACATCGTCGGTGAGCTCTGGCAGGATGCCAGTCCCTGGTTGAAAGGGGACGAGTTCGATGCGACGATGAACTACCGGTTCCGCGACGCCTGCCTCGACTTTTTCTGTCGCACGAAAATCTCGGGAGACGCCTTCCACAAGAGCCTTGCGGATACGCGCGCGCTGTACGCCGAGGAATCGAATTATGCCATGCAGAATCTCATCGACAGCCACGACACGGAACGCTATTTGACCCTGTGTGGCGGCGACATTGAAAAAATGAAACTCACCGCCTTCTTTCAAATGGCATACCTCGGCGCTCCCATGATCTACTACGGCGACGAGATCGGCATGGAAGGGGACAAGGATCCCGATTGCCGCAGGACGATGATCTGGGACGAAGCACTGTGGAACAAGGATCTGCGCCGGCATTATGTGAAGCTGATTGAAACCAGAAAAAAATACGCCACGCTCCGCAGGGGAAAAATTGGTCCCATCCTGCTGGCGGCTCGATTTAAGAACATCGTTGCATTCGAGCGCATCGACGGGGACGACCGAATGATCGTGGTTCTCAATAATACGAAGAAGGATGTATCGCTCTCGTTCGAAGTTGAAGGAAAAAAAACTACCGTGAAGGATGCACTGACAGGGGCCGCGTTGCACATCCGGAAGGGGCACGTTGAATTCGACCTGCCGGCAATGAGCGGAATGATGATCGCATGTTAGAAATGACATTGAATGAATGATATAACTAATTGCATTAAAAGGTGTTAACTGAATGCTCCAATCTGATCTATTGCTCTCATGAAAAATCGAACTCTTGTCGTTGGTATGACGCTTTTGCTGTCATTGGTGGTTCCTCAGTTATGCGTGCAGGCGCAGACAGTTTCTGTCAAATTTCGTTACCAGCCGGATGCCGTGTATCCGAGAGTCAATTTCCCCGGTACATTCAACGGGTGGGGACCGAATTCAAGTGGAACGATCGTATCCGGTACCGTTTCGCAGGCAGATAGCATGGAAACCGCCACCGGTTTCTGGGTCAAGACGATGCCGCTGGCGTTGGGCACCTATCAATATAAAATTTATCGTCAGCTATCCTCTGGCTACAGCTGGATCGCCGACCCGTTGAACCGCGTCACTGTGAGCAGCGATCAGAATTCTCAGATCGTGGTGGACAGCCTCGTGCTTTTTCAGCTCCTTGCATATCCATCCACCGGAGATATCAATACCAGATTTGTCGTCAAGTCGGCGCTGCCTACGCTCAGTGCCGGCATTTTTCAGCCCTCGGGAGCACCCGCGCCGACCATCCTGTTATGGGTCGACGGCACAGCGGTGAGCGGCGCGTCGTCGTATTATGATCCATCCCAGGGAATACTCAGATACACGCCCGCAACACCTCTTATCGACGGCGTGCACACGATGAAGATCACCGTGTCTGCCGGCACCATGATGAAAACAGATTCGGCCTCCTTCGAAACGCGGGGAAGGGCAATTCAACTGCAATCGCCGTCGTTCACGACGCGGAAGAATGTGTTCGTGACTGCTGGAGCCGCGCTCGGCGGACTCGATTCGGTCACCATTGCCGTTAATGGGACCGTACGCAATATCCGCGTAACCAACAGTGCGTTTATGGATAGCACGGTGCTTGCTGAAGGAAAAAATACCATTAAGGTTTCGGGAGGGGGAGGTGTTGACAGCATCGTGGTGACGCGCGTCGTGAATCACACACCGGTCGCGCGCGCCGCCGTGTTTTCAGGCGGGTCGAATTTGATGCTGAGCGCGTCAGGCAGCACGGATCCCGACGGCGAGACGCTGTGGAAATATACATGGCTCGACGATGCCGCAACGCCGCTGGGGCTCTCCGGAAAAAAAGGAGCGACGGCGACGGTTCCGAAGCCGAAGAATGCCGGAGAATATTATTACACGCTCATCGCCGAAGACACGACAGGCAATGCCGATACGACGCGTACCTATGTTGTCATCAATCCGGATGGGTCGTACACCAATCCGACTATCGCGAGCAATCCGTCGTGGGCGAAACAGGCGCGCGTGTATTTCATGTTCCCCAAGGGCATCACGCAGGCAGGCACATTAAGCGCCGCGGCGCTCAAGCTTCAGTACGTGAAGAACATGGGATTCAATGTGATCTGGCTCATGCCCGTCATGAAGAACGCCTCTCCCATCAACAACAACACGGGGCCGGGATACAACATCACGGATTTTTACAATGTGGCGCCCGAGTACGGCACCAATCAGGATTTCAAGAATTTCATGACGCAAGCGCACTCGCTCGGACTCAAAGTGATACTCGATGTAACGCCGAACCACTCAAGTTATTTGCATCCCTGGTCGGTGGATGCTCATGCCAACAAGACCGCATCGCCGTATTGGAATTGGTATCAGCATCAATTTATTACGCACAATGACAATGGCCTGGGTCAATCGGTCGACGCCGGCACCTTTTACTACTATAGCGGTTTCAGCAGTCAGCTTCTGAATCTGAACTGGACCGATGTGGACATGCAGGCCGAGATGATCAACGTGTATAAATACTGGATCAAGGAATTCGGCATCGACGGATACCGGTTCGACGTGTATTGGGGGCCGCATCGCAAATACGGCGAACAGTATATGGGCAAACCGGTGCGCGACGCGCTGAAGCACATCAAGCCGGATATACTGCTGTTGGCCGAAGATGACGGCACCGGAAGCGGAACGCAAACGATCTACGCCGACGTCGTCACAGGCGGCGTTAACGGCGGCGTGGATGCGGCGTACGATTTCAAATTATTCTTCAATCAGATCCGCGGCTTCGGATTCAGCAGCACAGCGGTTGCCGCTCTCAATGTCGAGATGCTCAACGGCGGGTATTATCCCGGTCCCAATGCGCTATATATGCGCTTCATGGAATCGCAGGATGAAGACCGGATCGCCTATGCGTATTCTTCGCCGGGTGCGTTCAATTTCGACGCGCAGACATCGTTCCTGCGCACGAAGCCGATGGCGACAATGATCTTCACGGTGCCAGGCTTCCCGATGCTATGGAACGGGCAGGAGATCGGCTACGGCTACGGCATGAGCGGCACGAAGGAGAACCGGACGCGCACGGTGATCGATTGGACGTATCAGGGCGGGCCGGTGCTTATGCCTCACTATCAGCGTCTGGCGTGGATACGCGGCACGTTCCCGGCGTTCGCGACGCAATCCATCACTCCGATCAGCACGGCGAACGGATATGTGTACGGGTATACGCGTCCCTACGCGAATGAAAATGCCATCGTGCTCGAAAATTTTGCCAATGTTCCCTTCGCTGCCGTGATCCCATTGGCGGCATCGGGTTCCGGTGCGAATGTGCTGGGCGTCGTGGACGGCAAAAAATATTTCATGAACGACGTGTACAACGATACGTCATCGACCGTTACATTCTCCGGCGGTGCAGCCCAACTCACGATAATGCTGCCGGCGTACGGGTCTGCGGTGTATATACTGTCCGATTCGCTGAAACGGCTGACGGTGCCCGCGGTGACGGATGTTGAACCGCAGCACGGTGCGGCTGCGCCGCCACTGACATACACACTGGATCAAAATTATCCCAACCCGTTCAATCCGTCCACGACGATCGGGTTCAGCCTCGCCTCGGCAGGCGCCGTAACGTTGAAGATCTACGACATTCTTGGCAGGGAAGTGGCAGTGTTGGTGAACGGCGTGCTGACCGCCGGAGCGCACCGCATACAGTGGAATGCCGCGGGCATGCCAAGCGGAATGTATGTCTATGCACTGACGGCCGGCAGCTACACGAATGTGAAACGGATGATGGTGGTGAAATGACGACGGTTCACCGATACGCACAGCATGCATCCAGGCATGATGATGTGCACACCTTAACACGAATTCTGGTGATGACATGACGGCCGCAACCCGCGGTCTGTTCATGCCACTATTTCTTTTCATATTATTTGGCGCGGCCTCTCACTCCGCCCAACAAACGGCACGGAACGCTATGAACGACACATACGAAGCATCGGGCGGCACACTGTATGTCAATCTCATTTGGCATCAGCATCAGCCGCTGTATCTCGATCCGGGCAGCGATCAGCTCCAGGGGCCGTGGGTGCGCACGCATGCCACGAAGGATTATTACGACATGGCGTCCATTCTGGAAAAATACCCGAATGTGCACTACAACGTGAATCTCACATCGTCGCTTTTGTTTCAGCTCGAAAAATATTATGTCGAACGGCTGAAGCCCTTCGTGGACCTGAAGAAGAACCGCGTGGACGCGAAAAAATTCTTCGCCAGGTGGAAAGGGAAGACCGATCCGTGGATAGACCTGGCGCTCAAACACACGGCCGCATTCGATTCTTCAGATATGGCATTTCTTGTGCGCAACACGTGGAATGCATTCGGCATTGGCGATGTGCAGATACGTCGGTTCCCGGAATACCTGGCGCTGAAAACGAAGAATACGGGCCGCTACATTTTTACGGAACAGGAACTGCGCGAGATAAAATTTTGGTTCTACCTCGCGCACTTCGATCCGGATTTTCTCGAGAATAGGGTCTGGCTGGCCGACGGCAAGACAATCGATCTGACGGACCTGGTCGGAAAACACAGCGACGGCACGTATCACCTGAAGAAGGAGATCACCGAAGACGACTGCAACCGCATCATCGCTGAAATGTACAAGGTCTGCGCGAATGTGATTCCGATACACAAGAAACTCATGTACAACCATCTCACGCGCCAGGGGCAGATCGAAGTGGCGACGACGCCGTTCTTCCATCCCATTCTGCCGCTGGTCTACGACAGCGACGTGATGGGCATCTGCCAGCCGAACGATCCCAAACCTCCGCGTTACCACTATCCGCAGGATGCCAACGCACAGGTGGCGATGGCGGTGAAATTTTACACCGACGCATTCGGTCAGGCGCCGCTGGGGATGTGGCCGGGAGAAGGCTCCGTGTCCCATGAAGTCGTGCCGATCTTCGCGGCAAACGGCATTCAATGGATCGCGACGGACGAAAAAATTCTTGCCCGCTCGAAGCCGTACGGACAGAGCAAATTATATCCGTACGCCGTCGACGTTGACGGAGGCAAGGCGCAGCCGGTGGCGATCTGTTTCCGTGAAACGGAACTCTCGGACAAGATCGGTTTCACCTATAAGCAATTCCTCGGCGAAGATGCAGCCGACGATTTTATCAGGAGCATACTGAAATATGCGCCGCAAAAAAATGATCCGGAACAGCTCCTGACCGTGATCCTCGACGGCGAGAACGCATGGGAATGGTATGAGAAGGACAATGACGGGAAGGATTTCCTCAACGCACTCTACAGAAAATTGAGCGCGCTGTACGAGACACGCCAGGTCGTGACGGTGACAATGTCCGAGTATATACACGGGAATCCTTCGCGCGGCGTCGCGGTGCATCCGGTCGATCTGATGAAGAAGCTGGATTGGCTCTATCCCGGATCATGGATCAATGCAAATTTCGACACATGGATAGGCGAGGACGAAGAGAACAGGGCGTGGGCGTATCTGCTCACGGCACGACAGGATCTCGACGTCTCGGGCGTGGCGCAGCCCGACCCCGCAGCCAAAGAACCGAGGCAGCACACAAAAAAATGGTACGGGTATAAGGCCTGGGAGGCGATGTATGCGGCGGAAGGATCGGACTGGTTCTGGTGGTATGGCACGGACCAGAATGCGCCCGCCGGGGATAAACCCTTCGATATCGCGTACATCACGCACCTGAAAAATTTATACACGTTCGGCCGCCTGGCAGGCGGAACGTTCCCCGAACGCGACTACCGGCCGATCATACTCGAAACCCGGGCGGCGCCGGCGGCTTCACAGGGCACGATGGCGCAAAGCGCAAAGAACATGGTGTCCGTCGTGTTCCAATGCGATGCCACGGGCATCTACGTGCGAAAGGGTATCTTCATCGCCGGCAACCAGGATGCCCTGGGGCTCTGGACGCCGAACGTGATCAAGCTCTCGGACGACGGAACGCACGGCGATCAAACGGCGAACGACGGCATTTGGTCCGTTGAATTTCAATTTCCAGTCGGCACGGTGATCGAATACAAATACACGAATTCTGGCGCGCATGGTCAGTGGAACCCGGGCGAAGAATTTTCGACCAGCAACCGGCGCGTTACCCTCGACGGGTCGCATGAACGGGTCGTGCTGCTGGATACGTTCGGAAAAAAATAATCGGCAGTATGCACTGCTCAGTGAAATCAATCGCAAAAAATGTCCATTGTGGATACCACTGTAACCTTTTTTTAATTAAAACCCTGATTTGGTGTTCGGGGTCCTAAACTCTTAAAAATACTATGCTGAACATTCAAAAGAAAATGAGTAATGCGTTTCTTGCGTTGCTCGGATTGCCTGCCACAGCGGTTGGATTTGCACTTTCTACTCAAATTGCCGCTCTGAGTTGGATACTCTCCAATAAATATCATTTAGACATTCACGACGTTGCCTTTGTGTGGTTGGCCGGGCCTATCGCCGGTATTTTCGGGCAGGTTATCGTCGGCTTATTGAGTGATAATGTCTGGTTTATGGGGGGGCGACGCCGTCCGTTTATCATGATAGGCGGCATGGTTAGCACCATCGCTTTTCTGGCGTTGCCCAATATGAATGGCATTTCGCGTGTAACTGGCATTACCGACATTATTCTTGTCGCTTCTACTATTGCGCTGCTCCTCGATTTGTCGGTGAACGTAACTTTTAATCCGGCGCGTTCCATTATTGCTGATCTCACTCCTGAGGGCAAGATTCGGACATCAGGCTATGTATGGATGCAGATCATCTCAGGCTTCTTCGGTGTGTTTGCCTATTTTTTGTCCATGGTTTTCGGGAATGAATTGTTGCTTTATATTGCCGCGATAATCGTTTTTGTTACTGCCGTTTTCCCTATTCTGTTTATTCAGGAAAGAAAGGATGTAGAGCAGGAAAAGGCTGAAAATCAGGAAGCGTATGGTGTTGGACAGATAGTAATGGAAATTTTCCCGCTATATGGATTTCTTGTCTTTGGTCTCTTCAGTCTTTTCTATCATTTTTTTACGAATGCTTTGGCCGCATGGCACAATCCCGTTCTGATTGCCGCGTTGGCTTATTCGGTAATTGTGGGTGTAATGATAATTATCAAGGGGATAAAGCAACAATCGAATCGTAATGAGTTCCAAAAAATAATGTTGGCGCACTCGTTTACGTGGGTTGCTTTTCAGAGTATGTTTATCCTTTCAGGTTTTTTTATCGAAAATCAGATTTTGCCCAATGTCAATATATTAAACATTACTGCCAACTGGTTTGCCGAAAAATTGACTGGCGTGCCTCAAACGTCAGCTTCGTCTGTTGGAAATATGGTTTCGCTTGGTTTCTTTATCCTGAACCTGATTGGTGCCATTTTTCCTCTTATTCTGCAATCTATCGCTAAACATATCGGACGGGTGAAGACCTATATTGCTGCATTAACTTTTTCTGCAATTGGTTATTTCTATATTGCCTTTTTCAGTCGGGTGGAGATAGATTTTTACATTGGGATGTTTCTTGTCGGAATTGGTTGGTCTGCAGTTATCTCTATCGTTTTTGCCATCATGAGTGAACGTGTTAATCCTGCGAAAATGGGATTGTATATGGGCGTTTTCAACCTGGCAGTTGTGTTGCCACAAATGATGAGCAACGGTGTGGCCAATGTGATTAAAGCTACAGGCAATCATCAGTTGTTGTACATTTTCTGTGGCTTGTTGGTCACTACTTCTGTTATTTTTTGGATGTTTGTAAAAGAACCCGAGTCGTCAGGCACGAAACTAACGGCTCCATCCGGTGGACATTAAAAAAAAGCAATTTATTCATTTGCGATTTTATCACTTTAGTTTTACTGTTTTTTTATATTTTATCGATTATGCTGAGCAATTACAAATACACGGATATGATGATGAGCATTCAAGTTAAAAAAATTCTCTCAATCGCAGCGTATCTCGCGTTCTCTGCAGTTGCGGCGCGCGCAACTGAGATGCGCGACCTGATCGCGCCGGTGCGTTTGTCTCTCGGAGAGTCCGACACGGTGCTTGTCAGCGACCTGTTCTATGCCAGGACGTACAATCCGGTGTTCCTTCCGAACAGCCGGGTCGCCGTGACGTACGACCGGAAGACGAACACTGCGGTCTTCACGCCGGCAAAAGGATATTCTGGGGCGACGCTCGTCGATTTCACTCTCCAGGGCGTGACCAGCTCGATTCCAGTGATCGTCCAGAGCGGCGCCGTCACCCAGCAGCTCTACCGGTTCCAATACGTGCCGGGAACGAATGCGAAGACGGTCTTCGTGTCCGGCAGCTTCAACAACTGGAGCAAGTCCCGGCATCCGATGACGGACAAGGCTGGCCACGGCATATTCGAGGCAGCGGTGCCGCTCGATCCGGGAAGCTACATATACAAATTCATCGTCGACGGGAAAGAAATGCTGGATCCGGCGAATCCCGAAAAGACACCCACGGGATTCGACGATTTTAATTCGGTGGTACGGATCGCGGATCCCGACACGTCATCGATGTTTCTGCATATCGGCCGCCGCCGTGCGGCGCATGAGGGGACGGCGTTCACGTTCGTGTATGAAAATTCTTCGCCGGCATCACCATTGGCCTCAGCCTCCATCATCGCCCTGCTGGACAACCGCCGTATCGACCTCGCACAGCTCCACACGAAGGGCAACGAGATCGAGGTCCGATGCACCAACGCTCAGTTGAAGGGGGACAGGACGCTGCGTGTGATGGCCAGCGCAAACGGAAAATGCACAAACATGCAACAGGTGATGCTCCACAACGGAATTCCGGCAGGCGCTCAGCCGGGGCTGCGGGCATGGGAGGACGGCGTCATCTATTCGATCATGATCGACAGGTTCAATGATGGCGACACGACGAACGACATTCCCGTGGTGCACGATTCGATTTTCGTTCAGGCGAATTATCAGGGCGGAGATCTTAAAGGGATCTCGTCCAAGATCACCGAAGGATATTTCGATTCACTCGGCGTCAACGTGCTGTGGATCTCTCCCGTCAATGACAATCCGGATGTTGCGTTCCGCGAATATCCTGAGCCGCACCGATGGTACAGCGGATATCACGGCTACTGGCCGATCAGCGAGAAAAATGTTGAGGAAAAGTTCGGCACCATGGCCGACCTGAAGGACGTAATAGCCAAGGCTCATGCACACGGTATGCGTGTGCTGCTGGACTTTGTGGCGCATCATGTGCACATCGACCATCCGCTTTACAAACAGCATCCCGAGTGGTTCGGAACGCTGGACCTGCCTGATGGAAGAAAAAATTTGCGACTGTGGGACGAGTTCCGTCTGACCACATGGTTTGAGCCGTATATGCCGTCGTTCGACTACACGAAATCGAAGGATGCGCTGGAGGCGGTTTCCGATAACGCGGTATGGTGGCTTGCGGAAACCGGCGCCGACGGCTTCCGTCACGATGCGGTGAAGCACGTGCCCAACGAATTCTGGCGCACACTCACACGCAAGCTGAAGGAACGGATCGAACTGCCGAAACACAAAAAAGTGTATCAGATCGGCGAGACATTCGGCGACTACGATCTGATCGCTTCGTATGTGAACAACGGACAGTTGAGCGCGCAGTTCAATTTTAATCTTTCCTATTTTGCGATACCGGTGTTTCTTGAACCTGAACGATCGTTCGTGTCCGTCGACTACCATATGAAGAAATCATTTTCGTCGTATGGCGTCAACAATGTGATGGGCAACATTATGGACAGTCACGATAAAGTCCGTTATATGGCCTACGCCGACGGAAAGGTGAAAAATCAGGGAGTGGACACGCGCGAGATGGCGTGGCATCATCCGCCCACGGTCGATCATCCGTCGAGCTACCAGAAGGCTGAATTATACTTTGCCTATATGCTCACGATCCCCGGACTGCCGGTGGTGTACTACGGCTCCGAATACGGCATGACAGGAGCGGACGATCCGGACAACAGGCGGTTGATGCGCTTCGGCAATCAGCTCTCGATGTACGAACAACAGATGCTCGCGGTGACGACAACACTCGTCAAGCTGCGGAACACGCATTCGGCGCTGCGCTACGGCGACTTCCTTACGCTGCAGGCGGACACCGCCGTGTATGCCTATCTCCGCTCGGATATGAATGAGCGGCTGCTCGTGGTGCTTAATAAGAGCCTGGATGGCCGTACGGTCGACTGTACGCTGCCTGGTGCGGCAAAGGCGAAGCAATTGGTGGATGTGGTGAGCGGAGCGGTGACCGTGGTCGTGCGCGGACGCGCCGTTGTTGCTGTGCCGGCCATTGGCTGGCGCGTATTGAAAGTACAATAATTTTTAAGTAACTATATCGAAAAATTCGCACCGCTTCGCTCGAGCGGGCGAGATACCATCTCGCCCTACATCGCACCAATGCAACGGCAGCGCGGTACTACGAAAAAAAATGCACCGCAGGCGAACAGACTGCGATCATCAGTAAATCGCACCGCATCGCTCGAGCGGGCGAGATGAATCTCGCCTTACACTCCATACATAACACTATGACAAAACCACGGTTATCCTTCTGGCAGATCTGGAACATGAGTTTCGGTTTTCTCGGCATCCAATTCGGATTCGCGCTGCAAAATGCGAATGTCAGCCGGATCTTTGAAACGCTCGGAGCTAAGGTGGACGACATACCGATCCTCTGGATCGCTGCTCCGGTCACGGGATTGATCGTTCAGCCCATCATCGGGCATATGAGCGATCATACGTGGAACAGGATGGGGCGGAGGCGCCCGTATTTTTTTGTGGGCGCACTCTTGGCGACTGCGGCGCTGTTGTTCATGCCGAACTCGACGGCATTGTGGATAGCGGCCGGCATGCTCTGGATCATGGACGCCTCGATCAACATTTCGATGGAGCCGTTCAGGGCATTCGTGGGCGATATGCTTCCGTCCGAGCAGAGGACGCAGGGGTTTGCGATGCAGAGTTTTTTCATCGGCATCGGCGCCGTCATCGCATCGGCGCTTCCCTATATGCTCACGAATTGGCTTCACATTTCGAATGTGGCTCCCGCGAACATGATACCCGATTCGGTCAAGTATTCTTTCTATGTCGGCGGTGTGGTGTTCATCTCCGCAGTGTCGTGGACGGTGTTCCGCTCGAAGGAGTACCCTCCCGAGGAATTGGAAAAGTACGGCAAAGCCGATGAAGCGGTACAGCAAGCGCGGAAGGGCGCCGTGGCCGCCACGCTGAACCATCATTCGACGCTGACGAAAAACGGATCGATCTGGCTGGCCTCGGGCGCAGCGGCCACCGGGCTGATCGCATGGAACCATCTGGATCTCGGATTGTACGTGTTGTGCGTCGGCGCAGGCATCTTTGGGATACTGCAGCTCATCGTCGGCTTCTACACAAAGATCGGCAAGACGGATAATGGGTTGGCATCGGTCATCCACGATCTCTACGATATGCCGAAGACGATGCGGGAACTGGCGTTCGTCCAGTTCTTTTCATGGTTCGCCTTATTTGCCATGTGGATCTACACGACATCCGCAGTCACACAGCATATCTACGGGGCCACAGACACGACGTCTGCCGCCTTTAACGCCGGCGCCGATTGGGTGGGCGTGCTCATGTCCATTTATAACGGGTTTGCCGCGGTCATGGCATTCGTGCTCGTGTGGCTTGCCCGGAAAACGAACCGCAAGGTCGTTCACATGATCAGCCTCTTTTGCGGCGGACTCGGACTCGCATCCTTTTATTTCATCAAAGATCCGAATTTTCTCATTCTCTCGGAACTCGGCATCGGCCTGGCGTGGGCCTCGATTCTTGCAATGCCGTATGCGATCCTGGCCGGATCCCTCCCGCCGCAGAAGATGGGTGTCTATATGGGCATCTTCAATTTCTTCATCGTCATCCCCCAGATCACGGCGGCAAGCATACTCGGGTTTTTTATGCGAACGTTCCTGCATAACGAGGCCATCAATGCCTTGTTGCTGGGAGGAGCATCAATGATCGTCGCTGGACTGCTCACATTGATGGTTGACGATGTGGATGCGTGAACGGTTGTAACGGTACTGCGGTTCCATAATTGCCATACCACTCATCGTATAAAAAGGAAGAACAACAATGTCGACAGCATTATATACCCGTTCCAGGAAACACCTGCTGGCCTTCGTGCTGGCAGCGGCACTCCCGTGTGGTGCGATCGCGGGATCGAACACCGGTATGGCGACACACATCGACTCTGCTGCCGTTGCAGTGGGCGACAGCGCGCGTGCAGCGGTGAGCGTCGCAATCCCTGATGAATACGCCGCGATGACAGAAAAGGAACTGGACACACAGTTCGATCAATCACAGTATATTGCATCGGACCGGGAAAGAGACGTGTATGCATCGCTCAAGGGTGACACCGCAAAACGCAAAGCCTTGTTCGATTTCTGGAACTCTCGTGATGCGAACCCAGCCACTGCGGCGAATGAAATGAAAGCGGAGTATTTCAAACGGATCGGGTATGTGAATCTCAACTTCCACTCTGGCAGGCGGGAAGGGTGGAAAACAGACCGAGGCAGAGTGTATGTGGTCTACGGTCCGCCGGATGACATTGACCATCATTTTAATGATACCAATATGAAACCGTATGAAATATGGTCGTATTTTTCGGTGCAGGGCGGCGTCAAATTCATCTTTGGAGACCGCCTGGGGATATCCGATTACAAGTTGATGCATTCGACCCATCGGAGTGAAATACACGACGAGGAGTGGGTGCATATGCTCTCGACCCAATCGCTCTTTCGCTAGGACGAAGTGAATCGGCGAACATTTTTGCTCGGCGGATTTTTTTTGTGTGTTCTGTCTTGCATAATGAATCAATAAATGCTTTATTAATACGCGAAGCGTCGATGGCCATCGCAGGCTTTCACATAACCCTGGCCGACGACGTGTGTGCGTGATCCGAAATGGACGCTGATACGTCTCAATGGATGGTTCGCCAACAGTGGAATGCACGGACGGCAGAGAATCCCAATGAAATTTTTCACTGAATATCTCGTGTTCACGACGAAACACGTTCGTGAGTATTTGAATATCACGACAGACGTTGAACGAATACTCGCGAAGAGCGGCGTTAAAGAGGGGATGATCCTCGTCTCCGCCATGCATATCACGGCCGGTGTCTATGTCAACGACGCGGAATCGGGTTTGATACACGATATCGACGAATGGCTCGAGCACCTGGCGCCGTTCAATCCCGACTATCGCCATCATCAAACCGGCGAGTCGAACGGCGATTCGCATCTCAAAAGCTTGTTGATCCACCATGAAGTGATCGTGCCGGTCACCAATGGAAATCTGGACTTCGGTCCATGGCAGCAAATATTTTACGCGGAATTCGACGGCCAGCGCGCAAAGCGAGTCATCGTGAAGGTGATGGGCGAGTGATCATCGGACCGATGGTAACCGGCGCTGTTGTCTTTAGTTAACTTCATCATACTTACCATTATTCTATTGTGATATGAAAAAAATATTCTACCTCTTTCTTCTCGCCGTGCTTCCGTGCGTTTCACCAGCAGGAACGAACACTCCCTTACGAATGAGCCTGGATGTTGCCCGCTTCCACGGCGACTCAGCCAATGTCTATCTTGAAGTGTATTATGGTTTCGATGTGTCGACGCTGAAATACGCCGCAGTCGAGCACGGGTACCGCGGCGATGCTATCGTGAGCGTGACATTCAAGCAGTCATCGACCGATTCGATCGTCTCACACCAGGCGCTGCGCATTCCGTTCAGCATCGACGATACGATGCTGCTTGCACAGTCGAGGACGTATAACGACATCTTCGGATTTTTCCTGAAGCCGGATATCTACCGCGTGTATGTGGTGATCAAAGACGGCCGCGACCCGGCGCTGGTGGACAGCGTGTCCTTCGTGTATGATCTGAAACTTGTGGATCGTGATCATTTGGCGCTGAGCGATGTCGAGTTGTGCACGTCCATCGTGCCGATGGAAAAGGACAGCACGAACCGGTTCTACAAGAACACGATGGAAGTGAAACCGAACCCGTCCAATTTGTTCGGCGCCCATCAGCCGGTCCTGTTCTACTATCTGGAATCCTACAACCTCTTAAAGAGCAAGGCTCCTCACTATCAGTTGCGCGCCTCCATCAAAAATTCGGTGGGGAAGGAAGTGCTGTTTACGCTGAAGTCGAAGCCGCGCTCGTACGATTCGAATGTGGAAGTCGGCATGATGAAGGTAGCGGCACTGCGCACCGGGGCGTACGTCTTCTCCTATACGATCATGGATTCGATCGAAAACGTGAAGTATACCAACGTGAAGAAATTCTGGGTGTACAATCCCTCTCTTCCGCCGGACACGCTCGTGTCGGCGACCGGAAGCGACGTGATGTCGAGCGAATACGCGACCATGACGGAGCAGGAATTGGATAAAGAATTCGATCAATCGCGGTATGTCGCCTCGAAGCAGGAACTGGACCATTACAAGTCGCTCACGGGCGAAGATGCGAAGCGGAGGGCATTGTTCGATTTTTGGAGCAAGCGCGACGAGGACAAGAGCACTCTCTTGAATGAAGTAAAGGAGGAACACTTCAAACGCGTCGAGTATGCGAACATCAATTACCGCACAGGCAAGAAGGACGGTTGGAAAACCGATCGCGGCAGGGTGTACGTGATGTACGGCCCGCCGGATGAGGTCGATCGCCACGTCAACGAGATCGACACGAAACCGTATGAAATTTGGTCTTACCATTCGCTGCAGGGCGGCGTGGAGTTCATTTTCGGAGACCGTACCGGATTTTCCGATTATATCCTCCTGCATTCGACGCACCGCAACGAGCTGCACGACGATAACTGGCAGCGGCAGATTTCGACTCAATAAGTTTCGAGCCGGGACCGGCTGTTGCAGCGTATCGTCGCGCTCGCGCGCAGTGGCGTGCGAGCGGACACTTGTTCATTGAGAGATCCTTTAATTCTATCCGGCGAGGTAGAAAAGGAACGATGTTCGGCCCGCGGTGCGTACGAGTGCGCACCGTGTGCGACAACCTCCTTTTCTGTCAGCCAAGGAGGTTTTTTTATTTATGGACACAACGCAATCCATCATCGATGCAAAGGGGTTCGAGCGCACTATCACCCGGCTCTCTCACGAGATCCTCGAGCGCAACAAAGGCGCCGAGACGCTGGGAATCGTGGGCATCCGCACGCGCGGCGATTATCTGGCGCGGCGCATCGCGCAGGCCATTCTTGAGGGCGAACAGGTGGCAGTGCCGTTCGGGACGCTCGACATCACGCTCTATAGGGATGATCTGCGCGGACGCCTGAGCCAGCCCATGCTGAAGACCACGGACATACTCTACGACATCACCGGGAAGAATATCATTCTCGTCGACGATGTCCTCTTTACCGGCCGCACGATCCGCTCGGCCCTCAATGCGCTCATGGACCTCGGACGCCCGGCGTCGATCCAGCTTGCCGTGTTCGTGGACAGAGGCCACCGCGAACTTCCCATCAAAGCCGATTTTGTCGGCAAAAATATACCCACATCGAACGATCAGGAAATCAGAGTGCTCATGGCGGAAACCGACCATGAGGACGCGGTGCTGCTCATCACGCACCAGCAGGAAGGAGATGCGCAATGAAATTAGCCAGCCGACATCTGCTTGGATTGGACGGCGTCTCGCACGACGATATCGAATTGATCCTCGATACCGCGGTCACGTTCAAGGAGATCCTGAATCGTCCCATAAAAAAAGTGCCGCCGCTTCAGGGCAAGACGATCGTCAACCTTTTTTTTGAAAATTCAACGCGCACGCGCATCTCTTTCGAACTCGCGCAGCGGCGTCTGTCCGCTGATGTGGTCAATTTTGCCGCATCGGGCTCGAGCGTGACGAAGGGCGAGACGCTGAAGGACACCGCGCGCAACATCGAGGCGATGAAGATCGACATGGTCGTCATCCGTCACGCCTCGGCGGGCGCCGCGCATTTTTTGACGAAGGTCGTGAAGGCGAATGTGATCAACGCCGGTGACGGATGCCACGAGCATCCGACGCAGGGACTGCTGGACATGTATACGCTCCGCGAAAAATTCGGATCCCTCAAGGGGCTGCGCGTGTGCATTGTCGGCGACATTCTGAACAGCCGCGTGGCGCGGTCCAACATTTTCGGGCTGCAAACGATGGGAGCCGAAGTGTCCGTGTGCGGGCCGTCGACGCTGATGCCCCTCGAGATCGAACGGCTGGGCGTGAAAGTCTTCCATCATCTGGACGACGTCCTGCCGCAGGTCGACGCGGTCAATGTGCTCCGCATACAGATGGAGCGTTCGGCAGCGGGACTCTTCCCGTCACTTCGGGAATATCACCGGTTTTTCGGCGTCACCAGCGAGCGCCTGAATAAAGTGAATCGTCCGATCGCAGTGCTGCATCCGGGGCCGATCAACCGCGATGTCGAACTGTCCGCCGATGTCGCGGACGGACCGCACTCGCTCATTCTCGAACAGGTCCTCAACGGCGTTGCGGTGCGCATGGCCGTCCTGTATCTGCTCGGATTGTCCGAATAATCCAGGACGCTTCATACACTCATTGAACATATACACACACATCGAGGCTACGTATGTCGAATGCAATTTTGTTACAGCAGGGGCGCCTGATCGATCCGTCGAACGGCACGGACCGTGTCGTGGATATATTGATCGAGAATGGAATCATACGCACGATCGGCAGCCGCGTCGAACCACAGGAGGGCTGCGAAGTCCTTGCGTGCGAAGGCAAGGTCATAGCGCCGGGATTTGTGGACATGCACGTGCATCTTCGCGAACCCGGCTATGAGCACAAGGAAACGATTGCAACAGGCACGCTCGCCGCTGCCTATGGCGGCTTCACGGCGGTCTGCTGCATGCCCAATACCAATCCGGCGATCGACGACGAATCCATCGTGCAGTTCGTCCAGTCGCAGGGAAAAAAATCGAACCACGGCATCGTCGATGTGTTTCCGGTGGGAGCGGTGACAAAGGGCCGGGATGGCAAATTGATGGCGCCGATCTCCGAACTTGTGCAGGCCGGCGCGGTCGGCCTGAGTGACGACGGGGCGCCGGTGCACGATGCCGGCATCATGCGCCGCGCTATGGAATATGCATCGATGTACGATGTGCCGATCATACAGCATTGCGAAGATGTCCCGCTCGCCAAAGGGGGCGTGATGAACGAAGGCGAGACGGCAACACGACTCGGCCTTCCCGGCATCCCCAATGTGGCCGAAGAGGTGATGCTCGCCAGGGACGTGATGCTGGCCGAGTTCACGCGCGCCCGGTACCACGCAGCCCATGTCAGCACCGCCGGATCGGTCGCGCTCATGCGTGAGGCGAAGAGGAAAAAGATCGGCGTCACTTGCGAGGTCACGCCTCACCATTTTACGCTCACGGACAAGGAAGTGAGTTCATACGACACGAATACCAAGATGAATCCGCCGCTTCGTACGCAAGCGGATGTGGATGCCATTAAAGAAGGGCTGCGCGACGGCACGATCGACGTCATCGCAACAGACCATGCTCCGCACTCGCTCGATGAAAAGGATGTCGATTACATACAGGCGCCGTTCGGCATCGTGGGACTTGAAACGGCGATCGGCCTTGCGGTGACGGAACTCGTAGAGACCGGCGTGCTCACGCTGACGCAGTTAGTGGAAAAATTTTCGACCAATCCGCGAAAAATCATCGGGAAAGCGATCGTCGTTGCCGAAGGGCAGGTCGCCAATCTCACGGTCTTCGATCCGTCAGCGCAGTGGACCGTGGACTGCGCGGAGTTTCATTCTAAATCAAAAAATTCACCATTCAACGGCGCACGCCTGAAAGGAAAATCGGTCGCTATTTTCAATCACGGCCGAATTTTTATCAATGAACATTATTCGGGCTAACATATTTGAAGAGTTCCCGACGCTGGTGTTCGGCATGAGCACCAGGAACGGGGGAGTGAGTGCACACCGCTTTGGGCTCAACCTGAGCATGAATGTGGGCGATGATCCGGAGCATGTGCGTGAAAACCGGAGCCGGTTTTATGCCGAGCTGAACATCCAAGCTGAACACATGGCGTTCCCGCTTCAGCACCATACGGCAAATGTCCGGATCGCCGATCATCCGGGAACGTACGAGTATTGCGACGCGCTCATCACGACGATGCCGAATGTGTTTTTGGGGATCGCCGTTGCCGATTGTGTTCCGATCGCGATGTTCGATCCTGTCACGAACACAATCGCCGCGATCCATGCCGGGTGGCGCGGGACCGCTTCGAAGATCGTGAAGAAGACGATCGCAAAATTACTGGTGCAGTGCGAATCGAAACCGTCCGATCTCCGTGTGTTCATCGGCCCTTCGGCAGGGAAGTGCTGCTACGAGGTGGGCTCCGAGGTCGCACGGCAGTTTCCCGCCTCGGTCGTCGAGGAACAGGAAGGCGGAAAATACCTGCTCGATGTGAAAGAAGCAAACCGGCTGCAACTCGTTCAATGCGGCGTGCCCGAGCACCAGATCGAGGTCTCGCCCGAGTGCACCATCAGCAGCGCCGATATGTTCCACTCGTTTCGGCGCGATAAGGGTGATTCCGGACGCATGATGGCCGTTATCGGCCGGCACCGCGACCCTTCAGGGAAATAGAATGAATTTGTCCGATATGTTTGATTTCACCAAAAAAGTTCGTATTTTTTGAAGTTATTTAAAGATACACACAGTGACAATTCGAAAGCGAGGAATCGACGAGTGGCTCTTACCTATACGTACAAAAAAACAGACTGGGCTTTAATTCTTGGTGCATCGAGCGGATTCGGCGGAGCCGCCGCCATTGAACTTGCGCGTCATGGCATGAACGTCTGCGGCGTGCATTTCGACCGTGCCGCCACCGCGCCGAATGCGGACAAGGTGAAACGGGACGTTGAAGCTTGCGGCGTGAAGGCGCTGTTCTTCAATGTCAATGCATCGGATCCCGCAAAACGCGCCGAGGTCGTCAATGCGCTCACGGCGGAATTCGGCTCGAACAGCGACTGTAATGTGAAAGTGTTGATGCATTCGCTTGCATTCGGCACGCTTCGTCCGCTCGTCGGCAAGGATGAAAAGGCGCAAATGACGCAGGCACAGGTGGAAATGACGCTCGATGTGATGGCCAATTCGCTCGTCTATTGGACACAGGCTGTGTTCAACAAGGGGCTCATGAAATCGGGCGCTCACATCTATACGATGACCTCCTCGGGCGGCCACGGCCAGTTGCCGAACTATGGCGCCGTCTCTGCGGCAAAAGCCGCGCTCGAATCATACACGCGCCAATTATGCGTTGAACTTGGACCATACGGCATCACCGCGAATGCGATCATGGCGGGCGTGACGGATACCGCGGCGCTCCGGAAAATTCCGGGCGCGGTAAAAATGATCGAAGTGGCGCGCGCAAAAAACCCTTCGATGCGAAATACGACGCCGGAAGATGTGGCGCGGGCGATCTCGCTCTTGTCGCACGACGACGCCTCGTTCATCTCGGGCAATACGATCGGTGTCGACGGCGGCGAAAATGTGGCGGAATATGTCGGCCAGAAAGATGCGTTGACGCTGGAATAATGCATCGGTGAGCGCGGTCCGCGCGCCTGCCGTACACGATTCTCAATAAGAGTACTTCATCTGAACCGTCGTCGGGGCAATATAGGGCGAGATGGTATCTCGCCCTGGGCGAAAAAATTTTTCGTACTACAATAGTGCGGCACACAGACATTTCGCCCGGCAGACTCTACACACACTACCGCTGTCGGTTCTTCAGCGGTAGTGCAGTTTTATTGAAACACGAAAGAGAGCATGGAAAAAGAATACGTCCGGTCGCTGTTCGATGCAATCGCTTATCGGTATGACCTGCTGAATCATTTGTTGAGCGGAGGAATAGACCTCGTGTGGCGCCGTGCCGCCATCGATACGCTGTCGGACCTGCAGCCAAAAACAATATTGGATGTGGCCACCGGTACGGCCGATCTCGCGATCGCATCGCTCCGCCTGAAACCCGAAAGCGTTGTCGGTGTCGACATTTCCAACGCGATGCTGGAAGTCGGCCGGAAGAAGATCGTGCAAAAGAAATTGTCCGGCACCATCACGCTTGAAAACGGAGAGGCCGAGCATCTGCAGTTCGAGGATGGCCGGTTCGACGCAGCGATCGTGGGCTTCGGCGCCCGTAACTTTGAAAACCTTGCGCAGGGACTCTCTGAAATGCGCCGTGTGCTGCGTCCGAAGGGCAGGATCGTGGTCCTCGAATTTTCCAAGCCGACGCTCTTTCCGTTCAAACAATTGTATTTTTTTTATTTCCGATTCGTGCTGCCCTTCATCGGCAGTATCGTCTCCAAACACAGTGAAGCGTATCACTATCTGCCCGATACGGTGATGCAGTTCCCCGACGGCGAAAAATTTCTGGATGTGCTTAGGTCCAGCGGATTCACCTCTGTCACACGGCAATCGATGACATTCGGCGTTGCCACCATTTATACCGGCGTTAAATAACACCACCACGCGCACGGTTCATACCATACATAATCAAAGGATACTTCATCGATGAGTGAGAGAATTGTAAAAGTAGGCCACAGCCCCGACCCGGACGATGCGTTCATGTTCTATGGACTGGCGAGTGAAAAAGTGAAACTTGACGGCATCAAGATCGAGCATATGCTGGAGGACATTCAATCGCTCAACATGCGGGCCATGAATGGCGAACTGGAAGTCACCGCCATCTCCGCTCACGCATTTCCCTACGTCGCCGATAAATACTGGATCATGGTCACCGGCGCAAGCATGGGAGAGGGGTACGGTCCCGTTCTGTGCTCGAAAAAATATACCACGCTCGAAGAGCTCAAGGGAAAAAGAGTTGCCACGCCGGGGAAGATGACCACCGCTTCATTGTTGTTTAAGATCTACGGACAAGGCATTGAAAACATTGACATACCGTTCGATGAGATCATGCCGCGTGTAGCATCGGGCGAGTTCGATGCCGGCGTGATCATTCATGAAGGCCAGCTGACCTATGCGGCCGAGGGCTTTACGAAGATCATCGACTTCGGCGAATTCTGGCAAAAAGAAACAAACGGACTTCCGCTGCCCCTCGGTCTTGATGTTGTGAGAAAAGACCTGGGCGAAGACATGGCGCGCAAACTCTCCCTAGGTTTGAAAGAGAGCATTCGTTACGGTTACACGCATCAGGACGAGGCTGTTCCCTATGCGATGAAATGGGGAAGGGGTATCGACTATGACCTCGGTTCAAAATTTGTGAAGATGTATGTGAGCGAATTGACGATCGATATGGGTGCCAACGGCAAGAAGGCGCTCGAGTTGCTCTTCAAACTCGGATATGATAGAGGTTTTATTCCCGCCATCCCCGAGATCGTGCTGTATTGATTCACGTCACGGATGCACTTCATGGAAATTCAATGCGACTTTTCGACCTGACAAAGCGGTTCAAGACCGGCATCACGATAGCGATCTCGCTCGTCGTGGTTGAAAATATCGCTTGGATCCTGGAGCCGTCGCTCTTCGGGCGCGTGATCGATGCCCTCATCGACACCGCCACGGGTGAAGGTCGTATCATCGTGACATTCCCGCTGGTGCTGTGGGTCGTAGTGTTCATGACCAACTCGCTGGTGGGGGCGTTGCGGCGATCGGTGGACCAGAAGATATTTCTGAATATGTTCACGGAGATCGCTGCAGACGTGGCCACGATGGGGAAAAAGAGCCGGCTCTCGATCTCAAAAACCGCCGCCCGCGCGGAGTTAAGCCGGGAGTATATCACCTTTTTCCAGTACCGTGTTCCCGAGATCATAGAGCAATCCATCGCCATCGTCGGCGCTGTCATCGCGCTCGTCTTTTTCGACTGGCGCATCGCGCTGACCTGTTTCTGCATCGTGGTGCCGCTATTCGTCATTACGAAGTTCTACAATCACAAGGTCATCCTCCTCCAGCGCAGCGTGCACGATACCCGTGAAGAAGCCTACGAGGTCTTCGCGATGAAGGATCCCGATAGGGTGCGCGAGTACTACCACTCAATGTCCGTCCCCCAACAAAAAATTGCAAATTGGGGAGCGTTCAATTTTTTGATGATGCGGATTTTCCTTCTGGGGATCTTTTTGATCGTCATGTACATCGCCATCGACCTGGATGACTTTACCACGGGCAATATTTATTCGATCGTGGCGTATCTCTGGACGTTTGTGACCTCATCCGAGTACCTCCCTGAACTGCTGGAGAGCTGGACGTCGCTGAAGGATATTTCAACGCGGTTGAAGACCGAGGGGATATAACGAGTGCCGCACATGGAGCGTTCCTGAACACACGTTCAACGGGACGTTCCATGCGTGGCCGACTTATTTAGGCGGCTATGGTGCGGGGGATGATCTTCTTAATGCCGTAAAGGGTGTCTCGCTGCGCTGCGTCGAAGCCCGATTCGTGTATCAACTGAATGCACTCCTCGTTGTTCGTTTTGTTCACAAAATTCGCCGCCGCATGCACGTTCTCTTCAAGCAGCGTTCCTCCGAAATCATCGGCGCCGAAATGCAGCGCAACCTGTCCCGTCTTCTTGCCTTCAGAGAACCACGACGCCTGAATGTGCTGAATGTTGTCCAGGTAGATCCGCGAGAACGCGAGCATCTGCAGGTAGCGCATGGGTGTGGCGTAATGGGGGATGATCTTCTCGAGCGGCGTATTGCCGGGCTTGAAACTCCATGGAATGAACGCTGTAAAGCCATTGTATTCATCCTGTAACGCGCGAACGCTCTCAAGATGCGTCACGATATCCTCATCGGTTTCAAGATGTCCGTACATCATCGTTGCGGTGGTCTTGTAGCCGAGCTTCTGCGCTTCGCGCATCACGCTGAGCCATTCTTCGGGGCCGCCTTTTTTGCTGCTGATCTTTCTGCGGACGCCTTCGGCCAGGATCTCCGCCCCGCCTCCGGGAATGCTCCTCAACCCTGCATCCCATAATTTTTTCAGCACATCGGGCACACTCAACCGTGAGACCGCCGCCATCCCCAGTATTTCGGATGTTGAAAAGAAATGCGGGTAGATCTCCGGCACTTCCTTCCGCGTGCGTTCCACCATCTCCAGATAATATTCGAATGGAAGTTCCGGATTCACGCCGCCCTGAAGCAATATTGTCGTCACTCCCTTGGCGGCCGACGCCTTGAAATTTTCTATCATCTCATCAACCGTATGCGTGTATGCGCCGGCGTCGCCGGGATGGCGAAAGAAAGCGCAGAAGATGCAATCGATGGAGCATACATTCGTGTAGTTCGGATTGGAATCGATGAGGAATGTGACGCACGGGTCCGGATTCTTCTTAAATCGGATCTCGTTGGCGAGATCGGCGAGATCCAGCAGCTCGGCGTTGCGATACAGATACAGGCCTTCGTCGGGTGTGATACGCTGATTGTTCCGGATCTTCGCAAAAATGTCTGTCATGTCCATAGGTGTCGTTATTCGTTAAAGTGAAACGGAGTAGCCCGCGGTCTTCAATTCTTTCACCACGCCGAATGTTATTTCATCGAGCGTGTGAACGAATTCTTTGTGTGAAATGCCCGACAGCAGCGCAGGCAGTGAGAGTGTGTGGCGATGGATGCAGCAGAGTGTCAGCCAGGGATATTTCCCCGCGAGATACCCGAGCGCGATCAGTTCCCCAGACCGGTGCTCTTCGGACAACAGGAACACGGCATACCGGGGAAGAGGGCGGCTCTCGTGAAGCGACGCGAGCGAATTCCATGCGCCTTCCGTATGCGTGTAGAGCGCGCAGGCGATCGAGTGTTCGGTAAAAAATTTTGTCAGCTGTTCCAACGCCGGATGTGCCGACGAAGAAAAAATGACAACGGGGGTGACCGTGGCCGGTCGTTCATCGTCGATCCCCGAGTCGTCGCCACCACGCGGCGCAGCGGCGGCAGTGTCGCCGTTCGTATCCGCGACTGCCGGTTCAACCGTAACGGACCGTTCAGGCGTTACGAACCGTTCAGGCGTTATTGACTGTTCAGGCGTTGCTGGCTGTTCATGCGTTACGAACCGTTCAGGCGTTACTGACTGTTCAGGCGGTTCAGATGCATCCCGGAGAGCATCGGCACCGGTTGGCTCTTGCTCGCGGGGCGGAGGCGTCTGGCCACGTGTCGTGTTGTTCGGTGCGGAGTCCACACTGCCATCGGAATGGGGCTCAGGTGCGTTCTGTGCCGTTTGAACGACGGGGCCGGGCAGCGTCATGGCGATTTCGAGCGCTGCAGACACAATGGTGCTGATATTCTGCGCCGACGATTGATAGAAATACATTCCATTTTCATCGTTGGCAATGCGGGAATATAAGGCGGCTCCTTTTTCCTTGAGCAGGCCGATCGCATCCAGGCAATTCTTACGCCACAACAGAAAGCCGCTCTGCCGTTTGGCATTGTATCCTGAAAATTCGGAACCGCCCAGCGGGATCAATGTATCGCCTGTCCTGAGAAGTTCCTGCAGCGTCAGTACCAGAGGTGTATTCATGATCGTAAAATTTACGAAGCGACTATCACTTCGGCAACAAGTATTTTAAATAGTTTCATCGCCGCTCGTTCACGGTCGCCGAGCCTGTAGTTGAAGCCCTGCAGGTATTCTGTTGTCTCTGCCGGCGTCAGCTGTATGCGCGCACCGTGTATCGTTCCGATCGAATCGAGACGGTTCTCATTTCGCGCCAGGGAGCGGCTGATGCTGTCCAGCAATGCTGATTTCAGCGCATCGGAGCAGGCGCTCCGGACCGCCCATACTGCAAAGACGAAGGGCAGTTTCTGCCAATCGTACCATTCGCGGGCCAGGTCGAAGACGAGCTCGAAGCCGTCGAGGCCGAATTTGTTTCTTTTCAACGCCTCATCGCCGATGAAGAGCACCGCATCGAACCTGCTGCAGTCGTTGATGCCCGTCTGCATTCGTTCAAGGTGCGCCCTCACTCCGTATTTTTTTTCAAGCAGCACCTGCAGCAGTCTGATGGACGTGGCGGTGTCGTCTGTGATGCCGATGCGTTTGCCATCCAGGTCGCGCCATCCCTCTTTCGAAAAAAGCATGACGCTCTTCACCTGATCGCGTGTCGCGATGCAGTACGGGAGCACGTCCAGGTCAGATTCCTGTGCGAAATAATCCATGAGCGAGAACAATCCCGCGTCCAGAATATCCTTCCGCGCGAGTTCTCCCATGCGGCGCGGGGCGATGGGAAGCAGGGTGAACTGCTTCTTCTCAAAATCGGTGTAAAAGGGGACGGAGTTCAGATACGGAATCTTTCCGATGATGCCCTCGCCGGAGACGTGGAGGGCATTATAGAACACGTCGCGTTCCACGGGGATCTTTCCCGCGTCGGTGATGATCTTGATGATCTGTTCCTTCGCCATTGCCATCGGACTCACGGCCCCGGCGTCGTGCGCGATTTTCTCGCCGCCCACAGTGCCGTCCATGTCATCGGCGCCGAAGTGGAGAGCGATCGATGCCACCTCTTCGGTCAGCATCACCCAATATGCTTTGATGTGAGGGAAATTGTCGAGCATCAAGCGCGAGATCGCGATCGTTTTCAGGTCCTCGATTGCCGAAGTGAAATTGTTTTTCGCTTTGATCCCTGTGTCGCCCGGCTGGAAGGCGAGGGGGATGAATGTGAGGAAGCCGTTGGTCTCATCCTGGAGCTCGCGCAATTTCATCATGTGGACGACTCGTTCTTCGTACGTTTCGATGTGGCCGTAGAGGAGCGTGGCGTTCGTCGGGATGCCCAACAGGTGCGCCTTTTTATGGATGTCGAGCCATACCTCTTCGCCGATCTTCTGATGGAAGAGTTCCTTGCGTATGCGCGCGGAGAAGACTTCCGCTCCTCCTCCGGGCATCGTGCGGAGGCCCGCGTCTTTCAGTTGCAGGAGGATCTCTTCGACCGACAGTTTGAACTTTTTGTGGAAGAAATCTATTTCCACCGCGGTGAACGCCTTCACGTCGGTCTGAGGGAAATGGCTCTTGATGTCGCGCACCATGTCGAGATAATATTTCCAGTCCCACTCGGGATGCAGGCCGCCGGTGATGTGGACTTCGTGAATATTCGGCGTGAGCTTATCGAGGATCTGCTTGATCGTCATTTCGTAACCCTCGGGTGAGCCGGGTTTTACGGCGAAGTCGCAGAACTTGCACTCGAGCACGCAGATGTTCGTCGGTTCGATCTTTTGATTGAGCACATAGTACACCGCATCACCGCTTTTTTCCTGCTGCACGGCGTGCGCCATTTTTCCGATCGAGATCAGATCGTTCGAACGGAACATCGCCACGCCGTCTTCGAGCGAGAGGCGCGTGCCGCGCTGAATTTTATCCCAGATCGGTGCGAGCACCTGATCGCGAAACACAATATCTTTTTTCATAGTTTTTATTTTTGTAATTATTCAGTGTGCACCAAAATCATTGTCATCCTGGGACTATTTACGCTGAGTTGCGAATTACTATTTTAAAAAGTAATGGTCCCACCGCTCGTCGACCCGCTTCACGATCCGGTCCTCCATAACGAGCGGCTTCTGATATCCCGGTTTCCATGTGGCGTCGATACCCATCATTCCCTTGTAGATCGGGGAGATGCCGTGGAGCGACGTGTCGGTGAATTGTACGTCGCGTTCACAATCGAACCGCGTGAAGACGCCCCATATGTAATTTTCTCTATCGCGAATGTCCACATCGGCGCTGACGGCGGCGGCGAGCGTGATACCGTCGAGTTCGGGGCGGCGCACGATGGAAGAGAGCAATTCCGCTCCGCCTCCGGTAACCTTTACCAGCAGCAGAGTTCCATCGATCAGATTCACATCCAGGATACGCCTGTCGTGCGCACCGAGCGTGTCGATGGTGCGAAGGAGCGCTGCCTCGTCCTGCTGCGTTCGTCTCTCTCGCCGCTTCCGCGTCGCATCGATGATCATCTTGCTGCCGAGATTCATCGTGAAGGAGGTGAAGTCGAGCGTGTCCAACGGCACCTTCGGCAGCATCATGAAATCGAAGTGCGGGTCGAAATTTTCCTTCACTGCTCGCATCACCTGTGTGAAGTCGCGCGGATTCACATCCGACGGCACGGTGATGAGGCACTTCGTCAGCGACAATTGCTGCGTGCCCATCAGTCCGAGTGCGGTCTTCATCGCTTCCTTCTGGTAGCGTTCCTCGATCGACACGACGAGCAGGTTGTGGAACCCCGCCTCGTAATACGCCCACAGGCTCTGCACCTCGGAGTGTAGGAGTTTTGCCAACGGCCCGAGGATCTGCTGTGTGGCGTCGCCTAAATATTTGTCTTCCATCGGAGGGATCCCGACCACGGTGGCGGGATAAATCGGATTCTTCCGGTGCGTGACGGCTGTGCAATGGAACACGGGGAACTCCGACGCCGCGGAGTAATGGCCGAAGTGGTCGCCGAATGGGCCTTCTGTGCGCCGCTCCCGGGGCTGGACGACGCCTTCGAGTATGAATTCGGCATTGGCCGGTACGCTGATCGAGATCGATGACGCTTTGGTGAACTCCGTTCGCCTGTTGCGAATGAATCCGGCGAACATCGCCTCGTCGATGCCTTCGGGCAGCGCCGCGATCGTTGCCAGCAGCATTGCCGGGTCCGTGCCGAGGGCGACGGCAAGTTCGAACGGCATGTTCCGTTTCTCTGCCTGGAAATACTGGAACCCGCCGCCTTTCTGTATCTGCCAGTGCATGCCGGTGGTGCGCTCATCGAATTGCTGCATGCGGTACATGCCGACGTTGCGTTTGCCGCTCACCGGATCGTACGTGAACACCTGGGGCAGCGTAATGAACCGGCCGCCGTCATCGGGCCAGGACTTGAGTATCGGCAAAAGGTTCAAGTTCGGCGTTTCAACGACCTCCTGAGACAGGGCGCGGCGGACGTTTCGGGGACGGGAATTGAACATCCGTCTGACCATGGGGGTTTCTGTGAACAATAATTTTGGCGACGGAGGCATCGCGCGTTCGACGAAGCGGATCAGATCCTCGCCTAATTTGTCCGGATGCACACCGAGCGCCAGTTCGATACGGCGGCTCGTTGCGAGCATGTTGATGAGCAGGGGATACGGAGATCCCTTCACGCGTTCAAACAAGAGGGCGGGCATGCCAAGGCGGACCGCGCGCGACGCGATCTCCGTGATCTCAAGTTCGGCATCGACTTCGATCGTCACGCGCTTGAGTTCGCCGTTCGCGTCGAGATACGATACGAATTGTTGGAGATCCGTGAAGCTCATAGTTCCTCTTCCCGCCATCCGTGCGACGCCCGTTCTCCGATCACACCCAGCACCTTATCGGTGAAGGCGCCCACATACTCGTCGACCGTTGTCGGCACGAAATACAGGGGCGGTGAGATCGGCATGATGATGGCGCCGTATGACGAGAGCCGGGCGCACTGTTCGAGCGTGAGCGTCGAGAGCGGCGTCTCGCGAATGCACAGAATAAGCTTGAAGCGTTCCTTCAATGCCACTTGTGCCGCGCGGGTGATGAGCGTGTCGCCTATGCCGGAGGCTATCTTGCCCAGTGTGGATGTGGAGCAGGGCAGTATGACGACGGCGTCGAGATGATTCGAGCCCGATGCGATGGGCGCCGTCAGGTCCGTGTCTGCAAACTGCCGTTTGACGAACGGCGCAAGATCGGTTTCGGCCATGCCCAGTTCGTCCTTCAGCAGCACCTTTCCCCATTTGCTGACGACAAGATATTTTTCGGCGCCGGATTTTTTCAGGAAATCCACCGCATAGACTGCGCCCGACGAACCGGTGATACCGACTGCAATTTTCATGTGTTAGCGGATGAACATGATCATGAAGAAAATAGTGAACCCCACGGCAATATTGATCTTAAAGAACGCCAGTTCGACATTATCGGATTTTTTCTGTTCCAGGTAGAGCAGCAGACCGCTCAGTCCAAGGAACGGGATCGCAATGAGCGCCCGTGTCGTGTGGAGCAGCAGGAGCAGCAGCATCAGGAATGCAAGCAGGTGCAGCGCCGCGGATATTTTGAGCGCCGTCTCTTTTCCGAACCGTGACGGGAAGGAAAACAGATTTTCCCCCCTGTCGAAGTGTTCGTCCATCGTCGAATAAATGATATCGAACCCGGTCGCCCAAAAGAGATTGAACAACGGGAGTATGATCGCAATGTCGAAATGCTCGAGCGAGCCGGTTACAGCGAACCATCCGCCCAGCGGACCCATGGCCAGCCCCATGCCGACGCCAAAATGCGCCAGCGGCGTGAACCGTTTAAGGTAGGGATAGACGACGAACACGACGAGGGGGATAGGCGAAAGGTAGAGACAAAAAGGTGAAATGAGGTATGCCGAGACCAGGTACAGCACAAACCCCGCCCCGAGCACCACGTACCCCTGCGTGAGCGACAATTTGCCGCTTGGCAGTTCGCGGTTCATGGTGCGGGGGTTCCTTTTGTCGATTGCCCGATCGATGATGCGGTTGAGCGTCATAGCCACGCTGCGTGCCCCAATGGCCGCCGTGAGCACAAGCACGAGCATGAGCACGGGCGGCTGCTCTTTCGACGCCAGAAACACGCCGCTGTAGATCATGGGGAGCGAAAAAAGCGTATGCTCGATCTTGATGAAACTGAAAATTTTTTTCACTCTGTGCCGTTGACGTGAGAAGAAGCGATGGATGGTGATGGCCTGTGAATCCAGCAACAAGGATATTGGTTCAGAACTAACCAAAATACTTAATATTTGCCGTGAAAGCAACCCTTGCCGTCGTTTGGAACTCCTGCCGTGAATGAGTATATTATACGCATACTTACAAGGAGCAATCGCATGCATACAATAACAGTCATACCCGGCGACGGGATCGGTCCGAGCATCGTCGATGCGGCACGCCGGGTGATCGATGCGACATGTGTTTCCATTGCGTGGGAAGAGATGCCTGCGGGATTAAGCGGCATCGAGCAGTATAAGGATCCTCTTCCAGAATCGACGATCGCTTCGGTGCGCAAGAACAAGACGGCGCTGAAAGGGCCGCTGACCACACAGTTGGGATCGGGATTCCGGAGCGTGAATGTTGCGTTGAGGAAAGAATTCGACCTCTACATCAATCTGCGTCCCGCGAAATCCTTTCCCAATGTGCCGTCGAGATATTCGGACATCGACCTTGTCATGTTCCGCGAAAACATCGAAGAATTTTACTCGGGCATCGAGCATTACATCGACGCGCAGAAAAGCGCAGCCGAAACGATCGGCATTGTGACGCGCTTCGGCTCGGAGCGCATCGTGCGTGCGGCCTTCGAATATGCCCGGCTCAACGGCCGCAAAAAAGTGACCATCGTGCATAAGGCCAACATCATGAAATACACCGGCGGCCTGTTCCTGGACGTTGCCCACGAGGTGGCGGCTCAATTTCCCGAGATCATCTGCCAGGACGTGATCGTGGACAATATGGCGATGCAGCTTGTGCTCAATCCACATCAGTACGACGTCATCGTGACGACGAATCTGTTCGGCGACATACTCTCGGATCTCTGCTCGGGACTCGTGGGAGGGCTGGGCCTGGCGCCCGGGGCGAACATCGGGGCGACGGCTGCGATCTTTGAAGCGGTGCACGGCAGCGCGCCGGATATCGCCGGGAAGAATATTGCCAACCCCTGCGCCATCATTCTGGCCGGCGCGATGATGCTCCGGCATATCGGCGAACCTGCAGCGGCTGCGAAGATCTATCGGGCCATCGAAGAGACGCTCCGTGAGGGCACGCAGGTGACACGGGACATCAATCCCGCTTCGACCGTGGGGACGAGCGAGTTTGCCGATGTGCTCATCGCGCACATGCAGGCTGGTGCCTGATGAGGAGTATTCCCCACATTCATGCACGATACAATACGACGAGTTACGTAAGGGTGATTTTTGTATGAAGCTTGGACATAACACGATCGATCATCCGCTGATCCTTGCGCCGATGGAAGATGTGACGGATCGTCCGTTCCGTCTCATCTGTAAGCGCCTCGGCGCGGACATCCTTGTCACCGAATTTGTCAACTCCGACGGCCTCGTGCGCAATAATAAAAAGACCGCGCAAAAAATGTTTTTCACCGACGAAGAGCGGCCTCTCGGCATTCAGATCTACGGCAGCAATCAGGAGGCGATGGAGGGCGCGGCGCGTATGGCCGATGAAATGAATCCCGACTTCGTTGATATCAATGCAGGGTGCTGGGTAAAGGATGTCGTTGCGCGCGGCGCCGGCGCCGGCTTGTTGAAGGACATCCCGCGCATGGAAAAGATCGTCGCAGGCGTCGTGAAGAACACCACGAGGCCCGTCACCGTCAAGACCCGGTTGGGATGGGACGATAAATCCATCCAGATCGTAGACGTTGCCAAGATGCTGGAACACAACGGCGTGCAGGCTCTCACGATCCATTGCCGCACGCGTTCGCAGGGGCACGGCGGCGACCCGGATTATTCGTGGATACCGCTGATCAAGGAGGCCGTGCAGATGCCGGTGATCGTCAACGGCAGCCTTGTGGAACCCGTGCAGATTAAACGAGTCATTGAAGAATCGGGCTGCGACGGGGTGATGATCGGCCGCGGGGCGATCGACAATCCATGGATCTTCAAGCAGACCAAACATTATTTCGAGACCGGCGAACTCATGCCCGAAGCGACGGTCCAGGAACGCATCCGCCTGTGCATCGAACATTTACAGCTTGCCGTTGAATACAAGGGCGAGCGGCGCGGGGTGATCGAAATGCGAAAACATTACACCGGATATTTGCACGGCATCCCAAATGTTGTTAAATTCCGAATCAGTTTAATGCAGTATCTCGAGATGAATCCGCTGCTCGAGCAATTACAGTTGTTCGCCGAGGCCCGGGTGCTGGATCCGGCAGCGGATACAACGGTCGTCTGAACGACGTCTACTCATTTGCAGGTCGGCACGCACTGCCCGAATCACAATGCCGTAATGATCGCCCTTATTGTCGGATTTGTCATTGGATTTTTTACGTCGGTTCCCATCGGACCGATCAATCTTGCCGTTATGATGAAGGGCTTCGCCAATAAGGCGGGACAGGGATTGATGATCGGCGCCGGCGCGGGATTCATGGACGTCGTGTATTGCGGGGCCGCGATGTTCGGCATGTCGACGCTCATTTCGAATCCCAAGATCGCCCTCGTTTTTCAGATTGCCACATTCGCCATCTTCCTCATCTTTGCAGTGAAGACGACGTTTTTCAATATTCCCGAAGCCAAATTGCGGCCAACGGAAGATACGCCCGGCCTTAAACGCTATCTCCTGGTCGGCATCGTGTTATATCTGTCCAACCCCTCATTCATCGCGTATTGGATCACCGTGGCGGGCATCATACACAGTTACCGTGTGGTCCAGCCGACCGTCTATAACGACGTCATGTTCGCAACGGGAACCGGCGTAGGTACATTCGGATGGTACTTTGTGCTGCTCGAGCTTGTGAAGCGCTACAAAGTGCGTTTTGATGCCCGCCAGATACAGAACATCACCCGGGCATTCGGGGCGATCCTCCTCATCATCACCGCGGTGATGGGATGGAACCTGCTGAACACTCTCCTGAAATAACAACGCTCCGTCCGCCGCGAGGCGAAGGGAGCGTTGGGTGTTGCGACCATCACCTGCCGCACGCTGACCGTCAATCCTCCAGTGTGGACAAGTCGCCTTCATGCATTCCCTGAGCACGCGCCTTCAGCACACGCCGCATGATTTTTCCGCTGCGCGTCTTCGGCAGCGACGGAACAAATTCGATCTTCTCCGGTTTGGCGATCGGACCCATCTCGTGCCCGATGTGATGCTTCAGCTCTTCCACAAGAGCCTCGCCGGGAGTATATCCGTTCTTCAGGATGACGTAGGCGTGTATTGCGATGCCTTTGATCTCGTGAGGAAGGCCGATGACGGCCGCTTCGGCCACGGACGGATGGCTGATGAACGCCGACTCGAGCTCGGCGGTTCCCAGACGATACCCGCTGACTTTGATCACGTCGTCCACGCGCCCGATGATCCAATAGTAGCCGTCCTTGTCGCGCCGGGCGGAATCGCCTGCAAGATACATGCCCGGGTACTTGCTCCAGTACGATTTCACGTACCGTTCCGGATCCTTGTAGATCGTCCGCATCATGGCGGGCCATGGCGTCTTCAGCACGAGAAATCCCTCTTCGCCTGTCTTGACCGGCACGCCTTCTTCATCCACAACATCGGCGATGACGCCCGGATACGGCTTGGAGCCGGAGCCCGGCTTTAAGGACATGGCAGGCAGGGGAGCGATCATGAACATGCCGGTTTCGGTCTGCCACCACGTGTCCATGATCGGGCACTTGTTCTTGCCGATGTTTTTATGGAACCATTTCCATGCTTCGGGATTGATCGGCTCGCCCACACTTCCCAACAGCCGGAGGCTGGAGAGATCGTGCCGGTTGGGCCACGCTTCGCCGAAGCGCATCAGTCCGCGTATCGCGGTCGGCGTGGTGTAGAGGATCGAGATGCCGTATTTTTCGATCATCGCCCACCAGCGGTCAGGGTATGGGAACGTCGGGGCACCCTCGTACATGAACGATGTCGCGCCCGCCAGGAGCGGCCCGTAGACAATGTATGAATGTCCCGTGATCCATCCGGGGTCTGCCGTGCACCACCACCGGTCTTCTTCCTTCAAATCGAAGACGTCTGTGAGCGTCGCATGGACACCCACCTGATATCCGCCGTGCGTGTGCAGAATCGCCTTGGGCAGTCCCGTTGTGCCGGAGGTATAGAGGATGAACAGGGGATCTTCGGCATCCATCACTTCCGTTTCGCATTTCAGGCTGTTGCGCGTCAGCGGCAGCGCCATCAGTTCATGGTACCAATAGTCGCGGCCCGCTTCCATGTTCACGTCCTTGCCCGTATGCCGTACGACAACGACATTCTCGGGCGCGGCGGTGCGCTGGAGGGCCTCGTCCACGATCTTCTTGAGTTCGACGGTCTTGCCGTTCATGTATCCGCCGTCCGCGGTGATGATGACCTTCGATTCGCTGTCTTCGATCCTTCCGTGGAGCGATTCAACCGAAAATCCGCCGTAGACCACCGAATGAACGGCGCCGATCTTGGCGGTGGCCAGCATTGCAATAACGGTTTCAGGAATACGGGGCATATAGATCGTGACGCGGTCGCCCTTCATGATGCCCATGCTCTTCAGGACGTTGGCGAATTTACACACCTCGCGATTGAGCGCGTGATACGAAAACGTCCGCACGTCGCCGTTCTCGCCCTCCCAGATGAGCGCGAGTTTGTTCCGCTTCCATGTCTTCACATGGCGGTCCAGCGCGTTGAGCACGATGTTCGTTTTGCCGCCGACGAACCACTGGAAGAAGGGGGCGTTCGACGAATCGAGAACGGTCGTCCATGGTGCGTACCATTCGAGCTCCTTCGCCCGGCGGGCCCAATAGCCTTCCAGATCGTCTGTTGCTTCGCGTCGGAGTGCGTCGGGGTCTGGGATGTTGACCTGGGAGAGAAAATCGGTCGAAGGGTGGTAGAATTCGGCTGGCGCTTGAATCGGGCCTTCGTTCATTGGAGTGGCTCCTTGAAAGATGGTGAGTAAGACGAACCTGCGTATGATTTCATAATATACTATAGGACATGAAAAGAGCGGCGAACGTTCCTTCCCGGACCCGCTCTACGACAACTAACGTGACAAAAAAAAGCCGCTGCCCTCTGCTGGGTACAGCGGCTCTTGGTGTTCAAGAGTCTATTACGATTTTTTTTCTTCCATTACTTTGGTGCCGGCTTTTTTGCCGCCTGTTTTTTTTGCGCCGGATTTCATCATCGGGCAGTCCTTGCAATCTTTCATATCGCCTTTGGCCATTTTGCCGTCCTTGCATTCCTTCATATCGCCTTTGGCCATTTTGCCGTCCTTGCATTCCTTCATATCGCCTTTGGCCATTTTGCCGTCTTTGCATTCCTTCATGTCGCCCCCGGCCATTGTGCATTCTTTTATATCGCCGTTGGCTGCCTTGCCGTGTTTCATATCGCCGTTGGCTGCCTTGCCGTGTTTCATATCGCCGTTGGCTGTCTTGCCGTGTTTCATATCGCCGCTGGCTGTCTTGCCGTGTTTCATATCGGCCTTGGTCATTGCGCCATCGTCACATGTTTTCCCATCGGCCTCGCCCATTTCACCTTCGGGACACTCCGAGCATTCTTTCGCATCGGCTTTCTTCGTCATTTCTTTCTTTGCCGCAGCCTTCGCCGCAGGTTTTGTTTCCTGTGCGCCAGCCATTGCCGTCATCATTGCCGCTGCGATCATCAACGCAAAAAATTTCTTCATTGAACGTCCTCTGAAAATAAATAGCTGAATCAGTTATTTGACTCCGAATTTTAAGAAGAAAAAAGCATTATTCCAAATGGAATCGTGCAGAATCTTTAGAGCAAGGCAATTGAACCGAAATATTTGTATTTTCCCGAATTACCGGCGTCACTCTCGTCCATTATTCATCACGATACTCATGAATATAAAATTACTTCTTGTCACTGTAATCACGTGTTGGGTGCAGCTTCACGCTCAGCAGCAAACTATCCTTGGTACGATACGGGAGAAGGTCCTGCAGACAGCTCTTGAATCCGTCCAGGTGAGCCTCGTCAACAAAGCGAACGGCAGCCTGCGCTTCAACGCGATATCGGATAAAAATGGTGCCTGGACAATTGCATTCACGACCGGCGTCACAGAGTCCGGTGCAGCCATTCCCACCGAATGTACGCTGGCCCAAAATTATCCGAATCCGTTCAATCCTTCGACCAAGATCCGGTTTTTTTTGCCGCATGCGGGAACTGCGGTGCTGACGGTGCATACGGTGCTTGGCCAGGAACTGGACCGGATGGAGATTACCGCTTCTGCGGGCCTGACAGAGGCGGAATGGGAAAGTAAGGGCAGCGCCGGCGTGTTGTTCTATACGATCGAATTCGACCACACACGCATCACCCGAAAAATGATCCAATTGGACGGCGGGAGTCACCGCGGCCTTGGTGCGGTGCACACCATCGCCGGTGCGCCGATACGCGCGATGGCCTCGGTCGAAGAATCGCCCGAGTATTTCGTCATCTCCTCGAAACTCGGATACGAAACCGACACACTGTCTATCACGCTCACGGGGCAGACGCATGCCGATGTCATACTCGAAACTGTGCATAATCGTGCATTCATGATCGATCTGCATAACGACGTGATGGAATGGGTGCAGCAAGGCTACCAGATCGCAGGGCCCCGGCCCGACAAGGCCCACCATACGGACCTGCCAGGCATGAAGCAGGGCGGCCTCGACGCTCAGATGATCTCCATCTGGATCGATCCGGCGGACGCATCCAACTTCTACAAGCGCACTACGGCTGACATTGATCTCTTCGATGCGCAGATGGCGGCGAATCCTTCGCTCATCGCGCAGGCGCGGACGACGGGAGAGATACAGGCGCTCGCCGCGAAGGGGAAGATTGCCGCCGTGCTGGGACTCGAGGGGGGACATTCCATTGAGAACGATCTCGCAAAACTCATTTCACTCTACAACCGCGGCATCCGTTATCTCACCATCACCTGGAACAACAGCACCCCATGGGCAACATCGGCGCAGGATGCGGCATCGGCAACGAAGGGGCTGAGCGAATTCGGCAAGCAGGTGATCCGCACGCTCGATTCGCTCGGTGTCATAATCGACGTGTCGCACACCGGAGTGAAAACGATCGATGATATTCTCGCGATCTCGAAAAATCCCATCATCGCAAGCCACTCCGGCGCCTGGGCTCTGAACCATCATTATCGGAATCTCACCGATGCGCAGATCAAAGCCATCGCCGCACGGGGGGGAGTCGTTGGCGTTGTGTTCTATCCGCCGTTCCTCTCGTCGACATCGAAGGCGACCATCGATACGGTGGTGCGCCATATCGATTATATCCGTACGCTCGTCGGTGTGGATTGCATCGCCATCGGGTCAGACTTCGACGGCATCGAGGTCTGGCCTGTGGGATTGGAGAATGTCACGAAATATCCCGACCTCACGATGGCGCTCTTGAAGTATGGGTACACGCCTGCCGATGTCAGGAAAATATTAGGCGCGAACTACATGCGCGTCTTCCAGGCAGTCTGTCATTAGCCCATCGGAGCAGACCGCGCCGGCGCGTACAAGTCGTGTGTGTCGATATGGTTATCGCGATATGCATGAAGTGTTGTGCAGCACGGTGTGTCTCATTCCTCCATGAAGCGCCGCGGAAAGAGTATCTTGTGTACCGGATGTGTGATCGTGAGCACGGGCATCATGACTCTGCGCACGACTTCCTCTGTCGCCGTGCCGATCTGGACGCGCCTCATGCCGCGTGCGCCATGCGTGCCGATGACGATCATATCGACCTGCTCTTCCTCGGCAACGCGGACGATCGTGTTTTCAGGTTCGATGTCCTTACCGACAAGGCGCTCGATGGTGATCTCGTCTGCCAATTCGTGATAATTATGCGGGTCGGGAAATTTGCTGAGCAGCAATTCGGGGTGCTGCACGTCGAGGCTTGTCACATGGAGCATGATCAACTTTGCCTCGAACTTGCGCGCGATGGAGATGGCGTAGGGGAGTGAATAGTTGCTGTACTCGGAAAAATCCGTGGGACAAAGGACGGTGCTGATCTTAAATTGTGTCGGCGGTTCCTGAGGGCGAAGCGTGATGACGGGCGTGCGGCAGAGGCGTACGATACGTTCCGCAGTGCGGCCCAGCAGGTGCGGCGACGAATTGCCGAGTCCCCCTGTCGAGAGCGCGATGGCGTCGTAGTTCGATTTTTCCGCTTCATTGATGATTTCTATGTAGGCTGTGCCGAATCTCACCACTTTGCGCGTGTGTTCGGGTTTCAGGCGCAGGAACTTGATGATGATGTCGAACCGCTCGTATGCGAATGCCTCAGCACGCCTGCGGTGTTCCTTGCGCCGCTCCTGATCGTCTTCAAAAAAACCGACGGCTGTTTTTTCATATTCATCGACGTATAAGAGTGTCAGCTTGCCGTGCGATGAGTGCGCTGCGAATGCGGCAAATCGCAGGGCGTCGAGCGAAGCGTCCGAAAAATCGGTCGGGCACAAAATAGATTTGAACGTATACATGGCGGAATGGCGTCTGGAGTACGGAAGAAAAATTGTCTTTCCGCAATAGTAAGAATGATTCTCTCCAAAAGCAAGCGTGCTGCGATAACCGATGCGAACGCCGCGTCGTGCCGTTTGAGTTCGAGGGAGCGGCGAGGACAATGGTACGAATGTGATCAAATAGTTATCTCAGTGATTTTCAGCAAAGATTCTTGCAATTGAGGGGGGGGCTGAGTATATTAATCCGGCTCATTCTTAATCAATAAAAGGAATCCTGACGATGGAAAAACTTTTATCCTTCCTCGACACGAACAGGGATCGTTATCTCACAGAACTTACCGAACTTTTGGCAATTCCCAGCGTCAGTTCGCAGGCATCGCATAAACCGGATATGGACCGGTGCGCCCAATGGATCGCCCGGCACGCCGGCTCTCTCGGGATGAATAATGTGCAGATCATGCCGACGCCCGGACATTCCATCGTCTATTGCGACTGGCTTCACGCTCCTGATGCGCCCACGGTGCTGATCTACGGCCACTATGATGTGCAGCCCGTCGATCCGCTCAATCTATGGGAAACGCCCCCGTTCGAAGCCGCTGTGCGCGGCGAGAATCTCTATGCCCGCGGAGCATCCGACGACAAGGGGCAGCTCTTCGTCCATTTGAAAAGCATCGAGGCGTATTTGAAGATCCACGGCACGCTGCCGGTGAATATCAAGATGATCCTCGAGGGGGAAGAGGAGATCGGCAGCGAAAATCTCGATAATTTTGTGAAAGACCATACGGATATGTTGAAGGCCGATCTTGTGCTGATCTCCGATTCCTCGATGTACGCAAAGGGAGTACCGTCGATCTGTTATGGACTGCGGGGACTCTCGTATGTCGAAATAGAAGTCACGGGACCGGATCACGACCTTCACTCGGGTTCGTTCGGCGGCTCGGTGCACAATCCGATCCAGGCGCTGTGCGAAATGATCGCTTCGCTGCACGACAAGAACGGTAAAGTCACGATCAAGGATTTTTATGCGGATGTGCTGCCGCTCTCGAAGCTGGAGCGCGACGAATTCAAGAAACTCAAGCACAGCGATAAAACATACGCCAAAGAACTCGGCGTGAAAGAGCTGTATGGCGAAAAAGGATATTCGACGCTCGAACGGTTATGGGTGCGGCCCACGCTCGAATGCAACGGCATCTGGGGCGGATACATCGACGAAGGCACGAAGACAGTGCTGCCGTCGAAGGCATTCGCGAAGGTCTCGTGCCGCATTGTGCCGAACCAGAGTTCCACAAAGATCTCCAAGCTGCTCGAGAAGCATTTAAAATCGATCGCTCCAAAAACCGTTGACGTGAAGGTGCGCTTTCTCCACGGAGGCGAGCCGGCCATCACGCCCATTGGAAGTCCGGGCGTGCGGGCGGCGGTCATCGCCCTCGAAAAGGGATTCGGCAAGAAGCCCGTCTATCAGCGCGAGGGCGGCTCGATTCCCATCGTCGTGCAGTTCAAGAAACTGCTCGGCATCGATACGGTGCTGCTCGGCTTCGGGCTGCCGGATGAGAACGCCCACTCGCCCAACGAATTCCTGAACCTCGAAAATTTTTACGGGGGCATCAGAACATCGGCGCACTTCCTGGATGAACTGCCCGCGCTTTGGAAGAACAGGTCGAAGAAAAAAACAAAAAAATAAGTGTCTTTAAAAAGTGGCCCATCACCGACCGGATGAGGGTCACTTTTTTTTTATCTTGTTTCTCATCCGAGAATATTCATGCAATCGATTATTAACACAAACACCGGTTCCACAATCACACCATCTACAATCACTTATTGGAGGTAATATGAAGCTAAGGATACCCACCATCCTTGCGGTTCTCATGTGTACGACACTGTTATCATTTGCTGAAACGACGATCAAAGGTCGTATCACGGATGCGGACTCGAAAAATCCGCTTCCGTCGGTGAATATTGTTTTAAGCGGAACGAAAATGGGCGCGGCATCGGACGCGGACGGCAATTTTACGATCCCGAATGTTGCAGACGGCGCATATCGCATCAAGGCATCGCTCATCGGGTACGTCACGATCGATCGTGCGGTCTCGGCGCAGGGCGGAACAATGACGGTGAACTTCGCGATGAAGGCAGCCACGGTCCAGGTGAACGAAGTGATCGTAGAAGTGAACCGTGCAAAAGAGCGCGAAACGCCTGTTGCATTTTCAAATGTCGGGGGGAAAGACCTCGGCAAGAGCATGCATTCACAGGATGCTCCGCTGCTCGTGAAGGGGCTTCCGGGTGTGTTCTCGTATTCAACGGATGGTGTGGGCAACGGTGAATCGAAGATGTACGTGCGCGGATTCGATCAGGGCCACGTGCAGGTCATGATCAACGGCATTCCGACGAACGATCCGGAGTCGAATGCTGTGTATTGGAGCAACTGGGGCGCGGTGAGCTCTGCTGCAGGGTCGATCCAGGTCCAGCGCGGTGCGGGATCCTCGCTCTACGGCGCAGGCTCGTTCGGCGGTTCGTTCAACGTTGTCACGCAGGAAATCAGTCCCCGGTTCGGAGCGGAAGCCCATGCCAGCATCGGTGCGCCTCAACTCGGCGTCTTCGGCGGTTCAATTCAATCGGGACTGCTGTTCAACAATTTAATGGCCGGCTCATTGACCTACGACTATAAGACGGGACGCGGCAACCGCGAAGGCGCATACTACCAGGGCGCGAACTACTACGCGGCCGTGGCGACGTATCCCAGCGAACATACCACGATGAAATTCATTCTCCATGGCGGACCGCAGGAGCACAGTTATTCCTATAACGCTCCCATTTCGTATTTCAAAAATTATGGATGGAGTGCGAATCCGGCATACTTCCTTCCGAAGGATGTCCTGACGAAGATGCTCGGCACGAAATCACTTCAGGATTCATTGAACCTTGCCAGCGGCAAGCGCCTCATGACTGACTCAAAATATCTGAGCCTGTCCAACAACTTTTATCAAAAACCGCAGTTCGAGGTCCACTTGACCAACGACATCAACGCGGATAACACGGTGCGCGGAACGTTCTTTTATACGGTTGGACGCGGCGGCGGTTCCTCTCTCAACGGCACCAGTTTCCTGACAGGCTCCAATATTCTTGATGCGAGTAAAAAACTCGTCGGCATTTTCGCGGCCGATACGTCGCTCTATTTCCGCGGCTTGAGCGCGACCCAGAATCTTCTTGGACCCAGCGGCTCGATCGGTCCGGATGCGCAGAACTACATCGCGGCAAAATTTCTCGCCGGCGCCAACCAGAAGATCTCATACAGTCTGCATCGCCAGTACGGCTTCGTGGGCTCGTGGGACACGAAGGTCATGGATAATTTGAAACTCGTCCTCGGCGGCGAATACCGCAGCTGGTATGCAGATCATCCCGGACATTTCACAAACCTCTTCGGCAAACCGTTTGTCACTGCCCAGAGTTACGGCTATCGTGTGAATGGAAAGATCGTTTCCGGCAAGACGTTCGCGCGCCGGTCCTATCAGGGCGATATGGATTTCGGCGGCACCGATCGCATCGATGTCAATTACATGAACCCGTTCATGGGCTATACGCTGTCCGATGACGGCGGCACGTACAATTCGCAATACCGCAACTATGTCGGTCAGACGGACCAGGGCACGTTCTTCCTTCAGGCCAATTATGAGATCATGAAGGACCTCACGATCCTTGGGTCGCTCCAGTACGTCACCTATAAATATCATTTGACTGAAAACATGCCGAGTGAAAGCGCTGTCGGCGACTCGACGTCAAAACCGGCTTCAGGACGCGAAGGCATGAATGCGGCGGACGGTATGTTCTATATGGCCAGCTATGCCAACACAGCGGCAACGACACCGAACGCATGGTATAAATTCAACCTGGTCGACCAGACGCGGTCACGCGGATTCTTCCAGCCGAAGATCGGCGCGAACTACAACCTGTCGCCAGAGATCAACGTGTTCGGCAACGTCGCTCATGCCGAGCGTCTCGTCGATCTCGGTGTGTGGTATAATTCGGGCAACCCGAACCCGAACGCGAACGATGAGAAGAGCAATCAGTATGAAGTCGGTGTCGGGTATAAGACGGCAGACATCAATGTCCGCGTGAACGGCTACATCATGTCATGGGAAAACAAGACCGCCTCGATCACCGATGTTTCCAAAGCCGGCGAACCGGGATACGATCGCAACGGCGTTCGCTATGAACTGATCGGCGAAAGCAAGAATCAGGGTATCGAAGTGGAAGCGTCATACAAACTCGACAACCTCCTCGGCCTCAGCGGCTTCACGGTAAATGGAAGCTTCTCCGCGATGGACAACAAATGGACGAAGGTGCTTGACGAAGTGAAGTATAACCCGAACGGCACACGCCGCGCATTTGATGCGGCTGCATTGAATTCCAACGGCATGGTCGATACGCTCTTCTTCGACCAGCTCGAAGGCAAAGTGAATGCAAGCACGCCGTTCACAACACTGGCGTACGGTTTGTCGTATGAAACCGATTCGTGGTTTGCCAGCATCACCGGCAACTCGTTCTTCGATTATTATGCACTCGACGGCGGCACATACGTTGCAGTGGACGGAACTCTCGATACGAGCGGTCCGATCGCCAAATTGACGAACCTGACACTGTCCAACAAACTCCCGAGTGCCACAACACTCGACCTGCAGGTGGGATTCAATATGACATTTGCCCCGATGCGCATTCGCGTGACGGGTCAGGTCATCAACTTGCTGGATAATAACTATCTCATCTTCGCAAATCGCTCGGGTGTTCTTCCCGGCGCGACACGCAGCTTTATGTTGAACGTCGCAGTCGGAATTTAATCCGATCGCAGTGCCGGGCGCGAGGCTTTGTCGCCCGGTCAGATGGCGCTCTTTTTGCAGCCCCGATGGAATGTCCATCGGGGCTTTTTTTTATCGATATCGGGAAAAAATATATAATGAAAGCGAAACGAAAGAAAAATGAAAATAAATGAAATAACGCTTGCCTGTAAATGAAGATAATGCTACATTAAATCGAAAGTAGGGGATCATTCACATTCAAAAACCTGATTGTTCGTGAAAACACGGCATCAAAAAATTCTCGGTTTATTGTCTGGAAAAGAAACGGTCAGTGTGAGCGAACTGAGCGATGTCTTGAATGTCTCCGAAGTCACCATACGCGCCGATTTGAACCGCCTTGTCGAATTGGGAAAGGTCGATCGGACACATGGAGGCGCACGGCTGACTGAAGAACGTGTGCGTCAGGAATACACATTCCAATGGCGCAAGAGCCTGAACGGTCCGCAGAAGGAACTGATCGGACGCACCGCAGCCGGACTCATCAGCCCGCACGATGCCATATTGCTCGATTCAAGCAGCACGGTGCTGGCGCTTGCGCACGCGCTTCGTGATCGGGCCGACCTTACGGACCTCACCGTCATTCCCACCGGCATCTGGACTGCGATCGAACTGATGGGCTGTCAGAACATCAATGTGCTGCTGCCCGGCGGGTATCTGCGCCACACGAGCGGCTCAATCACCGGACTACCGACGAGCGAGTTCCTCAATGATCTTCTCATCAAAAAAGCATTCCTGGGCGCATGGGGCATTTCCTCGTCGATCGGGTTGACCGATACGCATTTGGTTGAAATTGAATTGAAGAAATTTATCGTCAGCAGGGTGGAAGAAGTCATTGTGCTCGTCGACGGCAGCAAATTTAAGCAGACCGGACTCTCGGTCTATGCAGAGCCCGACAAAATTTCGAAGGTCATCACCGACTCGAGTGCTCCCGATTCAGAGATCGAGAAACTCCGGCGCAGCGGCATTGAGGTGATCGTCGCGGCCGATGAGCTTCAGGGGGCCGATACCGATGCCGCCGAAGAGAAACAGTGAATTGAAGCAACACCCAAGTACATCTATACCGAAATTATCTCATCACAGGAGATCGATCGTTGAGCACACCCGAGCTTTGCGGCTGTACACGGCAGCACCATTCGTTGACGCATGATGCATTGGTTGACCTCATCACCGAAGAGATCACTGCCATGCTTCGTGATGCGGGCACTTCCCGCAGGCAGCCGGTCGCGTATCCGTTGTACGCTGCGATCCCGGTGGGAGTCTCGAATCGCCATATTCATCTCACCCCGGCGACATTTCACAGACTTTTCGGCGAAGACACCGCATTTGAAGTGATGCGGCCGTTGTTTCAGCCGGGAGAGTTCGCCTCGCAGCATGTGCTCACGATCGTCGGCCCGAAACTGCGGAGCATACCCAACGTGAGAATCCTGGGACCGTTGAGAACATACGATCAGGTGGAAGTCTCACTCACCGATGCGATCTTTCTCGGCATTGACCCGCCCGTAGCCAATTCGGGTTCGCTCGGCAAGGCTGCGCCGCTCACACTCGTCGGGCCGAAGAGTTCGCTCTATCTGGACCGCTGTGCGATCGTCGCCAACCGCCACATACACATGACCACGAAGGACGCCGAGCGCTTCGGCGTGAAGAACGGCGACTACTGCCGCGTGCGTGTGGGAGGAGAGAAGGGGACGATATTCGAGCATGTGCTCATACGCACGAACGATTCATGGAAACTGCAGATCCATTTGGACACCGATGACGCGAATGCGGCGAACATCAGGAACGACATCGACGTGGAATTTCTGGAAAGGATGTAACGTGGCGTTATGAAACTAGGAACGGTGATCGGTACTGTCGTCGCATCGAGGAAAGAACCCAACATGGATGCGCTTAAAATTCTCGTCGTGCGATTCCTGAATGCGGATCTCCAGGAGACGAAGGTAACAGCCGCATGCGCCGATACGGTGAGTGCGGGTCCCGGCGATGTGGTCCTGTGCGTTTCGTCCTCTTCCGCCAGAGGCACGGCGGCGACGAAACACGCGTGCGTCGATCACACCATCATCGGAATTGTGGATACGGTCTCAGCCGGCAAAAGCGAACTCTACAGCAAACGAACAATCATGGGCGGCCGCGAGTGACCATATCACGTGAACAGTTGATCGAGATCATCGTCCGCGAAGTGCTTGCCGAACTCCGCCGGCGGGGATTAGACGGAGACGCAGCAGTGAATGACGCAACGAAGCCGAAGCCTTTCAACGGCCGCATCAGCAATCGAGTGGTCATAGACTTGAAGGAATTTAAGACACCGGTGCTCACCGAGTTCCGGCTGCAGCAGCTCGATGATGCGGTCCAGGAAATTGTCGTGCCGAAGGGCACGATCTTCACGCCGGGCGCAAACGACATCATCAAAAAAAGATCGCTGATCGTCTCGAGCGCACTCTGAGCATGGTCGGTGCGCTCTTCCGAGAGGGCGGGGTGGTATCCCGCCCATCTGCCGGAACGCACGAGCGATCGATACCAAGTAAATATTTTCCCGCCCCCGAAGGGGTGGCAGCAATTACATTTAACAGCCGAGATAACCTGTGGAAATAAACGAGGTTGAACTCAAAGAACTGGTGCAGAGTATCGTGCAGAACGTGCTCGCACAGACAGCCGGTACGGACACATTGGCGCGCGGCACATCCAAAGGCGACTTGGGCGTCTTCGACGATATGAATGACGCCGTGGAAGCCGCACACACTGCATTCCTCTTGTATAAGGAACGCAGCAAACAGTGCCGGAAAAAAATCACCGATGCCGTGCGCCAGATGGCGCTCGATCATAAGGAAGAACTCGCCCGCATGACCGTGGAAGAGACCGGAATGGGGAGGGTCGATCATAAGATCGCAAAATTCGTGAATGCCGCCACGCACAGTCCCGGCGTGGAATATTTACAGCCGAAGGCCTGGTCCGGCAAAAACGGCCTCGCGATCGATGAATACGCGCCGTTCGGCGTGATCGGCAACATCACGCCGAGCACGCATCCGGGACCGACGATGATCAACAATATCATCATTCAACTCGCCGGCGGGAACACGATCGCATTTAATCCTCATCCCTCGGCAAAAAAGGTGAACGCGCGCGTGATACAACTGGCAAACAAGTACATGATCGAGGCGAGTGCGCCCCCGAATCTTGTCACGTGCGTGGCGGAGCCGACCATTGACACCGCAAAAATATTATTCGGGCACAAGCACATCGAGCTTCTGTCCGTGACGGGCGGGCCGTTCATGGTGGACCTTGCCATGACATTTCCCAAGAAGGTCATCGCGGCAGGCCCGGGAAATCCTCCGGTGCTGGTGGACGAGACTGCGGACCTGGCATTGGCGGCGCGCGAGATCACGCAAAGCGCGAGTTACGACAACAACATCCTGTGCATCGCGGAAAAGGAAATCTTCGTTGTTGAATCCGTCTTCGACCGCTTCATGGATGAAATGGCAAAAGCGGGAAACGTCAAACTCACACCGGCACAAATGAAGCAGCTGGGCGGTGTGGCGCTGCAGCTCTCGGGCAAGCATTGGCTCATCGGGCGCGACTATGTCGGCCGCAGTGCTCAGGTGCTGGCAAAAGCGATCGGCATCGATGTGCCCGCATCGGTTCCGCTGCTCTTCGGCCAGACTGAACGGACCGATCCCTGGGTCGTCGCCGAACAGATGACATGCTGCATCCCGGTCATCAAGGTGCGCGATTTCGAGGACGGCATTCAGGCATCCCTTAAAGCGGAGCACGGCTTCAAGCATACCGCCAGCATCTTCTCGCAGGACATTACGCGCGTCACGCGCTTTACGCGCGTGCTCGACTGCGATGTGCATGCCATCAACGGGGGCACGCTCCGCGGCGACGGAGGGGACCTGGGGGAAGGGTATTTTTCACACACGATCGCCACGCCGACGGGCGAAGGCATCTGCACGCCCCTGAATTTTGTCCGCAAACGCAGGATCATGACGCACGGCGCTCTTCGGTTCTCGTAAGCGAACAGGTGCTCTCAGTGCACCGGTACAATGGAAAGCAACTATGAAACTGGGTGTTATCATCGGGACCGTCTGGTCTTCCAAAAAAGTGAAAGAACTTGCCGCCTGCCGGCTGGCGATCGTGCAGCCTGTTGCGGGCGATGGCGCACCGATCGGCAATGTGCTTGTGGCCGCCGATCCTCAACACATCGGGGGCTCGGGCGACCTTATCATGTACGTGACGAGCACCGATGCCGTCCAGGCATTCGAGTCGGGATACGCACCGGTCAATGCGAGCATCGTAGCATTAGTGGATGAACTATCATGAAACAGAAAATAAAAGCTGGTCAACTCAAACTAACTAAACGGAGGTCATCAATGCCTGGAGTTGCATTAGGATTTGTAGAAACGCGCGGAAATACCGGGGCGATCAACGCCCTGGACGCGATGCTGAAAACGGCGAATGTCGAATTCGTGAAGCGCGTCGAGATCGGCGGCGCTTACGTCACGGTCCTGGTACGGGGTGAAGTCGGGGCGGTGCGCTCGTCTGTCGAGGCCGGTGCGGAGGCCGCAGGGAAAGTGGGCGAACTTGTGAGTGTGAACATCATTCCCGCGGCGCACGAGGAAGTTTTTCAACTGATCGGCATAGAAAGAGAGGCGAAATAACAATGGTCGACGCATTAGGAATCATAGAGACGACCGGATTCACTCCGGCCATGCAGGCTGCCGACGCGGCTGTCAAATCGGCGAATGTCACATTGGGACGATGGATCAAAATAGGCGGGGGCAGGATCGCGATCATTATTCGCGGCGATGTTGCGGCGGTGAATGCTGCCGTTGAAGCGGGCGTGCAGGCGGCAAAGCGAGTGGGCAGCGTTGAGGCGCAGCTCGTCATTGCGCGTCCGTCCGATAAGCTTATTGCCAAATTCCCCATCGGGGCGATGACATCACCACAGTAATGCGCCGGGAGGTGTGTGCTCCCGTCGCGAAGCGTGCGCTTGAGGGAAAATAAACGTGAGCTGCACGGACCATCAACAATGCGCCGCAGCACAGTGGCTGCGCTCAAACGTGAAAAAAAAGGAATGACTACAATGGCAAATAGAAATGCAATTGGTATACTCGAGACGAAAGGCTTCTCCGCTCTTGTGCAGGGGGCCGATGCCGCACTCAAATCGGCAAGCGTCGAGCTCGTTGAATGGCGGCAGATCGGCAGCGGCTACGTGTCGTTCGCCGTTGAAGGCGATGTCGCCGCCGTGCGATCGGCGATCGAAGCAGCAGTGGAGGCCGCCACGCGTGTCGGCGAGGTCGTGTCACAAGTGGTGATTCCACGTCCTGTCGAGGAACTCGACGCATCATTCAACCGATAAAGCGAATTCTCATGATCTTTGGAAAAGTGATCGGAACGGTCGTATCGACTGTGAAGGATGTGAACCTCAACGGAAAAAAACTTCTCTTGTGCAGGGAAGCGGACCATGAGGGCACTCTCCTTCAGTCGTACCATGTGGCCGTCGACGCCGTCGGAGCAGGCGAAGGAAGCTTTGTGCTCATCTCGTACGGTTCGTCTGCACGGATGACGGAAGAGACGAAGAATGCTCCGGTCGATGCGGTGATCATGGCGCTCATCGACGATGTGCAGATCACACACGTGATTCCACGGCCATAAGATGGGATCGGCACATGTGCTGGAACGAACGTGATGTATAACGGTAATAACTCTTCATCCTTATGTATTTAGCACGAGTCATTAAAAAAGTTACCGCTACACAGAAGCATCGCGCCTACGACGCGAAATCGGTGTTCCTTGTCCAGTCGATTTATCCCGACGGCGTCCCTGCCGGCGAGGAATCGGCGGCGATGGATTACGTCGGTGCGAGTGTGGGCGATATTGTTGTCTGTGGAGGCGCGCCGGGCACGGCCCAGTCGGTGTTCAATCTGGACAAAGCTCCGATCCGCACGCTCATCATGGCGATCGTGGACACCATCGATTACCGGGACACACAATGAGAACGCGGGAGCGCTATGACAATTAATGATATCGAAGCACTGGGAGTGATCGGTTCGGGAGGCGCAGGGTTTCCGGCTCATGTGAAGCTGAAATCGAATCCCGATACGATCATTATGAATGCGGCCGAGTGCGAACCCCTGCTTCATAAGGATATGCAATTGCTGCTGCATCGGGCCGATACGGTGCTCGATGGGTTCCGGACTGTCATGGACATCACGGGGGCGTCTCACGGCATCATCGGTATTAAAGATAAGCACCATGAGGAAATCGCACTGCTGCGTTCGAAAGTTCCACAATCGGTCACGGTGATGCCGATCGAGGATGTGTATCCCGCGGGCGACGAAGTCACGCTTATCTATATGACCACAGGACGTATCGTGCAGCCCGGTGCGCTGCCGATTTCGGTGGGATGCCTTGTGCAGAATGTCGAGACACTCTATAATATCGGCGCGGGGAAACCCGTGGTCGAAAAATGTATCGCTGTTGCAGGCGCCGTGAAAGAACCTGCAACGATCATGGTGCCGGTGGGAACAACGTACGAGGAAGTGCTGTCTCATTTTACTATCACCGTGCCGCAGTTCGCGGTCCGCGCCGGCGGCCTGATGATGGGCGCGCTGGTGACAGATCTTCATACGGTCGTGTCGAAGCGGACCGGCGCACTGATCGTGCTGCCCGATGATCACCACTGTATCACGATGTACAGGCGGTTCGCAACGGACCACGACACGGATAGGATCGCGAAGGCGGGATGCGACCAATGTTCCTTCTGCACGGAACTCTGTCCGCGGTACCTGCTTGGACAGCCCGTGCGGCCCGAAACCGCCATGCGCAACCGCATGTTCACTCGCGAAGACATGCCGATGCTCTTTCCGGGAAATTTTTCGTGCTGCGAATGCAATCTGTGCACAATGTATGCCTGTCCCGAGGGGCTGGACCCGCGGGGCGCCACGGTCATGGAAAAACGGATGTTCCGCGAGCAGCACCTTCAATGGAACGGCGTGCAGCAGAGCGTGCATCCTATGATCGATTATAGGAAAGTGCCGACATCGAAGCTCATGCAGCGGCTGGATGTTGCCAGGTACGATGCCGACGGTCCGCTGAAAGAGTTGAATATCCGTCCGGCATCGGTGCGGGTGCCGCTCGCAGAGCACATCGGCGCGCCGGCGATCGCAATTGTGTCGCCGGGCGATGCGGTGAAAAAATACGATCTCATCGCGCGCGCCGGAGGGAGCACCTCCTCGGTGATGCATGCGTCGATCGACGGCACCGTCACGACGGTGAGTATGAAGGAAATTGTCATCGAGCGATGATAACCTCAGGACAATGACTTTGGCGCACACTGAATTACACTTGATCGTAGAATGTGAATAACGGTAGAAAGAAGGAGAGATGGACAACCGGAATGCAATTGGGATCATAGAGTTGGCGAGTATCTATAAAGGATTTCACGTGCAGGACGAAATCCTGAAATCGGCGAATGTGGAGAAGCTGATCGCGCGGACGATCTGTTCCGGAAAATATTTTATCATGGTGCGCGGCGGCGTTGCCGATGTCGAATGCGCCATGGGCATTGCACAGGACGTCGGCGGGTTTGCCCTTGTCAATTGCACAACGATCCCCAATGTCGATCCCCGCGTGTTCCCGGCAATTGCCGGCACGACGCCCCTCCAGATCTACAACGCGAAGAAGATCGACGCCGCGTTGATCATCGAGACATTTTCAGTCGTGTCGGCCATTAAAGCGGCGGATGTGGCTGCGAAAGAGGCGGATGTGGAGATCCTGCGCATCCATATCGCAATGGCTGTGGGCGGGAAAGGATTTGCCGTCTTCACCGGCAGTGTCGGTGCGCTGGAGGCCGCTTCACATAAAGCGATAGAATCGATCAAGCAGGACGGCATGCTGGCCGGTTTCGTCATACTCAAAAATCCGCATCCGGACGTTTTACTGGAATTATTATAATATCACGAAAGGAACACCAATGACAAGCGAATGGGAATTAAAAAAACTGATCGTCGAAATCGGAAAGCGCATCTGGCTCCGGGGCTACGTCGCCTCTAATGACGGAAACATCACCGTGAAACTGAACGACAGGGAGATTCTCACAACGCCCACCGGCATGAGCAAGGGCTTCATGGACACCGATATGATCATCAAGGTGGACATCAACGGGAAGGTGATCTCTGGCAATCCGAAATACCGCCCGTCGAGCGAAGCAAAGATGCACTTCGAAGTGTACAAGGAGCGTCCCGATGTGAACGCCGTGGTTCACGCGCATCCGCCGTATGCGACGAGTTTTGCCGTGGCGGGCATACCGCTCAACAAATGCGTGCTGCCCGAGGCGATCATTGTGATCGGCGCCGTACCCACGGCAAAATACGGGCTCCCGTCGACGATGGAGATACCGGATGCCATACGCGAGCACATTAAAAATTCGGACGCGCTGCTGCTTGAAAACCACGGCGCGCTGACGCTGGGAAGCGATCTGTTGAACGCCTACCACAAAATGGAGACGCTCGAACACACTGCAAGTATCGTCTGGAAAGCCATACAACTCGGCAACATGAACGTGCTGCCGGCGTATGAACGAGACAGGCTGATGGAACTCCGCAGTCAATTCAATATTCCCGGCAGAATTGCCACATGCGATGCAACGCCGATGCCGAGCAGCGACTCGCCGGCCGGTGCTGCTCCTTCGGCCATGCCCGCATCGGGCGCCGTATCGGAAAAGACCATACGCGACATCACGGAACGCGTGATTGCCAAGCTCGCGAAAAAATAATGCGCATATCATAGCGTCGGGCGAGAGGGTATTTCGCCCGCACCTCGAAGCGGTGCGAGTTGCCATTTCGCCTTACTATTCCGGAACGACAGATGAACATACTCATTGCAAATCCCGGCAGTACTTCATACAAGTGCAAACTCTATGACATGGCCGACAGGACCGTACTGTTCCAGGCTGCCGTCGAACGGATCGGAGAGAAAGAGGGTGATGTGTCGTGGCGGTTTCTGGGAGGGGAAAAGAAATCCATACGGTGCGAGATCCCCGATTACAGCGCGGCCGTCACGCTCACGCTCGAAACGCTTCAGCAACGCTACGCGATCACGGATATTGCCGCGGTCGGCTTCAAGACCGTTCATGCCAAAGGAGTCACCGGCTGCGTTGAACTCACGGACGATGTTCTCGCAGCAATGGAGGAGTACCGATCTCTGGCGCCCGTCCATACCGACGTCTATCTCGTCGCCATCTCCGTGTTTAAGAAACTTCTGAGCAGCACACCGCTGGTGGGATTGTTCGAAACTGCGTTCCATGCGGACATTCCCCCCGAGGCATATTTATACGGCATTCCCTACGAATATGTCGAGAAGCACGGGATCCGCAAATACGGATTCCACGGCGCCTCGCACCGCTATATCGGCATGAAGGCGCAGGAACTCTTTGGGGTGCGTAGGGTGATCTCCTGCCACCTCGGAGGCAGTTCGTCTGTCTGCGCGATCCGGGACGGCAACTCCATCGATACCTCGATGGGCATGAGTCCGCAAAGCGGATTGTTGAATGCGAAAAGGGTCGGTGACCTGGATTCGTTCGCGCTGTTATTCCTGATGGAAAAGGAGCATCTCTCCATCGCCGAGGCCAGAACCATGTTAATGTCGAAGAGCGGACTGTACGGCATTTCGGGGACCAGCGGGGATTTCAGGGACATCGAAGAGAGCATGGCCAAAGGAGACCGAAGGGCCGGCCTTGCATTCACGACATTCGCATACGGTGTGAAACGATATATCGGGGAATATCATGCCATACTCAACGGAGCCGAATGCATTGTCTTCACTGCCGGAGCCGGACAGTACTCGCCGAAGCTGCGCAAAGAGATATTGCAGAATATGGAAAACCTCGGGATCGTTTTGGACGAGGAACGAAACACTGCCAACCCCGCACAGGGATTGATTACACACGAGAGCTCACGAATACTGGCGGCGATCATTCCGACGGACGAAGAATCCATCGTCGCCGGCGAAGTGCAGCGCCTGTTGGAAAGCGCGAATTAAGTTAGTATCATTGTTGAGCGGCATCATGTGCTGTCCATCGTCACCGCCTGACGCCCTGGTAACTCACAAAAACGTGCACCGCTTCGCTCGAGCGGGCGAGATACCGTTCGCCCCACATGCGCACCGATGCAACGGCAGCGAGGTACTTCGAGAAAATCGTTTGCCGTTGGCGAACAGACTGCGCTCATAATAGCGTGCACACAATCAGCGAAAGACCTCTCATGTCCGCGCCATCACACACCGAATTACTCAAACAATTCACCGCCTCTGCCGTCAAGGCCGTGGCAACGGTCGAAGTTGTTACTGCAGACGCCGAGGCTCTCAATGCGGCTCTCGAACGGGCCACCGCCGGCGACGAGCACGTCCTGCTGTCGGAACCCGACGATCTTGACCCCGCATTGCTCCGCGTATTTCTGAAAAACCCCAAAGTGATCATACGCCCGACCAGGGAACAATTCTCACGCGTGCCGACGGGCATCACCGATGCGTTCTGTGCGATCGCCTCAACGGGCTCCGTATGCGTAGCCATGTCGGCGAATTACACGAGTCCGATGAGCATGCTGACGCGCAAGCACATCGTGCTTGTGGACAGTGCGGCGATCGTCGCGCGGCCGAGCGATGTCTTTTCGACGGAGATACATTCCGGAACGGGCCTCCATCGGAGCTTTACATTCATCACCGGGCCCAGCGCAACGGCGGATATGGGGCCGCTTGTGCGCGGCGTACACGGCCCCGCCGCCGTACACATTATTGTAGTGGAGCACTCTCATGACCGGATCTGACGAAGTCCACATTCATCCCCGCGACGTTGCCAATAAATCGGCGAAGGAAAATCTCACGAAGGCGATCGCGATGGCGCTGGCCGTGGAAAATGAAGCGCTGCGTCTCAATACGCAGACGTTCAACGCCAACAGATACACGGCCCTGTCCGCCATACCCGATTACGAGGAATTAAAAAGCCGCGCGCGCGCCATTAAGGAAGACTCCATTGAACGCCTGCCCGAACTCATCGCGACGCTGACGAAGGCGGTCGAGGCTCGGGGAGGAAAGGTCTTTATTGCTGCGACCAAAGACGATGCGAACAACTACATCACGAATGTTTGCCGGATGCACGAGGCAAAGCTTGTTGTGAAAGCCAAGTCGATCACGTCTGAGGAGATCGAACTCAACCATGCGCTTGAAGCCGCTGGCATCGAAGTGGCCGAAACCGACCTTGCAGAATTCATACTCCAGATCTCGAACGAACAGCCGTCGCACATCGTGGCGCCTGCCATACACCGAAGCCGGCAGCGCATCACGGCGCTCTTTAAGGAACATTTCGATACGAGCCTGCCGCTGGACACCGGCGAAGATCTGACGGAATTTGCGCGTCTGATACTGCGGCAAAAATTTCTGTCGGCCGATGTTGGCATCAGCGGCGCGAATCTCATTGCTGCCGACGAAGGCTGCCTCCTGCTCGTTGAAAGCGAGGGGAACATCCGGCTCACGACGCAGCTGCCCGCCGTTCATATTGCCATCGCCGGCATCGAAAAAATCATCCCGTCGAAAAAAGATCTGGGAACCTTCATCGAACTCCTGGCGGCAAGCGGAACGGGACAGCCGCTGACATCGTATACGAATATTCTGGAACCGCCGCTGTTGGTCCCCGTGCTCAATCTGAACGGGCGAAGCGACACGCGCAGGGAGTTCCACCTTGTTCTTCTGGACAACGGACGCATGACAATGCGCGCCGATACGGAATTGAAAGAGGCTCTCTACTGCATCCGCTGCAGCGCGTGCATGAATGTGTGCGCCAATTTTCAGGCGGTGGGCGGGCATGCATTCGGCGGCGAGTGTTACACCGGCGGCATCGGCGCAGCGTGGACCATCGGAACCAGCGGATCGCTTGAGAAGGGACGGTTTGCTGAATTATGCACCGGATGCTCGAGGTGCGTTCCCAATTGTCCGGTCCGCATTGACATTCCGAGGCTCAATACCGCCATCAAACAACGGCTCATCACATTGTCCGGGGGACCGTCTCTGCAAAAAATGTTCTTCGGAAATTTTTCGATCGTCGGTGCCGTTGCTTCGCTGGCTCCCCGTGTTGCCAACCTGATCGCCGCTCTCCCGGCCGTCAGGTCGGTGATGGAACTGCTGATCGGCTTCGACAAGCGACGGCCGGTCCCGGAATTCGGCCGGAGCACATTGGTGCGTCAATACCGCGAGCATTCGAAGAAGTCTCGTGTCCAGGCCGACGCTTCAATGTCGCAGCCCCGTGCCGTTCTTTTTGCCGACGCATACACCAATTACAACAATCCTCAGGTGGGCATGGCGGTGGTCCGTGTCTTTGAAAAACTGGGGATCGCCACGACGGTCAGCGCAACCATGGCCGAAGGAAGGGACGCACAATCGCAGGGACTCGTCGAATCGGCGGCGGCCAGAGCAGTGAAGACCGCGGCGTATCTTGAGACGTTCATTGATGAAGGCTCGGATATCATCGTGGCTGAACCGAGCGTGCTGGCGCTTTTTCGGAGCGATTATAAGGCGCTTTTATGTAACGACACGCTGTTCAAAAAATTGCGGGCGCACACGTACGATCCGATCGAATATCTCAATGCCTTCCTGTCACAGCACCATCGGGATCCCCGCACGGCGCTGCGCGGCATGGACAGGAACGCGACACGGATCTTTTATCACGGTCATTGTCAGATGAAAACGGTGGGCGCAGGGTCCGCAGCCGTCGATCTCTTCACGCAGTTGGGCTTTACCGTGATACAGTCGAAAGCGGAATGCTGCGGCATGGCGGGGAGCTTCGGCTATAAAAAAGCGTATTATGAACTGAGCAAGAATGTCGGCGACGATCTCGTTCGGCAGATCCGCGCGGCCGAAGTTCCGGGAACGCAGCTCGTCATCGTTGCGAGCGGGACCTCGTGCAGGGAACAGATAGGGGCGGAATATGCCGGCAGAAAAATATTTTCGCCGGTTGAATTGCTCGATACGCTCATCCGCTCCGGTGAATGAGCGCACGGCATGCGGATCAATTTCGGTGCCGGGTCAGCCAAACAACGAGAGAGCACAATGAACTTTAAGTATATGCATCCGAAGGATGAAATTATTGAGATCATCCACAGGATCTACGAAAATGGAATGACCACCACCTCCGGAGGAAATCTTTCGATCCTGGACGAGGACGGATCGATCTGGATCACGCCGAAGGGGGTGGACAAAGGGGCATTGACGGTGGAGGACATCGTCTGTGTGCTGCCCGACGGAAGAGTCAACGGCATCCATGAACCGTCATCGGAATACCCGTTCCATCTGGCAATCTACCGATCGAGGAACGATATCAAAGCCATCGTCCACGCGCACCCGCCCGCGCTTGTGTCCTTCGCGATCACGAGAAGAATTCCGGACACGAGGATCATTCCGAAGGCGAGAGAACTCTGCGGGCGGGTCGGGTATGCGAACTACGCCCTTCCCGGCAGCGAAAAACTCGGCGAGGTGATCGCCGAAAAATTTTCGGCGGGCCACGATACGGTGCTCCTGGAAAACCACGGCATTGTCACCGTAGGCGCCGGCCTGCTGCAGGCGTTTCAGAGGCTCGAGACACTGGACCTCTGCGCCCGTGTGACGCTCAAAGCAAACAGCATCGGCACCGTGCGTGTGTTGAGCGAGGACGAGCTTGAATTGTCGCGCCAGACGGTCACCCTCGATGAGTTCGAACCTCAAGGGCATTCGTCGAAGGAAAACGAGATCAGAAAAAAAATGATCACGCTCGTGCGCAGAAGCTACGCGCAAAAACTGGTGACGAGCATGGAGGGGACATTTTCAGCGAGAATTGACGCCGACTGTTTTCTCATCACGCCGATCGGCATGGACAGGAAATATCTGACGGAAGAAGATCTCGTTGTGATCAAGAACGGAAAGCAGGAAGCGGGAAAGCATCCCAGCAGCAGCGTCACGCTGCACAAGGAGATCTACGCGAAGAACAGTGCGATCAACTCGATCGTGATCGCACAGCCTCCGAACATTTTGGCGTTCGGTGTCTGCGACGCCGCATTCGACACGCGCACGATTCCCGAAAGTTATCTGGTGCTCCGGGAGATACAAAAATTTCCCTTCGGCATGGAATTCGGCAAGGGGGGCGACGACTATCCCGCAATTGCGGACATGGTGTCGGACACGATGCCGGTTGTCATATGCAGGAACAACTGCATCATCGTGACCGGCAATTCTCTGCTGCAGAGTTTCGATCGGTTGGAAGTTGCGGAGTTCACCGCGCGATCGATCATCGATTCAAAAGCCATTGGTTCCGTCGTGCCCATCGGCGCGGCGGAGATCGACGAATTGGAAAAGGCATTCAACCTGTAGGCCGCATCACGAACGTTTGGATGTGACCGTTCGTTCGTAGTTCAGGGCAGACTGGATCCATGCCGATCCCGGAGGAACACCCATCCGTTCGCAGTATTCGTCCCACACGGCGCCCAGGGGGAGGAGCTTGTTTTCCTCCAGCAGCGCCAGCCGCGCAAAATTATTATCCGCTTGTTCATACCCCAGCAGCTGAACCCGCGGCTCCAGCAGTGAGCGCAGGAGGCTCTTCTGCGTGGCCCGCGTTCCGATCACCCACGCGCCTATCCTGTTGATGCTCGCATCGAAAAAGTCGAGCGCAAAATGCACGCGCTTCAGGGCCTGCGCGCGCACGATCTCGTCCGTCAATGCGCACAGATCGTCGTTGAGTATGACAACGTGGTCCGAGTCCCATCGGACTCCCCGGCTGACATGGAAGAGCAATTCATCGGCGAAGTGCAGGAGCGACGATACCTTGTCGGCCACGGATTCCGTCGGATGATAGTGTCCCATGTCCAGGCAGGGCATGAGATGCCTCGTGAGCACATACGGGAGGTAAAAATCGTACGACCCGACAACAAACGATTCGCTGCCGATGCCGAAGAGTTTGCTTTCCACTGCGTCCTTCATGAAGGCTCTATCCATCGGTGTGGAAAATATGTCATCGAGCGACTGTTTGAGCAGTGCACGGTATCCGAATTTGTCGACGCACTGGTCCTTCGATCCGTCGGGGATCCATAGGTTGTGAACGCACGGCGAGCCCAGTTGCCGGCCCATCTCGGCGCTGATCTCCCGCACGCGCTGCACGTGGCGGATCCAGAATGCACGCACTGATGCGTCCTTGCTGCTCAAGGTGAAGCCCGAGTCCGCCATGGGATGGGCGAAACACGTTGCGTTAAAATCCAGATAGAGATGCTTCTCCGTGGCCCACTGGATCCACGTGCGGAAATGGTCGACAGAGATCTCGTCCCGGTCGACGCGCGCGCCGTTAAATTCCCCGTACATCGCGTGAAGGTTCACTCTGTGCGTTCCCGGAATGAGCGAGAGCGCCATGGTGATATCGCTGCGAAGTTCCTCGGGTGTGCGGGCCTTGCCGGGAAAATTGCCCGTGGCTTGTATGCCGCCGCCGGTGGTGCTGTCAATCGTTTCGAAGCCTGTGACATCATCGCCCTGCCAGCAGTTCAGCGAGAGTGAGACGGACGAAAGCGTTGCGAGTGCGGATTCTGTGTCCACGCCGATATCGGCGTAGCGTTCGCGCGCGAGGGCGTAGGAGTGAGCGTGTGCGTCGGGTATCTGTGTCATGGTAGTCCGGTTAATTGTGTATGAGAGCCTGATAGCGTCCGAATGCATCGTTCCAACGGCTGCTGTCCTGCGGAGTATAGGTGACGGGGGAAATTGAATTTAAGATCGTCCGCCGTATCGTGCCGAGCGTATCGAAGGCGCCTGCTGCCTTTGCCTGCATCATGATGTTGCCGATGGCGGTCGCTTCGGCAGGTCCGGCCACTACCGGCAGGCCGCATGCATTTGCCGTCCATTGGCACAAGAGCGCGTTGCGCGAACCTCCGCCGATGACGTGTATGATGTCGATCGGGTGAGGAGTAATGCACAGAAGCTCTTCAAGCACCGCACGGTACTTCAGCGCAAGGCTTTCGAAGATGCATCGGACAATCGCCCCGTACGTGTGCGCTGCCGGCTGTCCCGTGCGCAGGAGCATGTCGTGAATCGCCTTCGGCATGGAATCCGGGTGCATGAATTCGGGGGCGTCCGGGTCGATGAGGCGCGCAAAGGGCGCTTCTGTCATCGCTGCAGCGAGGAGCTCGTCGTAGGATGCCGGTACCGAGTCTGACCACGTGCGGCGGCATTCTTCAAGCAGCCACATGCCCGCGATATTCTTTAACACGCGGAATGTGTTTTCAACCCCGCCCTCGTTCGTGAAATTCCATCGCAGTGTATCGGCGGTGATGATGGGCTGGTGTGCTTCAATGCCCATCAGCGACCATGTGCCGGAACTGATGTATGCGAAATTTTGCGAGAGGGAAGGGACCGCGGCAACGGCCGAAGCCGTGTCGTGCGATGCAACCGTCAGGATGCGTATCGATGCGTTGGCGCCTGTCTCTGCGGCGATTGCGCCGCGAATTTGTCCGATCGAAGCACCGGGATGAACAATTTCCCCGAACAACTGCGACGGAAAGTCCAGGGCATCGATGAGCGTCCAATCCCAGTCGCGGTTCGAGGCGTTCAAAAATTGCGATGTGGACGCGATGGTGTACTCATTGGCGATCTGGCCGGAGAGCATGTGATTGATGAGGTCCGGCATGAACACGAGCGCATGCGCCTGATCGAGAAGGGCAGGGTGATATTTTTTGAGCGCATACAACTGGAAGAGCGTGTTGAACTGGAGAAACTGTATTCCGGTCCGCGAATAAATGTCGGAGCGGGGAAACAGCGTGAAGACTTCATCCATCATTCCGTCGGTCGACCGGTCGCGATAGGCCAGGGGCTGCGCCAGGAGCGCGCCGTCCGCGCCGAGGAGTCCGATATCGACTCCCCACGTGTCCACGCCGATGCTGTTGATAGGCGTTCCGCCGCACGATGCAACGGCGGCCGAGATCCCGGTCTTGATCTCTGCGAAGAGCCGATCGGAATTCCAGCACAGGCTGCCGTCGACGGTCTCCATTGCATTGGGGAATCGATAGACTTCCCGGAGGATCACACGCTGATCGTCAATCGAGCCGAGGAGCGCGCGTCCGCTGGTTGCACCGATATCGAATGCCAGATGAGCCTGTTGTGCTTGTCGTGTCATGGCGCCAGTAGGTTAGTGTGAAAAATATAAGAGAAGAATTTTCGAAAAGCAATAAATAGTTGGTAAAACATAGTTTTACAGGTAAAATTATGGAACGGCAGCCTGCATCCCTCTGCAGGGTGGAAATAGGTTCGCTCCATGGCAGGCACTTCTGTAAACAATAAAGGACCCGGCACACTGAGCATGCCGGGTCCTTTGGTAGCAAGGGCTGAAGCAATGACGCTACTCGCCGAACGAATCGGCGACCGCATCATCGCGTTTACTCTGCCACACGGCCCAGGCAATGGCGCCGGCGGCCGCGAGAATAATGAGCAAACCGGTCACGAATGTGCTGATGGCGGAGCCGCCGACAGCCAATTTCGGACTGATGATATTATAATGCAGCACGAGGCCGAGCGTCAACAGACTCACCATGTTCATGACCTTGATGAGGGGGTTGATGGCCGGTCCGGCAGTATCTTTCAACGGATCGCCGACGGTGTCGCCGGTCACTGCAGCCTTGTGGGCTTCAGAACCCTTGCCGCCATAAATTCCGTCTTCAATCATTTTCTTCGCATTGTCCCATGCTCCGCCTGCATTCGACATGAATACTGCAAGGAGCTGGCCGACGAGGATCATGCCGGCGAGGAAACCGCCGAGCGCGTAGGGTCCGAGGAGGAAGCCGACAAAGAGCGGGCTCATAATGGCCAACAGCCCGGGTCCGATGAGTTCTTTCTGCGCTGTGTTCGTGCAGATATCGACGACTCGGCCGTAATCGGGTTTCTTGGTGCCTTCCCAGATTTCGATGTCGCGGAACTGGATGCGGCATTCCTTCACGATATAAAATGCCGCGCGTCCCACGGCACGGATCAGCATCGAACTGAAGAGGAACGGCACAGCGCCGCCGATGAGGAAGCCGATGAACACCATCGGATTGGCGACGGTGATCTTGCCCGCCTCGATCAGATATTGGTCGACGGACATCATGCTGATCTTATCTTCGCTGCCGACTGCAATAACGGCAATAAAGCTGGAGAAGAGAGAGACCGCTGCGATGACCGCCGAACCGATGGCGATGCCCTTTGTTTCCGCTTTTGTCGTGTTGCCCACCGCATCGAGATCGGAGAGAATCTGGCGCGCGCGTTTGTAGCTTCCCGGTTTCTGTTTTTCCATTGCTTCCGGATCGTATCCCATTTCGCCGATACCGTTGGCATTGTCAGCCACGGGGCCGAACACGTCCATGGAGATCGTGTTGCCGGTGAGCGTGAGCATACCGATGCCCGCCATTGCGACGCCGTAGGCGACAAACAGAGGCGGCGTGCCTGTATAGACGAGCACGGACAGAAGAATGGATGTGGCGATCACAATGATCGTTGCAACGGTGCTTTCGTATCCAACGGCGAAGCCCTGGATGATGTTCGTTGCATGGCCCGTGGTGCAGGCTTTTGCAAGGCTCTTCACCGGAGCATGCATCGTGTGGGTATAGTAGCTTGTCAGTTTATTCAGGCCGATCGCAAGGAAGACGCCGATCAGGCACGTCAATGCGGGGCGAAGATCCAAGCCCGCAACACCGAAGCTTGCCCAAGAGGGAAGGTTCGCCGGATCGAGGTTCGGGAACCGCAGCAACAACGACGGATCGATGGTCGTTGAAGGGACGAAATGCAGGTAGAGCGAGCCGAGCACGAAGAATCCGACAACGCTGATCATGGACCCGATCCAGAAGCCGCGATGGACCGAATGGAGCGCAGTGTCCGACGTATCGTTCGGTCCCGCCTTCACCGTATAGGTGGAGATGATGGAGCCGAGCACGCCGATGCCGCGGACGAGGAGGGGGAAGATGACCCCTTTATGGCCGTACGTGGCCATGCCGAGGATCATTGCCGCAACGATCGTCACTTCGTAGCTTTCGAAGATATCGGCGGACATACCGGCGCAGTCGCCCACGTTGTCACCGACGTTGTCGGCGATCGTGGCGGCATTGCGGGGGTCGTCCTCGGGAATATCTTTTTCGATCTTTCCGACGAGATCGGCGCCGACATCGGCAGCCTTCGTATAGATACCGCCGCCGACACGCATGAACAATGCGATGAGCGTGCCGCCGAAGCCGAATCCGAGGAGGGCTTCATAGGCCTGAACACCGAAGATCAAAAAGATACATGTTCCGCCGAGGAGGCCGAGGCCGTCGGTGAGCATGCCGGTCACGGTTCCCGTGCGGTAGCCGAGCTGCATCGCTTCACCGTAGCTCCGTGTTGCCGCTGCGGCGACGCGCACGTTGCCTGCTGTCGCAAGGCGCATGCCGACAAAGCCGACTGTCCAGCTGAACAGGGCGCCGACCATGAAGGAGCCCGCGCGGCCCCAGCGGAAGGCCTCTTGGACGCCGGTGAATGTGGCGGCAAGAATGAGCGTGATGATAATAATGAGTGGTCCGATGCGCTTGAACTGAGCGCCTAAATAGGCATCGGAACCTTCACGGATGGCAAGGGCGATATCCTGCATCTTCTTCGTGCCGGTGTCGGCACTGAAGACCTGCTTGGCGAGCATGAGCGCATAGAGCAATCCGGCAACGGCAACGACCAGGATGGCAATGAGTGCATACTGTTCGGCAGCGCTGTAACTCGGATCGTTAAACGGGGCGAAGAACACAAAATGTTCGACATGTTCCACCACTGCAGACGCAGCGGTGGGTTCAGAAGCCTGACCGAAGGACGGCGTCCAGAAATATCCGGCGCCGAAGAACACGAGCAGACCAACCAAATAATATTGACGTACCTTTTGTGATTTAAGAAACGCTGTAAGTTTGTGCATTTACACCTCTTAAAAAATATAGATGGGGAGAATGAATTCAACCATACCGGAGTACACCAGCGAGGGGTTGTCAGGTGGAACGTGTATCGTGACACCCCCCCACAGCATCGAACCTGCTTGGTTGAGATGGTGATAGGTATTACATGACTAAACTTTCCGTAGCCGAATGCCACCATTGGTGGTATTTCACATCAAGTTCTTCCTTCGATGGAAACTTATAAAATTTGATCCCTCCCTGATCGCCGAGAAAAAAGCCCCGGCGAATCGTCCGGAAGAACCCGTGCAGGTGGGGCGCGCGCGTTACATTCTTCGTCGGCTTGAGAGGATCGGCCTCCAATCCTCTGATGCACTCCATAATGTGGTCCGGATGGTCATACGGCAGACTCCCCGCAAGATGTCCCGAGGCGGTACGTTCCACTAGAAGGTCCGCGAAAATGAGACGCGGCACGCCAACCTGATTTTTCGGATCGGTCATGTATGCGTTGAACGCCAAGGGCGTAAGGGTTGAGACGACCATGGTAGAAACAGGGCAGAGCTCCTGAAATAAATTGGGACCCGATCCGTTGTGCGTTTCGATATAGGTGGACGCATCCAACCCAAGCACACGGCCGTCGGCCGTGGTCAAATAGAGTTTTCCCAGTACGTCCGCATCGAGATGCTCGAGGACCCGATATGTGCTGATGTATTTGCTGCGTTTGGGAGAACCGTCCTGATGGGGAACGCATGTGTTGGGAACATCCTCGAGCCGGAAGTAGGTGCTGCGGAGCGCGGGATCAACTTCGAAAAAGAGCATGTTACCGTGCGTATTTTTTTTTGTCCCCACCGCCAAATAGGCGCCAAAATCTTCGGGAGGCAGCTGTGATGCAACAAGCGCCTCGAACCGATAGCAGAGCATGTAATAATGTATCGTCATAGTCGGGCCTCCGTCGCTAAGTGAATAGTCTGAGGATTAACTCTATGAAGTTGTGATGGCACTCACCGATAAAGAAACTTATTTTCACGAAGCAATATTAAAAAATATTCATATCAATTGCAAAATAATTTCGAGAAAACGTTCAATAAATTGTGCGTCCTGTAACTTTATTCCGTCGCGTTCGCGCGAGGGACCGCAGCATTATCGGATTCCGGTAAGCGCGAAGTGCAGGTCGTTCCGTATGTCTTCCACATCTTCGATCCCCACCGAGAGCCGCAGCAATCCGTCCGTGATGCCGTTGGCGATCCGCTCGGCTTTCGGAAGGCCGACATGCGACATCGTCGCCGGATGAGCGATGAGGGTTTCAACGCCGCCCAGGCTTTCGGCAAGCGCGCAGAGCTGCATGCGGCGCAGTATTTTTTTTGCGCTGGCAAGGCTGCCGGTGTCGAATGTGATCATGCCGCCGAAGCCGCTCATTTGTTTTTTCGCCAGTTGATGCTGGGGATGCGTTTTCAATCCGGGATAAAACACGGCGCGAATGCCGGGTTGTTCCACCAGCCATGCGGCGATCGCCTCGGCGTTCGCGCAATGACGGTCCATGCGCACGGACAGCGTTTTTGTCCCCCGCAGGCACATCCAGGCATCGAACGGACTCATCACTGCGCCGGCCGCCTTTTGTATGAAGCGGATACGGTGAGCCACTTCGCCGTTGTTCGTGGCGATGAAGCCCCCGATCATATCGCTGTGGCCGTTGAGGTACTTCGTGACGCTGTGCAGCACGATGTCGATCCCGAATTCGATCGGCCGTTGGAGATAAGGCGTGGCAAAGGTGTTGTCTGCGACCGTCAGTATCTTTTCTTTTTTCGCATAGTGTGCGACGGCCGAAAGGTCGGTGAGCGTCATCATCGGATTGGCGGGCGTCTCGATGAAGATCATTTTCGTGTTCGGCCTCCGTGCGCGCTTGATCGCCTCCCAATCGGAGGTGTCCACGAAATCGAATTCGGTCCCGAACGGCGCGAACACACGGACGGCGAGACGATACGTTCCGCCGTACACATCCTTGGACATGATCACGTGGGAGCCCGGTTCAAGGATACGGAAGAGCGCGTCGATCGCCGCCATTCCAGAGGCAAACGCCATGCCTTCCGACGCGCTTTCGAGCGCGGCAATGTTTTTTTCCAGCGCGGTGCGTGTCGGATTCGAGACACGCGAATACGTGTACCCCTTGTCCTTGCCGAGTTCGTCGTGCACGAATGTCGAGGTCAAATACACCGGCGGCATCACTGCGCCTGTTGCAATGTCCGGTTCCTGGCCTGCGTGGATCGCTTTGGTCGAAAATTTCATTGTATATGGTCGTATGAGGAAGAGCCTTTCGCTTCTTTTGGGAAAAATACTTTATTTCCTTTACAGATGCAACACCGGTTATGGCCGCGGCATACCGGAAAATTATTTGCAGAGACGCCATTTGTGGCGTCTCTGTGAAGTGCAGCGTCTGTCGTCGTGGCGCCTCGTCATCGGTGTCCGCTTGACACACTTTGCATTTTTTGCTATGTTAATAACTACCAACAACCTTACGCGCGCCTCATGCACATACCCAAACTGTACCTCATCGCCTGCGTGTTGCTGCTGACACATGCAGACCTCTCGGCATCTGAGGACGTCACACAGTCTCGTCAGAATGCCATCACACGCACCGTGGACATGGTCAGCCGGGCTGTCGTCGGCATCAACGTGACGGAGATACGCGAGTACCAGGACCCGCTCTCGAATCTCTTCGGGAACGATCCGTTCTTCCGTCAATTCTTCGGCAATAGAAATTATCAACAGGAAGTGAAGAGCCTCGGGTCGGGATTCCTGATCTCGACCGACGGCTACATCCTGACGAACGACCACGTCGCAGGCAATGCGAAGGAGATCACGGTCACAATGACCAGCGGCGACAAGTATCCCGCGGTACTCATCGGGACGGACCAGGTCACCGACGTGGCGCTCCTGAAGATCAAGGGGACCGGACTGCCCTGCGTGAAGCTCGGCAATTCGGACGACGTCATGATCGGCGAGTGGGCGATCGCCTTCGGCAATCCGTTCGGGCTCTTCGACAACATCGACAAACCAATCGTGACCGTCGGCGTGGTCAGTGCCAAAGGCATGAATCTGAACGTGGACAATAACCGCTCGTACCGCGGGTTGATCCAGACGGACGCCGTGATCAATGCAGGCAACAGCGGCGGGCCGCTCGTGAACAGCGACGGCGAAGTCATCGGCATCAATACGCTCATCTATACTGCGGGCGTGAGCCAGGCGTATATCGGCTACGGATTCGCGCTGCCCATCAACCGTGTGAAAACGGTGTTCGCTGAATTACGCGAAAAAGGGAAAGTCGAACGCAATTTCTGGACGGGCATGGAAGTGCAGCCGGTGGATGCGCGGATAGCGAAATACTTCGGACTCACGAAAACCGAGGGTGTCATCATCAGCGATATCAAGGAAAAAAGCCCGGCGGAAAAATCCGGATTAAAAGTCGGCGACATCGTGCTCGAAGCAAACGGCGACCGCATCGTCGACGAGAACCGCATCGTCGCCGTGATACGTGAACTGCGCGCGGGCGATCTCCTCACGTTGAAAATCTACCGCGATAAAAAAATTCTCGACATCACCGTCGCTCTCGAAAAGAAACAATAATACACACACTAAAAGGCCGCCGACATGATTGACCGATATACCCGTCCCGAAATGGGTGCGCTCTGGAGCGACCAACATAGATTTTCCATCTGGCTGGAGATCGAGCTTCTGGCATGCGAGGCGCAGGCGGAACTGGGAATCATTCCGAAGGAAGCCGTCGCGGTGATTCGGGAGAAAGCACGGTTCGATGTCGCCCGCATCGATGAGATCGAACGCGAGGTCAAACACGACGTGATCGCCTTCCTGACGAATGTGGGCGAGCATGTCGGCCCCGAGGCGCGATTCATCCATCTCGGCATGACCTCCTCCGACGTTCTGGATACGGCGCTCGCCGTGCAGATGCAGCACTCGGCGGACATTCTTCTCCGCGATCTCGAAGGGCTCAAGGACGTGCTTGCACGCCGAGCCAAAGAATTCAAGATGACGGTCATGATCGGCCGCTCGCACGGCATTCATGCGGAGCCCACGACGTTCGGATTGAAGCTCGCGCTGTGGTACGACGAGGTCCGCCGCAGCATCCGCCGCATGGAACAGGCGCGCGAAACGATTTCCGCAGGACAGATCTCCGGAGCGGTCGGCACATTCGAACATCTGAGCCCCAAAGTGGAAGAATATGTCTGTGCCAGGCTCGGCCTTGCGCCGGCGCCCGTCTCAACGCAGGTGCTGCAGCGCGACCGTCACGCAGAATTTCTGACGACCATCGCGCTTATCGGCGCCTCGCTCGAAAAATTTGCCACCGAGATACGCCACCTTCAAAAGACCGAAGTGCTCGAGGCGGAAGAATATTTTAGCGCAGGGCAGAAGGGCTCCTCCGCCATGCCGCATAAACGCAACCCGATCACGTGCGAACAGATCGCCGGGTTGTCGCGCGTGCTCCGGGGCAATGCTCAGGCAGCGCTCGAAAATGTAGCGCTGTGGCACGAACGCGACATCACGCATTCGTCGGTCGAACGTATCATCGTGCCGGACAGCTGCATTCTGCTGGACCACATGCTCGTGAAAATGACGAGCGTGCTGGACAAACTTCTCGTCTATCCCGAAACGATGAAGCGCAATATCGACGTGACGCACGGCCTCGTGTTCTCTCAGCCGGTCCTGCTGGCACTCACGAAAAAAGGAATGAAGCGAGAGGACGCATACGCGATCGTCCAGCGCAACGCGATGGAAGTGTGGACGTCGAAGATGAACTTCAGGGACGTCCTGAAAGCCGATCCGACAGTATCGTCGGTCCTGACCGAGGCGGAACTCGCAGAAGCGTTCGATCCTGCAAAGGGACTGCAGCATGTCGATTACATTTTTCAAAGAGTCGGATTATAATTATGGAACAGCTCGATCACACGGAAGAAAATCCGCTGTTGTTGAATACGGACTACGTCATCAAGATCCTCGTTGATTTTTTGCGCGACGAGGCGCGCGTGGCGGGATTTTCGCGGGCAGTGATCGGGCTCTCGGGAGGCATCGATTCGGCCGTTGCAGCGTATCTTTCGGCACAGGCATACGGCAAGGAGAACGTGCTCGCAGTGAAGATGCCATACCGCACGAGCAGTCCCGACAGCGCAGCCGACGCCGATGTGGTGGCACACGCCCTGGGCATCAGGACGTTGACAGTCGATATCACGCCGATGGTCGAGCCGTTGTTTGCCGACCTGGCAATTTCGGACACGCTTCGCAAGGGCAACATCATGGCGAGGGAGAGAATGATCGTGCTGTATGATCTCTCCCAGCGCGATGGCGCGCTCGTTATCGGCACGTCCAATAAAACCGAGGCGCTGCTCGGGTACGGCACGCTCTTCGGCGATATGGCGTGCGCGCTCAATCCGCTGGGCGACCTCTATAAAACGCAGGTGTGGCAGCTCGCTGCGGCTCTGGGTATTCCTGAAAAAATTATTTCGAAGAAACCGACTGCGGATCTGTTCCAGGGACAGACCGACGAAGCGGACCTGGGATTTTCCTATGTCGATGCGGACCAATTGCTCTATCAACTGGTCGACGACAGACGGTCGGTGGATGAATTACGCTCCATGGGATTTGACGCGGAGTTCATCGGAGCCATACAAAAAAAAATACGCGTCAATCAATTCAAACGCCGTCCTCCTCTCATTGCAAAAATTTCTCACCGCACGATCAATGTCGATTTTCGCTACGTACGAGACTGGGGCGTCTGATGCCGTCTCGGCCTCGGACGATGTGCGATGTGTGTAGTCGTGCGGCTCACCGGGGCGCTGCAAGAGCATCGCATCGCCTTCGGAAACACAGAAGGAGGGCCTGATCATGCCCGTACACATTTCTTTTCGCGAGTCTCTTCTAGCTCTGACGCGGGACGGGACGCTCGTGCGTGACATGCCGAACAAGTGGGTGCAGTGCGTTGCGTGCGGACACCGGTGCAAGATCGCTCCGGGCCACGACGGCATCTGCAAGGTGCGCACGAACAGGGAAGGGACGCTGCTCGTGCCCTTCGGCTATGTGTGTGGCGTGCAGCTCGATCCGGTTGAAAAAAAACCCTTCTATCATGTGCTGCCCGGCGCGAAGGCGCTCAGTTTCGGTATGCTCGGCTGCGACTACCACTGCGGCTACTGTCAAAATTGGATTTCCTCTCAGGCACTGCGCGACCCGGAGGCTCTCGCACGGCCATCGGCGGTCACAGCCGACACGCTTGTGCGAATGGCGCTGGACGCACACGCTGCGATCATCACCAGCACGTACAATGAACCGCTGATCACCAGCGAATGGGCACGTGAAATTTTCATCCGTGCACAGCGTCAAGGACTCATGACGTCGTACGTGTCCAACGGCAATGCAACACCCGAAGTGCTGGACTACCTGCAGACGTGTCTCGATTGCTATAAGGTCGACCTCAAATCCTTCCGTCAACAAAATTACGCACAGCTGGGCGGACGTCTGCAGGTTGTTCTGGATACGATAGCAAGCGTTCACCGGCGCGGCCTGTGGATCGAAGTGGTCACGCTCGTCGTGCCCGGGTTCAACGACTCGGACGAGGAATTGGCCGACATTGCGCGGTTCCTCGTTTCGGTCTCTCCCGATATTCCATGGCATGTCACCGCCTTCCATCCGGACTACACCATGACGGACCCCGGCGCGACCCCGGTGGGCACGCTGCTGCACGCCGCAGAAATCGGCCGCAAGGCGGGCCTTCATTATGTGTACGCGGGCAATGTGCATGGCGAAGCGGGCGACAACGAGAACACGAGGTGCCATGCATGCGGCACAACGGTTATCCAGCGCAGCGGATTTCGCGTCATGTCGAATTCGCTCGTGCAGGGATGCTGTCCTTCGTGCAGCGTCCCCATCCCGGGCAGATGGTGAAACCGGCGGGGAAGCATACATGAATGGTTGTTGATTCGCAGCACTGTAGTTTTTGTGAGTTACGTATAAGAAGAGTTGAATTTGATTGAACTATTAGTTATTTATATTAGATAAGGTGTATCTCCATCCACAGAACACAGCATATATGAGTACAAGAATTCTCCTCGCCCTTTGCTGCGCATGCATGCTCTGGACGTTCGAATCCTGCGCGCCCTCGTCCGCCGTATCGG
>CAISDA010000082.1 GCA_903884005.1 uncultured Ignavibacteriota bacterium | reverse complement strand
TTTTGGGCTGTTCCGGCTCATGAATCCCATATTTTTCATTCTGCACATTGGTGATAATAATTTTTCCGGCTGTTTCTCCCGTCCCCTTGGTGGAGGTACTTCGAACCCAGTTCGCCGGTCCGTCTAAAGTCTAAAGAAATGATAAGCAGCATTCTTGTGGCTCAGACTCAAGTTAACGATGGATTCCTCGCTATTCGGCAATGGTAATCTGAATGCTGTGAAGGGTCTTCGACAGCAGTCAACTTGCTGGCCAGTGAATGGATGAAAACCTCATACCCATAACCGCTACATTTATAGGTGGGAATTCCGTTGTTCTGGGTAAGATGTCTTTTGATATGGCGATTTGAATTGATAATATTACCAACAGAAATAAAGAAGTGAAAGTGATTCTATCATGATGGCCAAAGATTCGAATTGCCATGGTTCCCGTTTCCGCCGGGTTGACGACAAAAAGCGTGCTGGAGGTGTACTGGGAGTCGATGATGTGTTCCCCTTGGCTCGTCTGCCCGTAGGCAAAATTGAAATTCCTCGTGTCGATGAAAGGCGCCATTCGCTGAATCCTCTGTACTTCATAGTGTTGACCGTTGCAACCCATGACTGCGCCTGACTGAGGGTCTTCTTATCTGATTTGGCCGGAGTTGCGAGCGATGTCAGTTGTTTTCAAGGCGCCACACTGCCAGGAATGATGTGTCGCCTTATTGCAGTTTCCATGTCGTCTCTTCAGTAACATTGTTTTGGCCGAGTGACGGGTTCTTTCATTCCCCTCGACCCTTCCTGTCCGGGGGGCGGGTCGAGATCTCTCAGTTTGTTAGGATCAAAGCCTGTGGATCTTACTGCTTCGTTGAGGCTGGGACCTCCCCGTATCCCGGCATCCCTGAAGGCTCTGTGTATGGCTTTGGCGTCAACCGCCGTTAATGTCGAAGCATATATCTCCCCCTTTCATGGTTTTGACGGGTATCCGGTGCTGCCGCGAAACGCATCATCATGGACGGGTGTAGCTCAGGTTCAAGGACGTTGAGCCAAGCGTGATGGATGAGATCGCATTGGAGAGCACTTCGCCCGTGACTTGACTGGCTGCAGCAGGCAATTGGGGCGATTCGGACAGTGCATACAATGTGAAGGTGTAGAGCTTGGGACCGGGTCCTTGCGAGCAAGGTGGATCGTAGGCCATGGTGGTTCCGTGGCTGCCTGTTCCCAAAATGCCGACTCCGGAACTGTTTTTGGCCATGCTGGTCGTGGTTCCCGGTATGCTATATAATACCCAGTTCCATTTTGTCGTTCCATCGCCCGGTAGCGTTGTCATCATCAGTGCGAATTCCTTGGTGCCCTCAGGCGCATTCGACCAGGACAACGCAGGGGAGGACCCGGTGCCGTCGCAAGTATATTCGGCGGGCAGTGTACCGCCAACACCGACATCATTTGTGAGCAAGAAGGATACTGTGGAGCTATTTGTATAGCTTGTAACAACCCAGTAGTAATTCCCATCGGTGGAAAGAGCCGGGTCGTATTTCAAGTTTACCCATATATGCGTGCTTCCATCCGGCAACAGAAGATCAGATATATGGATTGTTAGATCGTTGGATAGTGTTGATGCTGCACATGAAAAAGAAGGATTGTTTAGCATGCCGGAATTTTTATATTTAAAAGGTATTAACGTCGGATACTTCGAATTGAACTCATAAACAAAATCCGCCCAAAGTGACAGGGTTCCCGCTTTTGGATCTGTATAGGAAAGAAAGGGAATATGGAGCAACAAATTTCCATCGATCGTTGCCGTGCATTCTGTAGAGCCTGACACGCCGAACAGGTAGTCGGTGTTGGAAATGTACGGGGCAAGTATTGACACGTCCTTGATGACGGCGGAATACAGATACGGAGTCGTGCACACGGAAAAATCAAAGGGTACGCCGTTATAGGTG
>CAISDA010000081.1 GCA_903884005.1 uncultured Ignavibacteriota bacterium | reverse complement strand
CATTGTTATCGGTTCTGACCAGTAGGAAGTAAATGGATGCTCGCCCTCGCATTGTTGCTGTGTAGTTGTGTGTTCAGAGGAAATTTAATGGCCCAATCTTATGACCCGTCCACGCATAGAGTTGTTACTATTCAAGGCGTCGGACATACGGCGATTCCCAAAGACGTGGATTACTCTGACCTTCATGCTGCGATCAATCGGCATATCGGGAAAACTCCCGATGCTCCTCAAATTCAAGGCGATAATAAGGGACCAAATATATCAAATGATGTCAGTCCCGCTGATATCACCGCTGAGGGCGCGGTAGAAAATAATCCCGAATTTATATCAACGGCTAATGACGCGTGGCGACAGACCGGGGACGGTACAAATCGGGGCGAAGAAGGCTCTTTTACAGTGATGAAAAATGGAGACTATACCCCCACGACTTTTCACACCGCCTCTTCGGAAGAACCCTTTGATAGCGTTTCGCAGCAAGTCTATCCACAAACCGCTTTGACCTTTCACACTCATCCGAATGATGCAGAGGCCGAACCGAGCAAAGCCGATATTGAAGTGGCGAAAAGAATCAAACGCCCTGTTCTTGTCGCATCTCGTAGCGGTCTTTATGAGATATCGCCCGACGGTTCAATTCTACAAGTCTACAAAGATGCGTCTTGGATGGACAAAAAATGATCGAATTCCGCCCCGTTGTTAAAGAAGATTTGCCCCACATTGGGGAAGCGATAGAAGCCGAACCCACACATAAGGATTTGTACACAGCCCCTTTCTTTTTCGTGGGTGATTCATCCTGCTTTTGTTGCACCAAGGTTTGTGATGAAGAAGGGCCTGTAATTTACCTTCGCATCCAGAAACCTGACGAAAACAATCTGGTCTTTTTGTTGCCCCAATTTATCGCGGATTCACGGGGAGCAAGACGAAGAATAGCACGAGCATTTTTAATGGCATTCAAGCCCTTGTTGAAATCAATTCAAGACGCCACGAACGCGAAAGGCATAGTAGTAGAAACGAAATCCGCGCCACTCGTCAAAATGCTAACCCTACGTTTTGGGTTTGAAGAGAGCGGCGAAGATAAGTATCAGTTTTTATTTGGAGCAAACTAATTATGGAAGGCTTAATACAAAGTCACGGCGGGCAAGTTTCCAATCGTCAACCGAAATATGTTCCGATTCATGTCGGCCGCATGTTTTCTGGTATGTGGACAAATCGTTCGCCTCTTCGTGATCCCTCAGACCTCGCTTAATAAAATGGGCTTCCCTCGGCGTAAGCTGAAGGGATCAATTTTGGGTAATGGACTTGAACCCCCGCGTGGGCAACAAGGCGCAAGCGAAAGCAGCGTGAGAGACTAAACCCCGAGACTCCTCAAAAGAGGATGATTCGATAGTCCGTTCTGAATTGACAACAAGATTCAGAGATTGGCAGAAATGACCAATCCCGATTTGCGAAAGCGAATTGAGTAACAATAAGCTTGAGAGATTTTACGGTGGACGCCCCGACGCGCTCATCTCCGGGGAAAATGTTGAACTTTACAATCAACTATTTCTGGCTCGTCGTCCCGGACTTTCACAGTGGTCGGGTGCTACTTATCCCACGATTCCATTGACGGCGTTTTCGATGGAGTTGACGGATTCAACGATTCGCGTCCTTGTAGACTGCGGACCCACTCCACTTTACAACATTTCTGAGGTTCAGGTCGTCTCGGGCGTTGCTTATTACATGTTCGCTGCGTCTCATTCCGAGGCAACCGATTATGTCGGAATGAAATTCGTTATAGCGGGTTTTGACCAAGGCCAGAACAACGGGACTTTCGTTTGCACAGATTCTACTCCCGATTATCTGATTCTTACTAATCCGAATGCTATTACGGATGTGGCTTCGGCCACCGCTATTTCTTACGGCGCCGTGTTTTTTGACGCCCAGAATGGCTCCAAGGCTTTGATATATGCCAAGAATGAAAATGCGGGACAAACTTCTTTTGTTTGTCTCGCAGGTATTTGCTACGCGGGTGATGGCGTCGATACATGGAAATACTATCCTCAGGGCGACAACACTGGAACGATAACGCCGGGTCAAGGTGTGTGGAATTTTGGAATTGACGGCACCCCAAATCCTCCATCGGTCACTATTACCGAAAGCGGGAGTTCCGCAGTTACGTGGGAGTCTGGAATATTTTATTCCACGATGGGACTGCTCGTAGATTCCAACAACAACATTCAGCAACTCGTCAGCGTCAACGCTACGGGCGCAAACAGCACGCAATATGGCGAGACGGGTGCGGGGCAGCCTTTGTGGTCAGGCGCCCAAGAAGCCGGCCAAACCGTCACAGATAACACCGTCACTTGGACATGCAAAGGTCCAATTAAAATATGGAAGCCCAACACTCTCTACAACGTGAAGGATTGTATTTTTGTTCCGGGTGTGGGCGGGACTCCGATTCCGCCGGGCGCAGCTTCGGGAATCCGTCATCTTTCCTATACGGGCACAACGGGTGGCGGAATTTTCTGCACTTTGTTTGGGGGCACAAGTGGTAGCACGGAACCCAACTGGAACCCATCGACGGATACGGGGTCTGGTGATGCGTTCGGTCACTGGAACTATCTGGGCGCGGCTGTGGGATGGAAGCCTGCGACACAATACAACTCATTTTGGGAGTGGTCCAACGAGGTTATATGCGAACCCGCCCTACCCAACGCTGTCCAGATTCAAAACGGAACGCAGGTTTGCTATGCCTTCACTGCGAATGACGCCACAACGGGCAGCCATAATAGTCCGGGCACGTCGGGTTCAGGTTACAAACCGCCGTGGGGAACGACTCCGGGTGCAGTCGCAATAGACAATCAACTAATTTGGCAAATGCTGAGTTCAAAAACTTGGGAAGCCACGACAACTTATAGTCAGTGGACCGTTCAAGGCGCGGT
>CAISDA010000080.1 GCA_903884005.1 uncultured Ignavibacteriota bacterium | reverse complement strand
TTGCTTTAACTGATTGAATCTCTTTATCCACTCCCGGACTTCGGCCGACTCTCGGGTTGGCCCTCTAAACCGTCGCATATACTTCCGAGTCAGTTCTTCCACCTTCGGATTGGGGCGCCGAAAATGGGGCAATCGAACGTCGGGTGCCACGGTTCGTATCTCGCCCTCATAGGCTTGAATATCCGCGTCGTGAACTCGGACAATCGTTTCTTTATCAGGATGAGGAATTTTCCATTGCCTCAACAAAACGTAATAAACCTGCTCTTCCAATTCACGCAAACAAGGAACCTTTAGGGGGCGGATAATGTCACCTGTAATTCCTTCGACGCAATCGTGAACGAGAGCAGCTAGCTTGAATCGCTCTTCCACAAGGTCTGAAACAATCAGGGAGTGAACACATACGGACCAAAAGCATTTTGTTTTGCCGGCATACCTGCATATGCGTGCTAACGCCAAGGCACACTCGGACGGCGACGGGAATGGGCGGGCTAGAACGAATGTTGAACCGTCACTGGTATGGAAAGTAGCGGGTGTCACGCGACTTGCCTATTGGCACATAGTTTACAATTGGGATTGACGATACCGCGGTTGATGTGCCATCGAAGATGATTCAATTTATAAATATGCCCGCTATCAATATTTTTTCGACCTAAAAAGCGACCGCGCTCGCTGCGCTCTTCCGGAGTCATAGATGCTGCTCGAGCAAAACCCCCCTTTCGGCCATCTATGCGCATCTGTTCTGGCGATCGCCCACAAACACCTGTTTTCAAAGCCGCGTGTTTTTGCCCTGAAATCAGTCCGATAATGTGTCTGTCAAAAATCAGTTGGCCTTGGCTATCTACTGCGAAAATACCTTTTTGATTTTCAACAGCACAACGGCCCGCGGCGGAAGCGGCGATAACTTGATGTTCAACAGTCCTCAAACGAGCGAGACGACCGCTATCAACTGCTTCGCGCCCAAGAGCTTTTCCGTTTCGCCGATGCGCCTCTTTTGTTTGCGGAAGTTTTCGCATATTATCGAGTTGTCCGCTTTCCACAGCTTTGCGTCCTGAACGCTGACCGCCGCGAATTTTTGCGGCTCGGGGAATAAGATGAACAGCAATAGATCCGCCCAGCCGTCCCAAATTCTCGTAATCCACAGACAACGGAATACACAGATTGAAACCTCTCTCGTACGCGCGATAGTAAGTGTGAAGATGAAACATCCACATCGTTTCCTGAAATGCCGTCGCCTGTGGATATTCGGCTTTGGGGGCGGTAATAGTCTCCAAAACAACGGGACCGACAAAAGCGTCTGGTGTTCCGTTTCGGTGTTTTAATTCTCGGTCAAAACGCGAGTGCAAGTCTTGCAGATGCCTTTTGTGGCGGAGAGTCAGATTTACAGATTGTCCTACATAAACCCACGCTTGAGTCATAGCATCGTAGTAGCCGTAGATATACCCGGTCTTCACCGCGAACCCCCGTACGTCTTCCCACCGTATGAAAACTTCCCTTGGAAAATGATCGGAATATAGACATTGTTTCTTTTAGGTCCCCACGATTCGACAATTCCAAATCCGTTCAAAAATGCATTTAACCTGCCGCGTGCATATTGGGGAGCGAGCGTTGTTAAACAGGGCATCGTATAACCAGCCCATTTATCTGCGGGCTCAACTCCAACTTTTGTATATGCGGAGAATCGGTGAACGTGCCCCATAATCGAAGTTCTGCACGTTGCGTCGACTAACTTCTTCGCCACGTGGTCTGCACTGCCGATTGAGTCCCCGTGCAAAACCAAGATGCCGTTCAAATTGTAATGACCGCCGACTTCGATGACTTGCCAGCCGCGGGATTTCAAATTTAAATTCTTAGCGATGTCAAGCGCACCCTCTAGTTCGGGGCTGGACTCCAACAGATCCTCTAACATTCGTTCATGGTTGCCTTTTATGAAAATCTTTAGACAATTTTTTGGTAGAAGTTTTTCAAGAGGATTAAGGATGTCGTGAATAAAGCCGTCTATATCTTTCTGATAACCACCACGCTGACGCAACAGCGGTTTACCTTGGGTATGATGTGAAACGTTCTGATTATCGAGTTGATCCCCGGTTAACAAAACGCCATCACAACGATTGCGAGAAATGAAATCCAAAACTGCTTTCCAAGCGGCTTTCTGAAAATAGGGATAGTGAATATCGGGAAGCAAAACATAACGCTTCGGCCAGAGTTGGGGCTTATCAGATTTAGGCATGGATGCGTCAATCGTCCTTTTGTGGCATGCTTGTTTTGAAATTCAATTCAGGGCTGCTGTGATAAATGCGGCAGCTGCCTGTGGCACTATCGCGTTTCCGTATCCCCTCAAACGCTGCACCCTGTTTTTCGTTTTTTGGATGAGCGGCCAAATGCAGGTTTTGTCCCCATAGCGCACAAGTCCCACATCAGCGGAAAGCCCATCAGCCATCTGCTCAGACACGGGTTCAATTGGGCGGCTTTTTCCGTCAAGGCACGGTATCCAGACAGCATCCCGCCAAAAATCTGTGATTGAACCGTT
>CAISDA010000079.1 GCA_903884005.1 uncultured Ignavibacteriota bacterium | reverse complement strand
CGCGGGCAATTTTGCGGTACAAACCAATTTCCAGAAACAGAACGATAACGTCGCGAACCAGAAGCTGTATACTACCGACAGAAATACGATGTCGTTCATGGCATCGGTGCGGCCTCTGCCGACACTTTCATTTGCATTGAATTCAAATGTAAATATGATCGGCAATAATGCGGTCAATGATTCCGTTAAGATCGACATACTGACGACCAGTTATGGAGTGAATTCCAATTTGGGCTTCGATGCGTTTGCCCTGAAACATACACTGGTGGGAGGATTCAGCGCTCAGAGCTTTTCATCGAAAAACAGTGTTCGGGGAAATTACGCGCTCACGTCGTATAATATCAATGCAGGGATCAACACAACATTCAGCAAGCAGTTGAACTCGAACATCATGACCGCATTCAGCAGCGTTGATGCGGGGGCAGGCGGGATTTCAGGAACGCAGGCGATTTCGGGAAGGGTCAACTACAAAATGCTGAGCGATAAGCTGATCAATGGAGTGTCGTATACGCGGGTGAACTCCGATGCGAGCGTCTCAAACGTACTGATGTTTCAGGCATCGTACCAATTGTATGAGCAAAGCGTCGTGTCTTTCCAGACGCGCGGAACATTTTTCACGGGCATTGGTCCGCATGCATACAGTTTTAACGAGTATTCGTCGACATTGGATTGGTCATACCGGTTTTAATCACCGTGGGAATGATTTCGAGCCGCTTGCGGCGAAAAGTACAATGAGAGTAACTCAGCCGAACCATCACCAATGGACGTGCAGGGCGAGCTGTTAGCTCGCCTGCACCGCGAAGCCGTGCGATTCGCTGAAGAGTTTTTGTAACAACGCCGCGTGCACCCAAATCACCGTCATCCTGAGCAAAGCGAAGGATCTAAAATGGTGATCGCTAGTAGTGCCTATCAATTGATGCTGCCTGATGCCATGAGCATTTTAAATTCTTCAGTCGCTGCGCTCCTTCAGAATGACACGGTATGAAGATTACGGCGAGTAGTTACGAGCTTCTTTGATCATTCTGCCTGCTTCACCAAGCCTCCCGGCCTTGTGCAATGCATCGATAATGTGTTCCTTCATCAGAAGATGTCTGCAGTTCCTGTCGTGCCATATCCGTTCTGCCTCCATGCCTTCTGCATTCGGCGCTGAGCAGCGCTGCGTCGCGGAGCAGCCCTTGAGATAATTCGGGGGCTGCTTTTTTTTTTACGGATCGCTAAGTCAATCGGTCCAGAATGACGTATCCAGCACCAGGTCCCGCACACCGTTAATGGCAAACTGCGTCCCGATACACACAAGAAGAAATCCCATGATCCTGGCAAGGCTGCTGATGCCGTTCACGCCCAGATAACGGCGCAGCACCACTGCTCCCCGAAGCACTCCCCACGATATCACCGCTGTGATAAGAATAGCAAGCACTACTCCGGCGAAGGCAAACAGCTTGTCGATGCCGCGCCTGCCATCGATGGAGGATGACATCGTGATGACGACGGCGATCGATCCCGGTCCGCTCAGGCTTGGCATGGCAAGCGGGCTGAAGGAGATATCCTGTTTCTGCTGCGCTTCCTGCTTTCCTTCACCGGTGATCTGGCCTTCATCCGGGAACAACATACGGAAACCAAGCAGACCGATGACGAGACCGCCGGCGATGCGTATGCCGGGGATCGATATGCCGAATGCGACCATGATCAAATGGCCTGCGATGAGAAAGGCAAGAAGGATGCCTGCCATATAAATGCATGCCATCGTGATCTGCCTGTTCCGTTCGGCGTCGCTGAGATGTCCGCTGATGCCGAGCAGCAGCACTGCGGTGCTCACGGGATTAATGATGGGTAAAAGCGTGATGAGGGCGACACCGACCCATGAAAGGAAATGGAGAACTTCGTGCATAATGGCGAGACCCGTTGAATTGCGTTTAAAAAATGCCGATTTGCATGCCTGTCGACGCAGGTTCGCACTGAGAAGGGGCCGCGGCCGGGTGAATAGATCGGCCCGTGCGCAGTTCAACCCGGAATACTGTACGCTCATCACAAAGTTGTAACAAATCCTCCTTGACATCGTTACGTTACATACAACGGTAACAGACACTCATCATCAATGTTCTGCAAGGAGGATCACATGAAAACAACAATCGTTCTGCTGGCTGCAGCGCTCGTGCTGTGTACTTCGGTACGTGCCGCCGAAAAAGTAACGTCGAAAATCGACCAGGAACAAGTCGTAAAAAATCTGGTGTTCAACCTGAGCTCAGAGAACAAGGGCGTGCGTGAAAGTTCAGCCTACATGCTGGGAGAGCTAAAATTTGAAGACGGCATCATCCCGCTCATGGCGATACTGCACAGCGATCCGAACGAGTCGTCGCGGATCGTCGCCGCCCTGTCGTTGAGCAAGATCGGTGAGCCGCGGGGAATATTCGCCGTGAAGCAGGCGGTCCGCTTCGACGAGAGCCAGCGGGTCCGCTTGGTCTGCGCATGGTTTGCAAATTTGTATACGAACCCGCACCCGTTCGAAATCATTCCGCTCGAGCAGGCGCAGGAAATGGAAATATCGGCAAACCTGCTGGACCAGTGATGAACTTGTGCTCGTGCGATGCGTGAGGAAAGCGGCCGTCCGCTGGAGCTTTCCCCACGCATTACATTGTTGTCCGCCCCTTCTCTGTCACACAACGCAGTGGGCTGCGCCTCAGCCCGGCACGGGAAATGCGCGGCGGATTTGACGGACAGCCTGTTTGAGGCGTTCGTCGTTTTCAACCAGCGCGATCCTCACATACCCTTCGCCTTCCTGACCGAAACCGACACCCGGCGCGACTGCAATTTCAGCCTTGCTCAGACACTGCCGCGCAAACTCCATCGATCCCAGATGTCTGTAGTGCTCGGGAATTTGCGCCCACACGAACATCGACGCCTTCGGCGGTTCGATGGTCCATCCCGCCCGATTCAATCCGTCGCAGAGCACATCCCGCCGCTGTCCATAGAGCGCGGCCTGCTTGTGCATCGCATCTTCGCAATGGCGGAGCGCGATGACCGTTGCGATCTGCACTGCCTGGAAGATGCCGTAATCGTAATACCCTTTAATGTCGGCGAGCAGCTTCACCATCTGCCTGTTGCCGGCGGTGAATCCGATGCGCCAGCCCGCCATGTTATAGCCCTTGCTCATGGTGAATGTTTCGGCCGCGATCTCTTTTGCCCCCGGCACCTGCAGTATGCTGGGCGCCTTGTATCCGTCGAACGTCGTCAGTCCGTATGCATAATCGTGTATGATGTAAAACCCGAACCGTTTCGCGAGGCGAACGACCTCTTCGAAGAAGGGAAGTTCGACAACGCGCGTTGTCGGATTGTGCGGATAATTCAGGATGAGCACTTTGGGTTTCGGTGAAATAGTCTGGCACATGTCGGCAATGCGCTTCAGCAAAAGATCTTCGCCGCCGTCCATCGACACACCCACAACGTTCGCGCCCGCGATGACGGGGCCGTAGATGTGTATCGGAAACGTCGGCGTCGGCGTCAACACCAGGTCGCCCGGTCCGAGAACGGCAAGACATAAATGACTGAAGCCTTCCTTCGAACCGAGTGTCGCGATCACTTCCGATTCGGGATCGAGTCCGACACCGAGAGAGCGATCGTAGAATTGTGCGAATTCTTTGCGAAGGTTGAACACACCCTGCGATACGGAATAGCGCTGGTTGCGTTTATCCAGGACCGCTTCGCGCAATTTTTCGACGATGAGAGGCGGCGTGGGGTCGTTCGGATTTCCCATGCCAAGATCGATGACGTCCTTGCCTTCCCGCCGCAATTTGCTCTTCAGCGCATTAATGCTTCCGAACAGGTACGGAGGCAGCCGGTGCATGCGCGCCGAGGGAAGCGGAGGAAAAACGGCAGCGGTTTCCGGGCTGGTCGATGTATCGTTTGGTGTATCCATGTGTTCGTCTCCAGGCCTTCCTATGCTGTTGTTGTGCAATTCGGCTGATGCAGGGTGGATCAATGCGTGCAATGACGCTTCGGCATGCACTGATGTCGTGAAGACGCAACCAGCCAGTCAATACTGTAAGATACTCAGTAGAGCAATATAGCGCAAGAAAGAAGAGACAAAGTGCGCGCGCATGAACTTGGCGGCATGTGTTTTTGTTTCGACGCGAGTTATCCATTTAATAAGGGGCAGTTATTGATTTAATAACTTCGCATCGCGAAGATCGGCATTAAAGGTGGAATCTTCGTATCATGGAGCAATATGCATTGTAGCACGATATTTGCACTATCAATACATTTCTCTCCACTTCACTTTGAAAGAATGCAATGCAACCAATGAGACTATTACGCATATCGGCCCTGCTCGTATTCCTTGCCACAGCGAACGCGCCGCGATTGTTCGCGCAGAATTACCAACTCGTGTGGTCGGACGAGTTCGACGCGCCGGCGATCAACCCTTTTAAGTGGGGGATGGATCTTGGCGCAGGCGGATGGGGTAACAGCGAATTGGAAAATTACACGAGCCGGACCGAGAATGCCTACATCGACAGCGGCATGCTCGTGATCAAAGCGATCAAGGAAAATTACAACGGAAGCTTTTACACTTCCGCCAGAATGAAGACGCAAGGCAAGGCGTCGTGGTTGTATGGCAAAGTAGAAGCAAGAATGAAACTTCCGTACGGCCAGGGAATATGGCCCGCATTCTGGATGCTGGGCGACAACATTTCGAGCGTGAGCTGGCCGAAGTGCGGGGAAATTGACATCATGGAGATGATCGGCGGATCCGGCACACGAGACCAAACAACGTACGGCACAGCGCATTGGGACAACAACGGTCATGTTTCTCTTGGTTCAAACAAGGCTCTTGCCGGCGGGAAGTTTGCCGACGACTTTCATATCTTTTCAATCACATGGACCCCACAGAGCATCATCTGGTACCTCGACGGTTATCCATATTATGTGGTACCTATTTCGTCGGCTGATCGCGCCGCATTTCAGAAAAAATTCTTCATTATTTTAAATTTGGCAGTCGGCGGGGTGTGGCCGGGCAATCCTGATCTGTCGACAGTGTTCCCTCAAAAGCTGTATGTCGATTATGTGCGCGTGTATCAGGACGTCCAGACAGGTGTCCCGAACGAGGCGGCTGCGCCCGTTTCGTTTTCGCTCGGGCAGAATTATCCGAATCCGTTCAATCCTTCGACGATGATTCACTATGCCATACCGGCTGCCCAGGAGGTGCGGCTTGATGTGTTCGACGTGTTGGGAAACTGTATTGCCACACTTGTCGACAAGAGAGTGGAAGCCGGTTCGTATTCGGTCGAATGGAATGCGGGCGCGTATCCGAGCGGCGTGTATTTTTACAGGCTTCGCACCGACGGTTCGAGTGCAACGAAACGGCTCGTGGTGCAGAAATAAGTGGTGTGCGGTTCCAGTGATGCATTTTTGAACGCCACCCAATTTTTGCGTATCTTGTGTGGCACAAAAATTATCAACCATTAATACTCTGCGCATGACACCGAAAGAATTAGGATACCGTTTTCCGGCTGAATGGGAACAGCAATCTGCAACATGGCTCTCGTGGGCGCACAAAGAGGCGTCGTGGCCCGACAAGTTCGAGCCCATCCCGGACGTCTACACAGGCATTGTCAAGACGATCGCGCGTTTTCAGCATGTGAACATCAATGTGGCGGATGAGGCGATGCTCACCGAGGTGACGGTGCGGTTGACGAACGCCGGCGTGGATGCATCGCGCTTCTCGCTCTATATTATTCCCACAAACGACGCATGGTGCCGCGACCATGGGCCCGCGTTTGTCGTCAATCCCGCCGCGGAGAATCCGCTGGCGATCGTGGATTGGGGATACAATGCCTGGGGCGGAAAATATCCGCCGTTCGATCTGGACGACATCGTGCCGACGCGCATCGCCGAGAAGCGAGGGCTGCCCGTGTTTTATCCCGGCATTGTGATGGAAGGCGGAGCGATCGACGTGAATGGGAAGGGATGTCTGTTGACAACGAAGGCCTGCCTGCTGAACGAAAACCGCAATCCGCTCCTCGACCAGGAACAGATCGAACAGTATCTCTGCGATTACTATGGACAGGAAAAGATCCTCTGGCTCGAGGACGGCATTGCCGGAGACGATACGGACGGGCACGTGGACGATCTGGCGCGCTTTATCAGTCCGACGACGATCGTCACGGTGATGGAGGAAGATCCCGCCGATGAAAATTATGCCGTGCTGTGGGAGAACAGAAAAATTCTATCGACGCTGACGGACCAGGACAACCGTCCGTTCCGCATCGTGGAACTGCCGATGCCGGGCGTTGTGGAATATGACGGCCAGCGTCTGCCTGCCAGTTATGCCAATTTTCTGATCGGGAACGGATTTGTGATCGTCCCCACGTTCCATCATGCAAACGACGCGAAGGCGATAGACATACTGCAGAATGAATTTCCCGACAGGGAAGTCATCGGCATCGATTGCGTCGATCTCGTATGGGGTCTGGGAACGCTCCATTGCATCAGCCAGCAGGAACCGGCGGCCTGATATGACACAACCTCAACAGGCGGACGAATGGATCGCCATGCTCTCCCTGCTGCCGCATCCTGAAGGCGGATTTTACCGGGAAATGTACCGGTCGTCCGGAACGATCGCAGCACAGGCGCTGCCGGCGCAGCACGGCGGACCGCGCGCCTATGTGACATCAATATATTTTCTTCTCAAGAGCGGCGCCTGTTCCCGGCTTCACAGGCTTCGTTCGGACGAGCTTTGGTATTTTCACGCAGGGAGCCCGCTGACAATTTCCGTCATCGACAGTGCGGGCATGGCGGCGCACCACCGGTTAGGGGCCGATTGCCGGAACGGGGAGGCGCTGCAATGCGCGGTGCCTGCCGAATGCTGGTTCGGTGCGCGCGTGGACGAGCCCGATGCGTTTTCGCTTATCAGCTGCGCAGTGGCGCCCGGATTCGACTTCGCGGATTTTGAGCTGGGCGAGAGGCAGAATCTTCTGAAAAAATTTCCGCACCATCACGACCTCATCATTGCATTGACATGAGTGCCCTGTGTCTTCCTGTATTTTGTTTTGGAACCGCTTCCAATGAACCGCAACCATTGGGCAATATTTTCGTATATCTCGTGAACATTATGTGTGATGTTTGTGTTACAATATTCAACACTAACGACAGAAACTATGGCATTTGATAATCAACACGTGGATCTTTCTTCACTTCGTATCAATCGCGGGGCGCAGGAACAGCAGACCGGTTCGGTCAAATCGAAAAAAACACTGTATATGGCGGCATCGGCGATTCTGATCGTGCTGGCGGCGGTCTTTGGCGTGCTGATCTTCCGCGGCACGGCGGCGTCGGAGGTGGAGATCGGCGTGGTGTCGATGGCGTATCCGTCGCAGGCGAACAGCGTGCTCACCGCAAGCGGCTACATTGTTGCCCAGCGCAAGGCCGCGGTTGCCTCGAAAGGCACCGGCCGTCTCGAATTTTTGGCGGTGATCGAGGGCGACCGCGTCACAAAAGGCAGCGTGATCGGAAGGATCGAGAGCAGCGACGTGGAGGCAGTGCTGCACCAGGCGCAGGCGAACCTCGGCGTGGCGCGGGCATCGGTTGAACAGGCGAAGGCGGAATTGGATGACGCGGCGGCCAACTATGAACGGCAGAACACACTGGCACAGTCGAAATCGATCTCACAGGCCGAGTACGACATCGCCAACGCGCGGCGGAAACGCGCCAGGGCCGGGGTTGCATCGGCGGAAGCCGGCGTGAAAGCCGCAGAAGCAGGAGTCCGGTCGGCGGAGGTCGGCGTGGAAAATACATTCATCCGTGCGCCGTTCGACGGGACGGTGCTCTCGAAGAGCGCCGATGTGGGAGAAGTCATTTCGCCCTTTGGCGCATCGGCCGGTTCGCGCGGTGCATTGGTGACCCTTGCCGATATGTCGTCGCTCGAAGTGGAAGCGGACGTATCGGAATCGAACATTGAAAAGATCCATCCCGATCAGCCATGCGAGATCACGCTCGATGCTTTTCCCGAGACGCGCTATAGAGGCGTCGTTCATAAAATTGTACCGACGGCGGACAGAGCGAAGGCGACCGTGCTCACGAAGGTCCGCTTCGAAGAACGGGACAGCCGCGTGCTTCCGGAGATGCGGGCGAAAGTGAGTTTCCTCACGAAGGCAATCGAAAAAACGGAAGCCTCAGCGCCGCCGAAGGTCTCCGTTCCCGCCGCGGCCGTTGCCGAGCGAGGAAGCAGGAAGGTCGTCTATGTCGTGCGCGGCGAAACGGTGAGCGAAGTCCCGGTGATACTCGGCGGTACGCTCGGCTCTGGCATTGAAGTGCGGCAGGGTGTGAGTGCGGGGGATAAAGTCGTGATCCATCCGCCCGATAAATTATCGGACGGCGCGAGAATAACGGTGAAACAATAGAATATGGCTACCGAACACTCTTCTCTCTGTCATTCTTAGGAAGCGGAGCGACCGAAGAATCTAACAATCGTGAGCAATAATCAAATGCTCTCATCAAAACGCTCGTTTTTTATCAGTCCATTACCATTCAAGCAGACTCACATATGAACCAGCCCATCGTTCAGATACGCAATGTCACGAAAAACTATCAGCGTGACGATTTCGAAATTCCCGTGCTGCAGAATTTGTCCATCGATGTGCCCGAGGGAGAGTTTTTGGCGCTCATGGGTCCGTCCGGCTCGGGTAAAACAACGCTGCTCAATTTGATCGCGGGCATCGACCGTCCCACGAGCGGATCGATCGTCATCTCCGGAATGGACATTGCCACGCTCGGCGAATCGGCGCTTGCAAAATGGCGCGCCAGCCACATCGGGTTCATTTTCCAATTCTATAATCTGCTGCCGGTGCTGACCGCGTATGAGAATGTGGAGCTGCCGCTCATACTCACTCATCTTTCGAAGAAGGAAAAGCGGGAACACGTGGAGGCGGCATTGAATGTGGTGGGGCTTACCGACCGCATGCATCATTATCCGAGGCAGCTCTCGGGCGGACAGGAACAGCGCGTGGCCATTGCCCGCGCGGTGGTGACGGATCCGGTGCTCATTGTTGCCGATGAACCCACCGGCGACCTGGATAAAAAATCGGCTGACGAGATCCTCATTCTTCTGGACCGCCTCAACAAAGAATTTAAAAAGACCATCGTCATGGTCACGCACGATCCGCACGCAGCGGCCCGGGCGCACACGATCCAGCATCTCGACAAAGGGGAGCTGAGCTGATATGAAAGTTCTCAAACTGGTCTATAAAAACCTGCTGCGGCATAAATTGCGCACGTCCCTCACGATCCTGGGCATTGCCGTGGCGGTGATGGCGTTCGGCCTTCTGCGCACCGTGGTGACGGCGTGGTACTCGGGTGTTGAGGCCTCGGCCGTCAACCGGCTGGTCACGCGTCATGCCGTGTCGTTCATCTTTCCGCTTCCCATCGCCGACGAGGAGCAGATCGCCAAGATCCCGGGCATTACCGGTATCACACATCAGACGTGGTTCCAGGGCGTCTATATCGACGAGCGCAATTTTTTCCCGCGCATCGCGGTCGACCCCGAAAAAATATTTCAGATCTATCCGGAATTTCTGCTGATGCCCGAGCAATTGGCGTCGTTCAAGAAGGAGCGGAACTCGTGCGTGGTCGGAGCAAAAATCGCAAAATTGTACAATCTTAAGCTCGGCGATATGATGACCATACGGGGAGATATTTATCCCGGGAACTGGGAATTTGTGGTGCGCGGTATTTATCAGCCGAAAGACAAGACGACCGATGCGACGCAGATGTTCTTCCATTATGCGTATCTCGACGAACGCATGCGGCAAGAGGCGCCGTCGCGCGCCGGGCAGGTCGGCTGGTATGTGATGACGATCGACAATCCGAACAGCGCCGCCGTGATATCCGCAGCGGTCGACGGACTCTTTGCGAACTCGCGGGCGGAAACAAAGACGGAGACTGAAAAGGCGTTCCAGCAGAGTTTTGCTTCTCTCTCCGGTACGATCATCACATCGCTCAAATTCATTTCGTATGTCATCATCGGCATCATTCTGCTCGTGCTGGCGAACACGATCGTCATGACGGCGCGCGAACGGATACGCGAATACGCGGTCTTGAAAGTGCTCGGCTTCACGTCGCTCCATATTTCCGGATTGATCTTCGGCGAATCGCTGCTGATCGCAATGATCGGCGGCGTCATCGGCATCGGACTGACATTCCCGGTATGCCGCGGATTCGGCGAGGCATTATCGACATTCCTTCCGCTGTTCAATGTGGAAACATCGACGGTCGTGCTTGGCCTCGTATTCTCGATGTCTGTCGGCGTGATCGCGGCGCTCTATCCGGCAGTGAAATCCGTGCGGACAAAAATTGTCGACGGGCTCAGGCAGATCGGATGATGGTCGCGGACCGTTGCGGACAATGCAATGGACTCGGCAAACGCTGATACCGTTTCACCAACCGATCTTGAATTTAAATAGAAAAATGTATGAAAATTCCCTTGAGTTACAGTTTCCGCAACATGTGGACGCGGCGTCTTACCACCTCACTGACGGTAGGCGGCGTTGCGCTTGTCGTGTTCGTATTTGCAGCGGTGCTCATGCTTGCCAACGGCCTGCGTGAAACGCTTATTGCCACCGGTGCGGATGATAATGTGATCGTGCTCCGCAAGGGCGCATCCGCCGAGATGATGAGCGCCGTCGGGCGCGAATCGGCTTCCATTTTGGAGAGTCAGCCTGAACTGGCAATGGGGGCGGACAGCAAACCGGTCTCCTCGAACGAACTTGTTGTCATCATCAATTTGAAGAAGCTCGGCTCGGGCGACATGGGCAATGTGACCGTGCGCGGCATCACGGCGAAGGGGCCGGACCTACGGCCGAAGGTGCGGCTTGTCGAGGGGCGGATGTTCACGTTCGGTTCGTCCGAAGTGATCGTCGGCAATGCGGTGCATGAGCGCTTTGCGGGAACGGAAATCGGAGGCAGGATAAAACTTGCCGGCAGCATGTGGACCATCGTCGGCGTGTTCGACGGAGGGAAAACGGGATTCGCGTCCGAGGTCTGGGGCGATACCGAACAATTGATGGGCGCGTTCAACCGCCCGGTCTATTCGTCCATGCTCCTGCGATTGAAGACGCCGGCCGATTTTGAAGCCTTGAAAAAAAAAATGGAAGCGGATCCGCGCCTGCAGCAGATGGAGATCAAGAATGAAAAACGGTATTACGAAGAGCAATCCGAAATGATGGCGACGTTCATACGCATACTCGGGTTGGTGATCACGATCATATTCAGTTTCGGCGCCATGATCGGCGCCATGATCACGATGTATGCGGCGGTCGCGAACAGGACGACGGAGATCGGTACGCTGCGCGCCCTCGGCTTTCAGCGGCGAAGCGTGATGGCCGCATTTCTGATCGAATCGCTGCTGCTCGGCGGTGTCGGAGGCCTTCTCGGCATTGGGCTTGCCTCGCTCCTGCAGGTGATCACCATCTCCACAACGAACTTCGGCACGTTTTCCGAGATCGCGTTCGGTTTCGTCCTTTCGTTCCGCATCGTGGTACAGACATTCATTTTTGCACTGGTCATGGGTTTTATCGGAGGGTTCCTGCCGTCGTTTCGTGCAGCGCGGCTGAACATCATCAACGCGCTGCGCTCGACGTGACGCAAAAAAAAAGGAGCCAGAATGTCTGTCATCATTAGAGTGAAGGATAACGGCAGCATAAAGGTAGAAGGTGATTTTTCGATCATCGACTCCGAAGGCAATGAATTTGATCTGCAGGGACGCACAGCTGTTTCATTGTGCCGGTGCGGACTCAGTGCGAAAATGCCCTTTTGCGACAGCGCGCACAGGACCGCAGGCTTCACATCCGTCTGCCGCGCGTTTGGACTGGAACCGAAGACCGAATGAGGAAGCGGGACCGCATTCCTGCTGACCGGTAACTGCTAACAAATGCACAACCGTGCGGTGCGCGACCGGATGCATTGGGCACGCGCAACAGATTCGAGCCACACTCAAGACGCTGCCTTACTCCCATTGGCTTTGTGCGGGGGAGTAGGGCATCGATGTTCTTGACCGGATGAACAAAGAACACAGCGGCATCGCCGGCATCATACCGGTGAAGCACGGGCATCTCCCGTTTAATGCACTCTTTAAGAATACACGTAAAGGAAGTGACAATGACGTATTCGAACATCATCATGGCATTATTGATGTGCGCTCTTGCAACCAACGGCCCGGCAATGGCGCAGCAAACAATGTCCCTGACTGTGGAGCAGGCCATCGCGATCGGGAATGACAACAGCAAATCGCTCCACACCTCGGCGTTGAAAGTCCAGGCATCGGATGCCCGTGTGAGGGAAGCCAACGCCGGCGCGCTGCCGACGGTGAAAGTGAACGGCATGTACACACGGCTCAGTCAGGTGGACCCGTTCGACGTCGGCAAGTCGCTTGACCCGCTGTTTCAGGCGATCCACGTTGTGAACCCCTCGACGCCGGCCGACATGATTGTCAACACGTACAGCGCCCGTGCAACCGTGCAGCAGCCGCTGTTCACGGGATTTCGCATTTCGGCAAGCAGGGACATCGCCGATTATTCGGCACAAGCCGCATCGCAGGATTTTGTGAAGGACAAGAAGGAGCTTGCGTATGCTGTCGCAAACGCATACTGGACGCTGTTCAAGGCGAACGAATTTAAAAAAGTTGTCGATGAGAACGTGGAACAGATGAGGGTTCATCAGAAGGACGCCGAGAATCTGATGGCGCAAGGCATGGCTACCATGAACGACGTCTTAAAGGTGCAGGTGCAGCTGTCCGAAGCGTTGGTCCGGCAGATCGATGCGCGCAATGCCGTGCTGCTGTCGATGATCGGGCTCAACAATACGATCGGCCTCCCGTTGTCGACGGAGATCGTCATCACGTCGCCCATTGATCCGACGACAAAAGAGCTGCCCGGTATCGACGGACTGGTGAAGAAAGCGGTGGCCGATCGCGCCGAGATCTCCGCAATGCGCGCCCGCGTGCAGGCAAGCGAGGCGGGTGTGACGCTTGCACAGTCCGGATGGTATCCTCAGATTGCACTCGTCGGCAATTATACCTATTCAAATCCGAATCAGAGAATATTTCCGCAGATGCAACAATTCAGCGACTCGTGGGATGTGAGCCTGTCGTTGTCGTTCGACCTGTGGAATTGGGGAACGACGGCATATCAAACCGATCAGGCTCAATCGCAGCGTGCCCAGGCGTACGACGCAATGGGCCAGTTGAAGGACGGCATCATGCTGGAAGTGACACAGAACTATTTGTACCAGAAGCAGTCGATCGAACGGATCGCAGTGGCGCGCCAGGGCGTTCGGCAGGCGGAGGAGAATTACCGCATCACGGATGAAAAATTCAAAAAGGGGCTGGCCCTGAATTCCGATCTGTTGGATGCGGAAGTGGCTCTGCTCCAGGCGCGCATCAATCAGACGCAGTCGCTCGTCGACTATGAACTGGCCGAGGCGCGGCTGGAAAAGGCCATCGGCGACTGATTGCCGTGCCGGCCTGTTGGACTTCGCCCGAGACGGCGATGCACGAATGGAAACGAAGCACAACTCATACTTTCACGAGGATTCGAACATGAACAAAATTAAACTCACCGCAGCCACAGCCGTCGTGTTTGCTGCGATCATTGCACTGCTCCTTCATAACAAGGCGCAGGGCACCGCCGCCGTTGTCAACAATATTGCAACACAATATGCCGTCACCGTGGTCGTTGCCGGCACGCAGCAATTGTCCGAAACCGTCTCGCTCACGGGAATTATCGTCGCCAACAGCGATGTGGCGATCGTTTCCGAAACGCAGGGACGGGTGGTCGCGATCTCATCGAACGTGGGCGATACGAAACAGGCCGGCGCCGTGCTGGTGCAGGTGGACGATGAATTGAAGAAAGCGAACTTTGCCGCCGCGGAGAGCAATTATGAAAAGGCGAAAAAGGACCTGGACCGGTACGAGTCGCTGTTTAAGGATCATACGATCACCGATTCGCAGATCGAGAACAGCCGCCTGGCATTCAAGGCCGCCGAGGCGCAGTATATCGTGACGCGCCGCCAATACCGCGACACGAAGATCACCACTCCGATCTCGGGCGTTGTCACCGCTCGCAATGTCGAAGTCGGAACAATGGTGAACCTGGGAACGGTGATCGCCAACGTCGTCGACATTTCGAAACTCAAAGTGAAAATCAATGTTGCCGAAAACGATGCCTTCAAACTGAAGGTCGGCAATGCCGTTGCTGTGACGACGGATATTTATCCGGGCACCGTATTCACGGGACGGGTCGCAAGCATCAGTGCGAAGGGCGATGAGGCGCATACCTATCCTGTTGAGGTGACGCTTGCCAACAGCAGCGAGCACCCGTTGAAGTCCGGCATGTTCGCGCGCGCGGCATTCGGCCATACCGGCAGCGCGAAGGGAATCGTCATTCCGCGCGACGCGATCGTCGGCAGCGTGAAGAATGCCCAGGTGTATGTGGTGGAGAACAGCATCGCCAAACTCCGTTCCATCATTGTGAACGACCAGATCGGCACCGGCGTGGAAGTGGGCAGCGGACTGCGTGAAGGCGAAACGGTCGTCATCAACGGACAGAACAATCTCAAAGACAACACGCCCGTCACCGTGATCTCGAAATAACACGGGACGCGAGGCGTGCAACGGCCGTTGGATGACCTGACGGCAGACGCCCGGGATGAACAACAGACAAATGGAGTGCGGTATACTTATGACTATTTCAGAACTTGCAATTAAACGGCCAACACTGATTGTGGTGATCTTTTCGGTGCTCACCGTGCTTGGGCTCTTCAGTTATTCATTGTTGAACTACGAACTGCTGCCGAAAATAACGCCGCCGATCGTCACGATACAAACTATCTATCCGGGCGCGTCGCCGTACGAAGTGGAATCGTCAGTGTCGAAAAAAATCGAGGATGCCGTTTCGGGCATCGACCAGATCAGCGCCATACGCACAACGTCATTCGAAGGCGTCTCATTCGTGCTCATCGAGTTCTCGCAATCGGCGAAGATCGACGTGGTGCTGCAGGATGCCCAGCGGAAGGTGAGCGAGATCGCAGCGACGCTCCCGTCGACTTCCAAACCGCCCACGCTCTCCAAGATCGCGCTGGACGAAACCCCCGTGCTTCGCATCGGCGTGACGAGCACGATGCCGTCGCGCGAATTTTTCCAATTCCTCAAGGACCGCGTCCAGCCGCGCCTGTCGAAACTCGGCGGAGTTGCGCAGATCGCGCTCACCGGCGGTGAAGAGCGCGAGATCAAGATCAATCTCGACGGACAGAAGCTCAGCTCGTATGGATTGTCCGTGCTGCAGGTGACGCAGGCCATTAAAAATGCCAACCTCGATTTTCCCACAGGCAAGGTGAAGGACTCCGATTATCAATTCATCGTGCGCGTGGCGGGCAAGATCTCGTCGATCGACCAACTGAAAAGCCTGAGCGTCGGCCGGTCGAAGCAGGGCGGCGACATACGCCTGGCCGATGTGGCGGAAGTCCAGGACGGTTCCAAGGAATTCACGCAGATGAGCCGCGTGGACGGCATCACCTCCGTCGGCATCCTGGCGCTCAAACAGTCGGACGCCAATGCCGTTGAGGTGAGCAAGATCCTCCGCGCCGAGATCATCAAGATACAGGAAGAATATAAAAAGACCGGCATCGTCTTCGATATCGCGCAGGACAGTTCCACCTTTACCGTCGAAGCCGCCACGGCGGTGAAGGAAGACCTGATGCTGGCGATCGTGCTGGTGGCGATCGTGATGCTCCTGTTCCTGCACAGCGTGCGGAACTCCCTCATCGTAATGATCGCCATTCCGGCCTCGCTCGTATCGACGTTCATCGTCATGTGGGCGCTCGGCTTCTCGCTCAACCTGATGACGCTCTTGGGCATGTCGCTGGTGATCGGCATTCTCGTGGATGATTCGATCGTGGTGCTCGAAAATATTTACCGGCATCTTGAAATGGGAAAAACGCAGCGCGTAGCGGCGCTTGCAGGCCGGAACGAGATTGGGTTCGCCGCGCTTTCGATCACGATGGTGGACGTGGTGGTGTTCCTTCCGCTGTCCCTGGTGTCGGGGCTGGTCGGCAATATCCTCCGCGAATTCGCGCTGGTGGTGGTGGCATCCACACTGATGAGCTTGTTCGTCTCGTTCACCATCACGCCGCTCTTGGCGTCGCGCTTCACGCGGCTCGAGCACATGACGAAGGCGACGCTGATGGGGCGTTTCGGGATATGGTTTGAACGCATGTTCCAAACGGTGACGGCGCACTACGAGACGCTCCTTCGCTGGGCCATGGGGCACAAGAAGAGCGTTGGTGTGATGACGACGGTGATGTTCATCGGGGCGCTCTCGCTGGCCCCGCTTGGTTTCATAGGCAACGAATTCATGCCGCAGTCCGACCGCGGCGAGTTCAGCGTCACGATCGAGCTGCCGCCGGGCGCGACAGTGGAGCAGACCAATCAGGCATCGCTGACGGTCGAAAAGATCCTGTCGTCGATGCCGGAAATAAAAAAAGTGTTCACGACGATCGGCGTTTCGAATGACGGGCTCATCGGCTTTTCGTCCAACAACGTGGCGCAGTTGAATGTTGAACTGACGCCGAAGCGGCAGCGTGCGAAATCGACGGATCTCGTCGGTGAAGAGATCAAGACAAAAGTGCGCCAATTGCCCGGCGTGAAAGTGCGCGTCAACCCCATCGGCATTTTCGGTGTGGCCGATCAGGCGGCGATACAGATCGGCGTCAGCGGCACGAATCTGGACGATGTTCAGAGATCCGCAGATCGTCTCGCCGTGGTCCTTGCGGGCGTTCCCGGCACAACGGACGTCCGTCTGTCGTCCGAACAGGGAAAGCCGGAAATGCGCGTCGAGATAGACAGGGATAAAATGGCCGTGCTCGGGCTTTCGGTTGCCGATGTCGGCGCTACGCTGCGCGTTGCGTTGACGGGCAATGACGATTCGAAATTCCGCGACGGCTCGAACGAATACGATATCCGCATTGTGCTCGATGAATCGAACAGGTCGAAGACGTCGGATATACGGACGCTCACGTTCATGAACGCGAAGAACCAGCAGATCCAGCTGCAGCAATTTGCACAGGTCTATCAGACGGCGGGGCCGACAAAATTGTCGCGTCAGGACCGCATCAACATCGTCTACCTGTACGCGCAAACGGTCGGCCGGCCATCGGGAACCATCATTGAAGATTTCAAGACTCAGGTGAAGAAGGAAAAACTGGCGGACGGAATCGACCTTGCGTACCTCGGCATGGAGAAAGACAGAGCCAGCGGATTTCAAAGCCTCGGGATGGCGCTGTTTGCCGGCATACTGTTCGTGTACCTGATCATGGTCGCCCTGTACGATTCGTACGTCTATCCGCTCGTGGTGCTCTTTTCCATACCCGTTGCCATGGTCGGCGCTTTTCTGGCGCTGGCGCTCGCGAATAAGTCGCTCAGTATTTTTTCGATCCTGGGCATCATCATGCTTGTGGGGCTTGTGGCGAAGAACGCCATCCTGCTGGTGGACCGTGCCAATCAGATGAAAGCCGAAGGAATGGCCACCGCCGATGCGCTGTTGGAAGCCGGCGCCACGCGCCTTCGACCGATCCTGATGACGACTGTCGCGATGGTGGTGGGCATGTTCCCGATCGCCGTGTCGACGGCGGCAGGCGCTCAGTGGAAATCGGGCCTCGCATGGGCGCTGATCGGCGGATTGACAAGCTCCATGTTCCTCACGCTGCTGGTGGTGCCGGTTGTCTACACAAAAGTGGATGCATGGCGCGAGAGCATACCGGCGCTCTTCCGCACTCCCTCGCGCATCTTCAGCCGTTTCCGGAAAGCCACTCCGGATGCCATCCGTACCGTCGTGCAGCACTCTGCATGACGGGGCGCTGCATTTGTATCTATGACATGTGTTGGGTATTTTGTGGGATAGTGTTCTCATCATCAACGTCATCGGCCCCCTATGCATACTCTTCGGCAGCTCCTGTCCACAAAAACAAAACTGATCGCGGGCCTCATGTCCGGCACATCGGTCGACAGTATCGATGCAGTACTCGTGCGCGTGCAGGGAAACGGCACCGCCACGAAGTATGAAGAACTTGCGTTCGTGTCTCACCCGTTTCCGCGCGGATTGAAAGAGTACGTGCTCGAGCAGTCACGTCCCGGGTGCGGAACGGTCGAAGCGCTCTGCGCGCTGAATATTGTGCTCGCCCATGTCTTTGCCGACGCGGTCAACGCCGTGGCACACAAAGCAGGCGTGCCCCTGACGTCCATCGATCTCATCGGGTCGCACGGACAAACGGTGCACCATATGCCAGCAGAACAGAAACTGTTCGGAAAAAAGATCCGCTCGACATTGCAGCTGGGCGATCCGTCGACGATCGCGAAGCTGACCGGCATTCCCACTGTCGGTGACTTCCGGACCGGCGACATGGCGCTCGGAGGCGAGGGGGCGCCGCTCGTCCCATATTTTGATTACATTGCGTTCCGCTCGAGGACGAAGAAGCGCGCGCTGGTGAATATCGGCGGCATCGCCAATATCACGGTCATTCCCAAAAAATGCACGCTCGATGACGTGCGTGCGTTCGATACGGGGCCGGGCAACATGGTGATCGACGGACTCATGAAGAAATTCTATCATAAGGAGTATGACGACGGCGGCCGTATTGCCGCCACGGGACAGATCATTCCGGCGCTGCTGGACGCGATGCGCCGACATACGTATTTCAGCGTGAAGCCCCCAAAATCGACCGGGCGGGAAATGTTCGGAGAACTATTCATCTCGGCGCTGCTGGCGTCCGCGCGAAAGGCTGCGCCACACGATATCATCGCGACCGCGACCGAATTCACCGCAATGACTGTGTACGACCAATATCGACGGTTCGGCGCGATGAAGGACAAACTGGACGAAGTGATCGTCAGCGGAGGCGGGGCAAAAAATCCCGTGCTGATGGACGCTCTTCATCATTATTTTTATCCCGCCTCAGTGACGACCATGGACGCCATCGGGTTTTCATCCGATTCAAAAGAGGCGGTGTGCTTCGCGATACTTGCCAACGAGACCATTGCGGGCAATCCGTCCAATGTCCCTTCGGCGACAGGCGCCTCGGCATCGGCAGTGCTGGGAAAAATTTGTTTCTAACATCAACGTATCGAGTGCAATGAAAAAACCTACCCTCACCGGGCGGCGCCGGGAACAAGCGCCCGCAGACGACACAAGGGATCTCGGGTTCGGGTCCCGTCTTTCGCAGGAGAGCCGTCAGCGGCTCTTGAATCGGGATGGCAGCTTCAACGTGCTGCGGACGAAACTTCCCCTCTTGCAATCGCTCAGCATGTATCATTGGCTGCTCTCGATGTCGTGGACAATGTTCTACCTCATCCTCGTCCTCGCCTATATCGTCATCAATCTCATATTCGGCTGTGCCTACTACGTGTGCGGCCCGGGAAGTTTGCTTGGCGTGACGGCGTCGACACCGCAGGAAGTATTCTTCGAATCGTTTTTTTTCAGCGTGCAGACGCTGGCAACCATCGGATATGGAAGCATCAGTCCGCATGGAATGACCGCCAACGTGATCGTGGCGGTTGAAGCGCTGACCGGACTGCTGAGTGTCGCCCTTGCAACGGGACTTCTGTTTGCGCGGTTCTCCCGCCCGACGGCAAAGATCCTCTTCAGCGCGAATGCGGTGATCGCGCCCTTCCGGGAAGGAACGGCGTTTGAATTCAGAATCATCAACCAGCGTTCGAATCAATTGACCGACGTTGCGGCGAATGTCGTGTACAGCAGAATGGAAACACACAATGGCAAACGGACCCGGAAATATCATCCTCTCCATCTCGAGCGCGACAGGGTGATGTTCTTTCCGCTTCATTGGACAATCGTTCATCCCATCGACGAGCAGAGCCCTCTGCACGGTGCGACGCCGGAAGAGATGGCGCACCAGGAGGTTGAAGTGATGATCTTGCTGTCTGCGATCGATGAGACATTTTCGCAGACAGTGCACACGCGCTCCTCGTACCGGTACGATGAAATTACGTTCGGGGCGCGGTTCGCAGACATGTTCCACTCGTCTGCCGACGGAACGCTGAGCGTTGATGTTCACCGTCTGCATGAGATCGAAATCGTCGGGCGGCACGAGGAGGCGTGATGACAATGAAGGATGGCGACGAAGCAACTGACGTGAAGTGTGAAAGCCTCACGCCGAAGAATTGGAAACTCTTTGAAGCATTGATGGGAGAGAAGGGCGGATGCGGGGGCTGCTGGTGCATGTCGTTCCGCCTGCCCCGCAAAGAGTTCGAGGAAAAAAAATACGACGGCACAAAACAAGCAATGAAGGAGATCGTGGAGAGCAACGCACCGGTTGGATTGATCGCGACGATCGAGGGCGATCCGATCGGCTGGGTGGCGCTGGCTCCGCGCGAGGCGTATTGGCGGATCGAGCATTCCCGTTCGCTGAAGCGAATAGACGAGAAGCCGGTCTGGTCCATTACGTGCTTTTTTGTGAAGAAAGAATTACGCCGCGCCGGTGTTGCAGACGCGCTCATACGCGGCGCCATTGCATTTGCAGAAACAAACGGCATCACGACACTCGAAGCATACCCCGCGATTCCCTACGCAAAAAAAATTCCCGATCCGTTTCTGTGGACAGGTCCGCTCTCCGTGTTCGAGAGAAACGGATTCACCGTTGTGCAGAGGAACGGAAAATCGCGCGCGATCGTCCGGCGCGACATCACCCGCAGCCTATAAGCCCTCACCGATAGGGTCAAAATTCCCGTCCTCAATGGATAATAATAGCCAATGTGCCTATTATTGGCAGAAAAATCTGTCCAGGGGGACGGTATGATTTAAAAACCATTGAATCCGGCCAATATTTTGGGACAAATTTCAGAAAATACTGGTATAGTCTTTGAAGGAATAATAAGAGAGAGAAAATTTTCACCAGGAGGGAGAGACACAATGAACAAGATCATTTTCCAAATCGGCCTTTTGTTGTTTTTTGTATCCATCGTATTGTTTTCGATGAGCGGAGGGGAGATCCTCGATGTTGTCATGCGCGCATTCATCGTTTTTATCGGCGCCACTGGAGTCATGGGGCTCGTCGGATTCCTTTCGATCATATTTTCAACGCAGGCGAGGAACCATCGGGATCATACAGGGCCGCACATTTCAGAAACGAAAGCCTCGTGAGTAACCAATGACGACGCAAGAGCGGTGGGACACATTTGGCGTTACACGTTCGCCAGAGCTGAGGAAGCTTCTGGTGTCGCAGTATATCGGCCTTGTGAAATATGTCGCACAACACCTCTATTTGCCTGCAGCGGCAGTGTTAGAATCGCAGGATGTGCTTCATTTTGGGATTCTCGGTTTGCACGAAGCAGTGGAGCGATACGATCCGAGTGTGGGTGTGAAATTTGAAACGTATGCCATTCCCCGCATCAAAGGGATGATCCTGGACGAATTGCGCCGCGTGGACACCATGCCTCGCTCGGTGCGCGACCAATCGCGGAAAATTTTCCAGACGGCGTCGGCGACGGAACAAAAATTGGGAAGAGAAGCCACGCATGTTGAAATTGCGCTCGCATTGAAGATGGGAGAGCAGGAGTATCATCAGCTGCTGTCACTTCTGCAGTCGTCGCAGACCCTGTCTCTCGACGATTTCATCGCGGATGAACAGACGTCGCGGCATGAAATCATCGCCGATACGACGCAAAATATTGCCAAAGAGTATGAAGAACAGGAAGCGAAGCAGACGATGATCGATGCGTTGAAGCGGCTGCCTCGCCGCGAACGCCTCATTGTGACGCTCTATTATTATGAGGGAGCAACATTCGATGAGATCGGAAGGATTCTCGGAGTATCGGAGTCGCGTGTCTCGCAAATTCATTCAAAAATATTAACCGATTTACGTTTGGAAATGGAAATAAGAGGATGACACTCGTATGATGACCGACACGGATATGAACACGGCAAAAAGGGAGCCCCTTTCATCGCCCGTTACGCTGGCATCTTTCGCGCGAATGTTGCGGATCATGGAACTCTTGAACAATCCCCGCGTCAGTACGGCTAAGATCGGACGCGAGATCAGTGCAGACGAACAGTTGGCCAAGCGTCTGCTCAGGGCTGTGAATTCGCCGTTGTACGGCTTTTCCCACCGGGTATCGGCGGTCGATTTTGCCGTCAGCATTTTGGGACATGAAAAATTGAAGGATGTCGTGCTGAGTTCCGACACTGTGGGGAAGATACAAAAAAAGATCGATGTGTATCTCGACACCGCAGAGCCATGGCAGCCGTCGCCGAAACAGGTTGACGCAACAAAACGGCTCATCAGCGATCTGACATCGCTTGTGGTGCAGGACGGCGATTATCAAAAGCACCATACGGCCGACGAGGTGATGAAGCCGCAGACGGACCATCAGGCGTCGGCTCAGATCGGTGCCGCGCTGAAACAATTGGCACCGCGCGAACGGCTGATCATGATGCTGTATTATTATGAGGAGGCGACGTTCGACGAGATCGGAAGCGTCCTTGGATTATCGGGGGCCAGGGTCAATCAACTCTATAGTGAGGCGCTGCACGAGGTGTCACTAAAAATAGACATAGGGGAGCCGGCACGTGTCGCTGCAATATAAAATAGATCAGATCAGGGCCACTATCGAATCGGAGATCCAACTGCCGGCGCTGCCTGCCGTTGCCATGGAAGTCGTGGATCTCATCGATAATCCCAGGACGAGTGCCTCGAAACTGGGTAAAGTGATCAGCACCGATCAGGCGCTGACGGCCAAAGTATTGCGTATCGCAAATTCGCCGTTCTACGGTTTTCCACGGCGTATTGCGACGATCGATTTCGCCATCATTGTTCTAGGGTTCGACGCTGTGAAAGAAGTGGTGATCAGTCTTTCATTGATGAGCGCGCTGCAGCGGCGTTCCGACGAACATTTTGACACAAATAAATTTTGGGATCATTCGATCACCTGCGGCGTCGCAGCACGCCGTCTGGCGCGCGACCTCGGATACCGCGTCAGCGGAGAGGCATTCGTCGGCGGATTATTGCACGACATCGGCATGCCGATCTTTCACCGGTATTTCAACAAGGATTTCCGGGAAGTGATACGCCTGCAGCGGGAAGAGGCGATTCCCTTCTATGACGCGGAGAAGGCTGTCATCGGCGTGACGCATCAGGAAATCGGCGGATGGCTTGCCGAACGCTGGAATCTTCCGCCGCAGCTGACCGATGTGATCATCAACCACCATCGGCCGAATCAGGCGGACGTGAACAAGGAATTGGTCGCTCTCATCCATCTGAGCGACGTCATGTGCCAGAAAATGAATCTCGGCACCAGCATGTTCGATTACGGCGTCGAGTTCGATGTGAACGCCCTGCAGACGCTTCGTTTCCACGACGCATCGTATGTGGATACGCTCGTCGAAAAATATAAATCAATTTTCGAAGAAGATCTCGAAAAGACTCACAACTTTAGCGACTAACGATGATCCGGCAATTGGGACAAACGTATGCGTCGCCCGAGTATGACGGCAGCGACTCGACACACGAGGATGACACGCAGGCTGCGTATGTGCGGATGCTTGAAGAGCGCATCGCGCTGTTAGAGCAGGAGCTTGAACGGTCGAGCCGCAACACCGACGAAATGAGGGCGAGCATCGATGAAATGATCGCGATGCAGCAGATCTCCGAAGTAGTGAGCACAACGGTCGAGCCGGAAAAGATCGCCGAAACGCTGCGCAGTCTCAGCATGCAGGTTGCTCCCAGCACCGAATGCAATATTTTTCTGTATAACAAAGAACGGAATAAATTGGCGCCGTTCATTCAATCGTCACAGATGCAGTTTGACGATATCGTCAATCAGCAGCTCGAAGAGGGCATCCTGGACTGGGTTATCGCAGAAAAAAAACCCGTCATCATTCCCGATCTTGCGGCATATGGCGCGATGCACTTCGTGATCGTACCGCTGCTGGTGCGCAACGACGGCATCGGCGTCTTCATCCTCCACACGTCCAAGAGCCAGGAAGAATTTACGAATCACGACCTGCAGCTGCTCTCGATCCTGGCCAACAGCGCCGCCGTCGGCGTCGAAAACTGGCGCACATACACCGAATTGAATCACGCGCAGGAAGACATCAAGACGAGCCAGGCGCAAATGCTCCAATCGTCGAAACTCGCCGCTGTCGGAGAAATGGCCGGTGCGGTGATCCATGAAATAAAGAATCCAGTGCAGATCCTGCTGGGCCAGATGGAGCTCCACAAACGCGGCATACAGCCTGAGAACTGGCTCGAGACCATGTCTCAGCAGATCGACCGGCTCGTGAAGATCACGCGCCGGCTGCTCGATTTTACGCGCGCCGTCCCCGATGAATTTCCGCTCGAACTTGTGCAGATCAACGGAGCGATCAAAGAGGTGGCGGAACTCGTCCGGCACCAGTTCAAGAGCGGCAAGGTTGAATTGGTTGTTGAGCTGGCGGAGAACGTGCCGCAAATTTTCGGCAATACGCTGTATCTCCAACAGGTGTTCTTAAATCTCATCATGAATGCGCGTGACGCCATGCCGGACGGCGGTCGCCTCCTCATTCACACGGAATACATCAACGGGTTTGTGCGCCTGCATTTCAGCGATACGGGCGAAGGCATAGAGCCCGAAAATCTGGCAAAGGTGTTTCAGGCATTCTTCACGACGAAAGAAAAAGGAAAAGGAACCGGACTCGGATTATCGGTGGCCCACCGCATCATTAAGCAGCATGAAGGTAGCATTACCGTGGAAAGTCAGATCGGCATCGGCACGACATTTTCGATCGCCATTCCCGTCAGGAGAAATGTATGAGACATTCGGTACGCCTGGTTGTGATGATACTTGTATGGATGTGCTGTGCGAACGCACAGGAACCGCAGCAAGCGGTGCAGACAACCGGCGTCGGCAAGGCCGATCAGCCGGTAGCCCCAAAGCACGAGTGGGCGCACCGCACTCCCGCCGCCGCACCCAAACAGCAGCCGGTTCCGTCGATCATTCAATCCGAATTGGACCGTTCGCGCGCGGAAGCCGTTCAAGCGAAGAGTGTTGCTCCGGTACCGGCGCCGGTACCGCAGCCTGCGCCCAAAGCGCCGCTGTGGCCATTGGCTGTATCGCTGGTCACAGGAGCGCTGGCAACGGGCGGTGTCGTGTCGTATGGCATTCGCCGAAAAAGACAATCACCTGTGCGGACACCGCACGCCCCGTCCGCCGGCATTCAGCGCCAAGAGGCCGTTTCGGCGCTGCCGCAGCAATCGCCCCGCATGCAACGCGCCGAGGAACCGGTGCTTGAGTACGCCGTGGAACGGATCGATGACACGGTTGTGGCGTCGGCCTCACCGTATGTGAATGACGGTGAAACGGAAATGCCGGAGGCGGCCTTAACGATGAACCTGCTGCAAAAAAAACGGGAAACGAAAAAAGAAGTGATCCTGGAAGTGATGAAGCGAATCCAGAGACGAGAACCGCCTCAGCATATCGCCGAGGCCCTCCGTATCGGGATCGGCGAAGTCCGTCTTGCGATGACGCTTGCGAAGTTGAAGAAGTGACAGAACACGTATGATTCCATCGTCAACATATAGAGCGTCGGCGCCCACGTTATCGGTCGATGCGCAGCCGGCGCAGACGCAGCCCTTTACTGCCGGGCAGGTTGTCAAAGCCCAGGTGCTGGAGAGGCTGAACGCGGACAAGTCGCTGATCTCCATCAATGGCATGAAGATGCATGCCACGACCGAGATTTCCGTTGCGGCCGGCGACACGCTGTATTTTACCGTCCGGTCTGCAGAACCGCTCGTGCTGCAGCTCCATGGCATGGAATACCGTACTGTCAATCCGTTCGGAACCGTCGACTCCGTCGTGCGCCTGCTCAACCTCACCTCCGATCGTTTAACAACGGTGATCCTGTCGCAGATGATGAGCCGAAACCAGAAGATCAGCAAGTCCGACGTTGAAGAAAACCGCCGCGCGATCCTTGACCTGCGCTCCGACGGCGTGGGCGATGAATCCGATGAAGAATTGCTCGATGCCATTTATTTTCTCCGGTCGAAAAAACTGCCGCTCACGAGTGCCTATGTGCGTCTCGCGGCGAAACGAACGGCATCCGAAGATATGGCCGAACTCGGATCGGGCTTGCTGGCGCTGCTGGCCGAAAGTGACGTGCCGGATGACGTGAAGGATCCGATCGCCCGCTATTTCAGGAACCACAAAAAAATGACCGACTCGATCCGTTCGGCGGTCAAGGGCCTCGGCATCGATTATGAAAACTCGCTGCTCAAGTGGGCCCTCGGGTCAGCAGAGGCGCCGACCGGGACGTCGTTGAAAGCATCATTACTCGCGCTGCTGGCGTGGCTGGATGCCGACGGTGGAACACAGGGCCGTCGCCCGATCCGAACACTGACAGGACAAGCGATCGACTTCATCGAGTCCCAGCAATTGAACGCGCTCGGCGATCCAGCGGCCAACGAGATGACGCTGCACATCCCGATCATGCTTGATGGGATGCTGCGCTCGGTGTCGTTGACCATCCTGTCGCACGGGGGTGGCGCAGGAGGAGGAATGTTTCAGGAACATCCTCTGGAACTTTCGTTCCGGATCGGATTCGAGTTGTCAGAATTGGGCACGGTCACGGCAACGGGCAGGCTTGCAGGTACGCAACTGTCTGCCGCGCTGACGGTAAACGATGAACACCACGCCCGCATGCTCGAAGAGCATATTGATGAACTTGCTTCGCACCTGCGCGAGAAGGGGTGTCTTCCTGTGTCGCTCACGGCGCGCAAAGGAATTCCAGGAGCGTCACTTTTACGACGGACGGTCAATGTCACAGCGTAATGAGGAACCGAAAAAAAATCGCAACGGTGCAGTGGCGCTGCGCTACCAATCCAATTCCGACGCCGCACCGCGCGTAACGGCAAAAGGCCAGGGCGAGATCGCCGCAAAAATTCTCGCGCTCGCACGCGAGCACAATATCCCGGTCGTGCAAAATGCCGATCTGTTAATGGTGCTCTCGAAAGTGGAGCTCATGGATGAAATACCAGAAGCACTCTACGGGGCCGTTGCCGAAATATTGGCATACGTCTATTCACTCAACGAACAATTGAAAAAAACTCGGGGCGGAACAGTATGATCAAAGGACTCTTTTCCTCAGCGTCGGGAATGCAGCCTCATGGCATTAAACTCGAAGTGATTGCCAACAACCTGGCGAACATCGACACGACGGGATTCAAGAAGGACAACGTATTCATTCAGGTGCTCAACCAGGAGCAATCCCTGCTGCGCTCGAACGCCGGAAGCGGCGAACTGGCATCGCTCGACGCCAGAGAGTACACCGATTTTACGCAAGGCTCATTCCGGACGACGAACAATCCGTTGGACATCGCCTTGCTCGGCGATGGATTTTTCAGCGTCGAAACGCCCCAGGGCGTCCGCTATACGCGCAATGGAAATTTTACACTCGCGCAGGATGGAACAATACAAACACAGGACGGTTTTCCGTTGATGGGTTCGACCGGGACCCTCAGGATCGATAATTGGAGCAAAATTTCGACGGGAGACATCTCGATCTCCGCCCACGGAGAAATGTTGGTGGACCATGTGGCGGTCGGCCGTGTGAGCATCGTCGACTTTCCGAAACCGTATAATCTCGAAAAAGTAGGCAATTCTTTTTTCATTCCGAAAGACGGCATCGCGGCGACTCAGGCAGACAATGCGACGGTGGTCAAGCAAGGCATGCTCGAAGAATCGAACATCGACGCCATTGAAGAAATGGTCAATATGATCGATTTGAATCGCAGCTATGAAACAGACCAGCACATGACGACAATACAGGATGGAACACTCGACAAAGCAATGGAAATAGGAAGAGTGTAAGGCCGGTGTCGTGTCGATTTCGCGGGCGCCGGGCCGTAAAATTCCGGCGCTTTTTTTTCCCCCCACGTTCTTGTATTTCAAGCGGTTTATCTGCTCATTTGGCTAAAAATAGCCAGTAAAAAACCCCCTCTTTCGATATTTTCCATAAAACCCCCTGATTATTAAGCCTTTACGGCATGAATTCTTGGTATAGTCTTTGAAGTAATGTTATTGAGGTTCATAATAACACATCAAAGGGATGACCCAATGAATAGATCGCTTCGAACGGCAGCCACTGGAATGTATGCACAGCAATTGAATGTGGATACGATCTCCAACAATCTTGCGAACGTCAACACGACCGGTTTTAAGAAAAGCAGAGTTGAATTCCAGGATCTGATGTATCAAACTCTGAAGCCGTCGTCGCTTGCGGAAACGGGCGGCATTACGCCGACCGCCTCGTCCATGGAAATTCAAGTCGGCAACGGCACACAGACAGTGGCGACATTGAAAAATTTTACTCAGGGAGACATACAGCCCACATTGCCCACCGGCCTTGATGTTGCGATTCAGGGCGAAGGATTTTTTCAGATCAAGCGTCCGGACGGCACGATCGCGTACTCGCGCGACGGTTCGTTCAAGATCTCTTCTGAGGGGCAATTGGTGACATCCGAGGGCTACATTCTGGACCCGGAAATTAAAATATCGACGGACACTCAACAAGTGTTGATCGGCAAGGATGGCATTGTGCAGGCAATCGAGACGGGCTCGGCCGATCCGGTGAAGCTCGGACAATTTGAACTCGCGCGGTTTGTGAATCCTGCCGGATTGCGGTCCATCGGTTCGAACATGCTGGTGGAAACCAGCGCGTCGGGACAACCGCTTATCGGTCCGGCGGGCAGTCCGGGCTTTGGCGTGACGATGCAGGGTAATCTGGAGTCATCGAACGTCGATGTTGTGGAGGAGATGGTGAGCATGATCACGGCGCAGCGGGCATACGAGATCAATTCGAAGACGATTAAAACGGTCGAAGACATGTTGACAATGGCGAACAATCTGAAACGATAATGATCCTCTCACTTTTCATATTGTTATTCTCATCTGGAGCCGCTGCGGTGGATACGGCGGTGGCCTCGGCGATTGAAACCATGGTTGCCGCGCGCACGAGTGCCGTGCATGAGATCGAGTTTCGGACCGTGCCCCCTGAATTGGTGCGGCTCGACACGCGCGCCGTGGTGCGCATTGTGGATGAGCCCCGCGCTGCATACCGCGGCATGGTCAGCGTGCCCGTCGAAGTGACATCCCCGGCCGGCAACCGGCACCGGTACATTCTCGGCATCACGGTGCGGACATTTGAATCGGTCGCCGTGGCAGGCGCGATGATCGACCGGCATCAGGAGATCAGAACGGGCCGGATCGTCATGCAGACGATCGAAACCACGCAGATGAGCGTCGGTCCTGTAACCGACGTTTCGATGATGGCGGGAATGCGCACGAAACAAATTATTGCCGCAGGCAACGTGATCACCGGCTCGATGATCGAGCCGCTCCCCATGATCGTGTCCGGATCGCCGGTGACCGTGTCTGTGCACAAAGAGAATGTGTCATTGAGCGTTGTCGGAACGGCAAAAAAGGATGGGTGGAAGGGCAGTGTCATCCCTGTTGAAGTGACCGCAATCAAACAGCATCTGAACGCGAAAGTCGTGGACGCACGGCATGTTGAAGTCATCGACAAGTAAGCATCTCTGGAACGGCGAAGGACGACGCATCATGAAATCGGCATTATACATACTCATCGCGGCAGGCATCGCAGCCGCGCCGCTTGCGGGACAAGACCTGCGGACGAATGTGAACCGCTCGCTCTTTGCAGATCAAAAGGCCATCCATGTCGGCGAGACGGTCACGGTGCTCGTTGTTGAGGTGGCGCAGGCGTCGAGTGACGCGGCCACCAACACGTCGCGCGCCAGCGATCTGTCCCTGAACGGGGCGATGTCCACACCCGGCACAACCGTCGGATCGGGCGCGAACGTGGGCATCACCACGGGCAACGGATTTAAGGGCACGGGTTCGACGTCGAACAACGGCGTGATGAAGGCGAAGATCAGCGCCCACGTCGATTCCGTCTATAACAACGGCAATCTTTTTATTTCGGGCAGCCGCAATATCGTCATCAACGGCGACGAACAGATCATGAAAGTGACGGGCATTGTCAGGCCGTCGGACATACAGGCGGATAATTCCATATATTCATACAGCATATCCGATGCAATGATCTCGTACTCGGGAAAAGGTTTGATCAACGATTCGCAGAAGCCGGGATGGATCACAAAATTTTTGCATTGGATTTTTTAAGGGTGAATATCGTGAAACGAATATGCGTGATGATCGTGTGCGCCGCCGCTCTGGCGGTTCTTGCGTCGGGTGAAGGACAGGCAGGATCGCGAATTAAAGACATCGCCTATGTGCTGGGCGTGCGCGGCGAACAAGTCTTGGGCTACGGCCTGGCGGTAGGGCTTGCCGGCACCGGCGACACGCAGCGTTCGTCGTTCACGGTGCAGTCGGTGACGAGCATGCTGAAACGCTTCGGCATTACCGTGCCGCAGACCGAACTCCGGCTGCGGAATGTCGCCGCGGTGATGATCACGGCAACAGTGCCCGCGTTCACAAAGCCGGGCGGCCAGACGGACATCACGGTGTCATCGATGGGCGATGCAACCAGTCTGCAGGGAGGCACGCTGCTCATGACGCCCCTCTCCGGCCTCGACGGCGAAGTCTATGCAATGGCGCAGGGATCCATCTCGGTCGGCGGTTTCGATGTCCGATCGTCGACGGGAGCCCGCGTCGGGAAAAATCATACCGCCGCAGGGCGCGTGCCCAACGGCGCAACGGTCGAACGCGCGATCGCGACGTCATTCGGCGATACGACAAAAGTCTCGCTCGTGCTGCATCAGCCCGACTTCACGACGTCGAAACACATCGCCGTTGCGATCAACAAGGCGCTGGGCGAAGACCTGGCGCAGAGTGTCGATGCAAATACGGTGGCCATCAAAGTCCCGCCCACCCAAACACAGAATCTGGTCGGATTCATTTCCATTCTGGAGTCGCTGGAGGTGGAAGTGGATGCGATCGCGCGCGTGGTGATCAACGAACGCACCGGAACCGTTGTTGTCGGCTCGAACGTGTCGATCTCGGCAGTGGCGATCTCGCACGGCGGATTGAATATTGATATCGAATCGGCGCCGGTAATTTCGCAGCCGAACGGCTTCTCGCAGGGAACGACCGTTGTGACGAAAATCGAGCGGCCGACGGTGTCGCAGGATTCATCGAGCGTCATCGCGCTCAACGGCGCAGCAACAGTGCAGGATGTCGCCAAGGCGCTCAACTCGTTGAAGGTATCGCCCCGCGACATCATCGCCATCTTCCAGGCCTTGAAAGAGGTCGGCGCATTGAAAGCAGAATTGGTGATCATCTAATGGCAGACGCAGTCAACAATATCGCCCTTGTGACGACGTCGGCGCGGCATCTGACGGAAGAGCAAAAAGGAAAACTCCAGAAAGCGACGAAGGAGTTTGAGGCGATCTTCGTGCAAATGATGCTCAAGTCGATGCGCGGTGCCCAGGGTGAAGAGTTGAATGAGTTCGGCGGCGAAAGTTATGGCGGGGGTACGATGAAGGGCATGTTCGACTCGGAACTGTCGAAGCACATCGGCGGCCAGGGTAAACTCGGGATCGCTCAATCGCTCTATCGCAAGTTGACCGGCGAGTCGCTTCCCGGAACGAGCGCCTCATCGGCAAGTACGGAAAAAATGTCGTCGACAGTGCATGCGTCGAAAAAGAAAAACGCCGGTGCCGCACCGGTCCCGGCTGCCGTTTCGGCTGACCGTGTGATTCAACAATTGAACGAATCGGCCGATAATCTAAGCAGTGAGGAAGACGGGGATACGGCATTGCTGTCTCTGTCGTCGACCATGGAACGCCTGCAGTCAATGTCGGTTCAGGCCAAGAAGGCATTCTCTGACATGGAGATGGCGCTTCAGGAATCGAAGGGCGTCGCCCTCGCGGAGCCGTCGCCGGCATCAGACTCCGGACGCGTGCGTGCCTCTGCACCAGCACCCGGCGCCCCCGCTGCGGTAACGGTATCATGGACGACGACAACGATACAGGCGCAGAACATGGCTCTGCCGCCGTCGGTGCAGACCACACGGCCGGTGAAGGCTGCATTAACGGCGTCTGCCGCCATCACGCCTCAGCCGAGCAGGCCCGACGCGTCGCAGACGATAAGCACGGCGTCCGTTCCAGGCTCCACCGCAGCGCTCGACCGCGTGAAAGCATATGATGCCATCATCGCCAAAGCGGCCGACACGGTCGGCGTGAATGGCAACCTGCTCAAGGCGATGATCGTTGAAGAATCGGGTGCCAAAGCGCATGCCCGGTCGCCGAAGAACGCAAAGGGACTGATGCAGCTTATCGACACAACGGCCGAATCGATGGGCGTGAAGAATGTGTGGGACCCGCACCAGAACATCGAAGGCGGGGCGCGGTATCTGAAACAGCAGCTTCAAAAATTCAACGGCAACATATCGCTTGCACTGGCGTCGTATAATGCAGGGCCCGGGAATGTGGAGCGATACAACGGCATACCGCCTTTTCGTGAAACACAAAATTATGTTAAACGCGTCATGAAGGTGTTTAACGCGCTACAACACATGGAGAGCAAAAGTGATGACGTCATTAAATGAACTCATCGAAACATTGGAGCAGGAAATCGCGGCGGTCGAGGCGCTGAGAGCAGTGATCCTGCTGAAGCAGCATGCCATCATCAAGCACGATTACGACGCGCTCAAAGAAACGATCGATATCGAAGAGACTGCGATACAAAACGTGCGCCGATACGAACAGCAGCGCCTCGCATTTATCGCCCATTGCATCGATGATCTGGATTCGAAAATGCAGATGCTGACGCTGAATGATTTGATACGGCAGCTCGACGGCGACCTCACCAATGTGCTGACGCAGCAGGAACAGCGCTTAAAAACCGCACTGGTGCAGGTGACGTACATCAACGATCAGAATAAAATGCTTGTGAACAATTCAATGAATTTCATCAAAGAGACGATCAACATCGTCACGGAAAACCGGACGCGCCAACTTGTGAACAAAGCGGTCTAAGGAGCGGCATCATGGCGGGATTGTCACAAATATTCGAGACGGCACGGCGATCACTGTTCGCGCAGCGCGATGCGATGGGGGTGACGTCCCATAATATTGCGAACGCGGGCACGGCCGGCTACACACGCCAGCGGGCGGAGTTAACAACCACGATGCCGCTGCCGGACCGTATCGGCCTGCTGGGCACAGGCGTCGAAATGTCGAGCGTTTCCCGGTTGCGCGAAAAATTTATCGACACGCAGTATCGCACGACCAGCCAGCAGTTGAACAACGCATCGATGCAGTCGCGCATCTTCTCGCAGATCGAAGCCGTCGTGAACGAGCCATCGGACACCGGCCTGCAAAGCATGATGCAGGGGTTCTCCAAAGCCTGGCAATCGCTTGCAGCGACGCCGGAAGATATGGGCGCGCGGCAGAACGTGCTGCAGAGCGCCTCGACGCTGAGTAACGGCATGCAGCAGATCTACAACGGGCTGTCCCAACTGAAAGGCGACCTGAAAGCTGAGATCTCGGCGAACGTCGACAAGGTCAACAGCCTGGCCAGGGAGATCGCCGACTTCAACGAAAAAATAATTGCCGCGACCAATTCAAAGATGTCCGCGAACGACCTGATGGATTCGCGCGATCAAAAAATCGATGAATTGTCAACCGTCGTCAATATCCGCGCAACGCAGGATTCGAAGGGTGGCATTAATATTTCCGTTGGCGGGGTGAGTATTGTCAACCAGACGGACACGATTCCTCTGGAACTCAAGGACAATGCGACCTCGCTCTCGGTGCAGACCGAATCGTCGGGTAACCCAACGCAGATCACGGGAGGATCGCTGGGAGGATTGCTGCAGCAGAATAACACGACCATTCCGGGGTATCAGAGCTCGCTCGATCAGCTCGGGCAAAGCATCATGGACTCCGTCAATGCCGTACACAGCGCCGGGTACGGATTGAAGACTCATGCCTCCGATCCGGCGGCACCGACAGGCACGCCGTTTTTCTCGTCATACGCCAACGGAGTGTTGACGGTGAATTCGGCGTTGATCGATAATCCCAACCTGATCGCAGCAAGTTCGACCGGCGCCGCGGGCGACAATGGACAGGCCAATACGATAGCGAATGTGTTCGACGTCCCGGCCATGAACGGGGGCGCGGTAAGCATGAATCAATTCTACACGGCGTTCGTCAGCAGGATCGGGGCAGATTCCAAATCGGCATCGAACGAAGAACAGAATCAGCAGCTCATTCTCACACAGGTTGAAAACCAGCGCAACTCGTTTTCAGGAGTATCGCTCGATGAAGAAATGGCGAACATGATCAAATATCAGCGTGCGTACGATGCATCGGCAAAATTGGTCAAGACGGTCGATGACATGATGAACACGATCATTCAAATGGTATGAAGGTACTGACATGCGAGTAACCGAATTAAATATGGTGAACAGTTTTTTGAACAGCGTCTCGGCATCACGCGCGAAGATCGACAAACTGAATCTCCAAATCTCGACGCAAAAAAAGATCAACATGATGTCAGACGATCCAACCGGCGGCGCATCGGTGCTGCGGCTCAAAGGCAAGCTGAACGACAATGCGCAGTATCAGACGAATATCACGCTCGCCAGCGCCATGATGACGACGACCGCAGATTCGTTGAATGCCGCGTCCGATGTCTTCGTCCGTTTGAAGGAGTCGCTGACACGCGCCTCATCGGCGTCGCAGCCGAGCGATTTTAATTCATTTGCCGGGGACGTGCAGCAGATGTTCCAGGAATTGCTGAACATCACGAACACGAGCTTCAACGGCAAATTCATCTTCGGCGGCACGCAAACGAAGGACCAGCCGTTCACCTTCGACGCCGCCACGAACACGGTGGCCATGAATCCGAACGGCACCTCGGGCAGCATCAAACTGGACGTGGCTCCGCAGACACAGGAACAGACGAATATTTCCGGGAACGAGGCCTTTAGCGGCGACGCTGCGTTGAATGCCGTGCTCAGCGCGTACAAGGCATTGAGCAGCGGTACACAGCCGAGTGCCGCAGTGCAGCAATCGATCACCGATGCCATGGACCGCCTGATGACCGTGTCTGTCAAGACCGGCACGACACTCAACCGGCTCGATACGTTCCAGACACAATTGGAAAGCCAGAGCACTTCCCTGCAGTCGATCATGTCGAAAGTGCAGGACACGGATATTGCGCAGGCGATCGTCGAATTGCAGCATCAGCAAACGATCCTGGATACGTCGCTGAAGATCGGCGCGCAGGTCATTCCCAAGACACTGGTTGATTTTATCTAAGAGAGCATGAAAAGATACGGGTCATTCATCGGGCTGGCAATCGGGTTCATTGCGATATTCGGATCGTACGTCGTCGAAGGCGGTTCGATACGGGCATTGTTCTTGCTGCCGCCACTCGTCATTGTCTTCGGCGGTACATTCGCGACAGCCATCATCGGCAGCGGCTGGGACCGCTGCATTCGCGCCGTCAGCTATGCCAGGGTCGCAGCCTTTCCGCCGCCGTTCGATGCAGCGGCGCTGGTCGACAGGCTGGTCGTCTATTCCATTCGCGCGCGCAAGGAAGGGCTGCTGTCTCTTGAAACCGAGGTCAAGGCCATCAACCAGCCTCAGCTCCGGCGCTGGATGCAGCTGGCGATCGATGGAACGGATACCGAATCCATCCGGACGATCGCCGAGGTCGAACTTATGCACATGGCCGAGCGCCATGCGTCGAACGCCGGACTTTTTTCGAAAATGGGCGGCTATGCCCCCACAATGGGAATCATCGGCACGGTCATGGGACTCATTATGACGCTGGCGAGCGCAGGCGAAGATCCAAACGCATTAATTCACAATATGGCATCGGCATTCATCGCAACCCTATGGGGAATCTTCAGTGCGAACATCATATGGCTGCCCGTATCCGATCGGTTAAAATTATGTCATCTCGAAGAAAAACAATATTTAGAGATCCTTCTCGAGGGCGTCTTGGCAATCCAGCAGGGCGAGGTCTCGAACGTCCTCAGAGCGAAGCTGTTGAGTTCGCTCCCCGGGAACAGAGCAGAATAAAACGGGGCAGGTTTCACGCGCCGGCGGCGACGGAAGAAGAGAAGACCGATCGGTACCTGTTGACGTATGCGGACTTGATCACGCTTCTTCTGGGGTTGTTCATTGTGCTCTATGCGGTGTCGAAAGTCGACGCGGGTAAATATCAGCAGGTGGCGGGGGTGTTCGAGCAGTTGTTCGGCGGCAAGGTCATCGTGCACAATCCGGATGCGACGAATCCCATTGCGCCGCTGCAGCGGCAATCGGAACGGGCCGAGCTGATAAAAAAAATACAGACCGCGGTCGGTTCGCGCGAATACGGGAGCGGTGTCACGATCACAAAAAACGAGCGGGGCATCACGATCCACATGCTCGAAAAGCTCCTCTTCTCGTCGGGGGCGGCGGACGTGAAAGGCAGTGCCTTTGCGACGCTCGATTCGATCGCATCGGTGATCCGCACGCTGCCGAACGATGTGCGCATCGAGGGGCATACGGACGATGTGCCGATCGCCACAGCAGCATTTCCGTCGAACTGGCACCTGTCCGTATCGAGGGCGGTGAATACGGCGTTTTATTTAATAACCCGGCATGGGCTGAATCCGGATAAAATAGCAGTCGTCGGGTATTCCGAATTTAAGCCGCTGGTGGCAAATGATACGGAAGAGAACCGCGCACGAAACCGGCGCGTGGATATTGTCATTCTCGATACACCGGAACAACAGCGAACAAAGGAGTAAATGGCATCATGAAATTTTTTTCCAGACAATTCGGCGAACTCGAATGCGATGATGCAATTCGCGTCGCCATGCCCAACGGGATCATCGGCTTCGAAGAATGGACCGAGTATGTGATCGTGCATGATGAAGATTCTGAACCATTCCGCTGGCTGGTGTCGACGCAGAACAGCGATCTCTGTTTGCCGCTCATTAATCCCGCAGAGATTTGCCCCGAGTACCAGCCCCGCATCTCAGGGATGGGGGACGAGCCGTTCGAGCTCTTCGCCGTTGTGTGTTTGCGGTCCTCGCTCGATGCAACGACCGCCAATTTGAAGAGCCCGATCGTGATCAATGCGAAGACGCAGATCGGACGGCAGGTAGTACTCATCGACGATCAATACTCCATAGCCCACAAATTATTCTAGACCAGGCACGAACTATCGAAACCAAGGAAGGTCAGTATGTTAATCTTGACACGGAAGCCGGGTGAAACAATCCGAATCGGCGATTCGATCACGGTCACGGTTGTGCAGTTGAATGACGGGCAGATCAAGCTCGGCATCGATGCACCCAAGTCGGTCACCGTCCACCGCGGTGAAGTCTATGACCGCATCAAGGCCGAAAACACGGAAGCATCGAAAGCCTCGGTGTCGGGCACGCAGCAGCTCGCGGCGCTTTTAAAGACAAAAAAAGAGACTGAACGCAACTAAGGGAGCATGTATGGCACAAAGTGAAGAACTGGTTCCGACCGTATTGATCATCGACGACGGGGCAGTGACACGGCAGGCGTTAAAATTGTTTTTTCAGAGATTATTTTTCACGGTGGTGACCGCGAATGACGGGTACGAAGGACTCAAAAAGGTCATGGAAGTGCGCCCGTCGCTCATCGTTCTCGATCTGTTGATGCCGAATTTCGACGGAATGCAGGTGCTCCGCACGCTGCGCAACAGGGCGTCGGGAATCACAACACCGATCATCATTATCTCTGCGCACACCGACCGGCAGCATGTGGTCGCCGCCGTTGAGGCCGGCGCCAATGCCGTGCTGTCCAAACCGTTCAACGAGGAAGTGCTCAATAAAAAGCTCGTCGACCTGATGGGCGAAGAGTATATGAAGAAGGTTCGGCGTCTTCACCTGCTGCGCGAGAACGAGCGCTTCTCTACCCATCGGTTCACATTGGATGACCAAAAGCGGCTGACGCTCCGTCTCGCAAAACATTTCGTGAGCCTGTTCAACGAGAAACGGAACAAGATCCGGACGGCGATCGAGCTGAAGCATCCGGCCGAGCTGGCAAAAGTGGCGCACGATCTCAAGGGAAGCGGCGGCACCGTGGGGTACGACGACATTACGCTGCTCGGGGCCGAACTGGAAGACCTCTCGAAGATGGAGCCGATAGACTGGAAACTGATCGAAGAATGTTTCGAGCGCATCAAGGCGCGGTTCGTGCAGATCGGCGAAGAGGTCCAGAAAAAAATAGACGAGCTCGGCAAGGAAGCCGCCCAGGAGTCGGTGGCATCGTAAGGCCTGCATGTGTCAATTCGTTAATGCGGAATCAATGAACGAGGGAAAACAATGTTCGTAATTATTGGTGCAGTGGTAGTTGTTGTTGCGGTGCTGGGCGGGTTTGCCATGGCAGGCGGCCCCTTCGAAGTATTGATACAAACATCCGAGTTTGTCATTATCCTCGGGGCTACGGTCGGCATGCTGCTGATCTCGGCGCCGATGCGGATGCTCAAGCAGATCGGGGCCAAGGTCGGCGGCGCATTCAAGCCCGATCCCTATTCGAAAGACGAATATCTCCGACTGCTGCAATCGCTCTTCGAATTGTTCCATGTCGCGACGCGCGACGGCTTGATCAATGTGGAACAGCACGTCGAGAATCCGGCCAAGAGCGCAATCTTCGCGCGCAACAAGTTCCTGCTGGGCAATCATCACGCCATCGAATTCTTATGCGACACGCTGAAGCTGATGCTCAGCGGCGGTGTGCCGGCGCAGGACGTGGAGGTGCTGCTCGACGGGGACAGCGACACGCACCATGAAGAGGTCGCCGGCTATCCCGCGATTTTTTCAAAGATCGGCGACTCGCTCCCCGGTCTCGGCATTGTTGCCGCCGTGCTGGGCATCATCATCGTCATGCAGCATGTCGACGCCGGCGCGGCGACGGTGGGGCATCATGTGGCCGCGGCATTGGTCGGAACGTTTCTGGGCATTCTGCTTTCCTATGGTTTCGTCGGGCCTTTGGCGACGAACATGGAATACATGAACGCTTCCGAAGCGCGGTACATGTCGTGCATCAAGGCGGGCATAATCGCCTATGCGAAGGGAAATCCGCCGGTGATGGCGGTCGAATATGCGCGGCGTGTCATCTACAGCGATCTTCGCCCCACATTCAGGGAAACGGAAGAGGCATGCAAGAAAGTAAAATCGGGCAAGGAAAAATAATATAGCTCTTCCTGCGGCGCATGTCCGGTTCGGGCAGCCCGCGTGCGGTACTTATCAGCGACCTGATCATGGCAAACCTGGACAAAGAAGAACCAGTACGAATAATAAAGAAAGTGAAGGGCGGACACGGCGGCGGACACCACGGCGGCGCATGGAAAGTGGCGTACGCCGATTTTGTGACGGCGATGATGGCGCTCTTTATCGTGCTCTGGATATTAGGACAGAACGAAGAGACGAAACAGCAGGTGTCCTCGTATTTCCGCGATCCCGGCGCGTTCGATGCCACCAGCGGCGGCGCAATGAATGGAGGAAAGGGACTGATCGCCAACGCCATTCCTCCGAAAGATCCGGGGAAATCGATCGACGGCCAAAAACAAGCGCTCAAAAAAATCGGCGAGGCGATTAAAAAAGACCTTGAAAGCCAGAAAAAATTTGCAGAGCTTAAAAACCAGATCACCATGGAAATGGTGAAAGACGGACTGCGCATCGAATTGATGGAATCGTCGAAGGCATTCTTCTTCGACATCGGGACTGCCACGCTCAAGCCCGAGGCGGCGGAGATCCTGAAGACGATCAGCTCCGAACTGTCGACAATGCCCAATCATGTGATCGTCGAAGGCCACACCGATGCCAGGCAGTACGGCACCGCGACAGGATACACCAATTACGAACTCAGCGCCGACAGGGCGAATGCGGCGCGCCGTGTGCTTGTTGCTTCCGGAACAGGAAATGACAAGATTGATCAGGTTCGCGGTTTCGCCGACAAGCGCCTCCATAATGCAACAGATCCATTCGATGTGACCAATCGACGCATCAGTATCATAGTCAAATACGAAGGAAACACAAACGAGTGAAAAAAAACCCAGTTATCGTCGTTGCCGAAGACAATCCGGTCGAACTTCTGCTGATCACCAAAACGCTTGCGGCGCATACGGGATTTTCCGTGCATGCCGCGACAGACGCCGACGACGGACTTGCGATGGCATTGGAATACCATGCAGACTTGATCGTCAGCGATTTTAACATGCCGGGCATGAACGGGTTCGAGTTCTGCAACAAAGTCAAACAGCATCCGATGCTCCGCGGCACGATGTTCATCCTGCTGACCGGTCTTGAAGACATGGACAACAAGATCAAGGGACTGAGTCTCGGCGCTGACGATTATCTCACCAAACCGTTTCATGGCGGCGAACTCGTATCGAAGATCAACGCGTTCCTTCGCATCAAATTTTTGCAGGATGAACTCGCCGGAGAACATGCGCAGCTTGTGGCGTTGAACGAAGATCTCGAGATGAGTTTTAACGGCATCATTGCGCTCCTGGGCAATCTCATCGAACTGCGCGTGCCGAATGCCGCAGCACGGGGACGCCGCGCGGCGGATATCGCCGTCTGGATTGGCGAAAAATTTCAGGTGGATACCGATGAAATGCAGGATATCAAATATGCCGCCTTGCTCCACGAGATCGGCAAAGTGACCATGCCAGACTCCGTGCTCACCAAAACAACACAGGAGCAATCGGAGCATGAGCGCGAAGAAGTGGCGCATTTCCCGATCCGGGGACAGCTCATCACGCAGGCGATCCCCCGCCTGAAAGCCGTCTCCACGCTCATCCGGTATCAGATGGAGAATTTCGACGGCACGGGGTCTCCCGATCATTTGATGAAAACCGAAATTCCGTTCGGCGCCCGCATTCTGCGCATCATCAATGCGGTGGAGCACGTGCTGTCCACGACCTCCGTCGACATGGATGCCGTGCGCAACGAGCTCTTGACGCGCAAAGGAAATTATTACGACCCGCAGATCGCGCTGCTGGTGAACGATTACCTGCAAATCGCGTCACAGAATTTTGTGGTCGAAGGGAAGAGGCATGTGTCGGTACTCGAACTGGTCGGAGGAATGAAGATCGCACGCGACCTCTATACCGCAAGCGGTGTGAAGCTCCTGACCGAAAACACGGTGCTCTCGCTCAATACCATTGAGCGGATCATGGCGCACCATCGCTTCGACCCGATCCTCAGCGGTGTCTATATTTACGATTAACGCACAATTTTTGAACATAACAACGACACATGAATGATCAATCGTATGCAGTAATAGACAATCTCTTCGATGCCGTCGTGATGGCCGACGGCAAACAGAGGGTATGGCATTGGAACCGTGCGGCCGAAGCGCTTTACGGATGGACGCGCGAGGAGGCTGTCGGTAAAACCCTTTCGGAGATCTTTAAATTTTCGTCCTTCGTCGATCGCAGGACGCGTGACGGCATTGCCGCCGCGCTCGCCGAACACGGCGCGTGGGAGGGCGAGATCAACCAGCCCGACCGCGAAGGAAATCTGCTTTACGTCGATGCCAGGGTCTATCGCATCCGCAACGAGGCCGGACAGTATAACGACACGATCGCTATCTTTCATGATACGACGCGGCGCAGGATCGATGAACGCATCCTCACCGAGTATCAGCAGAAGATCATCGAAAATAACGCGCTGCTCGAAAAAGTCAACAAGCGAAAGGATGAATTTCTTGCCACGACATCGCATGAATTGCGCACTCCGCTCAACGGCATCGTCGGATTTTTAACGCTCGTTGAGCAGGGACTGGCCCGCGACCGGGACGAGGAACGAAAATTCATCGCCCAGGCGCTTGCCAGCTCCAAACATCTGCTCAATTTGATCAACGACCTTCTCGATATCTCAAAAATCGAATCGGGGAAAATGACGCTCCAGACAGAGCCGGTCTATGTCGAAGCGATGTGGGACGAGATCCGCAGTATCCTTGAGGTGCAGGCGCACAATAAAAATATCTACCTTCAGTATTCGGGCCCGAGCGGGAACGACGCCGCAGTGATGGCCGATGCTGCCCGGCTCAAGCAGGTGCTCATCAACCTTCTTGCCAATGCGGTCAAGTTTACGAACGAAGGCGGCGTCTCGCTGACGATTGAAGAGCATCACGACAAGGGCTACGTTGAATTTGCGATCGTCGACACGGGCATCGGTATTGCAAAAAATATGCAGCACAAGCTGTTCAAGATGTTCTCGCAGATCGATGCATCGTATACGCGCCATGCCGGCGGTACAGGGCTCGGATTATCGATCGCAAAAAATCTGGTCGAAAAAATGGGCGGCGTGATTGCGCTCGAAAGTGAAGGTATTCAAAAGGGGACACGCGTCATGTTCCGCCTGCCGGCGGCTGTCCGTGCCGCCGATGCCGTGTTCGGACAGCTGCTTGTCGAAGCGCCCAAACAGACAGTCGACACGAAGCCGATCATTTTGATCGTCGAAGACGATCTCATGTATGCCGCACTCATCCGCGACGTGCTCGATGAAGGCGGATCGTTCTCCATCCGCTCGGTGACAACGGCGGACGACGCCCTGTCCGAACTGCTGCAATTCAAACCGAGCGTCGTCCTGTCCGACTACGCCCTGCCGTCGCGTGTCGGGGCGAGCCTCCTCAATGGGATCGACCTGCTCAAGAAGATACGGTCCATCCCCGCCGTGGCTCACACACCGGTGGTGATGATGAGCGGCCACGAAGACGTCTGCCGCGAAGTGGAACAATTGGAAGCCGATCGCTCTATGACTCGGACATTAATCAAACCGTTGAATATACAGGATCTGTTGGATGCCGTGACGTCGCTCGCCAGGCAATCTTAAGGATATGAAGGAAAGGTACCCGCAATGGCTCGAATTTTAGTGATCGAAGACGATCCCGTCAACGCAGAATTGTTTGATCTCGTCCTTTCGCGTATGGCGCATCACACAGTGACCGTGACCGAAGACGGCGATATGGCGCTGGAACTCTATAACAACGGCAGCGTCGACGGGGTGATCATGGATGTGTCCCTCTCGAACACCTTTTTGGAAGGAGTGGCCGTGGACGGACTTCGATTGAGCAAGGCGATGAAGAACGGGCCGAACGGGGCGACCGTCCCCATCCTGCTGGCGACCGCTCATGCAATGCGCGACGACATGGAAAATTTTCTCATCGCCAGCGCAGCCGATGATTATATATCAAAGCCGATCGTTGATTTCGCCAAACTAGTCGATGCAGTGGAGCGGCTTCTCGAAAAAGTGCGCCAGCATCGTCACACCATCCCATCACTGTAGGACACCGGACACGTATGGCAGACTTTGAATTACCATCATATGCAGACACACTTTCGGACGGGATCGGCATTGTTGCGCCGCGCGGAGAAATTTGTGCAGCGAACGAAGCGCTGACCCTGCTGCTCGACTACGAGTCGAAGGAGCAGCTCGTTGCCGGAGCAGGCGACGGCACCTCGTTCCTATCGCAGGCAGACATCGAGGCGTTCGACCAGTGCCTGGCCGGCGGCGGCAGCATCGTCGGCAGGCTCTGCACGCTGCACACGAGGCACGGCGAGCGGCTCACGGTTGAAGTGACCGCAGCACGGCGGCCGGACGGCATGCTCGATGTGGTGTTCACTCTTGGGCAAATCGGCGCCATGGACGAGATCGCGCGCCTGCGCGAGGTGCTGCGGCGCACGCAATGCCACAAGGCGCAAACCGAACGCACAACGACCGTGGGGCTCTTGTCCGGATTTTTTACGCACGAGTTGAACAATGTGTTCGGTTCGGTGATAGGCCGTGCGCAATTGATGCAAATGAAAACGACCGACGAACGTCTGCTACGCGAATGCGCGTACATCGTGCAGGCCGCCGAACAGGGCGTGGGCGAAGTGAAGCGTCTTCTCCACTTCATCCATAAAAGCCGGCAGCAGTGCTTCGGCCCCATGGCTGTGGAGGAGGTCTTTGATGAAGCGTGCGCCGTGATCGAACCCTCGTTCGATCGGTGCAGGCTGCGGCACATCCCCATCACGATAACGAAGAACTTCGAAACACATTCAAAAATTTTCGGTTACGTGTCTGAAGTGCGCGAGATCATTGCGCTGCTGCTCCAGAACGCGATGGAGGCGATGCCCAACGGAGGCCGCATCACTGTTTCGTGCGTTTACGGAAACAGCGATCTCTCGCTGACGATCGCCGATACCGGCCCCGGCATCACCCGCGAGGTGCAGACAAAAATGTTCGAGCCGATGTTCACGACCAAGGATGAACCGGCTGCCGGGATGGGACTCACCGTTGTCAAAGAACTGCTTCGAAAAATGAAGGGAAGCATCACCGTCTCGACCGAAGAGGGTGGAGGGGCGGCGTTTGCGATCACCATCCCGAAAAACGAAGTGATACCCGCCGATGTCGTGCGCACCGCGCAAAGCAGGCAAAGCGACCTGGACCTGAGGTTCGTGTCAAAAATTTTAATTGTTGACGACGATGAAGGCGTACTTGCCTCGTTCGAAAAATTGCTCTCGTTGAAAGGATTCGTGACGAAGGCGATGCTCGACAGCCGAGAGGCGGTGCGAATGGCGCAATTGTTTCAGCCGGACATCGTGATCACGGACCTGGCCATGCCGGAGATGAACGGGTGGGAACTCGCAAAACAGATCCGTTCGATCTGTCCGGCAACCAAGATCATTTTGACGACCGCGTTTTCCGACATGCTGACGGATGTCGAAATGAAACAAGCCGCCGTCGATGCCGTCATGCATAAACCAGTCAATATTGAGGAACTGTTGGCGTGCATCATGTCCGTGTAAGATGCACAGGATCCGCGTGTGAACCCTGGCGTGCCGTGTGGACGGTACGCCAGGTTTTTTTTTGAAGCTTGATAAAAAAATGCATATATTGGTGCAGTTCTGACGGTCCGATTTTTTTACCCCATCAACCAGACAGCGTATGCATCCCATGAAGGGCATCATCCTCGCCGGCGGCAGCGGTTCGCGATTGTATCCGATCACGAAAGTGTATTCCAAACAGCTCGCATTGATCTACGACAAGCCGTTGATCTATTTTCCCCTCTCCATGCTGATGTTGGGCGGGATCCGCGATGTGCTCATTATTTCCAATAAGGAGACCATCCCCCTCTATGAACAGCTGTTTCAGGACGGCGCGCATCTCGGCATCTCCATCCGGTATGCCGTTCAGGACGCGCCGAACGGGATCGCTCAATCGTTCCTCATCGGAGAGGAGTTCATCGGTTCCGATCCGGTGACGCTTATTCTTGGCGACAATATTTTCTATGGCTCGATGGAGTATTTTCACGACGCGCTGAAACGTCCTGTCGGTGCGACGATCTTCGGCTACCATGTCACGGACCCGGAGCGGTACGGCATTGTGGAATTCAACAAACAGGGCCAGGCGATCTCGATCGAGGAGAAACCCGAACACCCGAAATCGAATTACGCCGTACCGGGACTCTACGTCTACGACAATCGAGTCATCGAGATCTCGAAAAACCTCAAGCCGTCGCCGCGGGGGGAATTGGAAATAACGGACGTCAACAAAGAGTACCTGCTGCAAGGGCAATTGCACGTCCAAAAAATCGGACGGGGAGTCGCCTGGCTCGATACCGGCACGCCGGAAGCCCTGCTGCAGGCCGCGAATTTTTTCGGCGTCATTGAAGCACGTCAGGGACTGAAGGTCGGCTGTGTCGAAGAAATCGCCTACAACATGAAATTTGTCGACGACGCCGGATTCGATCGGCTCATCCGATCGATCCCGCAATCGCTCTATCGATCGTACCTGGAAAAAATTGAACGCGAATAATCATCGCCCGGCGCGTTCCGGAACACCGGGGTGCCGCTTCGGCTTATCATCGATCAATGGAAATCATACGAAATATTTTTAAAGGAATCGCGCTCGTGCAGCCCGATGTCTTTGCCGACGAACGTGGATATTTTTACGAATCGTTCAACGAAGAAAAATATCGGGAACTGCTGGGCGAACTCCGGTTCGTGCAGGACAACATTTCCCGGTCCAAATTCGGGACCGTCCGCGGGCTCCACTATCAAACGGCCCCGCATGCGCAGGGGAAATTGTGCCAGGTGCTGAAGGGACGCATTATCGATGTTGCCGTCGACATCCGGTACGGATCGCCGACATACGGACAATACTATGCGGCGGAATTGTCGGAAGACAATCATTACCAGCTCTGGATCCCGCCGGGGTTTGCCCACGGATTTTCGGTCCTCTCTCAGGAAGCCATCTTCCACTATAAATGCACTGCGCTGTATCACAAGGCGTCGGAACGCGCGATACGGTTCGACGATCCCGATATCGCAGTCGAATGGAACATTCAGCATGCGATCGTATCGCCGAAAGATATGCTTGCACTGAAATTCTCGGAGATAGAAAAAGATTTTGTTGCGACGCAATAACGATTCCCCTTGACACGCGTCGATTAATTGTTATCATACATATAGTCATAGAGGAGCGGTACACACGAGTACCCGGCAGGAGAGCACAACGGCTCGACGATTGCCGGCGAAAAGGTAGCTGAGGTAAGTACCGCCGAAAGACTGCGATGGCGTCTCCATCGCATGCTTGGGGTGCATGTGAACAGCATGCACACTGTCATTCACGTCACCATAGATGAGAATGAAGCGCTATCGACGATCTACCACAAGATCTCAGCGTGCGCCCCCGAGGGCGGCACAACGGTTCGTTGCTATCCTTCAAAGTAGAGAGTCCATAGAGCGATTCTCTACTTTTTTCGTTTTGTGCTCTCGAGCACGGAACAGAAGGAACGAAGCATGAACATTGTCCTGCTCGGATACGGCAAAACCGGACGCGATTGTGAAACCGTTGCCGTTGAACGGGGACACACGATCGTCGACCGGTTCACCTCCAGTCGTCCCTTCACAGAAGCTCATAGTTCGCACTTACGGTCGCAGTCTGTCGGCTGCTGCATCGATTTTTCCGTCCCCGATGCGGCCGCAGCCAATATCCTGCTCTCCGTTTCGCACTCCATACCGATCGTCGTCGGAACCACGGGATGGCACGGCCGTCTTGCCGAGATCACCGCACTCGTCGCCAGCGCCAACGGCGCACTCGTCCATGCCTCAAATTTTTCCATCGGCGCCCATCTCTTTCTGAACATCGTCGAAGCCGCCGCCACGCTCATCGGCGCATTTCCAGAATACGATGCCGCCATCCATGAAACCCACCACCGGTTTAAAAAAGATGCTCCCAGCGGGACTGCCCGCACGCTTGCCGGTATTCTCATAAAGCACCTGCAGCGCAAGCAGCGCCTGCAGACGCATCCTGATTCGTCGGGCATTGCCGAAAATGAACTGCATGTCAGCAGCACGCGCCTGGGCTCGGTGTTTGGCACGCATACCGTTGCATTTTCCTCGGCGGCGGACGAGATAGAACTGACCCACAGGGCGAACAATCGAAGAGGATTTGCGCTCGGGGCCGTCATGGCCGCCGAATGGGTGCAGGGGAGACGGGGAGTGTTCACTGCCGACGACGTCTTCGGGTGAGGCCCGTGCGCATCCATAACAGTGTCGGAGGTTACCATCTCGAAGTAGTCAGAAAATTTTATGCATAACGACATGCGCACTCTGTCAATCTGAGCGCAAGCGAAGATTCTCGAGAATAGTTCATTCATGTTCATTCATCATCAAGGAACACCTATGTCATCACAATTTTCCTTCCGCGGCGTCGCTACGGCTCTCGTCACGCCGATGCTGCCATCGGGCGACATCGACGAACCGGCGCTGCGCAGGCTCGTCGACTATCAAATTACGAACGGGGTCCACGCCGTTGTGCCGTGCGGTACAACGGGTGAAAGCGCCACGCTCAATCATGCCGAACACCATCATGTGATGGACGTCGTGGTCTCGCAGACCGCCGGCCGCGTGCCGGTGATCATCGGCGCCGGAAGCAACGCGACGCGCGAGGCAATATCGCTCACGCAGCATGCGCGGGCCATCGGGGCCGGCGCCGTGCTGTCGATCGCGCCTTACTACAACAAACCGACGCAGCAGGGATTCATAGAGCATTACGCGGCCATCGCTGCCGCCGTGGACATCCCGATCATTGTGTACAACGTGCCGGGAAGAACCGGCAGCAATATCTCTGCGCAGACAACGCTGCACCTGGCCGAGATTCCGGGGATTGCCGGCATCAAGGAAGCGTCGGGGAATGTCGCCCAGATCATGGAGATACTCCGCAGCAAGCCGAAGGATTTTTTTGTGCTCTCAGGCGACGATGCGCTGACGCTGCCGCTCATGGCGCTTGGCGCCGATGGTGCGATCTCCGTCGTGGCGAACGAAGTTCCGCGCCTCTTTTCGACGTTCGTCAATCTGTGCCTTGAGGAAAAATTTTCGGAGGCGCGCTTCATCCATGCAGAATTGCTGCCGCTCATGAATGCGAACTTCCTCGAATCGAATCCGATCCCCGTGAAATGTGCGCTGTCCATGATGGGAATGATACACGATGTTGCGAGGCTGCCGCTCACACGGATGGCGTCGGAGCATCGGTTCGAACTTCGCCGTGTGTTAGAGGAACTTCAATTGATAGGGGTGACATTATGAGAATGACGACAGAATATTTAGCCGATGAGATCGCGGGATTGTACGACGACCAGTCCGCACTGCCGCCGTATGCCGAGGAAATGTTCAACCATTTTATTTCCCTGTTGGACAGCGGAGAGATCCGCGCTGCGGAGAACTGCAACGGCGAGTGGCGGGTCAATCATTGGATCAAAAAGGGCATCCTGCTCGGATTCCGCCTTGGCAAATTCCAGCAGGCGTGCACCGAATCGCCATTCCCGTATTTCGACAAGCATACGTTTCCGCTGAAGACATTTTCGGAGAGTGATATGGTGCGGATCGTGCCCGGAGGTTCTTCGGTGCGCAGAGGAGCCTATGTTGCGCAGGGAGTGATCATGATGCCCCCGTCCTATATCAATGTCGGAGCATATGTGGGACGTGGAACGATGGTCGATTCGCATGCGCTCATCGGATCGTGCGCGCAGGTGGGCGAAAAAGTTCACGTCAGCGCCGCCGCACAATTGGGCGGTGTGCTCGAGCCCATCGGCGCGCTGCCGGTGATCATCGAAGACGATGTCCTGATCGGAGGCAATTGCGGCATCTACGAAGGAACGATCGTGAAGCGCCGTGCCGTGCTCGGGGCCGGAGTGTTCATCACGGCGTCGACGCCGGTCTACGATTGTGTGAACGAAACGATCATCCGGAAAAATGAAAACGGGTCTGTCGTGATCCCGGAGAATGCGGTGGTTGTCGCGGGAACACGTTCGCTGGGCGGCGCGTTCGCCCATGCGCAGAATCTCGGCATCTATACGCCGCTCATCGTGAAATACCGCGATAACCGCACGGATGCGCGCACTGCGCTTGAAGAATCGCTGCGGTGAGCAACCCCGCATGGCGAATGGTTGGTCCGGAGCGGAAGAGTGCGGTACTGCTGTCAGTCTGCGGCCTCGTCCCCCGCGCCCGTGCATCTGCGCGGGCGCGGGATGCGCTTATGCCTCGCGTATCCGTTTGACGACGTTGTCTTTGTTATAGCCCTGTTCGCCGTACGGATCGAGCTTCTTCGTCCATTCTTCTTCCAGAAGCTTGAGTGCGTCGCTCGTGTGCACATCCGGGTCCTCCTTCACCGTCGCGAGGATATCGAATGTAAACTGGTCCGCCCCGTACGCGTTCCAGTCCGCCTGCAGCGCCTTGTTGGAATGTCCGCCTGTGGCCAACGAGAATTTATGACGGTTCCAGGGGCCGTGCAGATTAAGGCTGCTGCCCAGAAGGAACCGCCCGTTCGCGTTGTTCCGGATCTGGTAGACCCCGGCTGTTGTTGGCAGTAATTTATAGTGCATCTTGATTTCTTTCATCGACCCCATGGCCTCGTCCTTGTGAGTATGCGTGCGTGTGGTCTCTGCCGTCCGGCGGAATGCGGGTTCGAGCCGCCTGTATCGCTGCCCGTCGCGCGAGAGATATCCCTCATCGATCAATTCGCGGCGGATCGTGCAGTAGTCGGCATACTGCGGGGCGATCATCGCCGTGACGTCCTGTTCAGCATAGACAACGCCGGGAGTGAATTTCCGCGCGAAGTGCTCCAGGACGATGAGGCGCTTTTTTTTCTGCGTCGGCATCTGCTGCAGAATGTTGTGTTTGAAAAACGATGCCACGACCTTTTTTCTGTACGCTTCAAGGCGCGAATCGTGGAGTACGAGAGGCGCATCGTCGAACGAGAAAAATTCGCGTACCGGCAGATCGAGCAGCTCCTCCCTCAGCGCATAGACGGCGTAGTATTGATCCTTCGTCTTGCTGACCAGTCCGGCCTGTTCCAATTTGTTCAAATGAAAAGACACGGTCGACGCAGTGAGTTTCAACTGCGCCGCGAGCTCTTCGCCGTATCCCGGACGTCCCTTCAAAAATTGGAGTATCTCAAGGCGCGTTTCATCCGCCAATGCTTTCATGACGGCCAGACTCTCTTTTCTCTTCATCGGCGTCTCCCTTATATTGCTGCGATGGTTATCGAATCAAATATACGCACTTTCCCGATTCGTGTCAATATGATTCGATGAATATCAAAATAAATAATGTCCCGCGCATCGTTCCGGTGTTTTTTGTTTCACTTTCTCTTTGTATATTCCGGTCATTGATTTCACCGTTCGTACGGAAAATGAAACGAGCTCCGCCGGGGAGCCGTGTGGAGAGACGCATATTGTTACTCGGTGAAAGCTGTACGAGAGGAACGTGATGAGGGGCTGGATACAGATTTCGGTCGTTGTCGTGATCGCGTGCGCGGCCTCCGCTGCCGTGCAGGCGCAGGTCGGCGTTGTGCAAAAAATGCTCGATGCCGTCTCCGCCGACAGTCTCATGGCCACAGACGTTGCGATGGAACGCGCTGCGGGCTATTACAGCCGCGTGGCCTTCACACCGGGAAACGACAGCAGCGCACAGATGCTGCTGCGGGCAATGAAACGGAATCCGGCGCCGCTGACTGTCGCGTTCGACACATTCTACGTGTACAGCGCACACGCTCCGTACGACGCAAAACGGATGTATAATGTCTACGGCGTCCTGCCCGGCAAGAAAGATCCTGCAACGGTCGTTGTGATCGGTGCGCACTTCGACTCGTATGCGGGCTATGAAAGCGCCTGGAAAACGGGATGGCAGACCATCCGTGCTCCCGGTGCGGACGACAATGCGACCGGCGTCGCCGCCGTTCTTGAAATGGCGCGCATCTTCACGCAGTATTCGTCGTCGGGATTTTCGAACGACTATACGATGATGTTCGTCGCATTCAATTGCGAAGAGGCGAGCGAAGTATATCCCTGGTACCTCTACGGCAGCCAGCATTTTTCGGCGCGGTTGAAGGAGCAAGGGTATTCGGTCGCCGCGATGATCGCGCTGGACATGATCGGGTTCAATGGCCGGCTCACAGCGGACATCGTTTCAGACAGTGCATCGGTGCCGATCGGTATCGAGGCTGTCGGCATGAACCGGCAGTATTCGTTCGGCCTGACGATGAATGCTCCTCCGTTCGTCTACGCGTTGTACAGCGATCATTCTCCGTTTTGGACGCAGGGGTATCCAGCCATACTGATCATCGAGCATGCGCCCCCCAACAAGTCGAGCGACCTATACACGGCGAACGCGCTGTATCATACATCGTATGATACACTCGGTGCGATCAATCCCGAACTCGTCAGACGCAGCACGCAGCTTGCGCTCGCCACCGCCGCCTCGTACTCGGTGCGGCGGCCGTCGTCTGTGACGACCCTGTCGGCGCCGCCGCCGTTCTCGTCGGCATTGGGACACAACTACCCTAATCCGTTCAACCCGACAACGAGGATTCCGTTTACGATCGCCTCGGCACAGCATGTCCGGATCGTCGTGTATGACATGCTCGGCCGCGAGACGGCCCGGCTCCTCGATGCACTCGTGCAGCCCGGGGCATACACGATTGATTGGAATGCGGCACACGTCGATGGTGGTTGTTATTTCTGCCGGATGACCGGTGCATACGGCACCGCTGTGACAAAAATACTTGTCAATAAATAATCCGCTGCCGAAAATGTCGGCTGCGGACCCTCTACCCGGCAAACGCATCACGCGCGTCCGTCATTCAACGCGGCCGGGAAAATAGATGCACCGGATCCTGTCTTATGCGCTTGTTACCGCTGTTTGTCGTGCTCTTGGTCTGTACGCCGTTATCCGCACAACTCATCAACACACCCGACCCCTGTGGTTTTCCGGATTCATCCTTCGCGCGCCTCAATAAAATTGTCGGGACCGGGTGGGGATATAATTATGATTCACTCCGCGCCGATCTCGGCCGATGGAAGCAGAGCCCGTATGTATCGATCGATTCCGTCGGCCTCACGGTGCAGCGCCGGACGATGTATGTGATGACAATACACAACCGGACCACGCCCGAGGCGGCGAAAAAAAGGGTGTGGATCCATGCGCGCACGCATCCTATAGAGGTGCAGGGAACATTGGTCACGAACGAGATCATCAAGATACTCCTCTCCGAAACGCCGTTCGGCAGGGTCGTGCGGGACAGTTGTGTGTTCTCGATCATGCCGATGTACAATGTGGACGGCGTCGAGCTTGGCATCCAGCCGGGATTCACCTACGACAGATACAACGCGGACAAGGTGGACATTGAAAGCAACTGGAATGTGACACCAGGAGAGCCCGAGGTGCAGGTGTTGCGTGGGCAGTTGGTGAAGTTGATGGCGCAGCCGAATCCCATCCGCGTCGCACTCAATATGCATTCAGCGTACGGCACTATCCGGTACTTTGTCTATCACACGCCAGAGGGAACATCAGTCCCCTACTCGGCGTCTGAACGCGCGTTCATCGCAGGCGTGCAGCAATATTTTCCGGGCGGCATTCAGGATTTCAATAAGGGGTTGGTGAGCTGGCCGTCGGTGCCGATACCGACACAGTATCCCGAGAGCTGGTTCTGGCAAAATTGCCACGAGGCGGTGATGGCGCTGACGTACGAAGATATGAATGATCCCGGTGCGACGAAATTCGACGTTACCGCCAATGCGATCCTTCACGGCGTCACCGATTTTCTTGGCGTGACGCGCCAGGCGACAACCGTGCGGCCGCTGTTGACGGAGGCCTCTGCCACCTCGCTCGATCAGAATTATCCGAATCCGTTCAATCCCACGACGACGATCAGATTCACCATCCTGCACGCGCGGCCGGTGGAACTGACGATCGTCGATGTGCTCGGCAGGGTCGTCTCGACGCTCGTGAACGGAAGTGTGCAGCCCGGGACGTACGCCGTGGAATGGAATGCGTCCGATCATCCGAGCGGCATGTATATTGCCGTCCTGCGCGCCGGGAATTCGTCCGACGGTGCCGAAAAAGTTTTTATTCAGACGAAAAAAGTTTTATTGCAAAAATAATAGTATATTCTTGACACGGAAAATTCCGCATCCGGCGCGTCATGCGCCGGGTATTTTCACCGATCGGCTTCATGCATCCGGGAGCGCGCATCATGAAACGGCATCACACATGTTCTTTTCCCCGGTATCCCTGATGATGCAGATCATGCTTCATGCGGCGCTCCTATGTTGAATTTTTTTTCCACCTTTGAGGTCTCTTATGTCCGATTATGCACAGAACCTGCTCGTTCAGGTTAAAGCGAAAAATCCTTCCGAACCGGAATTTCATCAGGCGGTCGAAGAAGTATTGCAATCATTGGAACTGGTACTTGCACGCCATCCCGAATATCGTTCCGCGAAAATTTTAGAACGCATGGTCGAACCCGAACGGACCATGATATTCCGCGTGCCATGGATGGACGACCAGGGTGAAGTGCACATCAACCGCGGCTATCGTATTCAGATGAACTCTGCCATCGGCCCGTATAAAGGCGGGCTCCGGTTCCATCCGTCGGTGACGCTCGGGATCCTAAAATTTTTAGCGTTCGAACAGGTGTTTAAAAACAGCCTCACGTCGCTTCCCATGGGCGGCGGCAAAGGCGGGTCCGATTTCGATCCGAAAGGGAAGAGCGACAATGAAGTGATGCGCTTCTGCCAGAGTTTCATGAGCGAACTGTTCCGTCATATCGGACCGAACATCGATGTGCCGGCAGGCGACATCGGCGTGGGCGGGCGTGAGATCGGCTATTTGTTCGGGCAGTATAAACGGCTGACGAAGGATTTTTCCGGTGTGCTGACAGGCAAAGGCATCAATTGGGGCGGCTCGCTCGTGCGTCCCGAAGCCACAGGGTACGGTGTCGTGTACTTTGCCGCAGAGATGCTCAAGTCCAAAGGGCAGACGCTCGATGGCAAGACCGTTGCTGTCTCGGGCTTCGGCAATGTGGCATGGGGTGCGGTACAAAAAGCGACGCAGCTTGGCGCGAAAGTCGTCACGCTCTCCGGACCCGACGGGTTCGTTTACGACAAGGACGGCATCAGCGGTGAAAAGATCGAGTACATGCTCGAGATGCGGTCCAGCGCGCGGGATTCGGTGAAGGATTTTGCAGACAAGTTCAAAGTCGATTTCCAGGCGGGCAAACATCCGTGGTCGGTGAAGGTGGACGTCGCCCTTCCCTGCGCAACGCAGAACGAATTGAACGAGGATGATGCGCGCGAATTGGTGAAGAACGGCTGCGTTTGCGTCACCGAAGGCGCCAATATGCCGACGACGCTTGCAGGGGTGAAGGTGTTCGAGCACGCGGGCATCTTGTATTCTCCCGGCAAGGCATCGAATGCCGGCGGCGTGGCGACCTCGGGACTCGAAATGAGCCAGAACAGCATGCGGTTGCCGTGGCCGGCAGAGGAAGTGGATGCACGGCTCCATCAGATCATGAAGGCGATCCATGCCACGTGTCTGGAGAATGCGGAGAAATACGGCACTCCAGGAAATTATGTGAACGGCGCGAACATCGCCGGTTTCCTGAAGGTTGCCGACGCAATGATGGATCAGGGACTGGTGTAAGAGCCAGCGGGTGCTTGACATTGACGATGCAATCGAGTAATCTTAAAGCCTGACAGGATTTTCCCATCTGCCGGGCTTTTTTTTATTCCCAACCGATTTTTTTTCTGCGAGACGCGATGGCACGAACCGACACGGCGACAGGCACGGAACCGCATCCCTTCCGGATGAACAAGTTCCAGAATTTAATGCGATACAAGGTGCGCGATATTCTGCTTGTGTCGAGTCTCTACGACAATTATCTCTTCGAAGAAGACGGACAGTTGTATGAACTGCTCCGCCGCGAGGTGCAGGCGCTCAATCTGAGGCACTCGATCGAGATCACGCACGTCACGAGCGGGAAGGAGGCGCTCGAGCGGATCGACGCCGACAACCAGTTCGACCTCGTCATCACGACGCTGCATATCGAGGATATGCATGTCACGAAACTGGCGCACAAACTTTCGGAGCGCGCGAAGAAGCTGCCCGTCATTCTGCTCGCGTACGACAACCGCGAGCGCAGGGATCTCGTCGACAATTTCGATACGTCGGTCTTCGATAAGATATTCATTTGGCAGGGCGACTACCGGCTGATCATCGCCATCATCAAGTATCTCGAAGACCGGCTCAATGTGCAGCGCGATACGGAGGCCGTCGGCGTGCAGTCGATCATCCTCGTCGAGGATAGCGTGAATTTCTATTCCTCATACCTGCCCATTATCTATACCGAGATCCTCGACCAGTCGCAGCGTCTCATCACCGAAGGCGTCAATCTCACGCACCGATTCCTCCGCATGCGCGCCCGTCCCAAAATTCTGCTGAGCACGACGTACGAAGAGGCGTGGGAATATTTTGAGGCGTACGAGGAGACGGTGCTCGGCATCATCTCGGATGTGAATTTCAAGCGCGGCGGCGTGAAAGATCCCGAGGCCGGCATCACGTTCGCGATGAATGTGAAGGCGCGGCATCAGGACATCCCGATCCTTCTCCAATCCAGCAACAAGGAACACGCCGAAAAAGCGGCCGAGATCGGCGCGTCGTTCCTGCTGAAGTCGTCGCCCCGCCTGCTTCACGAACTGCGCGAATTCATGCTCGATCAATTCGGCTTCGGAGATTTCATCTTCAGGCTCCCCGACGGCACTGTCGTCGGGAGGGCGGCCGACCTGAAGGAACTCGAACAGCAGCTGCTTGTCGTGCCCGATGCATCCATCGAGTACCATTCGCAGCAGAACCATTTTTCGAACTGGTTCAAGGCCCGCACTGAATTCGAACTCGCGGACCAGCTGCGGCCGCGGAAGGTGTCGGACTTCACGAGCATCGGCGAGGTGCGCCAGATGGTTCTCGGATCGCTCCGCCGCTACATGCAGGCCCGGCGCCTGGGAGTGATCACCGAGTTTTCGAAAGAGACATTCGAGCCGTACGACAGTTTCGCCCGTGTCGGAGGAGGCTCGCTCGGCGGCAAAGCGCGCGGTCTGGGGTTCATCAACACGCTCATTAATGCCACGAACGTGCGCGAACGATATCAGGGCATCGATATCTCCGTTCCTGCGGCGCTCGTGATCGCGACCGACGTGTTCGACCATTTTCTGCAGCGCAACGCTCTCGAAAATTTCGCCCTCGGCGCGGCCAATGATGACGAACTGAACCAGCGGTTTGTCGAAGCGCCGTATTTTCCCGAGGAGATCGTGATCAAGCTGATGGATTTCCTGGAGATCAGCCGCGAACCGCTCGCGGTACGGTCGTCCAGTCTCCTTGAAGATTCCCAGTACCAGCCGTTCGCGGGCGTGTATCAGACCTATATGATCCCGAACAACAATCAGGACGACGCGGTCCGGCTGCGTGAATTATTGCAGAGCATCAAGCTCATCTATGCGTCGACATTTTCCAAGGGCGCGAAAGAGTACATGAAGGCGACCTCGTACCGCATGGAAGAGGAGAAAATGGCGGTCATCGTCCAGCGCATGGTGGGCAGCGGCCACGGGAATCGTTTTTATCCGGATCTTGCCGGCGTGGGAAAATCGTATAATTTTTACCCCGTGGCGCCGCAGAAATCGACAGACGGCATCGTCTACGTCGCGCTCGGACTGGGTAAAACCGTAGTCGACGGAGGCAACACCGTACGGTTCTGCCCAAAATATCCGCGCCATCTGATGCAGTTTTTTTCGGCAAAAGAAACGCTGCGGAATGGACAAAATGAATTTTACGCGCTCGACCTTCACCAGACGCTCGAGAATTCGGAGCAGCATACGCCGGATGCATTCGTGAAAAAATACGACCTTGCGGTGGCCGAAAAAGATCAAACGCTCTCGAACGTTGCATCCACGTACTCGTCGGAGAATGATGCGGTGTACGACGGGATCTCGCGCAAGGGGAAGCGCGTGGTGACGTTTGCCCCGATCCTCAAACATAACGTCTTTCCTCTTCCCGAAATTCTGGAGACGATGCTGGCCATGGGGAGTTCGGGCATGGGCACACCTGTCGAAATAGAATTTGCCGCGAACATCAATGCGGCGCCGGGACAAAAAAAAGAATTTGCGCTGCTGCAGATCAGGCCGCTCGTCTTGAGCAGCGAGGTCGAAGACATCGATATTGAAAAATTCACGCCGGAGAATATTCTCTGTCAGAGTGAGCAGGTGCTCGGCAACGGGTCGATACAGAACCTCTATGATATCGTCGTCGTGGATATCACAAAATTCGACCGCGGCAAGAGCCGTGAGGCGGCGCACGAAGTGAGCATGATGAATGCCAAGCTCGTGTCGCAGAAGCGTCCGTACGTGCTCATCGGCGTCGGCCGCTGGGGCAGCCTGGATCATTGGCTCGGCATCCCCGTCACATGGGATCAGATCTCCGGCGCGGCTGTCATCGTTGAATCGGGGTTCAAGGATTTCAGCGTCACCCCGAGCCAGGGATCGCATTTTTTTCAGAACATCACAAGCTTCCGCATCGGATATTTTACGGTGAACCAGATGAACAATCTCGGCTCGATCGATTGGAACTGGCTTGCGTGCCAGCGCGCGGCGGAGGCCATGGAGTACACGCGGCATCTGCAGCTCATCGAGCCGTTGACCGTAAAAATTAACGGACACAAAAACAAAGGCGTCATCCTGAAACCGGGGAAGACCTCGTAACAGAGTTCGACATCAAGGACGGCTATCATGAAACATTGCATTGTTGAGATCACCTATACGGCGCCCATCGGCATCATTGACGAGGTGCTCCCCGAGCATAGGGCGTATCTTCAGCGGGGATACGACAGCGGCATGCTGCTCTGTTCGGGGCCGATGACTCCCCGCACGGGCGGGATCATCGTCGCGCGCGCTGAGTCGATTGAGGCGATCACGCGCTTTTTCGAGAGCGATCCGTACCGCGTGCGCGGCGCCGCCGACTATCGGTTCATCGAATTCTCGCCCGTGAAGCATCAGCCGTTCCTGCAGGAATGGGTGTAAGGCCGGAGCGAACAATGATCGAAAAAATAAAGCGGAAAATATTCGGCAGCGTGCCGTTCGAGCAGCTGACGGCAGATGAGCCGATCCCCGGGACTCCCGTGGTGCTGCGCGGCATTGCGGGATCGCTGCGCGCGTTTGTGGCGGCGCATGTGTACGAAGAATTCCAGCGGCAGCTGCTGGTGGTGTGCGCCGAAAAGGACGACGCCGAAAAAATGCGGGACGATTGCGCGATGCTGCTCGGCGATGCGGATGTGCGCTTGTATCTCGTCGATTCGGCGCACGAAGGAGAGTCGCTCAACATGTCGGCCCCGATCAGCCAGGTTGAGACGCTCAAGGCGCTCAGCGCTCAGGCGCCGGGCGTCTATATCACGCACGCCTCGGCGCTTGCGTATGCCGTTCCGGAAAAGAAACGATTGAAGGAATCCGTCGTCGACATTACGCTGCGCGCCGAAACCGAATTTCAATCCTTTCTCGACAAACTGTCCCTGCTCGGATTCGAACGGAAGTCGATCGTTGAAACCTACGGTGATTATGCGGTGCGCGGCGGCATCGTGGACGTGTTCCCGTTCATCGGCGACAATCCGGTTCGCATCGAGTTTTGGGGTGACACGGTCGAGTCCATTCGTGAATTCGACGTCTTGTCGCAGCGCTCCGTCCGCGACCTGCAGAGCGTGAGCATTATTCCCGACCTCGCCGGCATGAAGAGGCCGGCAGTGACCGCCGACGGCGAGTCCGCACCGGACACGGACATGGAGATACCCGCGATTCCATTTTTCACGTATCTCTCGCCCGAGGCCATTATCCTCGCGGATGATCCGGGACTGATCGAAAAAGAATTTCAGGAACTGGAGAAGGAAGGCGTCGCCGCCGATTTTTCATACGACGATGTTCGAGCGTCGGTCGAACGGTATCCGCGCTTCATCATGAGCGTGCTGGGCCGAGCCGATGAGGCGATCGATTTCAATGCGGTGCCTCAGCCGGCAGCCAACGGGAGCGTGAAAGCGCTGCTGAGCGCCATGGAGGCCCTCTTCGAAAAGGGTTTCGAGATCGTGCTCGCCTCCGATACGAAGGAGGAGGCGGACCGTATCCGGGAGTTGATCGAGGAAGGCGTCCGCGGGCCGAAAAAAATACGGCGCCGCGCGGATACGCAGGACGTCCCGCGGCATCCGGCCGGCGATGATGACATCAGCACCGAGTCCGACGGCGAGTCGTACGGTGACGTCCCGCGGCATCCGGCCGGCGATGATGACATCAGCACCGAGTCCGACGGCGAGTCGTACGATGACGGCCCGCGGCATCCGGTCGGCGGCGATGACCGTGAACCGTTCGCCGGAGATCTCCGCGACGCCCCGGATTTCACGGACAGCGACGCCGATATGCCGGTGGCCATCACCGCCATAGAATATGCCACCGAAACATGCCATGCGGGATTCATTTTTCCCGCAGCGAAGCTGGCGGTCTTTGTCGAACACGAAGTGTTCGGCCGCATCAAGCGGCGAGGCGCAGCGAAGCGCCGGCGCTTCAAAGGCATCTCGCAGAAAGAATTGCAGACGCTGCGCCGCGGCGATTACGTCGTCCATGTCGATCACGGCATCGGAAAATTTTTGGGCCTGCAGAAGATCGCCGTCGGGGGCGTTGAGCAGGAAGTCGCGAAACTCGAGTACGCCGACAGCGGAACGCTGTTCGTCAATTTGAATTTCATCACGCGGCTCCAAAAATATTCGTCGGCGGAAGGACACCAGCCGAAGCTCAACCGCCTGGGGAGCGCCGAGTGGGACCGCCTCAAGACGCGGACAAAGAAAAAGATCAAGGACATCGCCCGCGACCTCATCCGTCTCTACGGCAAGCGCAAGCAGGAGCCCGGGTTCGCATTCCAAAGCGACACGCACTGGCAGAAGGAAATGGAAGCATCGTTCATGTACGACGATACCGTGGACCAGGCGCGCGCCACAGCCGAGGTCAAGCTGGACATGGAAAGCTCCACTCCCATGGACCGTCTCGTCTGCGGCGATGTCGGCTTCGGGAAGACGGAAGTGGCCGTGCGCGCGTCGTTCAAAGCGGTGATGAACAACAAGCAAGTCGCGATCCTCGTGCCCACCACGATCCTCGCGCAGCAGCACTTCAACACATTCACGGACCGCTTGAACCGATATCCGATACGCATCGGACTTCTCTCGCGCTTTCGCACGCCGAAGGAGCAGAAGTCGGTGATCCAATCCGTGAAGGACGGCACGATCGACATTCTCATCGGGACACACCGAATCCTGTCGAAGGACATCGGCTTCAAGGACCTCGGCCTTCTCATTGTGGATGAGGAACAGCGTTTCGGCGTGGCGGCAAAGGAAAAATTGCGCGCGCTCAAGATCAGCGTCGACACGCTGACGCTGACGGCGACGCCCATTCCGCGCACGCTGAATTTTTCGCTCATGGGCGCGCGCGATCTGTCGCTCATCAATACGCCTCCGCGCAACCGTCTGCCGATACAGACCGAGATCGCACGGTTCGACAAACGCATCATCAGAGAAGCGGTGCTGAAGGAGCTGCACCGGAGCGGCCAGGTCTTCATTGTGAACGACCGGGTCCATTCGATCGACGCGCTGACAGAAGTGTTTCAGGAGTTCATTCCCGAAGCCCGGTTTCGCGTGGCGCACGGACAGATGCACGCGCATCAACTGGAAAAAGTGATGATGGATTTCCTGCAGAAAAAATTCGATGTGCTCGTTACCACGAAGATCATCGAGTCGGGCGTCGATATCCCGAGCGTGAACACCATCATCATCAACCGGGCCGACCACTTCGGGCTTGCGGAATTGTATCAGCTGCGGGGGCGCGTCGGACGATCGAATGTGCAGGCGTACGCATTCCTCCTGGTGCCGCCGATCGCAACGCTTCCGAAACAGACGCTCCGGCGTCTCCAGGCGATCGAGGAATTCACGGAGCTCGGCTCCGGATTCAATCTTGCCATGCGCGACCTCGAGATCCGCGGGGCCGGCAACATGCTCGGCGCGGAGCAGAGCGGCTTCATCATGGAAATGGGATTCGAGATGTACACGAAGATCCTCGAAGAGGCGGTCGCCGAATTGAAGGAACAGGAATTCTCGGAGCTCTTTGCGCATCAGCCGCAGCAGAAAAAGAAAACGGAGACGCAGATCGAAGCGGATATTGAAGCGTATATTCCCGACATCTACGTCGAGAACGATTCGGAGCGCCTGGACATCTATCGCCGTCTCTACAAGGCGTCAACGACACGGGAAGCGGATGACATCCGGCTGGAGCTCGTCGACCGCTTCGGCGCGGCAATGGCCGAGGTGGACCACCTCTTTGCGTTGGCGCAGCTTCGGATTTCGGGCGCTGACATCGGCCTCAAGAAAATCGAGATCAATCAGCGGACGCTGCGGCTCTATCTTCCCGGCGAAAAGGAGTCGTCGTTTTACGAAAGCGGCGACTTCCAGGCGCTCATGGATAAGGCGAGCAAAACGGCAGACTACGTGTTGACGCTGAAGCAAGCGGAAAAAAATTTATATGTGACCACATTCCTGAAACACCGCACCGGCGCGGAACGCATCGCCGAAGCGCGCAGCATTCTTGACATGCTGCAATAACAAAAAAATTTCCATTCACGAGCACGGATGCACACATGGCGAATGTGATCTCAACGGTAATCTTCGATCTTGGCCGGGTCATGGTGAACATCGATTTCGATGCTTTTCCCAACGCGCTTGCGCTGTCGACGCCCGAATCTCGAGCACCGTACCGGAGCGCAGCTGCGGCGCACGGCCGGCTCTATGAGACGGGACGATTGTCGACCGATGAATTTATCGACCGCCTGTTCGATGTGTTCCACGGCCGCTATACGCGCGACCATCTGCTGTTCGCATGGAACGAAATAATACGCGACGATGTGCCCGGCATGACGGGCATCATCGAGCGCGTGCAAGCGCGGTGCGCAACGGCGATGCTCAGCAATACGAGCGCTGCGCATTTCGAAAAGGCGGAACGCGAATGCGCGACAGTCAGAAAGATCACGCGCCGGTTTCTCTCGTTCGAGATCGGTGCGGCGAAACCATCGCCCGAAATTTATCGCCACGTCATCCGCGAACTGCACGAAGATCCGGCGCAGCTCCTGTTCATCGACGACCTTCAGGAAAATATCGATGCCGCGCTCGAGGCCGGCATGAACGGACTCCTCTTCACCGATCCCGCGTGCCTGGAACGGGATTTGACGCAATGGAATATCATCCCTCCGCCTTCCCCGGTTTCCCCCCTCCCTCGCTGAAACAATGCTTCAAAATAAGTAGAAATTAACTTGACTTTGAATTAATATTGCGTAAATTTTGTGTTGTAAAGTGGGTGAAAGTGGGGTAGTGGTGTGTTAAAAACACACTATTTTCGCCAATATTAAGATCAAGGGTCACAATGTCGTCCTTCAAAGGTTCATTTCAATTCACCGTCGATGCAAAAGGCCGTATCAATCTTCCCGCGAAGATGAGGAAAAACGTCGCGCAGGAAGCCGGAGACACCTTTGTGCTCACGCGCGGGTTCGAAAAATGCATCTATGTATACCCGAATGATGAATGGCTCGTGCTCGAATCGTCGATCAGGAAACTGCATACGCCGAACCCAAAACACCGCCAGTTCATGCGGACGCTGCTCGAAATGGCGACCGAGGTGCAGATCGATTCTGCCTCACGCCTCATGCTGTCGAAAGACCTGATGGAGTTTGCGGGGATCGACGGTGCGGTGATCATCCTCGGTATCATGGATCATATCGAGATTTGGAATCCGTCCGTGTATGCGGACTATAAAGAGACGTTTGCCGAGAGTTACGAAGATGTCGCGGCAGTGGTGTTCCCGCAGTCAATCGAAGGCTAAGCGGTGGGCGATGCATATCATATTCCGGTACTGCTGCACGACGCTGTCGACATGCTTGTGACGACGCGCGGCGGAGTGTACGTGGACGGCACGCTCGGCGGCGGCGGACACGCGGAAGCGATCTGTGAAAAAATTTTCCCGGAAGGCCTCGTTCTCGGCATCGATGCCGACGAGGATGCGCAGCGGGAAGCGAAAAAAAAACTGGCGCGGTTTGCTCCGCGCGTGAAATTTGTGCACGACAATACGGTGTTCCTCCGATCGATTCTCCACTCTCATGATATTGACGGCATCCAGGGATTGCTGCTTGATCTTGGCGTGTCGTCGTTTCAATTGGACGAACACGGGAAGGGATTCACATTCCGCGCCGACGCGCCGTTGGATATGCGCATGGATCGTCGGCAGACGCGCGATGCACGGGCCATCGTGAATGAATACGACGAGCACTCGCTTGCCGATATCTTTTTCACCTACGGCGAAGAAAAAATGTCGCGCCGCATCGCCCGGGCGATAGCATCGCAGCGTTCGGAAGCGCCGATCGAAACGACGAGCCAGCTCGTCGCGATCGTTGAACGATGTGTCGGTGGAAAATTTGTGACGAAATCGCTGGCCCGGATTTTTCAGGCGCTGCGCATCGAAGTGAACGACGAACTGGGACGGCTTGAAACGATGCTCCGCGACGGCGTGGAGATGCTGGTGCCGGGAGGCCGCATCGTCGTGATCGCCTATCATTCACTGGAAGACAGGATCGTGAAAAATTATTTTGCAGAGCAGGCAGCCACGATGACGCCGTCGGGGGTGAAGTTCCTTCCCGACACGCCGCGTGTTCCCGTGCTGCGCCTGGTGACGAAAAAACCGCTCATCGCCTCGGAGGATGAACAGATGACGAATCCCCGTTCGCGGAGCGCCAAAATGCGTGTAGCGGAGAAAGTGTGATGGCACGAAGCGCCTCGAAACATATGTCCGATGCGGAAGCGCAGCTCCCGCTCTTCAACGACCGGCCGATCTACGGCGGCGATGCGGTGCTTTACGATCCGCAGGGAACGGTCCCCGGCTACGCCGTGAGACCGGCGCGCAAGCCCGCGGCGCGTACGACAAAAATGTCGACGGTCATGTCCGTTGTACTGTGCCTGGTGGTCGGCTGTCTGTTTTATACGAGCAACGTGATCGCGGTGCTCCGGCTCGGACGGGATATGAACGAATTGACGATGCGCTACAACACCGTGATCAGCACGAACGAAGTGCTGCGCGCCGACATCAACCGAAAATCAAATTTAGAACGTATCACAATGCTGGCGCGCGAGAAGGCCGGCATGGTCAACCCGCGCGAAGCGCCATCCTGGTTCGAGATCGATCACGTCCGCAGTGAACACGCATTGTCACAAACACGATGAAGATAAAAGCATACATCGAACAATTGTTTCCGGCCGATCCTGCGATACGGTACCGCTGGAGACTGTTGTGCGTGAAGGCGGGCTTTGTCGGGCTCTTCCTCATCGTCATGGGGCGCCTCATTATGATTCAGGGGCTGAACGCGTCGAAATACCGGGAAGCGGCGCGCAAGCAATATGAAGCGCGCGTCGTACTGCCCGCCGTGCGGGGTTCCATCTACGACAGGGACGGCAACATCCTTGCCTCCACGTCCACCTTCGTCTCGTTTACCGCCGATCCGCAGATCGCATCCGATGACGAGCGGTTTATTGCCTCGCAGTTTTCATTATGCACCGGAAAGCCGGAGCAGGAATATCTCCAGAAGCTCAAAACGGACCTGCGCTTTGTCTACCTCGAAAAGCATGTGCGTCCGGATCTTGCCGCAAAAATTCCGCTCAGTAAAATGGCCGGCGTCGTGAAAATGAATGACCCCGTGCGCATGCATCATTACGATGAATTCGCATCGCAGATCATCGGCGCGACGAACAGCCAGAACGCGGGCGTCAGCGGCGTCGAGCGGGAATTCGATCCGGTGCTGCGCGGGACAGACGGGTTTGTCATTATGCAGAAAGACGGCCTTGGACGGAAGCGGCCGTCGACCGATTATCCGCGCCAGGAACCGATCAACGGACATTCGGTCTACCTGACGATCGATTTTACCTATCAGTCGATCGCGGAAGAAGAGCTCAAAAAAGGAATCCAGCAGACGAAGGCCGAAGCCGGCATCGTCGTGATGCTCAAGCCGTCGACCGGCGAAGTGCTCGCGATGGCGAATTACCCGACCACGAATCTGAATGATATCGGCAACGCCGATGCGCTGAAGAACCGGACGATCGGCGACATGTTCGAACCCGGATCGGTGTTTAAGATCGTCACGGCGTCGGCGGCTCTGTCGGCGAATGTCGTCTCGCTCTCGACGCACTTCTATGCAGAAATGGGACGCTATCATGTCACCTTCGCGGACGGACGCTCGCGCACGATCTCGGATACGCACGGGATGGGCGATGTGACGTTTGCCGATGCAATGGCCCATTCGAGCAACATCGTGATGGCGAAAGTCAGCAATCTGATCGGTGCAGACAGGTTATACACGCAGGCGAGAAATTTCGGCTTCGGCATCAGCACCGGCATCGAGCTTCCCGGAGAGATCAGCGGAGAGTTGAAAAAGCCGGCGGAATGGTCCGGTGCAACGCTTAACAGCATGGCGTACGGATACGAAGTCGGCGTGACGCCGCTGCAGATCGTGTCCGCATACGGTGCCATCGCGAACAACGGTATTTTGATGAAGCCGTATATCCTGCGCAATGAGACCGATGCTGCGGGAACCATCGTGCGCGAGGGAACACCGCAGATGATCCGACGTGTGATACCGGAGGATGTGGCGCGCCAGGTCAAGTCCATGCTTGTGGGCGTGGTGGATCACGGCACAGGAAAAGGCGCTGCGCTCAAGGGCACAACGATAGCAGGCAAAACGGGTACATCGCGCAAGTATGTCAACGGCGGATATGAGAACGGCGTGTATAATGCGTCGTTCGTCGGGTTCTTTCCGGCGGAAGATCCCGAAGTTGCGATCCTCGTGATCATCGAACATCCTGCAATGGAATATTACACCGGCGCCATGGCAAGCGTACCGGTGTTTCGCGCGATCGCCGAGCGCATCATCAACAATAACGGCGCACTCACGCGAACGATGGTGGCCGAACGTTCCGGTTCGATCGTGCTGCCGGATGTGCGCACGCTCGCGGCCAAAAATGCCGCATCGATGCTGGAAACGATCGGCATGACGGTGCACATTGTCGGCAACGGCACGGTGGTGCGTCATCAGTCCCCCGATCCGGGGAACGCGCTGGCGGCGGGAAGCATCGTAGAGTTGATCACGACGGAGGACGCCACGATGGCGCACCTCGTACCCGACCTGCGGGGCATGAGCGCGAGACGGGCCGTGAACACGCTTGGATCGGAACATTTGATTGCCGTCCTGATCGGATCGGGATGCGTTGTGAGCCAGACTCCCGAACCGGGCGTGCCGGTGCGCGCCGGAGAAAAAATTGTCATGCACTGCGAGCCGAATCAGATCAGCACGGCGCAATTGTATTAAAAAAAGATCTCCCATGGAACTCAACGAATTGCTCGATGGCGTGCCTGTCACGAAGATGTTTCAAACAGTCTTTGGGAAAATGGCGTCCACTCACGACGTGATGGTGTCGGGCATTCATTACGACTCGCGCACCGTCGGACGCGGCGGAGTCTTCGTTGCTCTGCGCGGTGCCGCCGCCGACGGCCACCGGTTCATCGGCGATGCGATCGCGAACGGGGCAAAGGTCATCGTGACCGAAGACGACACGAATCCGCCGGACCCGCTCTGCATGCATACGGGCACCGTGAAGCTTGTCGTGGCGAACACGCGCAAGGCGCTGGCCGGCATGTCGGCAAATTATTTCGGGCATCCCGCGCGGAGCCTTCGCATCATCGGCGTGACGGGAACGAACGGTAAAACCACAACGACGTATTTGATCAAACAGCTCCTGGAGGCCGACGGCCGCGCAAAAGTGGGGCTCATCGGCACCATCGGGTATGCGATCGGACACGAGAGCATGCCGGCGACGCATACGACTCCGGAATCGCTCGAACTGCACGGGCTCCTCGCGCGCATGGTGACAGAGGGTTGCACGCATGCGGTGATGGAGGTATCCTCGCATGCGCTTCATCAGGACCGCGTCTACGGCATCCCGTTCGCGGCGGCAGTGTTCACGAACCTGACGCAGGACCATCTGGATTATCACGGAACGATGGCCGACTATTTTCAGGCAAAAAAAATATTGTTCGACATGCTCGCACCCGATGCTGTTGCCGTCGTCAATGCGGACTCTCCGCAGGGAGCAGCGATCGTCGGAACCACGCGTGCGCGCATCGTCACCTTCGGCATCGACAATGCGGCCGACTACCGGGCCGACCATGTGCGCATGAGCACATCGGGGTTTACGGCCGACGTCAACGGCACAGCGGTGGAAACCGCCATGACGGGAACATTCAACGTGTCGAATTTTCTTGCGGCCTATGCCGCAGTCAACAGCGTGGAACCGCGTATCGATATCAGCGCGGAGCAGATCCGGCGCTTGAGCCCGGCGCCGGGACGGTTCGAACAGTTTCATTCGTCCCGCGGCTGGACGGCAATCGTGGATTATGCGCACACGCCGGATGCGCTCGAAAACTGTCTGCAGACCATTCGGGCGATCCTGCCGCCGGGTGCCGCGGGGTCGGTGATCACCGTGTTCGGTGCCGGAGGCGACAGGGACGTTCACAAGCGTCCGCTGATGGGCGCCATCGCCGAACGCTACAGCGACCGTGTGATCGTGACAACGGACAATCCGCGCACCGAAGATCCGCAATCGATCGCGGATGCGATCCTCGGCGGGATGAACAACCGGAACGATGTGACCGTGGAGCTGGACCGACGCTCGGCGATCGAACAGGCGCTCGCTTCGGCCGCACCGGGCGATGTGGTGCTGATCGCCGGCAAAGGGCATGAAGACTATCAGATCATCGGGTCTCTGAAGACCCATTTCAGCGACAAAGAAATCGTGGCGCAGTTTTTATCCAACACCGAACCATCATGAATCTTTCGATCAAGGATTTGTCAATGCTCTCCGGCGCTGAAATATTTCAGTCCGGCGCGCAGCGCGGTAAACGCCTGACCGGCGTGTCCACCGATTCGCGAACGGTTGCCCCCGGCAATGTATTCTTCGCGCTTCGCGGCGACACATTCGACGGACACGAGTTCGTCCTCAACGCCGCCGGTGCGGGAGCATCTGCGATCGTGGTCGACGCGAAGTATGACGCCGCTGCGCTCAAAAAAATGAATGCGGCGGTCGTCGTCGTTCCCAATACGACGAAGGCGCTTGGTACATTGGCGTGGCTCTACCGCTTGAAATTCGACATTCCCATTGTCGCCGTCGGGGGCAGCAACGGAAAAACGACGACCAAGGACATGATCGCTTCGGTGCTGCGGCAAAAATACACGGTGCTCAGCACGGAAGGCAATCTCAACAATCACATCGGCGTTCCGCAGATGCTTTTCCGTCTGAAGCCGTCGCATCAGATCGCCGTGCTTGAACTCGGCACGAATCATTTTGGCGAACTGCAGAATTTATGCTCCATCGCCCTGCCGACGCATGCGGTCATCACGAACATCGGCAGGGAGCATCTGGAATTTTTCACCGATCTCAAGGGCGTGGCAAAAGAAGAAACGGAATTATACAGGTTCATGGACGGCTCCTACGGTGCAGCCTTCGTGAACGCCGATGATCCGATGCTCGTGAAAGCCTCCTCCGGACTCGCGAAAAAATTGTTATACGGCATAGCCCCCGACGCTGACGTCAGGGCGAACAATGTGAGCGTGACGGACGACGGCAGGCCTGTGTTCGTGTGCACCACGAAGCGGCTGCACCGCAGACGTCAATTCACGCTCGGCGCCTCGGGCATGCACAATGTGTCGAATGCCCTGGCGGCGATCGCCGTTGGAACTGCCTTCGGGATCCCTCTCAGCGCCGCGGAGAAGGCGTTGTCGGCGTTCACGTCGGCATCGAAGCGGATGGAGATCGTGATGCGCAACGGCCTGACGATACTCAACGATACGTACAATGCAAATCCGGATTCGATGCTTGCCGCGCTTGCGACGCTGATGTCGATGAAATCGGCCGGTAAAAAAATTGCCGTCCTGGGCGACATGAAGGAATTGGGCAACGCTTCGGAACGGGAGCATGCGGCCATCGGCAGGGCGGTGCGCAAGTTGAAGCCGAATGTGCTGCTGACGTACGGCGTGCTTGCGCACCACATTGCTGCATCGGCGCGCCTGGCTGAGTCGTACCATTGTGCAACGAAGGACGAGGCGGTGGCGATCCTGAAGTCGATCGCCGCACCCGGCGATACGGTGCTTGTAAAAGGTTCGCGCGGGATGGCGATGGAAACCATTGTCGCGCATCTCTAACATTTATTGAAGACAGGCCATTATGTTGTTTTATTTTTTTACGCTCATAGAAAAATTATACCACCCGCCCGGATTCGGCGTCGTCCGGTTCCTGACGTTCCGTTCTGCGGCTGCGGCGATCACTGCGCTCATCATGAGTTTCTGGATCGGCCCGAAAATTATTGCGCTCCTGAAAAAACTGCAGATCGGCGAAGCGGCAAAGCTCGAAGCTCCGAAAAATCATTTGAGCAAGGCCGGCACGCCCACCATGGGAGGCCTTATCGTGCTGGGTTCGGTGCTCGTGCCGACGCTGTTGTGGGGCGACCTGACAAACCGCTATGTGCTCCTCATCATCATGGTCACCGTCGGGCTGGGTTTTGTCGGGTTCCTCGACGACTATTTGAAAGTGGTGAAGAAGAAGCCGAAGGGATTGATCGGATGGTACAAGATCGTCGGGCAGGTGGCGGTGGGAACGATACTCGGCGCCGCGCTCTATGTATCCCCGGACCTTTCGCATATTCACGCCAACACGCTCACGACGGTTCCGTTTTTCAAGAACGTGATGGTCGATTTTTCGTATCTCTATATTCCCGTCGTGATCTTCGTGATCACCGCAACATCGAACGCGGTGAATCTGACCGACGGACTGGACGGCCTGGCGATCGGCACTGTGGGCATTGTCGCGCTGACATTGGCGGTGATCTGCTACATGTCGGGCAATATCGAGATCAGCCATTATCTCAGCATCATCTATTTGAAGGGCAACGGCGAACTGGTGATCTTCTGCACGGCGCTGGTCGGGGCATCGCTCGGTTTTTTGTGGTACAACTCGTATCCCGCCCAGGTGTTCATGGGCGATACCGGCTCGCTCGCACTCGGCGGTGCGATCGGCGCACTCACCGTGATGGTGAAAAAAGAATTGATCCTGCCGATCCTCGGCGGCGTGTTTTTCATGGAAACGATCTCGGTGATCATCCAGCGTCTCTATTTCAAATACACGAAGAAACGGTACGGCGAAGGGCGGCGTGTTTTCAGGATGGCGCCGCTGCACCACCATTTCGAGATGCTCGGCGTGCCCGAGCCTAAAATTGTGACACGGTTTTACATCATCGCCATCTTGCTGATGATCGTCAGTCTGACAACGTTCAAAGTACGGTAACCCACATGCGCGAACAGGATCTTCACGGGAAAAAAATATCGGTGCTTGGAGCGGAGCGAAGCGGAGTCGCGGCGGCGGTCATGCTGCAGCGCCACGGAGCTGTCGTCTTCGTGAGCGATGCGGCGCCCGCCGACGCGCTCGGCGAGAGCATTGCCGTGCTGGCCGGCAGCCGCGTTGCCTATGAAGCGGGCGGCCATTCGGAACGTGTCTTCGACGCCGATCTGATCGTGGCCAGTCCGGGCGTTCCGTCCCATGCGCCTGTCATGAAAGAAGCGCGCCGCCGGGGACTCCGTGTGGTTGCAGAGATCGAAGCGGCCTCATGGCTGTGTCCGGCGCCCATCATCGCGGTCACCGGGAGCAACGGCAAGACCACAACGGTGACACTGCTCGAGCGTATGCTTGCCGACGCCGGAAAGGACCACGTGCTTGCCGGCAATATCGGCACTGCGTTTTCTGCCGTCGTCGATGATGTGACACCCGACACGGCCGTTGTGCTCGAAGTGAGCAGTTTCCAGCTCGATACGATAGAAGCATTCCGTCCGTCGATCGCGATCGTGTTGAATATCACGCAGAACCATCTCAACCGTTACGAGTCGTCGATGGAAAAGTATGCGGACGCGAAAGCGCGGATCATCATGAACCAGACCGAGAACGACACGGTCATCTGGAACGTCGACGACGAGTGGAGCGTACAAAAGCTCGCCGCGGCCAGCGCACGGCAGTTGCATGTGAGCCTCCGCGGGCGCGTGAACGAAGGCGCCTATGTTGACGAGGGGATCCTCATCACGCGGCTCAACGGAACGTCGATACCCATCATCTCCGTGGACGAGATCGGCATACGCGGCGATCACAATGTGTATAATGCCATGGCTGCCGCACTGGCCGCGCGGCTGCTGGGAATCGAACCTGCATCCATACGCGGCACGCTCCGCAGTTTTAAGGGAGTGGAACACCGGCAGGAATATGTGCGCGAAGTCAACGGCATCACGTACATCAACAATTCCAAGGCGACGACGGTCGAGGCGGTTGCTGCAGCGCTCAAGAGTTACACAGAGCCCATCGTGCTGATGCTCGGCGGCATGGACAAGGGAAACGATTATACGACGATCGTCGACCTGGTGAAGCAGCATGTCCGCGCCATTGTCGCCACCGGCGCGTCGGCGGAGACGATAGAGAAAAATTTCAGCGGCACGGTTCCCGTCCGGCGCGTTGACACGACGGGCGCGGCCGTGCCGAACCGCGTCTCGATGGAACATGCCGTCGCAGTCGCAGCGTCGCTGGCGCAGCCGGGCGATATTGTGCTGCTGGCGCCGGCGTGCACATCGTTCGACTGGTTCAAGGATTATGAAGAACGCGGCAGGGTGTTTAAATCCATCGTGAATGCATTGTAACAAGAGGAAGCCGGACGTGGGGAAGAAGCGCAATCATATTGATCCTTTGACATTCATCGTCGTCATCGTGCTGATGGGCGTGAGCACATTCATCGTGTACAGCGCGTCATCCGCATGGGCGCTGCAAAATTTGAAATCCGAAAGCGGACTCGTCAACAAACATATCGTGAAAGTGCTCATCGGACTGGTGGTACTGTTCATTGGCATCGGCGTTGACTATCACAAGTACAAGGACTACACGAAGGCTGTGCTGATCGGAGCGATCATCCTGCTCGTTGTGACGAAGGTGTTCGGCGGCGAGACCAAAGGAGCTGTGCGGTGGCTCTCGATCGGCGGATTCAGTTTTCAGCCGTCGGAGTTTGCGAAGTTTGCGCTGCTGTTCCATCTGAGCACGCTGCTCTCGACGAAGAAAGAGAAACTGAACGACCTGAAAAAAGGATTCCTGCCGCTGCTGATGTGGGTGGGCGCGGTGTCCGTGCTCGTGCTGGCGCAGCCGAACTTCAGCATGGGCGGCATCATTTTCATGCTCGGCATGCTGATGATGTTCATCGGCGGCGCACGGATCAAGCATCTCGCGTATTCGATGCTCGCACTCGTTCCGACGCTCCTGGTGTATATGCTCACAGCCGCGTACCGGCGTCAGCGCGTGCTGGCCTATTTCGGGTTCGGCGACAATCCCGAAGGCCTGCAGAAGGCAAAGTATCAATTGTGGCAGGGGATCATCGGATTCGGCAACGGCGGCATCTTCGGCGTCGGGATGGGACAGAGCAAGCAGCGCGATCTCTTCCTGCCCGAATCGTACGGCGACTTCATCTTCTCGATCGTGGGGGAAGAATACGGATTGATCGGAACGATAATCTTCATGACTGTCTTCCTGTTGATTCTGCTGCGCGGGCTGCGCATTGCGAAACATGCGCCGGATGATCTCGGAAAATTTCTTGCGCTGTCCATCACGGTCTCGATCGTGACGTACGCGCTCGGCAATGCAATGGTGACACTGGGCCTTGTGCCCACAACGGGGCTGCCAATGCCCTTTGTGAGTTACGGAGGATCGGCCATCATTTTCTCGGCGTTCGCGGTCGGCGTGCTGCTGAACATCTCGTCGCAGACGGAAATGAATCCGCGCCTGGCGCCGATCGAACCTGCGCCTGTGCCGGCCGTCAAGCCGCAGCCAAGCGTCGGAAAAGTGTTTTAAGGGAACAATGTCCATGACAGTGCTTTTTGCGGGCGGTGGTACAGGCGGCCATGTGTTTCCCGCCATCGCCATTGCCGAAGAATTGACAAAGATCGATCCGGCCGTGCGGTGTGTCTTTGTCGGCACAAAAAACCGGATCGAAGCGCGCGTGGTGCCTGCAAAAGGATATGAGTTTCATACGATCTGGATCAGCGGTTTTCAGCGGCGTTTCACATTCGACAACATGCTGTTCCCGGTGAAGGCCGTTGCCGCGCTGACGCAGTCGTTTCGGCTGCTCCGGATGCTGAGGCCGGATGTGGTTGTCGGAACAGGCGGGTATGTGTGCGGCCCGGTCCTGTTCGTGGCATCGCTTATGGGCATACCGACGGTGATCCACGAAAGCAATAGTTTTCCAGGAGCCACCACACGCATGCTCGCGCGCCGCGTTTCGCAGGTGCTCATCACATTCGATGTGACGAAGCGCTGGCTGCCGAAGGGAGTCGCAGCACACGTTGTGGGCACGCCGACGCGGGACGAATTGACAACGGTGACGCGCGACGAGGCAATCCGGTCGTTCGGCTTCGACGGGACGAAAAAAACGCTGTTGGTGTTCGGAGGGAGTCTGGGAGCGGCCTCTATCAACATCGCACTGGCACCGAGCATTGCGCCCTTGACGGAAATGGGATTTCAGATCTTGTGGCAGACGGGAAAATATCCCGGTGCAGACGCGCTGCAGACGCACGGAAGTGACAGAGTGCGCGTGATGGAATTTATCGATGCGATGAGCATCGCGTATGCCGCAGCCGACTGTGTCATCTGCCGCTCGGGGGCGACGACGCTGGCAGAATTGACACGGCTCGGCAAGCCGGCTATACTCATTCCATATCCGCATGCGGCGGCGAATCATCAGGAACTGAACGCCCGCGCCCTTGCGGATGCGGGAGCCGCGGTGATGATTTCCGATGCGGATGCGCCGGAACATTTGTTCGGTGCGGTCTGTGATCTGTTGAACAATGACGACAAGCGCCGGACAATGAGCGCACACAGCAGCGCGCTCGGAAAACCCCATGCGGGGAGAGACATCGCACAGCGCATTATCGCGCTGGCGCAATCGGAATCGACGGTGAAGGGCCATGACAGAGTATAAATACAAATTGGACTTTTACTATCAGCAGATGCTGATGTACCTGGTGACAATGCTGCTCTATGTCGGCATCCGCGGATGGGTCATCGACGAGCAGTTCCATTTCGTCATCCGCGATCCGCTGTTATTTATTTTCGCGTTTTTTGTGATCCAGGCGTTCGTCATGCTCGTGCTCAATAAGATCCGCGACAGAAAAATTGTCGTAACGGACCGGGCGATCGTGTTTCATCATAAATTCGGCGAACAGCAGGTCGCCTTCGGCGACATCGAATGGATGCATATCGGCAAAGAACGCGGCGTGCGCACCGCCGGAAAAATGCAGGTGGTGATACTGAAAGTGCGCGGGTCCCGCCGCGCGTACCGCGTCCGCATCGGGCGCTACGAACGTGAAAAAGAATTGCTCGCGGCAATGGAGTCGATCGCCGCGCATACGCCGAAACGAAAGACCAACAGATTCAGATTGCAGCGTAAAAGATAACTACTCAACGCTCCCTCAAGTCCATGTCATTCTGAGGGAGCGCAGCGACCGAAGAATCTAACATAAACACGGCAACAGGAAACAGTGATTATGTGCTTCCCCGAGCGATAATTATTTAGATCCTTCGCTTCGCTCAGGATGACAGTGATTTGTATTCACACCGAGTAGTTACGACAAAAGTAATAAATAGAGGCGGAACATGTTTTCATCAATCAAAAAAATTCATTTTGTGGGCATCGGCGGCATCGGCATGAGCGGCATTGCCGAGATCCTCGTGGACCAGGGCTTTGCCGTGAGCGGATCCGACCGTGCTTCAAGCGAGGTGACGGAACGGCTCGTGTCCCTCGGCATCACGGTGTGTGAAGGGCATCGCGCCGAAAATGTGACGTCCGATGTTGACACGGTGGTGTATTCGTCCGCAGTGATGCTGGATAATCCCGAGATCGCCGAAGCGCTGCGCCGCAAGATCCCGACTGTGCGCCGCGCCGAAATGCTCGCCGAAGTCATGCGTTTGAAATACGGCATCGGCATCGCCGGCACGCACGGAAAAACGACGACGACGTCCATGGTGAGCCTTGTCTTAATGGAAGGCGGACTCGATCCGACGGTGATCGTCGGAGGAAAACTGAGCGGCCTCGGCGGCACCAATGCGCGCCTGGGCAAAGGCGAGTTCATTGTGGTCGAAGCGGATGAATTCGACAGGTCGTTCCTGTCCATCACGCCGACCGTCGCCGTGCTGACCACGCTTGAGACGGACCATCTGGATTGCTATCGCGATCTCGAGGACATCAAGGGGGCTTTCGTTCAATTCGCCAACAAGGTGCCGTTCTACGGATTCATCGTCATGTGTTTGGATGAACCTGCGCTCCAGGACATCATGCCGCAACTTTCGAAGAAAAAGATCATCACCTACGGACTCACGCCGCAGGCCGACGTTCAGGCGGTCGATATCGTTCACAAGGAAAACACCGTCACGTTCACCGTTGTGCGGCAGTATAAAGAACTGGGTTCGATTAAACTGCAGCTCCCCGGCATACACAACGTGCAGAACGCGCTGGCCGCGGTGTCGGTGGGTCTCGAACTCGGCGTGCCGTTCGAAAAAGTGAAGGCCGGCATCGACAAATTTACCGGCGTCTATCGCCGCTGGGAAAAAAAGGGCGAAGCCGACGGCATCGTCGTGTACGACGATTACGCGCATCATCCCACCGAATGCAAGGCGACGCTGAGCGGCGTGAAGGCCGGGTGGCGGAAGCGCGTTGTTTGCGTCTTCCAACCGCATCTGTATTCGCGCACGAGAGACTTTTATGAGGAATTCGGCAAGGCGTTCCTCCTCGCCGACGTGCTGGTTGTCACAGACGTATATCCTGCACGCGAAGAGCCGATCCAGGGTGTGACGGGCGAATTGATCGTGTCGGCGGCGAAACAGTTCGGCCACAAGGAAGCATTGTATGTCCGGGACAAATCGCAGGTCGTCCACGCGTTACGTGAGATCACGCGTCCCGGCGACATCGTCATCACCATGGGCGCCGGCGACATATGGAAATACGGCGAACAATTTTTGAAGTCGATCGGAGATGCATCGTAACCAATGGCTGCCATGAGACCGAATGAGGAGACGACGGGGAATCAGCGTGGGCCGGTGTACGGCCGCAGCGTGTATGCTGCATTCATCCTGATCGCGGCCTTCATGGCATGTGTGGTGTTCTCTGCGGCGCAATGGAAAAAGCACCTCATGATGCAGTCGGTCTCGATCGACGGGCAGAAGATCGTGACGCAGGACGACGTGCTGCGTCTCGCGCAGTTGACCTCGCAGCGGGCGCTGTTCGACATCAACCTTGCGGCCCTGCAGACCGCACTGCAAACGAACGCGTTCATACGTCATGCGAGCGTGCAGCGCGAGATGCCGTCCACGATCCGCGTGTCCATCACCGAACGCGAACCCTCGGCGATGCTGGTGCTCGGCAGCCACGGGGAACATCTGTACATCGATGACGAGGGGTATCTGCTGCCGCCGGTCGAGTCTGCCGCCATCTACGATCTGCCGGTGATCACCGGAGTGGATTCGGCGCAGACGTTCAAGCCGGGCATGCAGACCACGAATGAGGACCTTCTGTCCGCAATAGAGATCCTGAAGGCGGCGAAGGCGGTGAGCGAGGAAGTGAGCCACGTGATCTCGGAAGTGCGCGTGCGCAACGGACATGACATCGTGCTCTATGCATTTGAGGGCGGGACGCCGATCATCTTCGGCCAGGGCAATGCGGTGAAAAAAATGGCAGCGCTCGACGCGTTCTGGAAAAAAATTATTGTGGAAGGCGGTGTTCACAATCTGCAGTACATCGATCTCCGGTTCGATGGACAGATCGTGACACTGCCGAAGGCATCGGCCGCTCTGCATGCACCGATGAAATCTACGCTGTAACAATGCGCACTTGACCATCATCAACGAAGAGAGTATGGAAAATATTTACGTCGGACTGGATATAGGCACCACCAAAGTATGTGCGATCGTGGCTTCGCTCAACGAGAACAACGAGATCAATATTCTCGGCATCGGCCGGAGCAAATCCGAAGGGCTGACGCGCGGCGTGATCACGCACATCAACAAGACCATCGAATCGATCAAGGCCGCGATCCATGAAGCGGAGGAGCAATCGGGCCTCAAATTGGATTCGGTCGTCGCGGGCATCGCCGGCGACCATGTGCAGTGCCTGCAGACGCGCGGCGTAGTGGCGATCAGCGGCAAGGATCAGATCATCACCGAAGCCGACGAGAAGCGCCTCATCGACGATACGAAGAAGGTGGCGCTGCCGTCGGACCGGAGGATCATCCACGTCATTCCGCAGGAGTATATCGTGGACGGGCAGGACGGCGTCATCGAACCCGTCGGCATGTCGGGCGTGCGCCTGGAAGGGACGGTCCACATCATCACCGGCCTCATTTCGGCAACGCAGAACATCATGCGGTGCGTGCAGAGTGCGGGCGTGAATGTGAGCGACATCGTGCTCGAGCCGATCGCATCGAGCGACGCCGTGCTCAACGAAGAAGAAAAGGAAGTCGGCGTTGTGCTCATCGACATCGGCGGCGGCACGACCGATGTGGCCGTGTTCGTCGATAGGACGATCCGGCACACGGCGGTGATCGGCATCGCAGGCAAGAAGGTCACAGACGATATCCGTCACGTGCTCGGCATCCTCACCGATCAGGCGGAGCATTTGAAAATAGAGCACGGCCATGCGCACCGCTCATCGGTGATCGACGACGAACCGATCATGATCCCCGGCATCGGCGGACGCACGCCCCTCAGCATCGACAAGAAAATGTTGAGCAACATCATTCAGGCACGGATGGAAGAGATACTGAAACTGGCTGCCGTCGAGATCAAGCGTTCGGGGTACCAGAAACATCTCTTCGCCGGCGCCGTCCTCACCGGCGGAGGCTCGCTGGTGAAAGGCACCGCCGATCTCGCCCGCGAGATTCTGGGCATGCCCGTGAAGATCGGCATTCCGTCGGGCTTTCACGGCGGACTGCTGCGTGAAATTGAAAATCCCATGTATGCCACAGGCGTCGGGCTGGTCATGCATGCCATCAAACACCGTCAGACTGCCGCTCATTCGGTGAAGGAGGAACCCAAAAAAATGGACACGAAATTTGTGACGGTACTCAAGCGTATGAAGGATATGTTCAACGAACTGTAAAGCTGCCGTGCGCGATTTCGAGCGCGCGGAAGGGGTATGAAGAGAACGAAAAAAAATACATTACATTCCAAACACCCACCCATTAACAAGGAGTCACTATGATAGAGTTTGCAGCATCATCGTCCGAGAGCGGCGCGAAGATACGCATCGTTGGTGTCGGCGGCGGCGGCGGCAACGCGGTCAACAGCATGATCGAAAAAGGCCTTATCGGCGTCGATTTTGTCGCTGTGAATACGGATATGCAGGCGCTCGAGCGAAACAAAGCTGAAAACAAGATCCGCATCGGTAAAAATTTAACGCGCGGCCTCGGCGCGGGTGCCGATCCTCAGGTGGGACAGCGTGCCGCGGAAGAAGACAAGGAAGAGATCGCACGTCTGCTTCAAAATTGCGACATGGTCTTTGTGACCGCCGGAATGGGCGGCGGCACCGGCACCGGCGCAGGACCGGTCGTGGCCAATATTGCCAAGAGCCTCGGTGCTCTCGTTGTGGGCATAGTGACAAAGCCGTTTCATCATGAAGGCAAGCGTCGCATGGCGTCTGCCGAAGCCGGCATCGAAGAACTGCGCAAACAAGTCGACACGCTCATCGTGATCCCCAACCAGCGATTGCTGTCTGTGGTGGACCGCGCGACGCCGATCTCGCAGGCCTTTGAAGTCGCCAATGCCGTGCTGCATAATGCTGCGCGCGGTATTTCAGACATCATCACCGTTCCCGGATTCATCAATGTCGACTTCGCCGATGTGAAACGCGTGATGCGCGAAATGGGCGATGCGCTCATGGGCACCGGCATTGCAACAGGCGAGAACCGTGCGTCTGAAGCGGCGACAATGGCGATTTCAAGTCCGCTCCTTGAGGGCGTCTCGGTTGCCGGCGCGCAAAAAGTGCTTGTGAACGTGACGGGCAACAGCCAGATCACCATCGAAGAATATGATGCAGCCGTACAGGTCATCACCGAAGCGGCAGGCGGCGATGTGGAAGTCATTTCCGGCCTGGTCTTCGACGACAATATGACCGAGGAACTGATGGTCACCGTGATCGCAACCGGATTCAATAAGAAGGGGACGGCCCCGCAGGAACGTCCCGCGCGCGCGCCGAAAACGATCATCGACCATGTGCCCACGGGCCCGAGCGAATTGAGACCGTACGATGCGCCGGCAATTTCGCGCCATCAAAACTCGCTTGCCACGGTGAATGTGGAGAACGATCAGTTCTACAACAATCACAATTACGAAGTGAGTGATCGTCCCGCATTTTTACGGAAGATCATGGACTAAGTGGCTACTGTATACACGCGCGAATTGAAACGCTCCGTGCCCGATTCCGGCACGGGGCGTTTTGTTTTCATGCCTGCGCCGTCATGCGTTACCATGTAGCGTGCATGAATGTGGGGTTCACTACCCCGCATGAAAACACCAGTTTCGTAGATGCAGCATTGTAGGGCGAGATGGTATCTCGCCCCATTTGATCGTGCCGGGATGCCAATGCAGGCGGAATATTCGCATGAAAGAAATGCTGAAAACCCCGTTCTCTTGCATCTGCGTCCCTGAATGAGTATTTTTTTGTATGAGAAAAATTCTGCTTCAGAGCGTCATCGTGTTCATCGCCGCGTTTCAGTGCGCGTGGGGGCAATCTCCCCGCATCGAATCGCAGTTCCGCATCGCCCGGTTGAAATATGCCGGGGGCGGGGACTGGTATAACGATCCGTCGGCAGAAGTGAACCTGCTCGCATTCACACGCGACTGCGCCGGCATCGATGCCGACCCTAAATACGAGTTCACTGAAATTGGCAGCGACAATTTTTTTTCCTATCCGTTTATCTTCATGACCGGCCATGGCAATATTGTGTTTTCCGAGTATGAAGTGAAGCGCCTCCGGGCATATTTGGAGAACGGTGGTTTTCTCTATGCGGACGACGACTACGGCATGGATAAGGCATTCCGCAGGGAAATAAAAAAAGTTTACCCCGATGCCGATCTGGTGGAACTGCCGTATTCCTATGGATTGTATCACTGCTTGTTCGATTTCCCGAACGGGCCGCCGAAAACGCACGAGCACGACGGCAAGGCGGCACAGGGGTTCGGCATTATCCGCCAGGGACGCCTGGTGGTCTATTACACGTACGAGACCAATCCGAGCGACGGCTGGGCGGACCCTGAAGTGCACAAGGATCCTGAAGAGAAGCGGCAGGAGGCCCTGCGCTTCGGCGCGAATATTTTAGTGTGGGCGCTCACGCAATAATAGCAAGCAGGCGAAATAACATCGAGGCACATGTAGGGCGAGCTAACAGTTCGCCCTGCACTACGACGAGTTACCAGTGAACCAACTGCAGCATTAATTTATGAACGACACTCTACCACATACGTTCGATCGCGATCATACGCGCTTAACGCAGCGTGTGGAAGAAGTGCGTTCGAAAATGTACAGGGAAGAGGCGATTGCCGGAGCCCTTGCGTTTGTGGTAAGCCTCATCTGTCTGACGGTCTGTGCGTCTCTTGTTGAATATGTGTTTTCGCTTCCGAGTGCAGTGCGGGGCGCGATGGTGTTTTCCTGGGCTGTGTGCGCCATTGCCCTTGCCGCTGCGCTCATCGGCGTGCCGCTGCTGAAAAATTTCGGCATCATTCGTCCGGCGTCGCTCGAAGACACCGCCGTTATCATCGGCAAATATTTTCCATCGATCAGCGACCATCTGCGCAACCTCCTTCAACTTGCCGCGGACAGCAGTGCCGCATCGCTCTACTCACATGAGCTCCTGAACGCCTCGCTGAACGACTTCTTCGGCCGCTTCTCTGCTGTGAACTTCACAGAAGCCGTGTCGTACTCTCGTGTGTTCCGGTTCCTGGGTATCGCCGTAGGCACACTTGCAGGTGCAATGGTCTTGTTCCTGTATCCCGGCAGCGACATTGCTGCGGCCGCCTACCGGCTCATTCATTATTCCGAGGAATTCCGCGCGCCGATGCCGTATGACTTGGCGGTCCGGCCGGGCACATGCAGCGTGATCAAAAACGGTTCGGTGCAGGTCTCGATTCGCATCATTGCCAACCCGCGCGCTCCGCTGACGTTCATGTCGCCGAAGGAGATCGTGCTCGTGGTTGAACAGGAAGGAATTGCCGTGCCCGAAAAAATCGTGTTGCATCGCGATACCTCCGGGGCATTTTCATACGTTCTGTCTTCGCTTCGCCGCAACCTCGCCTATTCCGTTGAGAGCGGCGAGATATGCAGCGAACGGTACGACATTCGCGTCATTGATCGTCCGTTCGTCCGTTCGTTCACCACGCGTATACTTCCCCCCCGATATGCCCGGCTCCCGGAACAGCGGCTCGATGAAAATATCGGAGACGCATCGGCGCTTGCCGGGTCGACGGTCTCATGGGAAGTACTGCCGAGCAAGGACATCCGTTCCGCATCGGTGATGATCGACGGAGGCGGGACGATAAAGCTGGACCTCCGTAGTGGAAAATTCCGCGGCAGCATGACGTTCGACTCTTCCGTCACCTATCGGCTCGCGCTTCAAGACGCCGAGGGTGTTGCCAACGAGAATCCTATCCGCTATGCGCTCACGGCACTTCCCGATGCAGCGCCGTCCGTGGCGATCCTCGTTCCCGGAAAAAATCTCGACCTTGTAGAAGACATGAACGTGCCGCTGCAGATCAGCATCGCAGATGACTTCGGGTTTACGTCTCTGACGCTCGCCTACCGGCTCATTCATTCGAAATACGAACAGCCGCAGGCCGACTTCCGGCGCATCACCATCCCTCTCCCCCCGGGAACGGACAAGGAACAGATCGTCGGTTATCTCTGGGACGCCTCATCGCTCCACCTCGTGCCGGAGGATGTCGTTGAATATCATGCTGAAGTGGCGGATAACGACGCGGTGAACGGGCCCAAGACCGCGAAGAGCGATTCGTATCTTCTGCGGCTGCCCTCGCTCGATGAAGTGTTCGCCGAAGCGGACAAGAGCCACGACGATGTGCTGAAGACACTGGATGAGTCGCTCAAACAGGCCGTGGAACTGAAGAAGGAATTGGAGGAACTCGATCGCGATTTGAAGACGAACAAAGGCTCCGACTGGCAGAAACAGCAGAAAGCCGAAGAGCTGTCGAAAAAATACGATGACATACAGAAGAAGATTGACAATGTGAACAAGAGCATCGATGCCATGACGCAGGACCTGCAGAAAAAAAACCTGCTGTCGCCCGAAACGATGCAAAAATATGCAGAGCTGCAGAGACTCATGCAGCAGATGAATTCCCCGGAATTTTTGGATGCGCTGAAAAAAATGCAGGAGGCGATGAAGAGCGCCAATCCCGAGCAGATGCGACAGGCGATGCAGAACATGCAATTTTCCGAAGATGCGTTCCGCGCCTCGATCGAGCGCACGATGAATCTGCTGAAGCGCATCCAAGTGGAACAGAAGACCGACGAGCTTGTGAAGCGGGCGGCGGAGCTTCAAAAAAATCAGGGGCAGCTGCAGAACGAGACATCGCAGCTGGCGCCAGCGGACAAGGAACAAGCAGAGACGCTGGCGAAGAAGCAGGACGACCTGACCGGCGATTTGAAAGACATACAAAAAGAAATCAACCGGCTGAAAAAGAAAATGGAAGAACTCGGCCGTCCGATGCCGATTGAAAAAATGGAGAAGGCCGCCGAGTCCGCGAACGATGCCGCAATGGAAGAAGCGATGAAGCAATCGTCCCAGCAGCTCAAGAGCGGACAGAAGCAGCAGGCGATGAAAAGCCAGCAGAAGGCCGGTGCGTCGATGAATGAAATGTCGCAGAAGCTTTCCGAGATGCAGGAGCAGCTCCTCGCCAACCAGATGGCAGAGGCGTTGAACGGGTTGCGCAAAGCGATGCAGGACATGCTGGATGTGTCGCAGAGACAGGAGCAGCTGAAGAACCAGGTCCGGCAGCTCGATGCGAACTCGCCGCAATTCCGCGAGAATGCCGAACAGCAGATGAACCTAGAGGGCGACCTGTCGAGCATCGCAAACGGGCTCGCCGAATTGTCGCAGCAGTCGTTCGTGGTCACTCCCGAGATGGGCAAGGCGCTCGGCAAGGCGATGGGCGAGATGAACGAAGCCATGAAAGGGCTCGAAGGGCGAAACGGACAACAGGCAGGCGGCCATGAGAGTGAGGCAATGGCCTCGCTCAACAGAGGGGCGACGGTCGTCCAGAATGCGATGAAAGACCTGCAGCAAGGCGGCGGCGGAGCGGGCGGTTCGCTCATGCAGCAGCTGCAGCGCATGTCCGCTCAGCAGCAAGGGATCAATTCGCAGACACAGCAGATCGGGCAGGGGAAGCCCGGCGAGATGTCGCAGCAGCAGCTGTCGCAAATGGGCAGGCTTGCGGCCGAGCAGCAGGCTGTGCAGAAATCGATGGAGCAGCTCAACCGCGAAGCGCAGAGCAGCCCGGACCGCGACAAGATCCTCGGCGACTTAAAAAAGATCGCGGACGAAATGAAAGAAGTGGCGCAGAGCCTTTCGGAACATTCGGCCGATCAGCAGACGCTGCAGAAACAGGACCGCATCCTCTCGCGCATGTTGAACGCGCAGCGTTCGCTCCGCGAACGCGACTACGAACAGAAACGCAAAGCCACCACCGGCACATCGATGGTGAAAAAAAGTCCCGCCGAACTGAAAAAGGAATCGGAACCCACGGGCCTCAGCCGCGACCTTCAGCGCGCCGCCGAATCGGGCTACACAAAAGAATACATGGAATTGATACGCCGCTACTACGAGGCGCTCGAAAAAATGCAACACTGAGAATCAACGGCGCACGTATATGGAATGATTCTGCACTGCACCGGAGTCTCATGTGTGCTTTTTCCCGTGCACTCTCCGCTTGACCCGCCTACCCTGTTTTCGGTGTCCGAGCCGTTCACATCATCTCTCGAGCAGGAGAGAAAATGGTGAGTATATGATTGGCTATTATCAGCCATTAATGCAAAGATACTCAATATTTGCATCGTCCCGACTCCTCCTTTTCCGCCCGTCCGCATGCTTCCCCATCACATTATTCCAATATTCAGTAAAATTGCGTTGAATATCGTTGATTTACACACAAACGTGAATTTTCCCTATCGTGCGCCAAGAGCGACTCGATCTCAAAAATTGTGTAATGATGGCATATTATTTGAAAGATACATGGTAGGTATCTCCCGGCCTCCTGAACAATTGTACATCGGGAATCTATGCCGAATTGTCCATGACGTGTCTGAAAATTGACCCATAGGAAAAAAACGTGAACACTAAAATTGCAGATACTCTGTTGAACGATGTTAATATTAGGGCGACTTCACTGCAGGAGTTTTGGAGCGACGAGTATAACGCTTCCTGCTACCTCTGGGAAGGCGCCAAACATACGTTACCCCTTTCCAAAATACTTGATTGCGATACACCAACTCTTCCTGATCAGTTTACGACGAAAGAAGAATTGCAGGATGGGCATGATTTTTGTACTTCGTTTTATTACAAGTCGCTGCCTATCCTTGCAGAAAAATTAAATACGATACATCATGTAAATGAACCGGATCTTTTCTGGCAAACGGCTTTAGGGTTGTGGCTGTATCGACACATTTCAGTCATTTATGACAAATTTGTATATCTCAAGAGTTTCGATATCGATGCTACCGGAATGAAACTGCTGGACCGAAGCGATTTTTATATCCCTCATAACCATTATGATTATTTGCTTTGTTTCACGCGCGATTTTGGCGTTCAGCAATTAGTCAGTCACTATTACTACTTATTTAAAACGAAGGAATTTCCCGTTGTTAGAAAAACAGCGTCTTTTCCGAACGACATCTGGAGCATCCCTCAAAACAATTCCAACGCAAATCCGGAGATAGCCCTTCTTGGCGCATATTTTTCGCCGACTGTGTCTAAGGAGCTTCAAGCGCGATCAGGTGGGCGGATAGGGAATATCGTTCTCCCTGTCGTTACCGGTATGAGCGATGAAACGGATCCGAAGAAAAGAACCATCCTGGCCGAGTATCCTGATGCCGATGCATTCGAGTATTTTTTCTTTCAGACGCTTTATTACTGTTTCCCCAAGGATCTGTTGGAAAATTTTCATGCATACTACGCCGCATTTGAGCGAGACATTGCGAGCAAGAGGTTCACTCACATTGTCTCCGAAGTGTGGATTACCAATATTCCGGCATCAATATATGTGGCTGCAGCCAAAGCACAGGGAAAAACTTTTATTTCCTTTGAACATGCATCGGGCGCCTATTTTTATGGCAAGAGTTCAATATCCTTTATGATACACGATGTCGCCGACGCCTACCTTTCGGTCGGGTGGGGAGTTACCAAGGGCAAATTTGTCAGGGGCGGTTTTGCCATTAAAGATTCTATATCCTATCAATTTTCTTCCGATAAGGAACAAGTTCTTTATATCGGCCGGGCAAAATTTTTGTACTGGGAGGAATTCAACCCGTACAATGCGGTCAATTCGACGTTTATCAAAGAGATGAAAATGGTGCAGGATTTTATTGACTTCCTGCCGGAAAGAATAAAAGATCGATTTTTATACCGGCCTCGGAATGAAATATTTTTCTGGGACACAGAAATGAATCTGGAATTAAAAGAGAGAAACGTCGCTATCGATAACGGGAACGATTTCATCGGGAGCATTTCGCGCTCCAGAATCGTTGTCATCGATCACATATCGACGAGCATCGCTGAATTGATGTTGATGAATGTTCCCTTTATCCTGCTCCACGATATTTCGATCATTCCGTTCCCTGAAGAATTGAGACTCATCTTCAACGAATTGGAATCCCAGGGTGTGGTGCATACGACGGCAAAATCGGCCGCTGACCATTTAACCAAATATTACGACACAGCTGAAGAATGGTGGATGCATGCCAACGTGCAAACCCCGATCAAAAAACTGATCAGCCTTGCACTGGCCCCCGGTTCGAACGTGATCACGTACTTGATGTCCGTGCTTCGCACCAGTGAATTTAAACAATCTTTTGCACACCCGTCGGCAGGTTCTCAACCGGTGTTGAAGGAACCGGACGACACATCTGTCGTTGCAGCGCGATCGAAAATTCAATTGACTAATTTCGTCAAGGACGGTAATCGCGTGTATACAAATCCGAACAATAACAAACGTTTCAATTATTCAGACGGTCTCGACCGCGAAGATGATGTTTATAAGATTTTGTGCTCGGTTCATGATGTGTCCACCTCCTCCGAGGAACTGCGTGCGAGTATTCACGATTGGGTGACCGAATATCATTTTTCACGCCAGCGGCATAACCTGTTGCGGCACATCGAGTTTCAGCCCGATTGGAACATTTTAGAGCTTGGGTGCGGCTGCGGATCAATCACCCGTCAGTTGGGGGAAAGCGGCGCATCAGTCACGGCCATTGAAGGCAGTTATGCGCGCGCCTGTTCAGCCGCTGCGCGGTGCCGGGACCTCTCCAATGTCCAGGTCTTCTGCTCCAATTTTCAGGATGTTGCCGTAGCCAAAAAATATGATGTGGTAACGTTGATCGGTGTACTTGAGTATAGTCCGCTGTTCTTTACATCGGATGACCCGATCGGGGAGTGTTTGAACATCGCGTTCGATGCGCTTAAACCCGGCGGCGTATTACTTATTGCGATTGAAAACCAGCTGGGACTGAAATATTTCTGCGGGTACAACGAAGACCACGTCGATATTCCTTTTTATGGAATTGAGGACCGGTACAACAAGGCCACCGCCGTGACATTCGGAAAAAAAGAATTGAAACGGATATTGAACCGGGTCGGATTCCCAACGGTTGAATTTCAGTATCCGTTCCCCGATTATAAAATACCGAGGGCGGTCTTCACATCAGACGCTTTTCATCAAGAGTCCTTCCGTTCCGCGGAGATCATCAGTCAAATGGAGGTCCGGGACTATTCGGGTGACTTCACCGCTTCATTCGACCAGGCCTTGGCGGTCGATGTGCTGTGCCGCAATGGGATGATGGAAGACATGTCAAACTCATTCCTTGTGCTTGCCGCGCCCGGTAGGGAGCTTCCGGCGCAATTCAGGAAAAAAGACTGGCTTGGATCTTTTTATACGACAGACAGGATGAATGCGTATAATGTTCAGACTGGATTTTTTATGAACAATGGAGAGATCGTTGTTCATAAAGAATTACTATCGGCCGATCTGGCGAAGGGGATACCTCACGGTATTCTGGAACACACGCTTGAAACTGCCTTATATACTGATGGGAAAAATTTAGAAAACGAGTATCGCACATGTGCCACGATGAATGACTATACACGGTTCTCGTCCTTGATAGCGCTCCAAATTGAATTCATTGAAAATAATGCAATCAAAAAGCTCAATCTCAACAACCCTTCAGTATCGGAGATTCACCCGGATTTCATCGATGCTATTCCTTCCAACCTGATTCTTCGGAACGGCGCCTTATTTCTGATCGACAAGGAATGGAAAGTGAGGAAGACGGTGTCTGTCGGAGCATTATTGATGAGAACGGTGGATGCACTGTGTGCGCTCAAGAGCAGTGCGCCCGAGTTAAGCAAAGCGAGCCTCATCAAATTCCTGAACCGATCAGGGTATCGGATCGATGATGGCATTATCAACGAGTACGAAATGCTCACCAACGAGATTGTCTCCCAGGTGTACACAGGAGCGGAACCCGATATTCGGTTATTCGAAAACCACCCATTCTGGAAATTATTAGTGTCGGTACGGGATAAACTGATCGAAAAAAAGAAAAATTTCCCGGACACCGGCATTGTGGTTGACCGTTTATGTTCGCATATCGATGAAATGTGTATCGTATACCGTATAGGCGAATCGAACGGATACTTTGAAAAGCTGAGAACGATGGGGCACGCCCATGAACTTGAAGTGACGACATGCCGGCAATTGCTGGGTGTCATGAAGGATGCTCCCGATTGGAATGCTGTAACAGGTTTTGTGACACGCCTGATCGACGAATTAACTGCGGCGCTGCAATTGGATGGAAAGACCGAATCTCTTTGACCATCTTCGTACATAAAGGCGAACCATCACTATGAAACCAACATACATCATCGGAGAAATCGGTCAGAACCATAACGGTTCGGTTGATATTGCAAAATTAATTGTTGATTTGGTTTCCAGACCCGTCCACGAGCAAATGTTCGGATTGAAGTTGCAGCCCATGGATGCAATTAAACTTCAAAAACGGGACTTGAAACAGGAACTCACTCGCAGTGAAATGGAGAAAGTATACGACAGCCCCAATTCTTTTGGAAAAACGTATGGCCAACATCGCGAATATCTGGAATTGGATGACGAGGAACATTATGAAATCTACAAGTACGTAAAGGAAAAAAATCTTGATTTGGTTGAAACACTGTGCGCTCCGGGGACGCTGAGCATATTGAAATTATTTACTCCCGATCATATAAAAGTGGCAAGCAGGGATCTGACGAATCTGCCGCTGCTTTCTGCATTAGCTGAAACAAAAATTCCAATCATCATGTCCACAGGCATGAGCGATAAGGCAGAATTGGAGACGGCAATAGAAATCGTCTCAAAATATCATACTAATATTTCAATCCTCCATTGTGTTTCAGAATATCCGACACACCCGTATAATATAAACTTGAATTCGATCTCCTTTTTAATGGAACATTATCCTCAATATCGAATCGGGTACTCAGATCATACGATCGGAATTTCAGCCGCCATCTGTGCCGTTGCGCTCGGCGCCGAGATCATAGAAAAGCACGTTACGATCGATCGCCGAATGAAAGGAACAGACCAGGCGGGTTCGCTCGGGCCCGATGGCGTTAATCGGTTGATCCGCGATATCCGATTGACCGAACTAGCCATGGGAGAGAATGATCTCTTCATATCAGACGGTGCAACATCGGCAAAACACAAACTCGAGCGTTCGGTCGCATCAAAAAAAAACATCACCGAAGGCGAAATTATCCGGGAAGAAGACTTGGTCCTTCTGAGCCCTGGCACGGGATTGAAATGGTCCGAACGATATCAGATCGTCGGTAAACGAGCCAATGGCAATATCCAGGAATCGGAACTCATATTTCCCGCTATGGTCGCATCATGACGTGCAAAGCGGTTCTATACGATCTGGGGGACATTTTTTTTGAAGCCCATTATTGGAGGGAATGGAATTATACAGAATTGCGCACGTTGGGCTGTTTCGTCGGAAGTTTTGCGGAATTCTATGACGAATACGATTCGTTTCTTGAGGAAGTCTATACGACTGAATCGCTGGAGACGTATGAATCTGCATTCACTAAATTTCTCCTTCACGCAGGAGTACCGGACAGGGCCGCATTTACTGCGCGCTCATTTGCGAAAAAAAAGGAATTCGAAGACAACCGCGTGTTATTTGACGGCGTGAAAGAAACCCTGATCTATGTTCACTCAAAGGCCATGAAGAACGTCATTATCACCGACAACGAAAGCGGCGAAGAGGAAGTACGCAACACCATCCTGTCAAAGCATTTCATCGATCAATTCATCGATCTTATCGTCACATCAAAAGATGTAGGGGCGACAAAACCTGATCCCAAAATTTTTTTCCATGCTCTTGCACGACTGGATATGAAACCTTCCGAAGTACTATTTGTTGGCCACGACCGGGATGAACTTGAAGGCGCAGCAGCAATAGGAATTGCGACGGTAGAGTATAACAATTATCTCGGACGACGTATACACACGGACTATACGATCGCTGGACTTGCCGAACTTACAAACATCATTTAGCATGGAATATCTCTTTTTACTGCAGGCCCGATTGGGCTCTACACGATTGCCGAATAAAGTGTTGCTGGATCTGCTGCCCGGCGAATCATTATTGGACATCATCATCAAACGCATCCGGCAAGTACGGAATGTGCATGCTACTATTATTGTCTTAACAACAACAAACAGCATCGACGATAGATTGGCGGACTATGTACAAACACACGGAATACAATGCTTCAGAGGGGATGAACACGATGTCTTTAAACGATTTTATGACTTTCTTAAAGCGGCACGCGCGCCTGCTGACTATTTTTTCAGGATCTGTGCAGACAACCCCCTCATCGAGCCGATCTTTATCGAACAAATGATCGAGTGTGTTGAATCCACGCATGAACAATACGACTATGTCTCCTTTATGAGCCGTGACGGCATGCCCGCCATTCAACATAAATTCGGATTATTTTGCGAGTTGGTAAAAACAGACACATTTTTAAACGCAGATATCGATGGCCTTACGGATTACGAAAAGGAACATGTTACTCCGATTTTTTACACACATAACAAGTATAACATAAAGTTGTTGGAAATTCCGCACTGCATTGAAGCGAGTGAAGTACGGTGCACCATCGACACGGCAGAGGATGCGGTGAACATACAAAATATTCTGTCCACGTATGGTACGGATGTAACATACAAAGACCTGGCCAAACGCGGGTCCTGACCTCACGATCCGGTTCCATGCAATGCTGCCGTCGAAGTTAACCGGAATCGACATTTCATGGTCGCGAGTGTGTTGACACAATAACATCCGACGTGCCGCCGCGTTGGTCCGGGTAACATGAGAACGGCTGCTTCGTGTTGGCAACAAAATACAAGGAACAGCGATTCATGACATTTATTTCTAAAAATACGCTATCGGATCAGTACCGGAAGATTCAGGAAAACATTGCCGGTGATACCGTCATGGTTCATACCGATATCGGAAAAATAGGAATTATCGGCCAACTGAACACGAATGCGAAAATGCTCGATGACCATATGGAGGCGTTGTGTGGAGCGTTTTCAGATAGCGTCCTGGTCTTTCCGACGTTTAACTATGATTTTACGAAAAATGGTCTGTATAATGTGGATGCCGATCCATGTCAGGTTGGAATGTTAAACGAGCATATCCGGCAGACGGCGGCCGGGATACGCACAGCAACGCCAGTATTTAATTTTTTTGTCTTGAACGATGCCGCTTTCCCCTGCGCGCCCGCATCGAATCCGTTCGATGCAACATCGGCGTTCGGTGAATTTGTGTCGAGACAGGCCGCGATCGTTTTTGCCGGAGCGGAATTTTCTTCAAATACGTTCGTGCATTATGTGGAAGAAATGGCGCAGGTCGGCTATCGTTACATCAAACCATTCACGGGCACGCTTATCCAAGGCGGAACGGCAATGCCCGTACAAATTGAGTATCGCGTCCGTCCGCTTCTTCCAGGAGCGGTCGTATATGATTGGGAGAAACTGGCACATGACCTGTACCGGGCTGACATATTAAAAAAAGGACCACTGGGGAAAGGTTTCATACATACATTTCAGAGCGGCACATTGCTGGCATTCTGGCTCGACAAGTTGAAGAAGGACGAACATTATCTGCTCACGAACTCTTCCGCACATTTCACACAACAACTCTATGCTGATCATGGAAAGCCTCTTCAGTATGAGCGAATTGAAGGGAGACAGATGTGAGCGATACGATGAAGAGTGATGATGCCGAGGCCGCACCCGGACAACTGATGTATGCATTCGCCGAGCGTTTGTTTCCGATCAACCGCAGCCTGACTGGAGAGGGCGTCCGCGAAACGCTCCGGTGCATCAAGGAGCACCTTCCGGGACTCGCCATTCATGAGATCCCCACTGGTACGCAGGTGTACGATTGGGTGGTTCCGAAGGAATGGAGCATACGAGAAGCATATATTGCACATGATGATGGAACCAGGATCGTCGATTTTCGCAGCAACAATCTCCACGTTGTGGGGTACTCTTCACCGATCGACCGGATGGTTTCATTCGATGAACTCGACGCACATTTGCATTCGCTGCCTGAACAGCCCGATGCTATCCCGTATGTGACGTCGTACTATAAGGAAAATTGGGGATTCTGCCTTTCCGAGAATCAGCGGCGCTCCCTTGAAAAAAAAAATTACAGAGTCCGGATAGATAGCGAACTGCGGCACGGTTCACTTACGTATGCAGATATTGTTATACCGGGAAGCTCGACCCGGGAAATTTTGTTTTCCACCTATGTATGCCATCCTTCAATGGCCAACAACGAGGTCTCCGGACCGACTGTTGCGACGTTCCTTGCGAAGATGCTGCTGTCACGGCGCGACCGCAAGTACACATACCGGTTCGTCTTTGCACCGGAGACTATCGGGGCGATCGCATATATCTGCACTCACAGAGACGAACTCAGAAACACACTCGCGGGATTCGTGCTTACCTGCGTCGGCGATGACCGCGCCTATTCGTTCATGCCTTCGCGTTTGGGAAATACCATCGCCGACAAGGCCGCATTGCATGTTTTGCACCACCATGCCCCGGATTTTACAAAATATTCATTCCTTCAGCGCGGGAGTGATGAAAGGCAATATTGCAGTCCCGGAATAGACCTTCCGGTCGTTTCCATGATGCGGTCAAAGTACTGTGAATTTGAAGAATATCATACTTCGCTGGATGATCTTTCGTTCATATCGCCGGAAGGACTGGCCGGAGCGTATGGCGCTCATGTCAAATGCATCGATGTCCTTGAAAATAATGCCATATACAAAGTGGAGACGTGCTGTGAACCGCAATTGGGAAAACGGGGCCTGTATCCGACGACGAGTTATAAGGGATCTGCCGTTGCTGTGCGGAACATGATGAATATGATCGCCTATATGGACGGAAAGACGGATCTGATCGATATTGCCGACCGTATTGGGATCCCGTTCCACGAATGCGCAGAGTATGTGGAAAAATTATTTCCTCACGGACTTGTGTCTTTAGCTGGATAATTCACCTTGTCATTAACCGGTCATAATTGGGAATCTCTATGGGTATCAGAGAAAAAGTAATGTCAATACTGCAGGACATTCTCGCCGAGAAGAAGGTACTCCTTCGGGAGCCGATTGCAGATGATGCAATATTGCTGAATACCGGCCTGGATTCATTGGGGTTTGCCGTCCTTGTCATTCGATTGGAATCTGAATTAGGCTTTGATCCATTCGTTGAGATGAAGGACCCGATCTATCCGCGAACATTGGCCGAATTTATTTCCGTCTACGAATCCCACGAACCGAAGCAAAGCGAGTAATGTACACCTCCTTATTACATGTGTTAGCCGGCACGGTACGCGAAAAATTCCTGTGGATCTCCGAAACCGCCGCCGTGTCTGCTGCCGCTATCGCTGAATTGGTGTCGGGGAATGAACGAACTTTGATTGCCGGTAAACGAGTGGCGTTATTTTCCAGGGATCCTCAGGTTGCCGCAGTTTTGATGATCCTCTGCGACGGTGCCGCGAGTGAAATGCTGCTCCTGCCGTCAGATCTTGATGCCGAGGGAATCCATGCATTATGCATCATGGCCGGATCTGAAATCGTCTTTGCCGATACGGAAATCGCTCTTGAAGGAATACAATCGTTCACACTATCAATTCCCGTGGTGGTCGGACGCCGCCCTCTTTCATTGTCTGCAGTGGTATCCGGCTTGCGAACTATCGAGACTCGCTGGATCATTCCCACATCGGGCACGACAGAACGTCCGAAACTGGTGGTCCATACTCTCGCGTCTTTGACAACTGCCACCATCGTATCATCCAAATATGAAGGGATGATCTGGGGACTGCTCTACGATGTTGTCCGGTTTGCAGGCTTACAGGTTTTTTTCCAAAGTTTCATGAACGGCGGCCTGTTACTCATGCCCGACCGGACAACGAACATAGCCGGCCAGGTTGCATTCCTAGCGAAGCACACATGCAGCGCACTCTCGGCAACGCCAACCCAGTGGAGAAAAATTCTCATGACCGGAGAGAGTCAATTATTGGCTTTGCAGCAGATAACGCTTGGCGGCGAGCGTGCGGATCAAAATATTCTCAACGCACTTTCGAGCCAATACCCCGAGGCAAATATCACTCACATCTACGCATCAACGGAAGCAGGCGTCGGCTTTGCAATCCATGACAAGCGCGAAGGGTTTCCCGTTTCATATGTGCAGCAGCCTCCGCGAGGTGTGGAAATTTCAGTCGACGCCGACGGATTTTTGATGCTGCGCAAAGAGATACATGCGGAACAATATTTGGGAGAGAGCCGGACCATTCACGATGCGTCGGGATGGATCAATACGGGAGACATCGTTAAAGAAGTCAACGGCCGGTTCCTCTTTTTAGGCCGTGCCAATGGCGCGATCAATGTCGGCGGAAGCAAGGTGTTTCCTGAAGAAGTTGAATCGGTCATCCTGGAAATGGAAGAAATAGCGTTGGTGAGAGTCGGGAGTAAAAAAAGTTCCATCGTGGGAGAGGTCGTTGAAGCATTTGTCGTCACCAAAGACAATGAAACGGATTTCCCGCAGTTGCGTAAAAAAATCGCCGCGCACTGTGCGTCCCGTTTGCCGGGATATAAAGTGCCGGCGATCATCACCAACACCACCGATATAGATACAACCACAGCCGGAAAATTGACGAGGAGATAGAGTATGCCATTGAAATATGTGCTGGTGACAGGAGCGACTAGGGGATTGGGGCTGTCGATTGCAGAGCGTCTCATCGCCGATGGATTCTATGTCATCGCAAGCGGAAGAACAATGAGCGAGAAGTTGCAAAAATTGATCGATTCAAATTCCGGCAGGATCTCTTTTAACCGCCTTGACCTTGCTAACGCTGAAACAATTTATCCATTTATGCAGGATCTTGGAAAACAGTACCCAGCTCTGTACGGATTGGTGAACAATGCGGCGGTCGCCCACGAAGGGGTTCTTGCGACAATGCATGACTCTCAAATAGCGGAAGTTATTGTGCTGAACCTGATCAATACGATCTTGTTGACAAAATATGCCTGCAGGTCCATGCTGCTCAAGGGCGAGGGGCGAATAATAAATATTTCATCGATCATCGGATTGACTGGTTTTAACGGTCTGTCCGTGTATGGCGCATCAAAAGCAGGATTGATCGGATTTTCCAAGTCGCTCGCCCGCGAATTGGGAAAGGCGAATATCACGGTTAATGTCGTTGCACCCGGTTATATGCAAACCGACATGTCGTCGTCCATCAGCGAAGAGAATTTGCAAAAAATCATTCGGCGGTCCCCAATGAACAAATTGGTGACAACGCAGGAGGTTAGTGCCGCAGTCGGTTATCTCCTGGGAGAGGATGCAAAATCGGTCACCGGTATTGTACTGCCGATAGACGGTGGGAGCATCGTGTGACTCGAATCTCCATAACATATTTCGGATTCAGATTTTAAAAACACATCGCGGTGCCATCGTTTCTTCGTTGTCAATTGTACCGCCAGAGAAGTGCCCAGCCATACCTGCAATTCATGGGAATTATGCTTGACCGAACGCATGGCCGAATATAGCCATTAAGCCAAATACGTTCAATTGTACCCTCCCCGTTGTCGCTTATCAATGTAAATAGCCTGTGTAAACTCGTAAAAACAGCAATTATTATTGGCTTTTTATGGCATATTTATTGAAGCACATAGTAATGTTTGCCAGTTTAAACCCTGAACAGACAGGGGTGTCCTTGTGTACATTACCGTGATACTATGAATAACCATACCAACAACGATCCCGTGCGTGCGCAATTGGCCGGATTCATAAAAAATATTTCGGCAATGCCGAAACCGAGTGCTCCGTTGCGCCGGTTTCAGGCGCATTTGAACGAACTGCTCAGCGTGCGCGACGGGAGAGCACCCTGCGCCGATCATCACATCCGCATGGCCATGCTCGGTGCACCGAGCGCCGAAGAGGCGGAACTCTGCGGGAACACCCTCACGATTCTCGAGTCCGTTCCCGATTGGGAGCCTGTCTCCGAAGTATTGAGAAGGATCGTCCGCGAAATTCAGGATGACCTGCTCGGCATGAAGCCGCGAAAACCAGCGGAGAATACACTCGACAGGCCGCCTGTGCCGAAGGCTCGCGTGATCGCATTCTATCTGCCGCAATATCACCCCATACCCGAAAACGACCAATGGTGGGGAAAAGGATTTACAGAGTGGAGCAATGTCGGCAAGGCAAAACCGCTATACCATGGTCATGTCCAGCCGCAGCTGCCGGGAGAGCTGGGATATTATGATCTGCGGGTGTCCGAAACACGAATTGCCCAGGCGGACCTTGCCCGCGCGTACGGCATTGAAGCATTCTGTTACTGGCATTACTGGTTTGCAGGCCATCGGCTCCTGGAACGTCCTTTTATGGAAGTCGTCGAATCAGGCCAGCCCGAATTTCCGTTCTGTCTGGGTTGGGCGAACCAAACATGGTCGGGCATTTGGCATGGAGCGCCCAATAAGATTTTGATCGAGCAGACGTATCCGGGACTGAAGGATTATCAGGCACACTTCGAATCGCTCTTGCCGGCGTTCCGCGACAAACGATACTTAAAGGTGAACGGTAAATTGGTATTTCTGATTTATTCCCCGCAGAGTATACCGAATCCGTTCATCTTCACTGAATATTGGCAACAACTGGCCGAAAGTGAAGGACTTGCAGGATTTCATTTTATCGCCCATATGACACGCTCTCCGGAAGAATTCGGTTGCCAAAGCTGCGTCGATAATGCGCCGTTTTATGACATGAATGCCCCTGCTCTCAATGTCGAGCCAATGTCTGCCGAAGGCGTCCCGAAAGTAGTTTCGTATGATGAACTCGTACAATACCTGCAACGATATCCGTTGGCACATAATGAACATCCGCTTGTGTTCCCCAATTGGGACAACACGCCGCGCAGCGGCAAGAACGGCATCGTACTTCATGGATCCACTCCCGAACAGTTTGAACGTATGATGAACGATGCGGTGGCGAAAGCAGCGAAGAATCCGAATGCGGAATCACGTTTTGTTTTCATTAAAGCGTGGAATGAATGGGCTGAAGGCAACCATCTGGAACCCGATCTGCTTCATGGCTACGGTTACCTTGACGCAGTGCGGAACAGTGTCTACGGCAAAAATATATTATCTCGATAACAGGAACATCATGAATAATGAGCAGGTTGGACAGATCGTCTGGAAAGACCGGCATAGTTCTACACGTATCCGCAGAGACGATATGCCGGAGTTCATTACACATATCGAGATAATGACACGGAAGTATCAGCCTGAGACAACAGTGCTCACAGACGGGAAAGCACAATGTGTATCGCAACGGTCGAAGGATGGGGGATGTTTCTGATGCCGCGTATTATGATCATACATCCCGAAGGGAATCTGAATAATAACCCCAACCTTAGCGGCATCGTTGAAATACTATGCGCCGAAGGGTATGATGTTCACATGTATTCCCCCAAGTTGAACGACGTCCAACAGTATGCTCCCTGCCCTCGTTCACGATTCTTCTTCACTCCGGAACATAAAATACTGAAGAATGTCACGGCGGTCCTTCCGACCGAAGTGCACCACGATCAACTTGCGGTCCATGCGTTCATAGAGTCCAATATACAACCGTGCGATCTGGTTATTGGCATCGATCGCGGCATTGTGGAAGCGTCGGTCATTGCCCGCCACTTTGGCGTCCCCTATGGTCTGATATCGTACGAGCTTCTCTTTGCAGAAGAAACCGGGCAAAAAAATATTGCAGAATTTGTTGCCGCTTCGCACAATGTCTCATTTGCCGTGTGCCAGGACCGCGTACGTTCATTGCATCTCTCAAGGGAAAACGGCATTCCTCTTGAGCGCATCGTTGACATACCCGTTGCCGGACGTGCCGCGAGACGCGGTGCACAGACCAGCATTCTCCATGATGCACTGGGATTATCGAAAGATCGAAAGATCGCGCTGTATATGGGAGGCGTCACTTCGGTATGGTCCGGAATTAACGAACTCTTGGCCGAAGTGCATCTCTGGCCCGATGATTGGGCGCTCGTACTCCACCACCGTTATGCGCAGTATAATAAAAAGCTGGAAGTGTTTATCGCGTCACAACAAAAGAAGAATATTTTCTTGTCTCCGTTCGCGGCGCTGCCGTTTTCTCAGATACATGAATTGCTTTTTGCCGCCGATCTCGGATTGAGTTTCTACATCCCCCAGGAACATGATATTAATGCCGGGAACAATCTGAAATATATCGGCATGGCATCAGGCAAAACGGCGACGTACCTGCAGCATGGAGTTCCAATTCTTATCAACGATGGCGGAGAGATGGGCGGCCACACGCGGAAAGAGAATCTTGGCCGCGTCGTGGGACAGTTACACGAAATACCTTCGGTGCTCGCCTCTATTTCCAGGCAAGATCTTTCGGCATGGAAGAATAACTGCATATCATTCTTCGAAAAAGAACTCGATCTTGATGCAAGAATAGCCCCGTTGATGACGAAGATTCGTGTGTGCATCGGGACTGCGTCCGGCCAACCGGCGCACCCGGCAATGAATCAGAATTCAAACGACCAATGGAAAGCCGGCGATGGAAAACATCATAGACAGAGTCAAGAAGGCAAATCCACTACGCCCACTCAGGGTGTTATAGGCAATCGCCATCCGCAAGCGGCCGATGAACGAACGGCGAAACGTGTGTGCGTGGCAGAAAAATTTCAGGATTTCGCGTACGCGAAAAAACATCATTTCACTCTCTTCGGAAAGAGTGATCGCGAACTATTCCACGCGAAGGTCGATCCGATGTACGCCGACCTGAAAGCCTACCAGGACTTGCTTGTATTCACGTTTATCAAAAACTACATCCCTCTGGGATCACGGATTCTCGATATCGGTGGAGGTGACTCGCGAATTCTTCAGTTCTATAAGAATTCGCATGAGTGCTGGAATTTGGACAAGCTCGAGGGGAATGGAAACGGACCTGTGCAAGTCGATTCCACGGGTTATCGTCTGGTCAAGGATTTTATCGGTAATTTCAACAACCAACTGCCGGAGAACTACTTCGATTTCATTTTCAGCATTTCCGCGCTCGAACACGTTCCGAATGGCCGAGTGAAAAACGGACAGCTCTACCACAATATGTGCCTGGACATCGACAGGATTCTGAAACCCGGCGGAAAATCGCTTCACCTTTTTGATATACTTATCTCGGAACGCAGGTCGTGCTGGACAAACGATTTTGCTCCCTTCATGTCCGAATATTTTACCGGCGTACCGTCACGCGTTCCATTCGAACGCCTCGTCAACGATGCGGAACTCTATGTCGTTTCGGAGCAGTATTTCAACGCCTTTTGGAAAGGCGCCCCGAACGTAAACGAATACGCCGATGGTAAACCCTCGTCATGGAATGTACTGTGGGAAAAGCCCGACACACGCGACGATAGCGTTACAAAAAAGCAGTGGAGCTATTACAAAAAATTTCTTACTCCTCAGGACGAATCGCAGCCCAGGATATCCGTTGTGACGCCCTCGTTTAATCAGGCTGAATTTCTTGAAGAATGCATCGAATCCGTGCTCGATCAACAATATTCAAATTTGGAATATGTGATCATGGATGGGGGAAGCACGGACGGGTCCGCCGACATCATACGGCGCTACTCCCCGTTTCTCGCAAACTGGCAGTCGAAACCTGATGGCGGACAATATGCCGCCATCAACGAAGGATTTGCATTGGGCTCGGGTGAGGTCATGACGTGGTTGAACTCGGACGATAAATTTCATCCCGGAGCGTTCAAGACCGTTGCCGACATTTTTTCGTCCCGTCAGGAAGTCGATTGGGTCATGGGCAGACCGAACGGATTCGCTCCCGATGGAACACAGGAATGGGTCTACGATTACCTTCCGTTGTGGCACAGGGGAAAATATCTTTTGAACCAATACTCAAATCCGTTTATTCAGCAGGAGGGGACATTCTGGCGGAGAACGCTGTGGAAGCAAGCCGGAGGTTTTTTGAGCCGGGAATTTCACTACGCCGGTGATCTCGAATTATGGACAAGGTTTTTCCGTTACGCTCAATTGCATACGACAGATGCTCTGCTAGCTGGATTCCGCCGCCAGCCGAACCAGAAGACACAAGAGTTCCTTGAACGATACCATCAGGAAGCGAAATGCGTACTCGATCGTGAACGCCTCTTGTTCGAGCAATCGCAGAACAAGACTCTGCTCCCGGCACCGCCAATTATTGCCACTAAATCCGGAAATACCATGATGTCGACCGATGCGCTCGTGACGGGTGAACTCGAAATTCAAAATGGAAATTTTGCCGCAGCAAAAATAATATTCACCCGGCTGCTCGAAAAAGATCCCCGCAACATCGATGCGCTGAACAACCTGGCGGTTATTCACATTTCCGAAAACAATTATTCCGTGGGAATTGAGCTGTTGCAACAGGTTATTGTGCTGGACCCGGCAAATGAAATCGCGCTCGATAATTTAATTTGTCTTCAGCAGGTGTTGAAGGCTCAAGTCACCGGAACGAACACAGGAAAGAATGGGAATGCGGCGGTGAACTGCGCTGATGGCGTATCGGTTGTTAATACGGCATTTTTGTCGAAGGAAAAAGAATTTTGGAACGTCGGCACGTTGCATGAAGCAATGTTCGGGCGAGTCTTTACCAGCGATGAGATCAATTCCATGCCGTTTGAAGAGCAAATGAAAAGCTGGTACGCATCGGCCATCGGCTCGGCAGAAGAAATCACGAAGTCGCTTCCTCTTGATCCCCAATGGAAGATCCTTGAAATAGGATGCGGAGTAGGACGCGTCATTAAACCACTGCGAGAAAAATTTGCAGAAGTCGACGGTGTCGACATCTCCGAAAAAATGATTGAATTTGCCCACGAGTACCTTGCCGATGGCCGCAACAACGGCACCGTGCTGCTCAATGACGGGTTCAGCCTTCATCCGCTGCCGGCGCACCATTACGATCTTGTCTTTTCAACGATCGTCTTCCAGCATATTCGTTCGGTGTCCGTCGTCAAGAGTTATTTCGACGAAGTAATGCGTGTGCTGAAGCCGGGAGGATATTTTCGACTGCAGGTGCATGATAAAAGCAACCCGAACCTCGGAGGATTCGATGAAGAGGGAACACCGGACAAGCAATATGCGTTTTTCGGCAACAGCTATACCTCTGAAGAATTGCGCGGTCTCCTCATTCAGCAGGGGTATTGTTCCATCGACATTGAGAATCCCTCCCCATGGATCTGGGCGACTGCCCGAAAACCTGCCGACGGCCCCACCGCTGATGAGGAATCATCGGCACATAAGGGTGCGACGCGAGAGACAGTGGGCCAATTTGTGAAACGCGCCGACACGGAACCCGCGGCGGGCGGATATATTGTCTCCGCGATTGTCTCGGTGTATAATGCGGAAAAATTTATGCGGGGCTGCCTTGACGACCTCCTGCAGCAGACGATGTCGAAGAAAGGGCTCCTTGAAATTGTTGTCGTAAATTCCGGTTCGCAACAAAACGAAGATGTCATTATTCGAGAGTACCAGACTCGGTACCCGAACATCACGTATGTGAAAACCAAACACCGGGAAACGGTGTATCAGGCTTGGAACCGCGGGATCCGGGCATCGTCCGGAATCTATGTTACAAATGCGAATACTGATGACAGGCATTCGCCGGATGCATTTCGAATTCTTGCCGAGACGTTGTCGTGCCGGCCTGACATCAGCATCGTCTATGCGGATAGTGTTGTCACAATAAATGAAACGGATACATGGAGTCAATGTTCCCCCAAAGGACGATTTGCCTGGCCGGAGAGCGATACGCGACAGCTCTTCGATGTCTGCTTCCTGGGACCGCATCCCATGTGGCGGAAAAAATTACATGACACCTATGGCTACTTTGACGACAGCTATCGTTCAGCCGGTGATTATGAATTCTGGCTCAAGTTGGCAATGCGTAACGAGAACATGCTGCATCTGCCTGAAGTTCTGGGAATCTATTATGAAAATCAGGCGAGCATCTCTCTCGCCGACGGGGCATTGAATTGGAATGAATCGGAACGGGCACGGGATGCTCATTGGCCGTCGGCGTGGGGTAAAAGACCCGCCACGGCGTGGAAGTCGTTCGAAATACCATGTGATTCAATCCCTTTTCTGGAAGGAAGCCCAAAAAAAGTACTGCTGGTGTGTGATTATTTCTGGCCCTCAGTCGGCGGTGTAGAAGTGTATATTGAAGACCTCGGCCGTCAATTACAGGGAAAAGGGTATCATATCGACGTGGCCTGCAGGGCAATGCCAGAAAGAACGTCACATTGCTGCGCCGGAATGACGATTCATGACTTTGCGATCCCCAAGGATATCACCGGGAGCCAGGGGAACAGCGCGATCGAAAAATTCCGAACCCTGTTATGCACCGGGGGATACGCAAGCGTCATCGCGTTGGCACAGCCCGATAATTGGATCGGGATGGGATTGGCAGATCTGCCGGGCCAACACCCTCAAATAATAATGATGCCGAGTATCAGCGCCGGCAACATGGCCGAGTGGGCACTGAACGATTTCGGGGCCAAGATCATTCGCCTGCTGCGATCGGTTGATCGGGTCATTACCGTTTCCGAAAATGGATACGATGCATCATTTACATCGGGAGCGGGAATACCAACTACGTTCATTCCGCATGCCATTGAACAAGATGCCGATCCGATCGATTTCAGAACTGAATATGGATTCAGCACAACAGATGCGTTGTTTGTGATGGTGGGAAATTTCTGGCCTGTGAAAAATCACGACGGACTTCTTTCTGTATTAAAAACATATCCGGGGAAGTGGCAGTTAGCGATCATTGGTAATGCGACCGATGTAGAGGGGGCATATTTTGAAAAAATTGTTTCACTTGCACGCCAGGATGACCGAGTGAAGATCGTCGGCGGGCTACCCAGGGCGGCGGCTTCGGCGGCAATCCGTGATGCGGACATACTCTTGGTACCTTCAAAAGCGGAAAGTGCCGGTCCCTTGGTTGTCTTGCAGGCTATGAGTTATGGTACTCCATGGATTGCGACACCGTCATGCAATGCCGTAAAAGACGAAGCGGGGGGCATCATTGCTCCGGTCAGTGATTTCCCTATGGCGATCGACTTCCTGCTTTCACATAACGACATAATAACCACACTCGGTGAACTTGGGAAAAGACATTGGGAACAATCATTCCGTTGGAAATCGTCACTTCCGGTTTTTATTTCATTGATCGAAGGCAAGCCGCAACCGGCCGTATTGGCGATGCCTGACGACATACGGGTGCCGTCTCAATATGTTCAGAACCAATATCTTCATGATCGTTTTCCGGACAAGGAAGAGCCTTTGCTTACGTTCTCCATTATTATCCCGACATACAACAGATGTGAAATTTTGAAAAAATGCATCCATGCCATAGCCGGTCAGACCTTTCCGCCGGATCGATGCGAAGTGATCGTCTGTGATGATGGTTCGACGGATAACACTCGTGATGTCGTACGGAACATGAGCGTTCCGTTCAGTCTCATCTATCTCCGGCAGGAGAATAAAGGCCCCGCAGCTGCTCGAAATATGGGCATCCGCACATCATCAGGAGAGTACATATTGATTCTCAATGATGATGCGATACTGGAACCGAATGCAGTGAAAATTCATTACGACCTTCAGATGAAACACCGCGGAGAAAAAATTTCCGTGTTAGGCGCGTTCCAGTATCTCCCCAAGTACACACGGACATTTATAGGCCATCTTGCGGCGACGAAAGATATCGTATTCGATTATCCGAACATGGTTTCCGGATTATTGTATGACTATAATCATTTTTATACATGCAATATCTCATTGTTAAAAAGGGCTGCCGAAGAGATAGGCGGATTTGACGAGGAATTCAGCGGGCCGGCGGCAGAAGATATTGAATTCGGATATCGGCTGGAGCAGGCCGGGTATCAGGTGCTGTATGAGGCGTCCTGCATCGCATGGCATGATCACGCGCTTTCGGTTGAATCTTTTTGCAGAATTCACCAAACGCGGGGATATGGAGCGGTGACACTGGGGTTTCGACAGCCCGGCGCATTTTCAGTAGATCACATCAATGCGCACATCGTTGAACAGTGGAACATTGACGTCGACTCGGCTAAAAGTCAGATGGAACAACTTGCCGCTGCTTTGCATAAAATGGAAAAAGAGACCGCCAGCGCATTGGTTCACGAAATTGCCGCCGAATGCCTGGAGCCAGTACAACTGCTCCATCGCTATCATCGGCAAAAGGGCATGCTGTCTAACCCCCAACTCGAAAAAATCGTGTCAAGAAATCTCAAAAACATGTCGGCTACAACTCTTCCTTTGATATCGGTTGTGATGCCATGTTACAACTATGCGTTGTACTTGCCGGAGGCCGTGGAGAGCGTAGTCAATCAAACCTATGCCAACTGGGAACTCATTATCGTCAATGACGGCAGCACGGATAATACAAAAGAAGTTGCTGAAGCGATCATTGCCCAATATCCACACCGCAATATTTCTTTGATCAATCAGCCGAATTCAGGGCAGCCGGCAATTTCACGAAATAATGGTATCGCGGTTGCGCACGGCGAATACATTTTGCCGTTGGACGCGGACGACATTCTCAATCCGTTGATGCTCGAATCGACATACCGGGAAATGTGCAGGACCAACTGTGATGTCGTCTACACGGACCAGGAATATTTTAATGTTGAAAAGAAAATTGTCCGCACCCTGGATTTTGACCGCAACACACTCTACCGGCAAAATTATTTCGCCTATTGTTCTCTCTACAAAAAAGCGATGTGGAAAGCTGTCGGCGGGTATAAGCGGAATTGCCGGGGGTATGAGGACTGGGAATTTTGGATCAGCGGTGCAGAGGCAGGGTATGCATTCCGGCGCCTGCCTGAAGTCCTCCTCCGCTATCGCGTGAAAGAGGTGAGCATGCTGACAAGCGCCCTGGAACGTGATCAGGAGTTGAAAGCACAGATCGTGTTGTTTCATCCGTCCCTCTATCCGAAGAGCGCCGTGGAAGCCGCTCGCCGGCTCATCGGCGATGGAGCACCGAGGGTAGCGGACAGCGCTGTCTCTGCGCCGGAGCCCACGAATTCTCCTTCAGGCACATCGTTCATCGTCGTCGCGATTATCTCGGCGTATAACGAGGGAGATGTCATTCATCACGTCATTGGGGATCTCATCGCCAATGGCGTGGACGTCTATCTCCTGGACAACAATTCGAATGATGATACGGTCAAGCAGGCCTCCCCCTGGCTTGGCAAGGGACTCCTGCATATCGAACGATTTCCAGAGGATTGCGGTTATCCTGAGCGTAACAAGAAGGAATATGTGTGGAAAGACCTGCTTCGAAGGAAAGAGGAACTCGCACAAACACTGGAAGCCGACTGGTTCATTCATGCAGATGCCGACGAATTTCGGGAAAGCCCGTTCGTTCAGACTTCTTTACGCGAAGGCTTCGAAATTGTCGATGCCCTCGGATACAATGCCGTTAATTTCGAATTACTGAATTTCAAACCGGTCGATAATACATTTGTCGGCGGTCAGGACGTACGAGAGTATTTAAAGCGATACGAACCGGGAGGATGGTTCGACAGCAATCAAATTAAAGCGTGGAAAAAAACCGGGACGAGAGTTGACCTTGTTTCAACCGGCGGGCATAACGCCCAGTTCCCCGATCGAAAACTATTTCCGATCAATTTCATTCTTCGCCACTATCCAATTCGCAGCGAACAGCATGGCAGGAAAAAAGTCTATCAGGAACGTATCGCCCGGTTCGCGGCAGAGGAGCGTGCAAACGGCTGGCATGTCCAATATGATGATATTGCGAGTGCTACGAAATCGTTTCTCCATGATCAGTCGTCGTTGCTGCCATATAACGTAACGGAAATGAGACTCTCCGTATTCGCGAAAGCACTGAGGGTGATGCTGATGTCGCAATCGGATATGGCCCCAATAGTGAACGGGTACGAAGCTGTGCTGAGGCAGACGCCCGATGATGTCGCCGCTCTTAAAGGTCTCTTGACTGTTGCAGTACGCTTTGGCGACAAACAGGCCGCAGTATTACTGTTGTCGAGACTTGAGGCAGTTGCCCCTTCCGATGCGGACGTGGCCGGAATGCGAAAACAGCTGGGGGTGCATGCGCACGACCACGCTGTCGATGTATCGATCATCATACCGGTGTATAATAAATCGGAGTTGACCAAAAATTGCATCGAGTCGATCTATCGGGTGACGGGGACCGGCCTGTCGTTTGAAGTGATCGTCATCGATAATGCGTCTATTGACGAAACGGCACGGCTTCTCGCCGGTGAAATGAAGCAACGCCCGGATCTGCGTGTGATAACAAACACGACGAATGAGGGCTTCGCCAAGGCGAATAACGCCGGCGCGGCCATCGCGCGGGGAACGTACCTTGTCTTCCTGAACAACGATACACAGGTTCTGGCCGGATGGCTGTCGCCGCTGGTTCACCGATTGCGGGCCGATACTACGGTTGGCATTGTCGGAGCGAAGTTGCTTTACCCCGATAGGACTATTCAGCACTGCGGTATTGAATTTGTAAAAGTCCCGGAGAGTCCGTACCCGCTCTGGCCCATGCACCGATTACGCCGGCAGTCCGAAAGCCATCCGGATGCGAACATGGCTGCCACGATGACCGCGGTGACTGGGGCATGCCTGGGCATCTCAAAAGGATTATTTATTTCGGTACAGGGGTTTGATGAAACGTACGGTATGTATTTCGAAGATATCGACCTGTGCTTCAAAACACGCCGGGTGGGAAAGACGGTAGTGTATGAACCGGCATCGACCATCATTCACTTCGAAAGCCAGTCGTCAACAGATGGAAACAAATTGGGATCGATGCTGGCTGCATCGGGCAGGAAGTTTTTCGATCGCTGGGAAAAAGAAATTACACAATTATCCGCGATGGCTGCTCAGGGCACGGCTATCGTCCGGCAGCCTGCCGCAAGCAATGAGGTCACCATCGGCATCGATGCCCGGACATTTTTTTATTCGGCATCGGTGGCCAGGGGAATAGGACAATATTCGAAATACCATCTCATGGAAGTATTTCGGCTTCGTCCGCAATGGCGTTTCATTCTGTATGGGGAGGAATCTGTTCCCTGCGCGGCACTTGCTCCGATGATGCAGAATGCGAACGTCGTCTATAAACGGATCATGAACCGGCATAAGGATATCGTTCACCTCATGCATATTCCCGATCCGATGAATATGGGCGCCGGTTTCGATGCTCCCCTGCGCGTGCTTCCTCATCCCACGACGACGATAACGTTTTTCGATCTTTGTCCGCTGAGGATATATTGGAATTCAATGGATGAACAATCGAAATCACTCTACGTGCGTCGACTCCACCAATACATGGAATCGGACTGCCGGCTTCTGACGATTTCCGAATTTACAAAACGTGATGTGACGGAAATGATGAAAGTTCCGGAAGCGCGAATGGTCACGATCCACGCGGGTGTCAATACGTCGACAGTGCCTGCAGATTTCAGTGTGTTGCAGAAGTATTCGATCACCAAACCGTTTTTCCTTCATGTCGGGGCGTTGGATCCGCATAAAAATTTTTTGGGAGCGGTGGAAGCATTCGTTCTCTGTCATGAACAAAGTGCATGCCAGTTGGTCGTCGTCGGTGAACGAGATCACACCTTGAAAGCCTATGCCGACGAATTCGAGAAGAAAAAGGCCAAGGATATCATTTTTACCGGATTCATTGAACGCAATGAACTCAACGCTTTATATGAGAGAGCCGTGAGTGTGCTGTTTCTTTCGAAGGCCGAGGGATTCGGATTCCCTGTGCTTGAAGCGATGGCACATCGATGTCCTGTGATCGCCTCGAATGCAACTTCCATTCCGGAAGTAGCCGGCGATGCAGCGCTGCTTTTTCGTCCGGATGATTTGGCTGGGGTTTCCGCGGCGATGCTGTCGCTCCTGAAGAATCCGAAACGAAGGGATATAGTGCGCGTCAAAGGAACCGAACAGGCGGCAAAATTCTCATGGGCACGTACAGCGATGAAAACCATCGATGTGTGGGAGTCTATGCTCGGCATAGAGCACGGCGCACCGGAACCGGTTCGACCAAAAACGGAAGCAACTCCGGGAAATGCCGAAGCGGCAACAGTGCATGCTGCGGTTTCCGGCACCCGTGCACAATTGAAGAATGACATCGTCTGGACGGCCCCGATATTCAATCCGAGCGGGTACGCAAGCGAGGCGATTAGTTTTATACTCGGTTTGGATCCGCTAATCGACCTTACGATTCGGCATCAGAATCAATTATTCTCTCAGGCGTTCATCGATAACATGCCGGTGCGATGGAAGGAAGTTCTCTTCCGGCTGCACAAAATTCCGCCGCAGGACTGGGTCGCCCCCATGTCGGTGAATAAAAATACAATTTTGATTCAGCACAAGCCTGCGCATCATTTCATGCCGGTGCCGGGCGTGTTTCGCAGCATTGGCCGAACGATGTTCGAGACAGACAGAATTCCGCCGGACTGGGTGCAAAAATGCAACGACATGGACGAAGTGTGGGTGCCAAGCCGATTCAATAAGGACACATTCGCTCAATCGGGAGTGAAAGAGGGAAAGATCCATATTATCCCCGGCAGCATCGACACCGATCTCTTCGATCCGGAGGGAATACAACCCCTCGAGCTGCCCAATAAAGCGGGATATAATTTTTTGTCCATGTTCGAATGGACGAACCGGAAGGGATGGGATGTACTGCTTCGGGCATATTTTGAAGAATTCACGAATTCAGACGACGTTTGTTTATATCTCCGGACACATTTGCTCTCGGACTATGACGGGGATACAAAAGCACTGATAGCGGAAAAAATAAACGGATTAATTCGCAAGCATGGGTATAAGACCTCGCGGCTGCCCCGGTTTGAACTGATGACGAGTCAATTGCCGTTCAACGATATGCTCCGTCTGTATAAGGCGGTCGATGCATTCGTTCTTCCCGCACGGGGAGAAGGATGGGGAAGGCCTCAGATGGAAGCGATGGCGTTCGGCCTTCCCGTGATCGGCACCAATTGGAGCGGCAATACGGAATTCATGAACAACGAGAATTCGTACCTCATCGATGTGGAGTCTCTGGTGACAATTACAGGCAATGAGATCCCAGTCTACATCGGCCATCGGTGGGCGGAACCTTCCTGTTCACATTTGAAGCAGCTCATTCGCCGCGTATATGCGCATCGGGACGAAGCAAAGGAAAAGGGAGTCGCGGCTAAACGGCACATCGCTGAAAAATATAACGTCACAACCGTTGGCGGGACCATCCTTCAACGACTGCGGCAAATCGAACAGAGCGGAACGGCATCTGTTCACGCAGTACAGACTGTCGATTCGATAAAAGCGGGTTCCGAAAAAGCAGCGGGGCTCCCGGGCGCAGGCGGTGTGCCGCGTGTGGGGAAGATGAAACTCATCTGGGAGGGCACGCAATTTGTGAAGCATTCGCTCGCGCTCATTAATCGGGAAATGTGCGTGCGCCTGGCGAAGGATGAAATGAACCTGTCGCTGATACCCTACGAAACCGACACCTATTCGCCCGACGCCAACGACCCGGCGGCGGCATTGCGGCAGTTCATCGGCAAGGAGATCGGCGAGGCCGATATCCATGTACGTCATCAGTGGCCTCCGAACCTCTCCGCACCGGAGCATGGGCGCTGGGTTGTGATTCAGCCGTGGGAATTCGGTGCACTGCCGACAGAGTGGGTGAATGTGTTTTCCACGCAGGTCGACGAGGCTTGGGTACCCAGCTCGTACGTGCGCAATGTCTACATCGATTCAGGCGTCCCTGCCGAGCGGGTGTTCGTTGTGCCGAACGGATTCGATCCGACGATATTCAACGTGAAGGCAAAACCCTATGCACTGAAGACGAAGAAAAAATTTAAGTTTCTGTTTGTGGGTGGAACGATCTATCGCAAGGGCATCGATATTTTGCTCGATGCCTATACGCAGGCGTTCACGAAAAAAGATGACGTGTGCCTTGTGATCAAGGATATGGGCGGTGATTCATTCTACAAGGGACAAAATTGCAGGGAGCGAATTGCCGAGATTCGAAAACAGAAGAACGCGCCCGTCATCGAATACATAGACACGATGCTGAGTGATCGGAAGCTCGCCGGACTTTACCGTGCATGCGATGTACTCGTGCACCCATATCGCGGAGAAGGGTTCGGACTGCCCATTCTCGAGGCAATGGCTTGTGGGACTCCCGTGATCGTATCCAACGGTGGGGCCTGTCTCGACTTCTGCACGGCGGAGAACAGTGTATTGATCGATGCCCGGAAAACAATATTCGAGGAAAAAAAGGTGGGTGTGTTCGACACACCGGTCAATCCTTGGGTGCTTGAACCATCTCTGATTGATCTCAAGACAAAGATGCTCTATGCTGCGGGTCACACACCGGAGATGACTGCCTTGGGCCGCCGGGCGCATGACCATGTCCATGCGGCATGGACGTGGGACCATGCATATGACGTGATGAAACAAAGAATTGCCGTGTTGAACAACAACCCGATTCGACGCTATGAGAGGGTGGATCAAGTCGATTCCATGCTCGGCACAGCGGAGCGTTTCCTTGGTGAGAACAACATCGCGGAGGCTGTCGAGATCCTTACCGCGATGGTCGCGCGGAATCCTGATGACATCCATGCACTGAATGACCTTGCCGCTGCTGCCATTATGAAGGAAAAGTATCCGGAGGCAGCCGATTTTCTCTCGCGGGTCATTACACTCGATCCAACGAATGAAACTGCCCTCGAGAACTGGAAGTATCTCAAACAATCGGGCTTTGCTGCAGGAGCATCGGCGTTGCCAGTTCCCGCCGAATCGTCAGCCACGCGGTAATCACAAAAAAACATCGTGCGGCTACCGCTGCCAAAGAACTGCTGTTGTTCAATAGAAATATGAGACTATGGAAAATACGACCGACGCGAATCTGGACTATTATATCGATCTCTCCGCCAGGGAGGAGCTCTATTCGCGTAAACCTACAATACGGAAAGATTATAGGGATATTTCATTAGGTCATAATGAAGTCCTCATCAATATCGTCAATCGGTCTGTCATGATAGAAAAAGACACATCGGAAGGGGTCGCTCTGCATCGGATCTCTCATTTTAAAAAATTTACGGAATATCTTCTTCAGCGATATTCCATGGATGTATCATTCAGGGTGATCCTTAATATTGAGGATATTCCTCCCGATGAAGACAACTGCGAATATAGCAAATTTGCATTTGCCCGTCGGCATAAAAGCAACAACGTCCTTGTACCTGATTGTTACATCTCATTATTTCCGTCGCGAATTGAAGTTGTTAACAAATATGACATTCCGTTTACCGAAAAAGTAAACAAAGCGATCTTTATCGGCGCGGATACGGGACACCAGAGAATCCCATTTTGCCACAGATATAAGGAGAGCAAAGTCGTTTTCGCAAAAATTTCCAGTTTTATTCAGAATCCATCAGAGAAAGACGAGGCTATCCTGTCGCCTCCTTTGAGCATAGAAACGCAATTGAAATATCGCTACCTCATTAATATTAATGGAAATAGTACGAGTTGGGACAGATTGATTTGGATCCTGAATTCGAATAGCATATGCTTATTTATCATCCCGCCTGAAGAATTGATGTCTTGGTATTACCATATTTTTCACCAGACGTTGCCATTCTTTTATGTCAAAGAAAACGAAGTTGAGGCATTTATTGAAACAGCAGATGAACAAAGCCTGCTCTCGCATGTAGAGAAACAAAAGGCATTGGGAAAAATGTTGGCAAATATATATACACATGAACTCTATTTGCTGACAATACTGCATAATTTCAATGCTCTGTATAACGCGTAACCCGCCGAGACCGTTCTCCATGTTCGCACCTCTTGTCACCCACCATTCGAAGAACACAGCGTATATACACACAGGGTATTCTGCGGTGATCCATTTCGCGCGGCCTCTATAGGGAAGCGCCATTTTTGCCGAAAAACCAACGGTGTGATATTCTGTCCAATTAGCTGACCGATCCAATTGTTTCGCTACTACGAGCGATAATTCAGCAGAATTTCAGGGAATTTTATTTTCTCAACAAACAAACAATAACCGGCTCAATTTTTTACGATTGCTGCCGATGATTAAGAAACAGCACAATGGATAGCTGGATTTACATTATTCAATTACATGGAGGTAGTTATGCGTAAAATTTTCTCTGCCCTACTGCTTTTGCTCTCTTGCGCATCCGTTTATGCGCAAGCCCCAAAATCACCAATAAGTAATGCATCCGTTACTTCGACGAAGCCAACTTTTGTTTGCGGAACCTGCAAATCCGAGTGAGACAAAAATATTTTTGTGTTAACTACCACACACAATGATTTTCGGTGGTGGTTGTGGTAACGGTGGATTAATATAGACGGCCTTTGG
>CAISDA010000078.1 GCA_903884005.1 uncultured Ignavibacteriota bacterium | reverse complement strand
GCAGGCGGGCAGGCGGCAGGCGGGCAGGCGGCAGGCGGATATTTATTTTCGTGATTTCTCGTCGTATATTAACGGACAGGACAGACTGAGCTTCCAAGTCTCATTCTTTATGCCTAATGATTGTGGTGCGCACTGAGTGCATTCACTCTATAGAAACCAACCGACGGAACTCGCCATGACTCGCCTCACAGCTCACGCTGCTATCGCACTCTTCGTTTGTATGGTGTTTCATGCACCGGCGCCTGGAGCGCCCGTGACGGTTGCCGATCTCGGCATCAGGGTGAAGACATCGCCCCGTCAATTTTTTTCGACGAACAAGGAAGCCGGCACATACTACTCCGAAGCGCTCGCGCAGAATTCCGGAGGATGGTTCGGATGGTTTATCAATGCCGAAAAAATTCTGCACGATTATGCGCTGGTCCTGAACGGTGCACGTGCTGACAGGGCGGCCTCGGTGACGACCGTGTATCCTCACCAGGCGGTCCGAATTTATACGGACGGCACGGTCGAAACATTCAGCATGGCAGACAGCCTCAATGCACTCATCATCACTGTTGTGAGCAGAAAAAAAAACATCGACATCGAGGTTCAGCTTCCCGATCAATTCGCCGTCGAGCCGAATACCGTCATGCCATACCGGTCATGGAAACGATCGCCGGCCGGAACAACCGACGTTGTCCCATCGTCGATTGTCTGTGTGCCGTACCACGCATCGGGGGGCACGGTCTTCATCATCGCGGCATCCTCGTCTCTGGAGACAGCGATGCGTCTGGCGGACAGGGTCTTTCGTGAAAGGGGCGGGATGCTCGCCGCCCGCCGCAACCGGATGGACACCATACTCCGGCGTGCGGCCATTACCGCCGACGATAAGGCTCTGACGAAGGCATTCGCATGGGCCGTCCTTTCCATGGACGCGCTCATCATGCACCAAGCCGTGAGCGGAGTGCCGACCACAGGGATCTTTGCGGGGCTGCCGTGGTTCAACAATTATTGGGGACGCGATTCGTTCATCTCGCTGGCGGGGGCAACGCATGTGACGGGAAATTTCGGGGATGCAAAGAAGATACTCCGCTCGTATGCGCGTTTTCAAGAACGGGATACACTCAGCGCCACTTACGGCCGCATACCGAATCTTGCCACGCCCACGTCCGTTCAATACAATACCGCCGACGGCACTCCGTGGTTCGTGAAGGGAGTTGACGAATATGTCTGCGCGTCGAACGATACGGCGTTCTATCGCGAAATGTATCCGGTGGTGCTCCGGTCGATCGAAGGAACGCTGCGCTACCATACCGACAGCCTCTCTTTCCTCACACATGCCGACGCCGAATCGTGGATGGACGCCGTGGGCCCCGACGGACCGTGGTCTCCCCGCGGCACGCGCGCAAACGACGTACAGGCTCTGTGGTACGAGCAATTGTGCAGTGCGGCACGGATCGCCTTTGCCGTCGGCGATACGGAACATCGATCGCAATGGATGGCAAGAGCGCTCACCCTTGCGGCCAATTTTAGGGCCGCATTTGTAGACTCGGCACACGGACTCGTGTACGATCACCTGACGGCCCACGGCACACCGTCGAACGAACTCCGTCCCAATCAGCTTTTTTGTCTCCCCCTTCTCCCAACCGAACGCTTCGGAAGGTTAATGACGACGACGGTGCTCTCCCGCCTCGTGTATGAACACGGGACGGGCACGCTTGCGCAGACAGATTCCAACTTCACCCCCTACCATCATTACGATCCGTTCTATGTGCAGGATGCAGCCTATCACAACGGCATCGTGTGGACATGGCTGAACGGCGCGGCAATTCATGCCGCCGTGCACTACGCGCTGCAGGATGTCGTGTATCCGGTCACAAAAAATATGGTGCATCAGATACTCGATCGGGGATGCGCCGGCGCGCTCTCCGAACTCCTCGATGCGCATCCGCGCACAGGGGAAAACGAACCGCGCCTTTCGGGCACGTACTCACAGGCATGGAGCCTCGCAGAATTCATCCGGGCGATGTATCAGGACTATCTCGGCGCCCGGGTCGAGGCCATTCCAAAAATCATACAACTATCGCCGAGACTCCCGAAAGCCATCAACGACATTACATTTCCGCTTGCGACACCAGATGGACCCTTCACCGTCCGGTATGTACGAAAGGGCCCGGGCGTGACGGTGATGCTTTCTTCGCAGGCTCATGCAGAGTACAGGGTCGGGCTTTCATTGCTCTATGACGACGGGTATGAGGCAGGCGCGACGACAACGATAGCGGCAATGAGCACGGTTGAACTGAGCCGCACGAACAATGAACTCACCGAAAAGCACGATGGAAAATTTGTCTCCAACGCGGCATCGCCGAACCGGTGGCTGAAAAAAAAGCCGGGCGTTGCGCCCGAGGCCATACCAGTCCGCCTCGCAACGCCCGTCCTTATGCCGTACCTGAAACTGCTGAAGGGGCCGCCGTATCCGATGCTTTCATGGAATGCAGCCGGGAAAAAAAATCCGTCGGCCGCCCTGCTCTTCGACAAGGATGATCCGGCAGGGGACGACAAGGGGCAGGCAGGCACATACACGTATCCGGGATCGAGTCAGTTGAAGGCGGGTTCGCTGGATATCACTCATGCTGCGGTGCGGTACGACAGCACCTCCGTCTACTTCAGGCTCACATTCAGCGCTCTCTCCGATCCGGGATGGCATCCGGAGTACGGATTCCAGCTGACCTTGGCCGCGATCGCAATCCACCGCGGCCCGGATAACGCGCAGACGGTTGTCGGCATCAACTCGCACATGACGCTGGCGCCGGACTACGCCTACGACCGCCTGCTGATCGTGGGCGGCGGATACAGGCTCACAGACGGCAAGGGCACGGTGCTCTGCGAATACCGGCCGCGGCCTGAAGATGCACGGCATCCCATCGGCAGCGCGAAAGACAAGACGATTGAATTTTCTGTGCCGATCGAATTTTGCGGCAGACCTGCGCCCGATTGGAAAATGACGATCATGGTCGGCGCGCAGGACGATCACGGCGGAGCGGGAGTCGGCGAATTTCGCGCGGTCGACGCACGCGGCGGAGAATGGGTCGGAGGCGGCAAAACAGACTCTGCAATGCCCAACGTGTTCGATGTCCTCACACTTGAACGCCGTTGAGCGATGCATACGATCTACACCGCCATACTCCCGTATGCATCACAATTTGTCGCTGCCACTGTGTTCAGGGCAATACAGTTCACCATTCCATGTTCTGTTATCGCAACCCTGCACTTCCTCTTCGTCCAAATCTTTGTCGAAGTCAAGTTCTTTACTTGAAGTTCCGTCGTCGTAATAATATGCGATAGTCGTTTCGTGGATACATCCGCTTGGTAACTCTGGTTTACCTTTATAGTCCACATCAATATCCGCCGGCTCGATGTGCCATTTGTCGTCGGCATAAAAATAATTGGTGTGTTCCCTGCAATACACACTGCCTAATGCCCTTTTTTCGTCACATTCACTATCGGAACATTTCATGGTCCATTTCTCCTCTATATAATTCATAATAAGGTACCCGTATAAAAATTGTTAGTCAAGCCAAAAAAATGCCCCCACAACGCGTCACGAGTCGGCAATATAACAAGCCCCCATCTGATTGAGACGAAGGCATTGATAATGCTGCGTGAGCGTTCACGCCGAATGAGTATAATGCGTTGTGGAAAGGCCGCGAAGAACACCGGCGGCGTATTCCGGAGTGATGTCGCGCTGGGGTTCTCCAAGCATTTCATACCCGACCATAAATTTTTTAATGCTGGCCGAGCGAAGGAGGGGCGGATAAAAATGCATGTGGAAATGCCACTCGGGGTGAGGGCGACCGTCGGTTGGCTCCTGATGCATACCCGACGAATACGGGAACGAGGTGTGAAACAGATTGTCGTACTTGACGGTCACCACGCGAATGGCTTCGGCGAATTCTTTTTTTTCTTTCTCCGTGAAGCGGAGCAGGCTTCCGACCGTTCTTCGGGAGATGATCATTGTTTCATACGGCCATACCGCCCAGAAAGGAACAACGGCAACAAAGGACGCGTTTTCATAGACAAGGCGTTCCTTCACACGTCGTTCCACCCGGACATATGCCGAGAGAAGGCTTCGCTTCGTATTCGCATAATATTTTTTGAATTGCTGCAGTTCTTTCCGGGCTTCCATGGGTATGCTTTCCTGTGCCCAGACCTGGCAATGCGGATGAGGATTACTGTTCCCCATCATCGCTCCCTTGTTTTCGAAGATCTGCACATGGTTGATCTTCGGATGCGATCCGAGTGATGCATACTCCTGCTGCCAGGCGCCGACAATATTCGTTATGTGACCTGCATCCATTTCTGCAAGCGTGAGATCGTGGCGGGGGGAAAAATTCACTACACGGCATATCCCCTTTTCACTTTTCGTCTGCAGGAGGCCGTGCTCAGTTTTTTTCCCCGGCGCAATGTCCATCAGGAGAGAGGGAAAATCGTTCGTGAACACGAATGTGCCGTCGTACGGGGGATTGATTTCGCCGCCGCTCCTTTTGTTGCCGGGACAGAGAAAGCATGACGGATCGTACTGCGGGCGCCGGGTGGCCGATGGGGCGGCTTCCTCGCCCTGCCAGGGGCGCTGGGTCCGATGCGGCGAGACGAGCACCCACTCTCCGGTCAGAATATTCCGTCTGCGGTGCGGACACCGCGCCGCGTCAAATGGCTGCATGTTCGTCGTTCGTAAGGACATGGGTTCCCGCACTGATAGTGGTTACGTACATTTTCATTTCATGGCCGAAAGTGGAAGTGAACGCCTCCATGGCAGTCGCCCCGAACCGCTCGACGGCGCCGGTATCCATGAGGTTGATCGTGCACCCGCCGAATCCGCCCCCCATCATCCGCGCGCCGTAGATGTCCGAATGACTCCCGGACAGTGCAACGAGGTAATCTAATTCCCTGCAGCTCACGTCATACTCCGAGCGAAGGCCTTCGTGCGCCTGATACATCAATTGACCGAACGTCCGAAGATCGCCTTCCTGCAGTGCCGCACATCCCCTCGCCACACGATCGTTCTCCTCGACGACGAATTTGCATCGACGAAAAATAACATCGCCCATGCGCGTCCGCATTTCGCGCACGGTATCGAGTGTCGCGTCCCTCAAGCTGTGAATGGCGCCGTACTCGCTTCGGAGAATGCTGACGCCTTCCGCGCATTCTTTTCGCCGCTGGTTGTATTCCGATGATGCGAGCGAATGGGAGACACAGGTGTCGAGCAGGACGATGGAGACATTGTCGAATGCGAATGGAATATATTCATACTCCAACGACCGGCAGTCGATCTTGAGCAGGCGGTCCCGGGCGCCGAAGATATTCACATACTGGTCCATGATACCGCACTTCACTCCGACAAATTCGTTTTCCGCTTTCTGCGCGATCTTCACGAGCTCGATGTGTGAGATGCCGAGGGAGAAGAGATGATTGAGTGAAAAAGCGAGACCGGCTTCGACGGCCGCCGACGAGGACAATCCCGCACCGATCGGTATGTCGCCCCCGAAGACGCAATTAAATCCCGGGAAGCTGTACCCGGCACATGACAGTTGGTCGATCACGCCCAGGAGATAATTCGGCCACCCTTTGGGGGATTTGTGCAACTGGCGGATGGTGACGTCGATCGTGTCATTCATGTCTACCGACACGATGCGGCATGTGTCGTCGGTGCGGGGCGAGACGGCAAAATATATGGCTTTTTCAATTGCCGCCGGCAGCACGAATCCCAAATTGTAATCCGTATGTTCACCGATCATGTTCACTCGCCCCGGGGAACGGACGAGCAACGGATCGCATCCAAAAATGTCCCTGAATATTTGTTCGACTGTTTCCCGGCTCTTCGTCACGATCACAGTGTTCCTTTCCGGATGTTCATGAACAGGGCGATGCTCACATGTACCTGCCATCACCATGGGCTGCGCATGCGGCTACAAACGGTTGTAATATGGAAAACATTGATGACTTTGTCATCTTATTTCGTGAGTTTTCCTATTCCCCACACGCAGAGTGAAGCGGCCAATCCGGGATACATCGGCTCAACGCCATGGAACGAACTTCCCCCGGAATATTGTCCGGCGAAAAACCAGAGCGTCGATCCGAAAAATCCTCCGCACATTGAGGCGAACGCAAAGGCAGCCGAGATCTTCAGCGACTGAAAATAGCTCGCGAGAACCGGCACCAGCAGTCCGGGAATGATGCACGTACCGATGACGTACCATAATTTCACGACCGAGGGCATGGTGAGTGCGAGAACAACGGCAAGCGTGCCGGCGAGCACGATGCCGGCCTTCGTCCATTGCCGCACGGACCTCTCCCGCGCTTCTTCGGTGGCCGAGGATACGAGCCGTCCGATGATATCGTTGCCGAACGTCACGCCCGCAATGAACGTATAACTGCTGAGCGTGGACATGATCGTGGCAAGCATGCCGATATAAAAGACGCCCTTGGCAATGGGAGGCAGCACCGCTTCGGCGAGCATCGGATAGGCGAGCACGGGCTGCTGCAGGTTCGGCAGAATTGCACGGGCATAGAGGCCTGCAGTACTTGTGAGAAAATCGAACACCAGCCAGAAACCGATCGAGACAATAATGCCCCGCTGGGCAGTGGCGCCGTCTTTTGCCGCATAACACCGCTGATGGAACGAGGGATCGACGAGCGTCCACAGCGCAATGAAAAACCAGACGATGATATACTGCATCGAATTGCCGCCGTGCCATGTCATATGCAATGGAGGTACATGACTCGTTAAAAATGCAAGTCCGCCGTACTGTGAATAGGCGAAGGGAAGTACAACGGCGAAGCCGACGAACATCACGACGAACTCGACAATATTCACGGCGACATCCGAACGGAAGCCGCCGGAAAATAAATAGACCACAGTGACGATGGTGCTGATGATCGTGCCGGCAGCGAGGCTGACGCCGAACATCAATTGAATGAGGATGCCCAGCATGAGCGCGAGCGAAGCGGGCGACACCAGTATGAACGTGAGCACCGCGCCGAAGAGCGAAGTTTTTTTATCGTACGCGGCGAATAGTTTATCGGGAATAGTGAACAGGTTTGTGGACCGCGCGCGTTTGGCAATGAAGAGGGCGAACACCATTGCAAACACATAATACGGCATGCCGAACACGATCCAATTGGAGAGGCCGAATTGATACGAAAATTCGCCGATGCCGAGAATACCGCCATACCACGTGGAGACCAGCGTTGCCACAAAGACCGGAAGCGTGAGGGTTCTCCCGGCGAGCAGAAACTCCGATGCCGAAGAATCGCCCTTTTTCGCAGCCCTGAATCCCACAACGAGGATGAGGGAAAAATACGCCAGTATGAGAACGATATCGACGGGAGCTAAATGGATCATGGCATCATCGTTTCACCATCATCAACAAGCTGCCGTCCCTCACCGACACCGTGACTTTTTCCCCCGTCGCCTCGTTGCTGATGCCTTCGCGGACGCCGAAGGCCATAGACTCGTCGGAGAGCGTATAGCGAAGGCCGACTGTTGTAATGCCCGAGCAGAGGCCGATCGGCATGAGCGACAGACGCTGTCCTGGAACGGTTGTAAGTGTTGTCGCACCTTCGACGATGAACACATCGAACTCCGTGTCTTTGAACAGAAGATCGATCTTGCCACGGAATTTCAGCATAATGCTGATATTGGCGAGCGTATGGTCGATCTGATTGCCCGTTGCGCCGACAACGACTGCCCTTGAATATCGATGGTCGATGAGATACTCGAGCACTTTTTCAAGGTCCGTTGTGTTTTGGTCTGGCATGTGAAGCGTCTCGATATCGGAGAACACCCGCTTTGTGAGAGGGATGAGAGAATCCAGATCACCGATGATGATATGGGGACGGATCTTCCATCGTCTCAATCGATTTGCCCCGCCGTCGGCACAGACAATGAACGGGTTGTGCTGCACGAGTGCGAGAAACTCTACCTTGGTCATTCCGATCTCGCCGTTGCAGACAACGACAGCGTCGGTGAATGAAAAAACGCGTGAGGTATTCATGATCAATCCTTTTCTGAAATAAAGCGCTGCACATCTCCGCACAGCAGGGTTACAATTCTATACCAACGGTAAAAAATGCCGAACGTGTTGCAGCCGGAAAATATTGGTCTCCCTCACCGTTCGGCGCATAGAGTTTGTCGAAGAGGTTCGACACCTCGCACCTGAGTTCGATCGACCGAAGAGAGAACACATTGCTCACCGTGTAGGAGGCCGAGCACTCTGCAACGGAAAACGCATCGACCGTTCGCTGTTCTTCCTCGCGGTTGGTCGTGTAAAACTTCCCGACATGCCGGACGGCACATGAAACCGCCACGGGTTCAAGACGGAGCGTGACGCGAACGTTCGCGATCAGGTCGGGAAAGCCGCTGATGCGTTTTTGATCGAGCACGATCGGGACAGCGGCGTATTGTGCGTCGAGTTCGAATTCCGTGTGATGAATGAATATGTTCCTGCTGAATGCGGCGTTACCCGACACGTCGATCGCAGGCACAGGGTGCCAATGAGCGCTGAGTTCAATGCCGCGATGGACTGTCTTTTCGGCGTTTCCGGTCACCGGCTGCCCGAATCTGTCGACGCGTCCGCTTTTCACTATTTCATTGTCGAACTCCATTATATAAGCATTAAGACTTACTGAAAGTTCCTCAGTTGTATAGCCGGCGCCAAACTCCGCAGCATTCATCGTTTCTTCTGTGACAAGGGGCGAGGTAACATCGTACGTTCCGTCCGCCTTCAGCCCGAACTGGGGCGTCACGGCCCCCCACGAGACAGGTGTGCTTGCCTCTGCAGCATTGTAGAGATTTTTCAGTTCCGGTTCGCGAGAGGTGCGTGAGATCGTCGCATAGGCGCGCAAATTCTCGGAAGCCGCATAATTAATTCCGAATTTCGGGTTGAGGAACAGATACGGCTTTGTGAAATCGGTGCCGACATACTGCTCGTCATAGAGACGGTACGCCGAGTAGGCGCATTGGATATCGGCCATGGCCATGAACCGATCGGTCAATCGATAGAGGTCGTGCCCGTAGAGGGAGGCCATCGTTTTTGCACCGTGGTAGGAATAGTACCGATAATCCGGCGTCACGCCGGCAGGGATGCCTTCACCCCACTTCAGCGTTCCCCAGTGTTCCGATCGATGGAAGCGAAGCTCACCTCCGACAATGAGAGTGCCGCCGGCATGATCGATCGTGGCGCGCGGCACCCATCCGAACTGATTGTTCTCGACAAAAGCATGGATGAGTGCGTTCGGAATATAGAGCGTGTCGGGATCGCCGGCGACATCGAATCCGTTGCTCTTCGTGATCCGGTAATAACTGTACGGCGCCCATGAGCCGTCATAATCGAAGAACCCGGTTCCCTTGATATAGAACACTGTGTTGTTCACGGTAATGCCCGGGGCAGCCTGCCATTCGTTGATGAGCTCGTAATGAGGCTGAGAAAAATTTTCGATCTCTTCGGGACGGGCGATCGGATTGTACTTCCGGAGCACCCTGTCCGTCACGTCGCCTTTCGCGATTCCGTAATAGGCAAGGTGGTCGGCGACGGGCCCTCCGTAGAGGTTGATCTGCGTGGACATGTTGTTGTCGAACCTGACGGCCCCAAGAAAATAACTGCCAAAGTCCACCCAGGAATTATCGCGGTATCCATTGCTTGCTATTGTGGACAAGCGCGCATAGACCGCATAGCGGTCATCGAAAATGCCCGAGTGCGCCGCGAACGAATACTTGCGCGTGTCGAACGAGCCTGCGCCGGCAGACACATACAACCCCTTCTCTCGTGCAAAATTTGTCGTGACGAGATTGATCGATCCGCCGATTGCAGGCGCGCCGATGGTCATGCTGCCGGCGCCGCGCTGGACCTGGATGTCGTCAAGATTCGATGCCAGGTCGGGGAAATCGAGCCAATATACGCTGTGATCCTCCGGATCGTTCTGAGGCACGCCGTTGACCATGACTGCGATGCGGCGCTGATCGAACCCGCGGATGTTCAAATAGGTGTATCCGATTCCGTTGCCGCTCTCCGAATAGTACGTCGTAGACGGCAATTCGGACAACAGCACGGGGATATCTTTCACCGTGTATCGTTCTTTGATCTCCTGGGCTTTCACCGTCGAAAAAGTGATAGGCGTTTCATTCTCTCTCGCGCGCGCTGCGGTCACAATAACACCGCGGGCGGGGAGGATCACTTCATGCAGCACGATCACCAGATCGCCCGTTCCTACCGGGAGAGCGACGGTTTCGGTTGAATAGCCGAGAAATCGAACGGTCAGGGCGGCAGCATCCTCGGGGACATTGGGAAGGAGGAACCTGCCGTCTGGTCCCGACTGCATTTGGAAGCGCGAATTCGGAATCCCGACGATGGCGCCGTCAAGCGGCTGGCGGGTATCGCCGGCGATTACGAGTCCGCGAATATCGCGGCCGAACAGTGAGCCGGCGCTCAGCATCACAATGAGGGCAGCACGCACATACAATATCATCACACACACATCCTGATAATGGGTCCCGCACGCACGCCGCCGAAGAGCGGGCTGGACCCTTTAAAATGAAAACAGCCGTTACTGAATAATGAACGCATCAGCAACGGCTTAGAAATCCTCTTCTTCGTTTTCCTACGCTGGCATTATCCAGATCAGGTCGAGGGTATAATCTCAGTCGGCGGTTTGCAGAACCCGACACCCCTAACGGCTCACACTATCTCAATGAACACGTACTAATATATCGACGATCGGGATGAAAAGCAACTATTCGGCAAATTCCACCGCTTCCTTCATTGCTTCTTTTTGTTTTTTACGGTACTTTTAGGAATGAAGATCGTGTCCGCCATTTTAAACATTGTACAAGATTGTGAATGGAATGCCCCACTCCGTCCGTGTGTTGTTGATTACTGTTCTGCTCGTCGCGCTGCAAACTACGCTGATACCCTTCCTATCTGTCGCGAATATTATTCCTGATATTCTCCTCATTTGGGTTGTGTATACGGCATTGCAATCGGGACAAATACCCGCCACAGTACTGGGCTTCTGTGCAGGCGTGATGATGGACCTGCTCAGCGGGCAGTTTCTCGGCTTATCGGCACTGTGCAAAACAATCGTCGGGTTTGCTGCCGGATATTTTTTTCACGACAACAAAGTGAATTTCACCATCGGGCGTTATCAATTCATCGTCATCGTCGCGATGATGTCGGTTGCCCATAACATCATCTATTTTACCGTGTTCGTGCAGGGCACCGACATCGGGCTGGCCACGGCAATGATACGCTTCGGACTGTTTGCGACAATTTACACGACTGCGGTTGCGCTCCTTCCGTGGTTTGTCTTCACACGGAAATATTCGGTATAGGATCGATATGATCGGCGAGGAATTCGGTTCTCCGAAACGAAAATTTGTGATTCAGCTTGTGCTCTCCTGCGGGTTTCTCATCCTCATCGGACGGCTCTATCAGCTGCAATATATTTACGGCGAACAGTACGGGCGGCAATCGGAAGAAAACTCCATTCGCACAGTGGTGAAGGTTCCGGTGCGCGGGTATATCTACGATCGCAACGGCCGGCTCCTGGTAGACAATCGGCCGTCGTATACGGTGATGCTGACGCCCATCGATTTCAACACCAAAAGTCTGCCGCTGCTGGCGCAGATCCTCCAGATGCCTGAAGAGATGGTGGTCGACAAGATCAACCGCGGCAAGAAGTATTCGCAGTTCACGCCGACGCGGATCAAACGCGATATCGACTTCAGAATACTGTCGCTGTTGGAAGAACACAAGGACAAGCTGGGCGGCATTGAAGTGGAGATGGAATCGAAGCGCTATTATCCCACGTCCGCGCGCATGTCGCATCTGCTCGGGTATGCAAAAGAAATTTCGGATTGGCAATTGGACAAGCTCGGCGATTATTATCAGCCGGGCGACATTGTCGGCAGTGCGGGAATCGAGGCGAAGTATGAACAGTTCCTGCGCGGCGACAAGGGGTTCGATTATATTTCGCAGAATGCGAAGGGACAGATTATCGGCACGTTCAACAACGGCAAGAACGACGTGCCGCCGAAGGACGGGCTGGATATGCATCTTGCGCTCGATGTGCGCGTGCAGGCGCTGGCCGAATCGCTCCTGACGGGAAAACGGGGCGCGGTCGTTGCCATCGATCCGTCGACCGGCGGCATCATCGCCATGGCAAGCAAGCCGGATTATGATCTCTCCAATTTCAGCGGCGTCACCCCCTCGGAAGTCTGGAAGGACCTGACGACCGACGAAGGAATGCCCCTCTTCAATCGCGCCACGCTCACACGGTATCCGCCCGGTTCCACATTCAAAATGCTGCTGGCCATCGCCGGCCTCGAAGACGGCCTCATCGATGAAAATTATCGCATCCAATGCCGCGGCGCGTTTCCCTTCGGCAACAGGGTGTTCAAGGATCTTCACGTCCACGGATCGACGAACGTCATCGAATCGATACAACGCTCATGCAACGTGTTCTATTACGGCCTCATGCTGAAGGTCGGATTCGACGAGTGGACGAAGTACGGGCGTGAATTCGGATTCGGCAAATCGACGAAAGTCGACATCCTCGAAGAAAATTCGGGACTGCTGCCGTCGACAGAGTATTTCGACCGACGGTATGGCAAAGGAAAATGGACGCAGGGCTACCTGGTGAGCCTCGGGATCGGACAAGGAGAGGTCGGCGTCACGCCGATGCAAATGGCGGTGTATGCTGCCATGCTTGCCAACAAGGGGCACTATCATCAGCCGCATGCCGTCGATTACATCTACAACAAGTGGACGAAAAAAACAGACTCCGTCGCCTATGACCGCCACGACGTGCAGATCTCCGAGAAGACATGGGGCATTGTGCGCGAGGGCATGCGGCGCGTGGTCATGGAGCCGGGCGGCACGGGAGGCATCGTGAGGATCGCCGGGATACAGGCGGCCGGAAAAACAGGAACGGCACAGAATCCGCACGGCAGGGATCACGCGTGGTTTATCGGATTCGCCCCGTTCGACAATCCGAAAATTGCAATCTGCGTGCTGGTGGAAAACGGGGGCTTCGGCGCCGTGGCGGCAGGGCCCATTGCGAGCATGTGCATGGAACAGTACATCTACGGCGAACTCATTCGCTTCAAGAAAAAAGCACCGCCCATAGCGCAGACACCGAACGATCAACTGGTAGAGTGACGACGCGTATACGAATTCAAACGACAAACGAAATTTTCCATGCCTTCATTCTTCAAAGAATATTTTGATCGTGTCACAGCCATCACGACGATTGCGCTGATCGGAGTCGGCCTGATGTCCATTTACAGCGCCACGTTCGATACGCATGCGGCAAGCAGTTTTTACCGCCAGGTGATCTGGACCGCGATCGGATTTACGGCGATGCTGATCACGATGGTCGTTCCGCTGAGGATGATACAGCGCACCGCGTACGTTATGTTCTTCTCATCCCTCACTCTCCTGCTGCTTGTGCTTGTCATGGGAAAAGTTGTCTACGGATCGAAGAGCTGGCTGGGAGTCGGCGGGATGGGGATACAGCCGTCCGAGTTCGTCAAGGTCACCACGATACTGGCGCTGGCGTCGTACCTGAGCAAGAGCAACATCAACGTGGCAAATCTCAAAGACCTCATCAAGGCGTCGGGGTTTGTCGCGCTGCCCTGTGTACTGATCATGCTGCAGCCCGATTTCGGAACCGCGCTCACATTCGTCGGCATGCTGATACCCATTCTCTATTGGGCCGGAGCGTCCAATTTCATGATCGTTATCATCATCGCCCCGGCGTTCGTTGCGGGGGCTGCTATTATCGGAACCACGGCATTCCTTATCGTGCTTGTGCTGCTTGCGGTCGCACTCTACATGGTGCGTGAAGACAGGTTTTTTGCAACGCTGATGTTCGGATTCAACACCATGATCGGCGTCTTTGTTCAGGTGGTGTATGAAAAGCTGCCGATGTACCAACAAAAGCGCATCACGACATTTTTAGACCCGAACAACGATCCGCTTGGCGCCGGCTACAATGTGATACAGGCGAAAGTGGCGATCGGATCCGGCGGGCTGCTGGGAAAAGGATTTCTGCACGGGACGCAGACGCAATTGAATTTTATTCCGAAGCAGTGGACAGATTTTATTTTTTGCGTGCCGGGGGAAGAATTCGGCTTTGTGGGCGCCCTTGTCGTCTTCGGATTATTTGCCGTGCTGCTCTTTCACGGGGTCAAGCTGGCGTCGACGGCGAAGAACAAATTCGGCAGTCTGGTCGCCATCGGCGTCACTGCGCTCTTGACATTTCACGTGCTGGTGAATATCGGCATGACGATGGGGCTCATGCCCGTTATCGGCATCCCGCTTCCATTCCTGAGTTATGGAGGATCATCGCTCTGTTCGTACATGATCATGGCCGGATTGTTGATGAACGTTTATGCCAACAGAAAAGAATATTAGCGCGCCGCGTTATTGTTTCTCCATCACACGGCGGTCCCCGAACTCTCCGGCGCTCAGTTCGTACTCGAATTTTCCCGCAGCAAAATTCTTCCCGTCGATGGGAAGAACATAGGATCCGGCATCCTGTACGGTGTGCAGCACGATAATATCCCTGAACGGCGGGAACTGCTTGATGCGCAGTTCCACGACACTCCGGCCGCCGAGACGGTAGGCAATGTATGTCCGGCCGGAGAACGGGTTGGGAAAGTTCTGTGCGAGTGCATATCCGGGCGCGGTGCGCAGCGCCAGGCGTTCATAGTCCTGCTGCAGCGTCAATCCCGTGCTTTCATTATTGAGCCGATCCAGGGATGTCACCGCATACGCGCAGGCCGGGCTACCGGACGGGCGCACGTCGCGATAGAGAGTGACGCTCGAGGGCAGCACGGCACAAATGGCGCTCGCGTCGTCCGTCGCCACGGGTGCATGCGCTGAACGATAGACAACATAACGGAACGGCGTTTCGCCGTCGGCTGCAGCCTGCGGCGCCTGCCACGAAATGGATGCGGTTCCGCGTGCATCCACTACGGTGCGGACATGTTCCGGGGGCAGCGGCGGGATGGAATCTTTCCAGAGCATCGGCGGCACGATCGCCGGATGCACATACATCGCGGCGGCGAACGGAAAATCGGCGATGTGACGATATCTGAAATACGTCTGTCCGTCCGCATGCACTCGCCGCGTCGTGGCAATTTCGGCCGCCAATTCACTTCGCACATTCTCTCTGTACGCGCCAATGCCGATAAACACCTGGCGGCCGTACCGTTCACGGACCCAATCTGCACAGAGCGAGGAAAAATCCGGATCATTGGGATTCGTCTGCTCGCCGATGTCCCAGTAGATTTGCGGCGCGACATAATCGTGGATTTTTTCGCGCAGCCAGCGGCGGGAGTCCTGGTAGACGCCGTCGAATCCGTTAAACGACGATTGGGCGCCGGGGATGGACGTATAGATGCCGATCGGAGTCGATCCGATCTTCAGCCGCGGTTTTTCTTTTTGCAGCGCGCGGTAGAGATCGCGGACGAACGCGGTGATATTGCTGCGCCGCCACTCGTCCCGTTCCATGCCTGCTCCGTACCGGCGGAACAACTCGGCGTCATCGATCCCCGTGCCGGGATACCGGAGATAATCGAATTGAATGCCGTCGATGTCGTACGACCGTGCGCATTCCATGGCACAGGTTTCGGTATAGGCCCGCGCGTCCGGGTTCCCCAGGTCGAGCCACCATTCATCATCGACAAGATGCACCCACTCGGGATGCTGCCTCACGAGGCGTGAGGCCGACGCATTGCCCGAACCGTTTTCCTTGCCGCTGATCTTTGCGGCGTTCCACCACGCGTGAAGCTCCATGCCCCGTTTATGTGCTTCGGCAACGGCGAACGCGAGTGGATCCCATCCGGGATCCTTGCCGACGGTCCCCGACAACTCCGACGCCCACGGTTCACGCTCCGACCGGTAGAACACCGTGCCTTTGGTCCGCACCTGAAAAAACACGGCGTTGAAATTTTTCCGGTGAAGATCGTCGAGAATGGACACTAGTGCGCGCCGCTGTTCTTCCGCGTCGCGCGAGCGAGGGGGCCAATCGATGCCGCCGATGGTTGCCACCCATGCCGCCCGCATTTCATATTTTGATGCCGGCTGCGCCGCGCACGGCGCCGGGTGCTGGATGCACGACACCAGCACGATACACGCGCACAGCCATGCTGCGCGGCGGCGATACTCAGTGGTTCTTCGGGAACGAATCGAATGGCGGGCGGCGATCGGCGATCGTTCCGCGCCGACGGGGTGAGAACGGGAGATCATCGGTCACTTCGAATTTTTTTCAGACAGTTTCCTGCCATGGAGTGTGCCGACGACGGCGCGATGGCGTTCGTCTTCGAATTCGTCATAATTTTTATCGAAGGCTTTTTTGACACGAAGGAACACGGCAACGAGCATGCCGATCACCGCGCTGCAGATCAGAGAGAGAATGATAATATTCATGACATCTGTAATTGGAAAAAAAACCGCGCCCGCACACGGCACACGGACGAACATTCAACCGTTTATACCGACCGATCCTGTTTCCACCATCGATTCACCACTTCGCCGACATCGGTCGGAGTTTCGGCCTCCACCCATTTGTCGTAGAACGCGATGTCGCTCGAGTTCGGTGGCGGCGCGGGAAAATCGAACTGCACGCGCGACGGCAACGCGGTGGAGTCGCCGATGATCATCGCCTCGCCCTGCCGCAGCGACGGCAGCATATCCAGCATTCCTGCAAACGAATCGGGCACAAGTCGTTTGATGAAATTCTGATCGCTCGGGTTCGACAGCCGCAGCGTGATAAAATTGTTGCATTGGGACAGGATTGTCTCGGACAGCTCGGACGGACGCTGGCTGACGATCATGCATGAGACGCCGTATTTGCGCCCCTCTTTGGCAATGCGCTCCACCGTGCGCCGCGCCGCCCGGTTGTTCGGCGTCGGTATTTGCGGCAGATAATTATGGGCCTCCTCGAACAGGAGCAGGATCGGGAAATCGGATTTATTCTTGTTCCAGAAATTGAAATCGAAGATCGTACGGGCCAGGAGCGACACGATCGTGTTGACGATATCGAACGGCACGCCGCTCAAGTCGAGAACGGTGATCTGTTTTTTGTTGTCAAGGCCGAGAATGCGCGTGATGATCTTCTTGATGGCATCCGAATCGCGGTACTTTTGCGGCTTGAACATGAATTCGTAGCGCTTATCCGTCATGCGGCTGTCCAGGCGCACCAAGAGCCGGGTAAACGCCCCGTAGAACGGCCCTTCGCGGGCCGGGGCTCCGCTGAATCCTTGCAGGCGCTCCGTGTCGTAGAACTGCAGTTTCGCGCGGACCTCGTTGAGATCGAAGAACACCGGCCCGTCGATGGTCATGTATCCCTCCATGGCCGGATTCTTTTCCTTCTTCGAATTGAGGATGAGGTCTTTCAGGAGCATGATCTGGCTTTGGGCGGAAGGCTCGTTTTCATCCACGAACATTTCGCGCAGCTCCTCGAAATTCATGAACCAGTACGGCAGTTCGAGTTCCGTGATATTGATCAGATTGCCGAAGTCGCGGAAAGCGGCGCCGTACTCATTGTGCATATCCAGAATGATGACGTGCGTGTTCGAAAACATCTGCACCTTTTGTATCAGCGACGCGACGGCCGTCGATTTTCCCGAGCCCGTCGAACCGAGAAGCGCCACATGCTTCCCGAAAAATTTGTTCGGATCGATGTATTGCCGTTCGCCCTGGTATCCGGAAATATCGCCAACGGCAAATCCGAAGTGGGCATAGGACGAGAAGAGCGTCGTCACATCGTTCTCATCGGTCATGAAGGCGTCGCCTCCGAGCAGCGGGAATGCAATGATGCCTTTTTCGAACCGTCCGTCCGTCACCGAACCGACCAGTTGGAGCACCATTTCCTTTTTTTCCACCCCGCTGCCGTTGTATGCCAGGCGCATTTCTGAAATAACGCCGATCACCTCGATCTCGCCGACAGGCAGAACAACGAAGGCGCCGATCTGTCCGATCCTGTACGTTTTGCCGTTCAGCATGCACTCAAGCGAAAGGATCGCGTCGTCGAGGCGAACCACGACCGTCGTGCTGGTGATATTGCGGATGACGCCAATATGTTTTTCAGGTACCGGCATTGCGGCGCTTCCTTTGTCGAGAGATTCTGCGGACAGATACAAGCTGCCGTATAACGTAACAAAAAACGGTCTGTATGTCAACAAACTCGCGGACGGTGAAACTTGTTTTTCTCTGCCTCCTTTTGTATTTTAGTTAAACCACTGAATACCACACCTCACCCGTTGTCATGATGATGAAGTTCGTTCGCGCAACTGAAGTCGATCTCTTCTCCCTGTCTTGTGCCATACACCGTTGCCGATTCACGACACTCAAAGACTACGGGGCAACAGCAGCCGGACCGCGTTCGAGGCCGGACGTGCACATGCGAACCGATCGTTGTCGTTACGTCGGCCACTTGCGGCGCCGCGGCCAGGAGATATGCTCATGAGATTTCTCATCACGCTCGCCCGCTACATCCTCATGATTCTGACGAACGCTGTGATGTCGACCTCCGGACTGCTGTTTTTGCCGTTCGACAAAAACGGACGATATTATTTTTGGGTTGGGTCGCGGTGGTCCATGCTGGCGCTCCGGATCTGCCGGATCAGGGTCAACGTGCGGGGACGCGAGCACATACCGGCCGACGGCAATTTCATCATCGTGGTCAACCACGCAAGCTTCTTCGATGTGCCGGCGACCATGTCCGTTTTTCCGCGGGCGCGCATCATGTTCAAGAGCGAAATGTCATACATACCGCTGTGGGGGTGGGCGCTGCGATGGGGATACCATATTGCCGTCGATCGGGGACGCACGAGCAAAGCGATGAAGAGCCTTGAACGGGCAATCAACGCGATCAAGGCGGGCGGCTCCGTCGTACTCTTTGCCGAAGGCACGCGGTCGCGCGACGGACACCTCCAGCCATTCAAGCGGGGCGCATTTCAGCTGGCCGCTCGCACCGGTGTGCCCATACTGCCGGTCGTGCTCAACGGCACGTTCGCCATACAGCCGAAAGGCGTCTTCGACATCCGGCCGGGCACGGTAGAGATGGTCATCGGCGAACCGGTGCCAACCTCGGGGATCACGACCAGAGAAGGCGAGATCGCGCTCATGACAGCCGTGCAGGACATTATCAAAAAAGAATTTCGCTCAATCGCACCATAACTTTTTTTAGCAGGGATGGATACCAATGTCAGTAACACTGCAGGATGTCGACAAGATCGCACGGCTGGCGCGCCTCGAATTTCACGATGAAGAAAAAGAGACGATCACGCATCAAATGAACGATATTTTGACACATATCGAAAAGCTCAACGAACTCGACACGTCGATGGTCGAACCGCTGTCGCACGTCATTGAATTGAGCAATGTATTCCGCGAGGACGTCGTGAAGCCGTCGCTTCCACCCGAAGAGGCATTGCGGAACGCACCGTCGAGTGTCGATACATTTTTCACCGTGCCGAAGGTCATCGGCTAGGGCCCGCAGCACATGAATATCATCGGCATCATACCATCGCGATACGGTTCCACACGGCTCCCGGCCAAATCCCTCGCGGATATTCACGGCAAGCCGATGGTGCAGCACGTCTATGAGCGCGCGCTCGAATCGCGCCTGCTCACCCAGGTGATCGTGGCCACGGATGACGCGCGGATCGAATCGGCGGTGGCCGGTTTCGGCGGCAGGTCCGTCATGACGCCTGTCGAGATCCAGAGCGGCAGCGACAGGATAGCGTATGCCGCACGATCGATCGATGCCGATATTGTCGTCAACATCCAGGGCGATGAGCCGCTGATCGACCCGGCCATGATAGACCGCACCATTGAGCTTCTCATCGATGATGCACGTGCCGATGTCGGCACGGCGGTGAAGATCATTGCATCTGCAGACGAGGTTGCGAATCCGAACGTGGTGAAGGCCGTGCTTGATGCGAACATGTTCGCCCTGTATTTTTCGCGCTCGCCGATACCGCATGTGCGCGACGCGGCAAGCGCGGCTGCATGGCCTGCACTGGCCCGTTTTTACAAGCATCTCGGACTCTATGTGTACCGCGCGGAGTTCCTCCAACAGTTTTCGCGCTTTGCACAGACGCCGCTCGAACGCGCTGAAAAATTAGAGCAGCTCCGCATTCTTGAACACGGCTATCGCATCAAATGCGCGCTCACCGACACCGATTCGATCGCAGTCGATACGATGGAGGATCTGGAAAAAGTACGATTGGAAGTGACGAGACGGGACCGTTCAGCCCTCTAGCATGCAGCCGGACGCCGGACGCGAACGGCAGCCGCACTTTCTGTCCGAGTATGGGTTCACAGTATGTCCGGTTTCCCGGCGCAGAGCGCGGAGGCCCGCGGTACACGAGCATCATTCATCATAAAGGAACACATCGTGGCACATCCACACGTCAAATATATTTTTATCACGGGCGGCGTCGTCTCATCGCTCGGGAAGGGCATTGCCGCAGCATCGCTCGCCGTCCTGCTGAAATCGCGCGGCCTCCGTGTCACGATTCAAAAATTCGATCCATACATCAACGTCGATCCCGGAACAATGAACCCGTTCCAGCATGGCGAGGTGTACGTGACGGATGACGGCACCGAGGCGGATCTTGATCTCGGGCACTACGAACGCTTCCTTGATGTCAACACGTCGCGAATGAACAACTCCACGACGGGACAGATCTATTACGAAGTGATCACGAAGGAGCGCCGCGGCGACTACCTGGGAGCGACGGTCCAGGTTATACCCCACATCACCGACGAGATCAAACGCCGCATGAGCCAGCTCGGCAACACCGGCAAGTACGATGTCATCATCACCGAGGTCGGCGGCACGGTCGGCGATATTGAAAGCCTTCCCTTTCTTGAGGCGATCCGACAAATGATGCTGACGCTCGGCAAACGCAACACGCTCAGCATCCATGTGACGCTGGTGCCCTATATCAGGTCCGCGGGCGAATTGAAAACAAAGCCGACACAGCACAGCGTGAAAATGCTGCAGGAGATCGGCGTGCAGCCGGACATTCTCATCTGCCGCAGCGAGAAAAAATTGTCGCAGGAAATGCGCGAAAAGATCGGTCTCTTCTGCAACGTCGAGACCGAGGCGGTCATTGAAGGACGTGATGCGGAGACGATCTACGAGATCCCCCTGTTGTTCGAGAAGGAGGGGCTCGATCGCATCGCCCTCGAAAAATTGAATCTAAAGGCCGGGCATCCCGATCTCCGGAATTGGACGCGGCTGGTGCACAAAATAAAAGACCCGCGCGCCCGCGTCACCATCGGCCTGGTCGGAAAATACACCGACCTGAAGGACGCCTATAAAAGCATCACCGAATCGTTCATCCACGCAGGCGCCGAGAACGACGTCGCCGTAGACCTGAAATGGATCCGCGCGGAAGAATTGACCGGTGGAAACATTGCCGAGGTGATGCGTGATGTTTCAGGCATTCTTGTGCCGGGAGGATTCGGAGAGCGCGGCATTGAGGGGAAGATCCTGGCAACACAGTATGTGCGTGAGAACAGAATTCCGTTCTTCGGTATCTGCCTCGGCATGCAATGCGCCATCATTGAATTTGCGAGAAATGTGTGCGGGATGAAGGGGGCCAACAGCACCGAGTTCGGCAAAACAAAATACCCGGTGATCGATCTCATGATCGACCAGCGCGGCGTTAAAAACATGGGCGGCACAATGCGTCTCGGCGCATATCCGTGTTCGGTACAGAAAGGCACAAAGGCCTTCACCGCGTACAAGAAGGAACTCATCTACGAGCGCCACCGCCACCGGTATGAAGTGAACAACAAGTTCCGCAAAGCACTCGGCGAGCACGGCCTCATCTTCAGCGGCACGGCGCCCGATAATTCGCTTGTCGAGATCATCGAGCTGCCGAATCATCCGTGGTTCGTCGGCGGCCAATTCCATCCCGAATTGAAATCGCGGGCGCTCACACCGCACCCCCTGTTCCGGGAATTCGTGAAAGCCTGCGCGAAGCACCACAAAGAGAAAAAAAAGTAACATCAACATTGCCTCGATGATGCTCCGGTTGAGAGCGCAGCTTGCTCACCTGCGCCGCACGTTTTTGGGAGTTACCAGGGAGACTCTCGTTGAGCTATGCATGCGGGTCCTTTCATTGGTGCTGCGGTCATTCACGAAGCAATGTGTTCACTCAACGGTGATGCGCACGATATTGCCCGCGATACGCTGTCCGTGCAACATGCAGATTAATTGAAAGTGATGCACGCCTTTGTGCAGCTGCCATGAAAATCCCTTCGCAGGAAATGGAATGCTCCCGTCGCCGTCGATCGTCAAACGGACATTCTCCGCCTGCGTGGGAGAGAATCCGCGGATCATCGTCGTCTGATACTCACGCCTGAGCGCCGGATCGATCTTAAAATGATCACCATTGTTCGGCGATGCGATCACCAGTCGACTGCTGGTGCGAGAGTCGAATGAGCCGCCGGCAGGAACGGCGTCGGCGGAGGGAACAGGAATGCCCGCGGACTGCTGCCATACGGCATATTCGGGAGGATAGATTTCGTAGACGCGGTTCAGTGCGATGCCGTCATCGCCCCGAACGGTGAATTGCCGATGAACGGAACAGTATTCCACCGCGGCCGAATATTTTTTTATCGTCCATTCCGTTGAACGGTACGGGCAATAGGTGGTCGGCGTTTTTCCCGATCGCGGACAAAGTGTTTTGCGTTCCACGCCGTCGGGAATTGGAAAATGGTCCGGCGGCATGCCAAAGGGCGGTGAATGCAGCAGCAGCATGACATCTGTAAAGATCTGGCCCGCCCCCGTCACACCCGAAACACCCTGCATCGGACTGCCGTTAAAATTGCCGGCCCAGACTCCCACCGTATATCGCGTTGTATACCCGATGGTCCAATTGTCCTTATAATCCTTCGTCGTGCCGGTTTTTACCGCGCACGCAAACGGAAAATGAAATGCGCTTCCAAATGCGGGCCTCCGCGCAACCGGATCGCTCAGAATATCGGTGATGAGAAACGCAGCCTCGCGGCTGTAGACACTCCGGCGGACCTGCAGTTCGGGCAGCGTTACCGGGATGCCGTCGGCAGTCCCCGCGGCCGACACAAGCACTGCCGGGGTCCAGTCTCCATTCATTGCAAGCGCGCGGTAGGCGTTTGTGAGTTCGAGCAGAGACACCTCTGCATTGCCGAGAGTCAACCCATAGCCATAATAGTCCGATGACTGCGTGAGCGACGTGAACCCGAGGCTGCGGAGTTTTTGAAGGAATGCTTCTTTCCCCACCGATTCGAGCACACGCACCGCGGGCACATTAAACGAACAGGCGAGGGCTGTACGGATGGAGACCGGTCCGTGAAATGTGTGGTCGTAATTTTCGGGTACGTAATCGCCGCGGACATCAGGGATCGCCGTCGGAATATCCGGTACGATCTCCGACGGCACGTGTCCGCGGTCAAGTGCAAGAGCATACATCAACGGCTTAATGGCTGAGCCGGGCTGGCGCAGCGCAAGCACGCCGTTGACCTGCCCGCTCGTGCGTTCACTGAAATAATCGGCGGACCCGATGAGCGCGCGAATGGCTCCTGTTGCATTCTCGATCACGATCACAGCGGCGTTGGTCACATGCTTCGACGCGAGCCTGCGCACCTGGCCGGTGATGATGGGCACGATCCGTTCCTGGAGCGCCTCGTCGATCGTCGTCGCGATCACGGCGGCATTCATAGACGCGTATTGCTTCACCACCATATCGCAGACGTGGGGCGCCCGGAAAACAGATTCGCGCGACTGGAGCTGCAGGGGCTGTGCTGCGGCGCGGTCATAGTCCGCCGTCGTGATCTGTCCCTGATCGAGCATCCGGCGCAGGACGAGCTTTTGGCGCGCCTCGGCTGCAGCACGATGGGCGTACGGATCGAGAAGCGAAGGGGCATTCGGAAGAGCGGCCAGGAATGCCGACTCTGCCAGCGACACATCGCGCGCATGTTTATGAAAATAGAGCAGGGCCGCCGCTTCGGCTCCCCGCACATTATTCCCGTACGACACGCGATTGAGGTAGTGCTCGAGAATGTCGTCCTTGGACATCATCCGTTCAAGACGAAGAGCATACCATGCCTCGCCGATCTTCCCGGAGAGCGTGCGCGGATGCGGAAAGATGCTTCGCACCGCCTGCTGCGTGATCGTCGAACCGCCGGAAACGAAGGACATCGAACGCATGTTCACCGCGAACGAGCGCGCGATGGCGACAGGGTCGACTCCGGGATGGAAGTAGAATCGTTTATCTTCGACTGCAATCGTCGCCTGCCGCAGCGACACGGCGATCTCCTTCAGGGTGACCCATTGCCCTCGCCCCTGTTCGTCATTGAGCGACTCGCGCAGCAGCACTCCCCTATGATCGGTAATGGTAAGCGATTGAATATGTTCTTTCGCAATGCCATTGCCCGGCAGCGGCACAAAAACAGAAACGAGTCCGGCGATACATGCACACGACAGCGCGAAGAACATATATCGAACAGAATTACTCATTCACCGGCACGGCTTTCTCATTGAGTCCATCACTATGGGATCGGGGGCGAGATACCATCTCGCCCGCACCACGAAGCGGTGCACGTTTCTGTTGGTTACTTAAGATCCGGTGAGCAGTTACAATTATTTTACCAGTACGGTGCCCGATGCGGTACGGCCGAACACTTCGGGTTCGTACATGCACTCGGCACGCGTCGATGGCTGCACAAAAATTCCCGCGTGGACGCTCCTCACCAGGTATGTATAGGAGTGAATGCCGGCGGGCATCCAGTCGGCGAACAGCGCGACCCGGTCGTCGTACCGCTCGATATGATTGAAGACAGTCGATGCGCCCTGAGACTCACCAAGGTTCGAGGCAGTGGTCTGAAACGACGTAGAGACCACTTCGAAGCCCGCAGGTACCGGGTCGTCGACCACCAGATAATTCCTATCCTGATGTGCAATAACGCTCAGTGTCACTTTCACGAGCATGCCGGCATGAATGGCGGCTCCGGTTGGGCCCTCGGCCGGTTCCATGGAGCGCAGCACCGTTACCCCTTCGTCACGGCCTGCGCTTTCACTCTTGGGGAAATACGTCATCCTCATGCCGTAATACAGTCGGCCCGTCCCCGCTTTCCCGAACGTAATGCGCGCCTGTCGTTGTTTCGGCAGCGCGGTGAGCGGCATCGTATATTTTTTTGTCTCCGTCGATCGTCCCGAAAAAAGCCGGGCAAACACGTGTGTACCGTCCACAGCAATCGACGCCGTGAACCGGGGGGTGTCTTTTTCATATTTTTTGAAATAGGACGCAAGCGCGTCGACAACAAATATATTTTCCTGCGTCGTTCTCCATCTGCCGTTGCGCTGAGCATTCAGCAGCCACCGCACCATTTTCGGGATCAGATCATTCTCCGCATTGGTCTCGATCAATGCCTGGAGGATCAGCGCGGTCGTTCGGGTAGTGGACGTGAAGATCCATGCCAGAGTGTTTTCGTTCTGCTCTTCAAAGTGAGCGGTCACGGGATCGACTTTTACATGATTCATCAGATCGCGCGCCAATTCAGCCGCCATGGGCGAATTTTTCACCGACAGAGCAACAGTCTTCAGCACATACGCTTTCGCAAACAGCGGAAGGGACGCGCGCTCCGCATACAATTTATCGATCGTTCCGAAATCGGGCTTTCCTGCCAGCGCACAGATGTATGTGATGAGGGCCCGTGTGCATTGGGTTGCTTCATTCGATAACCGTGCGTCGCGTTCATCCCCATTCACAACGCGCGCAAGGTATAGCAACCCATTGTCAAGAACGCGCCTGTCCACCGTATACCCATTTCGCTGCGCCTGAAGGAGTGTATAGAGCGCATACGCGGAAATGAACGGGGACGTTTCGTTGTCGCTTTTCCACAGCGAGAATCCGCCGTTGAATTTTTGAAACAGCGGGAGTTCATCGACGGCCTTCTGCGCAATCTGCTTCATGTTCTTTCCCTTGAAGACATCGAACCCGAACGCATCGACGACGTCTTTTGCCAGCAGCATCGGAAGCACAGCGGATGCGCGCTGTTCAAGACAACCGTACGGATACGTGAAGAGATACGACATGCCTCCCGAAAGGCCGACGAGCGCTGTCGATGCCGCAGTAAATTCGACATCACCGGTGTTCGCCAGAATATTGTCGGGAGCGGTTATCGCTTCTTCTTTTTTCGCATCGGCTGTTGAATTGAACAGTGCCACCGTCTCGCGTTCGCGGGGCGCAATGACGGGAAACGTCCAGCGCAGTCCGTCTTTTTCTGTGCCGCCCACGGCTGTCGCATTCACCATTGCCGTACCGATGCGCTCGGCGGTCAGTCGATACGTGATCTCGCGCGCCTGTCCGGGCTGCAGGTCCACGGTAACACTGTCGTTCCCGAGGATGCGTATGCCGGAGGCGTGTGTCTGCACAGTGACCACACGCGGTGCGGCGCTCGAATTCATAACCACCACACCCGCAGTAAACGAGTCACCCACACGCGCAAAGCGCGGCAGGGACGGCTGCAGCAGCACGGGCTTGGAAACATTGAACGAGGTTTCTCCCTTCCCAAATTCGGCTTCGGCAGTCTGCGCAACAGCCGTCGCCCTGAATGCGGTGATGTTGTCGGGCAGTTTGAATCTGATCTCGGCGATACCGCTGTCGTTCGTCAGGACGGAAGGATTCCAGTACGCCGAAGGCCGAAAATCTTTTCGCATGCCTTCTTCATTGAGCGCATCCGCATCATTCACAGCCGCCCCGCCGCCGCCTGCGTCCTCGCCTTTTTCACCGTATCCCCGCTGCTCGATCAAGTGCATCCTGGTTTCTGTCGTGATCACGGCAAGACCGCGCTCCCGATAAAAGGCGTCGAATGGGTCAGGCAAATGATAATTGATCAGCGTCAGCACGCCGAGGTCTGCCACACTCACGGCTGCCTCCGCAGCGACGCCATGCCCGTTGGCATTGCTCACCCGTACTGTCACAGACACCGAATCGCCGGGACGATAGTCCTTGTGTGCCGATGCAACATTCACAGACAGTGATTTTTCTTTCGGCGACACGGACAGGTGCACATAACCGACTTTGAACGACGGACGGCCGACGTCGGCGCCCTGCGTTGCCGTCGGCGTATCGATGCGCCCTTGCAGGAGCACAACAGACACAAACACGTTCGGCAGATAATTTTTTTCTATCGGAATATCGATCTGCGGCGCGCTCCCGACAAGCGTGGTGGTGTAGTGCCTGAGTATCCCCTCGCGTTCAATGGACACGAGAGCACTTGCCGATTCGTATGGATTCTTCACGATGATCTTCGCCGTCTCGCCCGCGCGGTAATGCGCCCTGTCGGCGACGAGCTCAATGCGGTCGTCGTCGCTGCGGTTCCAGGCAACGTAGCTCGAACCGCTGACATAGAACGTCGCCTGTGTTTCCAGTGCATTGCCTCGTCCGTCAATGGATGAAGCGCTGATATAATAGAAGCCTGCTTTCTCCGGCCTGAATGAACGGACCGACGGCTCGCGTGCAGAGGTCGCCGCGGTGGAATCGACAAGCGAATCGGCGGCTTCCGTTTGCCAGGCATAGCGGCCTCCCGTTTCGGCTTTCCGCACCGAGTGCCACATGCGCTGATAAATTTTCAATACGATGGACCTGCCCGGCACGGGAATTCCATCCGGAGTAACAGCAACGAGCGCTACGGAGAGAACCGAATCGGCGGGCAGGAATGAGGCGCTGGGACGCACCCCGATGTAGAATTCGCCACCGTGCACGATCGCCGACGCACGGCCGGATAATGTCTGGCGCGACGGCGATACTGCGTCCGCCTCGAGCATCACAGACACGGTACCGTGAAGTTCCTGAACGCGCAGCGGTGTGGCAATGGCATACGATCCATAGTCGTCCAGCACGCCCGACCCTGAGGTAAGCATCCTGTGTGAAGCGTCGCGCGAAAAGTCAGACAGCCAGTCCACCGCGCCAAAATAATAATTATCGAAGCCTTTTGGAGTGAACGCAGCGGTATTCAACGACAGGCGCCACCGCACCGGCGCGTTTTTCATCGGGGCGCCGAAGAGATAGCGCGCAGTGCACGATCCGGTGACGGTGTCGCCGACGATATACTGATCGCGTCCGGTCGTTGCCGTCACCTCAAACTCGGCAGGACGAAATGCTTCGACGCGGAATTCACCCGTTGCAATCGGTGTCCACCGTATTTTCGAATTCGAGCCGGCACGCGTTTCGACATTGATCCGATAGGAACCCGTGGGCGCGGAAGATTTCAGCGGAATGCGAAGCGAGAATGATCCGAACGAATTCATGGGGGCTTCGCGCGAAAGAATGTCGTCGTTCCGCGGGTCCGTGACGCGCACGCGAATGAGGGCGTGCTGTGCAACCCGCCACTCTCCCTCGCGGCGCATGCGCACGATGCCTTTCAGTTCGACCGTCTCATTCGCCTTGTATAATCCGCGGTCCGTGAATACAGACGCTTCATATTTTTCGAATTGAGGGTTCCAGTCGGCCTCGAGGCCGAAGGCATACGGTTCAATTCCTTCATTCCATTGCGACGATGTGAACGCACAATCGCCGCCGCTGTTCACAATGACCCAGAGTCTCGGCGGGCGCACCGATTCGTATTCGTCATTCTGCCCGTACGCTTCGCGCACGGGCTCAACACCAAGCCGGCCCCAGCCGGGTGCGCTGCACAACCCGCGATCGTCGGTGCTTCCACGCCACACCACATGGTTGCTGTCCGTGCGGATCTCGACGTGAGCCGCCGGTGCAGGCGAGACATCGGCAAGATGCGTAGCCCAAATAACAATCGAATCGGGTGAAAATTTTGCCGTCAACCCGATATTGGTGACCTGCACAACTGTTTTTTGGATGCGGGGATCGCCAACGCGGACATTGTTCAGTTGGACGTACACCACGCCGAAGTGCGATGCACCGAGCGCTTCAGTGAGATCCAACGGCTGATTCGCGGCGGTGTTGCGCGGAAGTGAAAACTTCCACATCCGGGCGGGAGCCTGCGCAACGGTCCACGAGGCATCGCGGCCCGAGAGCAGCGCTTCATTCCATTCGTCGTTCCCCCAGCACTCGGGTGCGGCCAGGAGCGGAACGATCTGTTCCGCCGAGAGCACGCCCATGCGGACACTCACAGAATCGGTGTTCATCAGCGACACCGGGATCGTATGCGCTTCGTTCGCCTCGAGCAGACCCGGGCCGGTCGTCATCCTGGCGTAGGGCGCATATGCCGACGTGCGAAAAGTGAATGACGCATCGGCACCGAGCGTATTGCCGAAGATATCCTTCATGCCCGATGTTAGCAGACAGGCATAGTCTTGTTCCGGCCGAAGGTCGAGATAGACGTACGGTTTATCCGATTGATACTCGCCGTACGCATTCTGATTGAGCTGTGCCGCCGGAGTGATGACAAGATGCGATGTCATTTCGGAGAACAGCACAGGATTCGAAAATTCCAAACGCAGGCCGTTCTTCGGATTGAAATCGTTGTCGCTCTGGACGCCGATAAATTTCAGGCCGCCATACGTGGTGAATGACGACGTATACTCCGCTGTCATTCCCAACCGTCCCTGTCTGCCCTGAAGGCCGGCTTTACATACGATTTTTATCGTGCTCTCCTTCCGGAACGGCGCCGAAGGGAGAAGGACAATACTGCGTTCGCACTGCTCGCGGAGCGCGCGCACTTCGGTCTGGGAAAGCGGAGTGAGGCCATGGAGTCCGGCGAGGTCTTCGTCTTTCGCCTGCCGAACAGTGAACGCAGGGTATGCCAAGGCACCGTTCGATCGTTCTTCGATCGAAAGCCACCGGCCGACCGACTGCGGATCGACAGGCTCATTGAACACGAGGAGAATGGAATGGTTCAATTCGACCTGCTTCTGGCCTGCCCCGGGAGTACTGCGAAGAACGGCGGGCCGCGGCGTTTCGAATGTCCATCGAAATGTGTTCTTCAGCGTCGAACCCGAAAGCGATTTCGTTCCTGCGGGAATGGTGACAGTGTAGCGCGATGCATACGGCAGCGTGTCGGCCGGAGCAAAGGCAAGCGTCGTTGTACCAAGCCACCGGAATGTGCCGCGAACGGCCGGCTCGATCGTCATGGTCCCGGCGCTCTCCGTTTGTGGAAGTGCGGTGAGGGCTCTCATCGGCTCGTTGAATGTCACGACGATCCGTGCGCACTGATCGATGGACAGTGTCGGACCCTGAGGCGCTGCGAATCGGATCTGCACTTCGTTGTGCTGCTGAGGCCAGAGGACAGAGGCGCCGAGAAAAAATTGGAGATAGACACCAAGCGCGATGGAGCGGAAGCAGATCATAGGAATGCTCCGAGGAAAAAAGAAAGGATGTTCATTGCCTGCACGGCATCGGGGTGCTCGTACATTCGAAACAGGAAAATCTCTGTGTTATAAACATTGCACCGCTTCGCGGTGCGGGCGAGATACCAGCTCGCCCTACACAGAGGGCACTCAGATCTTGCCGAAACACACGCTCGCATTGGTGCCGCCGAAACCGAATCCGTTCGAGAGTGCGTAGTGAATGTCTTTTTTTCGGGCGATGTTGGGGACAAAGTCCAGATCGCACTGCGGATCGGGTGTGTCGAGGTTGATGGTCGGCGGCACAATGCTGTTCTTAATGGCAAGAACAGTGAATGCTGCTTCGATGGCGCCGGCCGCGCCCAGCAGGTGGCCGTGCATCGATTTCGTCGAGCTGAGAACCAGCCCGTTATTGGCATGGTCAAGGAAAAGACGTTTCACTGCGGTCGATTCGGCGATATCTCCAAGCGGAGTCGACGTGCCGTGTGTGTTGATGTAGTCGATCTGGCCGGTCTCGAGACCGGCATACTGCACGGCCAATTTCATGGCGCGATAGGCGCCGTCTCCATCATCTGGCGGAGCAGTGATGTGATTGGCATCCGCGGTCATGCCGCAGCTCAGCACGCGGGCATACATTTTTGCGCCGCGCGCACGTGCATGCTCTTCCTCTTCAAGGATGAACACACCGGCGCCTTCACCAAGCACAAAACCGTCCCTGTCCTTATCGAACGGCCGTGATGCCCGTGCGGGTTCATCATTCCGTTTAGACATGGCGCGCATCGAACAAAATCCGGCGAACGCAACGTCCACGATCGGGGCTTCTGTTCCGCCGACGATCATTGCATCAACTTCGCCTCGCCGTATGGCGTGAAACGCGTCCGCAATGGCGTGATTCGACGTGGCGCAGGCCGACACAACGGCATAATTGAGCCCCTTGGCTCCGGTGCGTATGGCAAGGTACCCGGCCACCATATTGATGATTGATCCCGGTATGAAGAACGGCGTGACGGAACGAGGCCCGTTCTTGTCCAGATTCAGCGTCGTATCGACGATGCCCGCGATGCCGCCGATGCCCGACCCGATAATGATGCCGACGCGTTCGGCATTCTCCGGCGTGATGACAAAGCCGGAATCGGCAAGCGCATCGACAGCCGCGCCGACGCCGAATTGAATGGAACGATCGTACCGGTTGGCTTCCTTCGCATCGAAATATTTCCTGGGGTCGAATCCCTTCACTTCCGCGGCGATCTTGGTTGTATATTTTTCCGTGTCGAACCTTGTCACTCGGTCTGCGCCCGATTTTCCGGCTATGGCATTGGCCCATGATTCATCAATTGTTAATCCCAAAGGAGAGATCAGTCCAATACCCGTAACGACTACATTTTTCATCGGCATACAGTAATAAGTGAATAGAGAGGATGGACAAAGATAGGTGAATTTTTTGATGGAAACAAGGCAGACTGCCGGGAGCATCGATTCGATGCTCCCATACTCGATCACTCTTGCAGATCCTTCGCTTGCGCTCCCTCGTGACTCACAAAAACTTGCACCGCTTCGTGCACACGGGCGAGATGACATCTCGCCCTACATGCGCACCGATGCAACGGCAGCGAGTTACTTCGAGAAAATAATTTGCCGTTGGCGAACAGACTGCGCTCAGACAGAGCACGTATGTCAAATGCATGAAGATTCTCGACCCTGGTCAAGAGGAGAACCTCAGAATGCAATATATTTATACGTATACCGAGTAGTTCCGGTTTATTTGAAGAGGTTCTTTTTCAATTCATCCAGTTTTTTCCTGGCTTCGCCTTCAACTTTATTCTTCGCATCGTTTATCTGCTTGTTCTTTTCGGCTTCTACCCGGTCCTGCAGTTCCTTCTTTTTCGCCTCCACCATGGCGAGCTTATCGTTGACCACGGTCTCGTACGCTTTGATGCGCCCTTCCACTTCCTTTTTTTTCTGATCGAAGATCGCTTCGAACTCTTTGCGCTTCTCGGCTATCTTCGCGTCCACTTTCGCCCGGACCTCCCGTTCCAGCTTCGCCACTTCCTCGCCGATCACCTGTTTTGTTCTGTTGGCGATCTGCGTATCGAGATCCGTGGCGAGCGCGACGTCCAATTTCCCGCCGGTGTTCCAGAAGCGGACATCGAGGTGGAAGCCATGCACCGATTCAAGGATCGACCGCACGATCCGCTCCACATCGTTGCGCGAGAGCGTATCGAACACGAGAGACATATTTTTGAAATCAGCGCCGACCACCCCGTCGAACCCGGAGCCGGGCACATCCACTTTCAGGGCAAGGTCTGTCGTCATATTCGTGATTTTCCCGGGAAGGAAATCCTTCTGTCCGATCACGAAATCGCCGCTGGGCATTCCGCTGAGCGTCGCCTGGTAGAGATCGTGAGACACATCCGTGGTCCGATCGAACATCGCATCGAATGTGATGGCGTGCGTCCCGCCTTTCGTCCCCTTGAGCGCGATCGTCAGCGGGGAGCCGGTGATCTTCTGGTTGTTGGTGATGTTCTTCACCTGTCCCTTGCCGTAGATATACTCGGGATCCTGCTTCTTGTCCTCACCGCCGGAGAGGGCTATGTTCTTGATCCAGAATTTGGGATACGCCCTGTCCACCGGGAATTGTATATCCTGCCCCTTGAAGCGTACCGGATACTCGATATCGGGCTTCGGGAAATATTTCGGTATCGCCGTCCGAACCTGGTCGACCCACCCCATGTATTTATCCGCCTCTGCGAAGATCTTTCTGCCCAGAAGCAGCCGGGTCAATCCGCTTGTGCTCAGGTCGGGAATTTTCGCAAGGCTCATCACGCCGTCATAATCCGATTGTAAAATTGACGGCGCGAGCGCTGCCGACGCATACAAGGTGTTCACGTTGCCGGTGATCGCGGTCCGGCGCGTCACGAATGTCGTGTTCAGATCCTTCACCGTCTTGTACGTCTTATCGACCTTATCGATCAGGGCGAGGGCATCGTCGATCTTTTGTATGTTGTTCACATTGATGGAACGGACCGTCGCTTCGGCGTCCGCGAGCTGCTGTTTCGATTTCTCCACATCGGCGATGGTCTGGTCCCATTGTTTGCTCGCCTCAAGAACCTGCGCCTTCACTGTGTCGAAGTGCTGCACCGATTTCAGGTTCTGATAATTCAGCAGGCTGTCGATCTTAAACTGCTTCCGCAGGATGTTCAGATCGAAGATCGGGGCGTCGTTCATCTTGCTCGCCACGAGCGTCTTCATTTGGTCGGCCATGCCGGGATTGTTCGGATCCTTTGGAGGCTCCGGCTTCTTCGGTATGAATCCGCTTGTCGTGCGCTTGGTGCCGATGACGACATCGTTCATCTCCATAGTTTCGACGATGTACTTGCCGCGCAGCAGCTGCCCGAAGTTCAGCGAGAAGCGCACCTTTCCCGTTTCAAAAATATTTTTCCATACATCATTCGGATTAGCCACCTGCAGACGCGCGAATTCGATCGCGATCGGATTGATCGTCAAGCGCAGATGGTCGATCTCGACTTTAGCGCCGACGGCGGCTTCACCGGCGGCTTCCATCCCCGATTCAATCCACCTGTCGATGAAGAGATAGACCACCACGGACAGGATGATCGCGGGAATGAGCGCGAAGTAGACGAATTTTTTCCTCATGACAGGCCTCCAAGGTCACGCACGCGCTGGTACCATTGGACGAGCCCATTCTTACTGATGATCTGATAGATCTTGAGCCGTTCGATCTTCGTATGAAGATGAGTCCTGTATGCCACCACAAACTGTTTCATGCCGATGTAGACGGGCAGGAACAGGATGATTGCGCCGAAAAAACTCCCCATCACAACAGTGTTGTTGAATTTGGTGAGCGGGGCCAGCGGGGCATTATAGAGCGATGTCCAGAACGGCCGCAGCGAATCGATATCCGTAAGGATGAAATATCCGAGCCGATGAAAGAGCGGATCGAAGATGTATGCGATGAGGGCGAACGTCGTGATGGCAACGGTCGCCGCCGAAAGATTCACGTCGAGCACGAGCAGTATCGCCCAGATGATGAGATTCTGCAGGGTCATATGCGGCGAGAGGCCGAGAATGGCCCCCAGCGCAAAGCCTCCGGCGATCTGCTTCGGCGTCTGCCCCTCGCGGAGGATCTTGATGAAATTCGTGATAAATTTGAGCCAGAACATCGGCGGTTCTCCTCTGTCTTTTGTGGGCCGGTCGTACAACGCATTATATGAAAGTAAGAGAAGTAGACGAGAATATCAATGCGTCGGCCGTGCGTCTCGGCGAATTGTTATCCTGTTATCTCAGTGATGTGACGGTTCAAATTTCACTACGAAATTCTTGACGGCGGGGATGGTATGTATATACGCATAGATCGCCTTCAGGTCCTCTTCCGTCATGCCTGCATACATCGTCCATGGCATCACCGTATGGTATCCGATCACCGATGGGTCCAATTTTTTAGCAGTCTCGGTTGAGTAATCCTTGAACCTCTGCACGAAAATCTCCTCACTCCAGAGACCGATACCTGTCGCTTCATCCGGCGTGATGTTCGCAGTCCTGATGAGCCCCATCGGCGTGTTGAATTCAAAACCGCCGGCGAACTCCATCCCCTTGATGGGTTCTCCTTTGATGGCCCGCGTATGGCAATCGCCGCATCCTGCCGCATTGACGAGATACTCTCCGTATTCGAGAATATTGTTCCGGTTCGGCTCGGCATGAAATTGACGGTTCGACGGAACCGCTCGAATGAACATACTGGCGGGAAAGGTGATCGTCGAGACCGCCACGTCGTTCACATGCGACGGAAGCGTGCGGACATAGGCGATTATCGAAAAAAGGTCCTCGTCCGATATTTTATTATAATGCGGATACGGCATGAGCGGAAACAAGACGCTGCCGTTGGGACGCACTCCCGAAGCGATGACCCTCAGGAGTTCCCCGTCTGTCAGCGAGCCAATGGCCGCCGGGGTGATGTTGGCGGCGTATAACGTACCGGGCAGTCCCATCTCCGGACCGAACCGCTCTCCCCCCATGCCCTCGGTTCCCGGTTCTATCGGGCCCGAAAAATGGGCGTAGTCCCGTTTCGAATGGCAGTCCAGGCACACCGTGACATGATGCGCCAAATAATTTCCGCGGGCGATCCGTTCGGGGGTCCGTTCAACAACAAGAGACGAGGGCTTGTCCACATCGGGGAAGTGCATGTAAAAAAAAGCAACGGCAAGAACGATCACAAGAACGACAAAACCGGCGATGGCTCCAAGGATGAAGAGCGCTTTTTTCATTATTGTACCCTGTAGTGATATGTGTGAGTATATGAACAGCGGGGGGAAGACAATAGTTTCTAGAAACGATCATCGATACAATGAGACTCATGCATCATTCGATCGGGGCGGGCTGTGAACGTGTCTGATCGGCAGCGTGTGTGCTGATGAATTTGCAGATCTCATCCATTGCCTCTTTCGCTTCGGGGAATAACGGCGAGAGCAGCGGGTAGCAATGCACCATTCCCCTGCCGACGTTCAACACGGCAGCCACGCCAAAAGCGCGGGCTTTTTCGGCGAACCGGACGGAGTCGTCGAGCAAATGTTCGCGTTCTCCAACATACATCAGCAGCGGCGGAAGACCCGTCAGGTCGCCAAACAACGGAGATATCATCGGCTCCGCGGGGTCGTGCGTTCCGGCATAGTATGCACTGAACACCTGAAAACATCCCTTATACGCCAACGGATCTTCTTTCATATGCGATTCCCCTGAGCATGTAAGATCAGTCCACGGGGAAAGAACAACCGCGGCCCGGGGCAGCGGCAGATTCCGGTCCCTGATTGCCAGGAGGGCGGCAAGGCATAAGCCTCCCCCGGCGGAATCGCCGGCAAACACGATGCGGGACGGGGAAGTCTGTTGGGATAACAGCCACCGATATGCGACAATGGAATCATCGAGTGCGGCGGGAAAGGGATGCTCGGGCGCCAATCGATAGTCGAATGTGAGGGCATCGACGCCGCTGCCGGCGGCCACGTTCGCAACCACCGAGCGGTATGCGCGGCAGGACCCCATCACATAGCCGCCGCCGTGGAAGTAGAGGATGACGCTGCCGGCTGCCGAACCGTGCACACGCACCCATTCGCCGTAGAGTCCGTCCATTGAGACCGGAGACACATCGACGCCTGCGGGCAGCCTGCCGAACACGCGCGCGACATGTTCGACTCTGCGGCGAAGTTCAGGAATGGATGTCGTGCGGTCCACATCCATTCTCTTCCACTGGCGGTGAAACCAGTGCCGGCGTTTCACCATGAAGATGACAAGCGCGCTTCTGAGACTGGGCATCGATCCATCGCCTCTCCGAAAACCGTTTCGCACTGCGGCCTGCCTACGCTTGCGCGGACCAGCCGTCCCGCTCTCTAGTAACTCACAAAAAACTTTCACCGCTATTTCTCAATTTTTGTTCCGGGCCGACAGGCGGTTTTTAACCGCCGAGAGAATGACGGACAGTGTCAGTATGGCGACCACCACACACAGCGACGTCAGCGTGCCGATGGGATACGCATGGTCGAGCAGCATCTTGACTCCGACGAACGCGAGCACCAGGCCCACGCCGTATTTTACGTAGACGAAGGCATCGTGAATTTTTTCGAGTATGAAATAAATAGAGCGCAGCCCGAGCACCGCCATGAAATTCGATGAGAACACGATGAGCGGATCAGTCGTGATGCCGAACACTGCGGGTATCGAATCGATCGCGAACATCACATCGGTGGTTTCAATAACAATGAGCGCAACCAGCAGCGGCCCTGCGAACAATCGTCCGTGTTCTCTGACGAAAAAATTTTTTCCGCTATACGATTCTTTGACGGGGAATATTTTTTTAAATACCCGTATCACCAGATTGTTTTCGGGCTGCACCTGCATCTCACCCCCGAAGGCGATCTTATAACCCGAATACAGCAGGATGATGCCGAACACGTAGAGGATCCAATGGAATTGAGTGACGAGCGAACTGCCGAGGTAGATCATGATGCCCCGCAGCAGAACGACTCCCATAATGCCATAATTCAGGACGCGCCGCTGCCGGCTCGGCGGTATCTTAAAATATCCGAAGATGATGAGAAAGACGAAGAGGTTGTCCACGCTCAGCGATTCTTCGATGACGTATCCCGCAAGGAATTCCATCGCCTTCTGCTGTCCCCAATAGACATAGATCCCTGCGTTCACGACCAGGGCACACACAATCCAGAATACCGTCCACGCTATCGCTTTTCGTATGTTCATGATTTCGCTTGCATCCTCTTTTAGTGTGACGCGAGGGAATAGATGCTGTCGAGCACCGTTCCATCGACCCATTTAACAATCGCTCCACAATGATTTTCATCCAGCCGGGGTGCCGCCGGCCGGCCTCCGCAGAGCGCAAACACTTCCGTCTGCATGTCGGTCAACGAACGGATCGGCAGCGAACTTCCGGAGATGCGTTTGAGGAGATCGGCGCGGCGCGGATTCACCGCAATGCCGCGTTCGGTGACGATGACATCGATCAGTTCCGAAGGGCCGCACAGCGTGGTGACCCTGTCCACAATGATCGGCACCCTGTCGCGCAGCGACGGCACGGCAAGAATCGTGCACTTCGCGAAGAGGCAATCCTGCCATCCGCCGAGTCCGTGCAGGAGCAGCCCGTCCGAATGCGTCACGACATTCGCGTTGAAATTCACATCCACTTCCGTTGCGCCGAGCACGACTGCATCGAGCATGGAGGCAAAATTTCCCTTGCCGTGATAATTATAGCTCGTGAACGGACTGGTGTTGACGTGCCTCGGATCTGCCGCGAGCGAGCGTATCCCCTCCTGGTCGAACGCCTGGCCGTCGAGGATGTACTCCGTGAGTCCTTCGCGCAGCATTTCGACCAAATATTTCGTGCTTCCTCCGCGCATGAACCGGGCTCTGACGCCGGCACGTTTCATGCGCTCTTTGAGAGACAGAAGAAACGCCAGATTGATGCCGCCGGCTCCGGCCTGCAGTGAAAACCCGTCGCGCATAATACCGGCATCCTCGATGAACCGGGCGATATACTCCGCGATCAGGAGACGGTCGGGACTCTTCGTGATCTCGGTCGTGCCCGAGACGATCTTCGAGGGATCGCCGAGCGAATCGATCACGACAACGGCGTCGACGTTATTTCCCTGAATGTGCCACGGCACGCAGGGAAAGTCGACGAGGTGGTCTGTGACGACGATCACATTGTCCGCATAATCCGAATCGACCAGCGCGAACCCCAGGGGACCACAGGCCGACGGCCCGGTCAGTCCGTTTGCATTCCCGAACGAATCGGCAGACGGGGCGGCAAGCACGGCGATGTCGATATGCACCTCTCCGTCCTGGACCGCCTGGTAGCGGGTGCCGTGAGAGCGCAAGATACCGGTGCCGCGCATCCTGCCGGACGAGGCAAACCTGCCCAGCGGCCCGTTCATGCTCCCTTCGATGTGGTGTATAGTGCCGTCTTCAAGATAGCGAATGAGGTGCTCGTGAACGGGGAAGGACGCGCTCGGATACCAGCGGATATCGCGGACGCCGAGCCGCTTGATCGTGTCGAACAGATAATTTGTGAGAATATCGCCGTTGCGGAGGTGATGGTGCGTCGAGATCGTCATGCCACTGGCAAGGCCCGCCTTCTTCAATGCATCTGCGAGCGAGCGAACGATCTTGTTACCATCTGCGGGAAACTCGGCACACGAGCTCACGCGCGGTTTCGCCTTCATGCCGGCGGGAACATACCCGCCCACGCCCTGAAACGCCGTTTGATCGACACCGTTCACGCACCGGGGAACAAGCCTGCCTGCTGCGTTCTTCACCATTGCTGCTCCAGCCTGGGATACTTTTCGTTTATTCGGCATGTGCATCATCCTTCCGGTCTTCGTTGCTCACACGGCGGGAAGATCCCGCCGAGTTCCGGATCGCCGAGACAAGCCCGAGGCTCACCGCAAGTGTAAGCGTGCGCAGCGCCTGGAGCACCACGGGCATGTCGATCATTCTGCCGTCGAGCACCGTCACGCCGCTTCGTGCTTCTTTGGCCGATTCGAATGCACGCACGATGCGCTGCGCCTTCTCGATCTCCTGTTGTGTCGGAGCGAACGCATCGTGAATGACGCCGATCTGGCGGGGATGAATGCAGCCCATTCCCTTGAAGCCGAGCGCTTTGGATTCGCGCGCATGGACAAGAAGCGCCGGCATATCCGTGACATCGGAGAACACGCTGTCCAGCGGCTGCACGCCGGCTGCGCACGCTGCGTTCACGATGGCGGCGCGGGCATACGCGCTTTCTTTTCCCTCGCGCGTGCGCTGTACGCCGATATCGGCGCAGTAATCTTCCAGGCCGATGGCGAGGCCGCAGATCGTATCGGATGCAGACGCGATCCCGAACGCGTTGACGACACCGCGCGCCGATTCGATGATGGGCAGCAGATAGACAGGATCGTTCCGATCCGTTTCCGCGCAAATCGAGGAGATGGCATGTGCGACGCTCGCGACGTCCGCCGCCGATTCGCACTTCGGAATGAGTATGACATGGACACCCTGCGGAATAACTTCGCGAAGATCATCGAGCCCCATTGCGCCGGCGTTGATGCGCACCATTCGTTCCGCGCCGTTAAAGTCCACCGCTCTGAGCGCATTGCGCACCAGGATTCGCGCGGCATCCTTCTCTGCCGGAGCGACGCTGTCTTCAAGGTCGAGAATAAGGCCGTCGGGTGCGTGGAGCCCCGCATTGAGAAAGAAGCGCGGCTCGTTGCCGGGAAGGTACAGCCGCGTGCGGCGCAGCCGGTGGCGATCGGTTGTGTTCGGCTTCGTCAGCACCGGCGTCGGATACGGCCTGCATGATCCGCCGAGTGCCCTGGCTGCCGCTGCTTCGACGCGCGCAGCGATCACGAACGGCACCGCCCCCTGGTCGAGCATTGAGACCCGGGCATGCGCGATGCCGATAGTGTGAAGCACGTCGTTGACGAGCAGACGGATCGAATCGCCGTACAATGCCTCGACCTTGCTCGTGAGATCGATCGTGATGCCGGACCTGCGCGTGATCGCCACTTCAACATAACAGTCGGAGCGGGAACCCGCGTCGTTCCGTCCTGCAGCACCTTGGGCTCGTGTATTCATGTGTATGGATTCATAGTGGTATGCCGGCGGAAAAAAATATGAACTCGATGAATCGCCGCGTTATTTTTTTATCAGCGCCGCCAGAGATTCCGCAACGGCGATGATATCCTTGTCCTTTGTAAAGGGAAGGCAATTGCCGGCGGCGATCCTGACCTTGGCGATCCACGGTTCGGGAACGGCCTGGATGCCTTGGTGAGCTCCGCTCATCGCTCCGGCGATAGCGGCAATCGTGTCGGCATCGCGGCCGAAGTTGCCGCCGAGAATGACGGAACGCTTAAAATCTCCATTGGCGATCTTAAACACGGCGAATGCTTCCGCAACGGCTTCGGGAGACACGGCCTTGTATTCGCTGCACAACGCATCGTGCAGCGGAGCCCATGCATCTTCCGGAGATGACGCAGCGTCTATGATCTCGGCCGCCTTCATCAGCGTGTAACGCATCCAGGAATCTTCGGGAGTGGCATCGATGCCGGCGTTGTACATGTCGTCGACCGAACCGCCGTCCATTGCCACGGCAATTGCGGCGGCGATGGCCTGTGCTCCCCAGATACCGTCGCGCGAGTGGCTGATGCGCGATTCGATCTCGGCCATCTGCGCGGCGCGATGCGGGTCTCCGGCGCAGACAATGCCGATCGGCGTAATGCGCATCGCCGCGCCGTCGCTCATATAATACGCGTTGTACATTCCCGAGAGAGGCGCACGCATGCCCCGCCGGATATTGAGGGCGGCCTCGCGTTCACTGGCGCCGCCGCGGTGAAGTTCCGTCAATGAGATCACGTGCGACCGCCATGACGCGAGCACGGCATCATCCGTCAATTCTCCGCCGGTGACGATGACCGTTTCTGCACACAGCAGCGCAAATTCCGTATCGTCCGTGCCCGGGGTTTTGCCGGGGGGGAAGTCCGTGAGGATGCCGTAGCGGAAATGATTTTCAGGCGTACGTGCGGCGTCGCCGAACGAGTCGCCGATTGCATGTCCGATCAGTGCGCCGCATGCCCGGTCGCGATGTGTGAGAGTATTCATAGCTGCTCCAGTGTATAATTACAAAATATGATCATCGATGACCGAACTTCATCAGGCGCACAGTGCGTGCGGCAAGATCGGTGAACGAGGCGTTGTCGAAACCTTTCATGCTGCTCCGAATCCGGTCCTTCAGCGGAGCGGTCCATTTATCCGGCAGCGCCGAGGCGCCGTTCAGAGTCCCAACAATCGAACCGACGGTGGCGCCGTTCGAATCGGTGTCCCATCCGCCCATCACCACATTGCAGATAGAGCGTTCATAATCGCCGGCGCCATAGAGCAGCGCCGCAGCGACAAGGGCGGCATTGTTCACGGCGTGGACCCAGTGATAGCCTCCGAATTTTTCGTACAACCGGTCGACTGCGCCCTCCCATGTCGGTTCACGCTGCGGCAGCGAAAGCGCAAATCGGACGGCGTGCGCCAGACGCGATTCCGAGGGGACGAACCGCAGCGCCGTTTCGACAACCTCGGTGACGCTTTGCGCAGAGAATGCGGCGGAGAGCGCTGCGGCGGCGAACATTTCACCGTAGATGCCGTTGCCGACGTGGCTCAGCCGGGCATCCCTGAACGCGAGTTCCACAGCCCGCAACGGATCGCCGGGAGACACCCATCCCCACATGTCCGCGCGTATCTGCGCGCCGATCCATTCGCGATACGGGTTGCGCTGCACCGCGGTCGCCGGCGGCCTGAGGCCGTTGAGCGCGTTCACATACGCCACTCGTTCGGCAGTAAATGTCGTCATCACCGGCATCAGATTCAACCAGCTTTCCAGCACATGCTCCGTGGTGAATGAATCGCCGAACGTTTCAAGGACATGAAGATTCAGCATCGTGTAGTTAAGATCGTCATCTTCCATCATGCACACGATGTTCTCGCGAAGGCTTTCCCTGCCGCCGTGGCGATTCCACGTATATTTTTTTTGGATCTCTTCGGTGATGCCGTGCTCTGTGATGTAGTCTGTGAGCGGCCAGGTGTTGTTTGATGAAAGCACTTCGCGGATGCCCTGACGCGGAATTTTTTCGATGGGTTTTCCAAGCAGGCATCCCGCCGCTCGGCCACGCCATCCGCCAAGGATGCAATCCGCCACGCGGGTCTCATTCACAGCGGACACTGCCTGAGGCGCCGAAGACACGGGCGACAATTGGAGGATCGCGGACAACTCGGACGGCTCGTGTACGGGAGCGGCATAGGCGTGTTCATCCGTGTACAGGATGGTGAGATAGCGCTGCGCTGCAGCGCGAAGTTCGTCCGCAGTGGAACGCTGTCGAAGCTCCGTCCACGAGGACAGCAGCGCGTCTGCGTCCACGCCTTCTTCCCTGCGCTGTCTGAGTTCGAACTCGACAAGCTGCACGGGCTCGATCCATGAAATGTGCATAATGGTATCCGGGTTGTGTTAACAATTCACCGCACTTAATAGTCTCCGTCATTCTGAAGGAGCCCGCGCGGCCAAGAGCGCAGTCCGTTCTACGATCGCGAGATAATCGGCATCCGCACAACCCGGGATCGCGATCCCTTTAAGGCGCGCAAGCTGCTGCTCCCATTGCTTTGACAGCACCGGTGCGTCGGAGCATGCACCGGCAAACGCGCCGGCCAATGCCGGAACACTGTCGGCGGTCTTGGGAAACGCGCATGCAAGAAAGACCGTGCGTTCGAGGTCGCCCCGTGTGTGAACGAGCAGCGCGAGAGATAGCGCAAGCGTTTCGGCGGCAGAGCATGCGTATGAGTACACTTTATTAACGATCGTCTCCTGCAGTTGCAGAACGAGGTCCGCGGAAGTATTCGCCGACGCCTGCAATGCGGCCGCAATCGTCCGATGCAGCAGCGATGATTCGGGAATATGGCCGAAACACGCAGTCACCGCCTCATCCACAGTGCCGCCGCTGCACAGGATCGAAACCGTCGCCGCTGCCGCCTGTGCGCCCCACACACCATCTTCGGCATTGGTCGCGCCGGCATCGATGGCGGCATACTGCGATGCCCGAGCGGGCTCACCTGCCCATAGCGCTCCAATGACAACGGCCCGGATCAATGCGCTGTCGTCAAAATAGTGGGGATTGTCTCGCCCGCTCATGGGAGGCTGGATACCCCGTCGAATATTTTCAAGCGCGCACGCGACGCCGATGCTTCCCCGAATTTTTTCCTGTCGAAACGCAAGGTCATTCCATGCATCCGCCACAAGGGTTTGGGTGATCACCCCGTCCGACCGCAGCAGCAGTTCTGCGGTCCACGCGGCCCACTCCGTGTCATCGGTCGGCCCGAGCGCAAACGGATCGGAGGGACGGTTGAGAGAGAACGGCTGCGGAATGCTGAGCACACTCTGCTCTTCGGCGGCCGCGTCCATTTCCCTTCTCACTCTCCGCGTCCACGGAGGCAGCAGTGTGCTCCGGTGGTACATGGACGGCCAGCATAATGCATCGCCGAACGCCACGCCGAGCATACAATTTTTTACACGCTGTTCTACGCTCATCGGGATTTCCATTCTTCCGCCAGCACCGCAAGTGCGTCAGCCGTTTCAATGATATCCATACCGTTCACGGTGCGAATGCACCGGCCCTCGGCCCTGCCCATGCGCGAGAGCCATCGATCGGGTATCGCATCGACGCCATGCATCGCTCCGCAGACGGCGCCGGCAATCGCCGCCACTGTGTCCGTATCGCGTCCGACATTGACGCCGCCGAGCACGGCATCGTGGAAGTCCGACCGCGATGCGGCGACAACGCCAAATGCCAGGCCGACAGCTTCCGGGCCGAGGTCCGACCAGTAATACGCCGAACACGGGATCTCATGAGCAAGCCGGGGTATTGCATCCCACACCGTCGATGCCGACAGTCCGATATTGACGGCGCACGTGATCGATCGTGCCGTCCAGGAATCTCCGGGGATGGTCTGCAGGGACAGTCGTATGATGTCATCCAATGCCGCATTGTCCATTGCCGCCGCAATTGCCGCCGCAACAACCTGGCCGCTGAAAATTCCTTCGCCGTGCTGTGTAACGCTGCCGTCTTCCGCTGCAAGATGCGCTGCGAAGGCACAGTCCCCCGCGGCAACAATGCCGTACGGAGCAACGCGCATCGCCAACCCGTCGCTCCAGGAATGCAGGTGCTGTCCCGATGCGGGCGGCCGGAGCCCGGCTCTAAGATTATTGATCGCCATGATCTCGCTGAATCCCGCCCCCTTAAACTCGTTCGCTCCATGGATGATGTCGCGCATATATGCTTCCGCAACATTTTCAGAGGAAAGGCCCCGCCCGTACTGCAGCAGCATGCGCGCGCAAAAAAGCGCATACTCCGTGTCGTCGCTCCATTTTTGATTGTCGCTCAAAAAATCTGTGACGGTTCCCCACAGCCGTTGAATGTCGGCCGCAGTTTTTCCTTCCGTCGGTCCGCCTAATGCGTCGCCGACGGCAAGACCGGCGAGGGCGCCGCGTGCGCGTTGTTGGAGTGTTATTACCATTGCTGGTCCCGCAGTTTATAGCGTGCAAGGACAAGGTTGCTTTCCTGCTCGATGCGCCGCAGCGCTTCATCGACGGTCATTCTGTGCGCAAAGAGTTCCTGCAGCATTGGATTGGCGACGCGCGCTTTCCATTCGATGTATCCCGGAGCGCCGACCCAATCGCCGACAGTCAGGAACGACGCGGATTGCGAGACAATGTCCCATCCATCGGCGGACGTCCGGAACCGCGGCATACCGAGGCACGATGTGCGTGCAGGGACCATCCAATCGCTCGATGCGATCGCCCCCATATTTTCCTTGCTCGTCATGAATTCGATAAATGCCATCGCTTCTTTTTTCCGTTTCGACGCCTTGGGAATACTGACGGTCTGCGTGCTGGTGCCAATATTCTGCGTCCGCGCCTTAAGCGCGGGCAGAACACCCCAGTGAAAATTCGGCGGAGCGTTTTGCATCAACTGCTGCCGCGACCATGCCCCGATGCCGGCAAGCATTGCGAATTTGCCGTTGATGAATCCGGGGATCATGCCGGGGCCCGATTGGCCGAGACCCGCAGTGGTCATCGACCGGTCCGTGTACATCATATCCATGATCAGGCTGAGAAGCCGCTTCTCGTCGTCTCCCGTCCGCACAATGTACGAATTATCTTCCTTCCGAAAATAGGAACCGTTAAAACTAATCGTCAGATTGAGCACAACGTTGGCGCAATTGCGGAGCCCCATACCGGCGCCGTATTGATCGATCGTGCCGTCGCCGTTCAGGTCCTTTGTCAGCCTGCGGGCGGCCTCGCGAAAATCGTTCCACGTCCACGGATGCAGCGTATCGGGGGGAACGATCCCCGCCCGTTCAAACAAATCCTTATTATAGAGTGTCACGAGCGATTCCATCAGCACCGGCACGCCGCTCAATTCACCGTTCGAACGGCGGACGGATGCCCATGCCGCACTGCGAATATCCGAACGCAGATCTGCCGAGACCAGAGGAGACAGGTCCTCCAGGTATCCGCGCACGGCGAAATCGATGATCGCCGACGATTCGTAGTGAAACACGTCGGGAACATCGCCCGTCTCGAAGCCGGTGATGAGATAGTCGTGGATCGAACTCCATGTCGCCTGCACATACTCGACCTGTGATTCGGGATGCAGCACATTCCACCGGGCGACGATCGATTTGTACGCCACTAGCGCATCCTCCTGCCACGCGAGGCAGACGAACTGCAGCTTCTCTCTCGGCGGCGCTTCGTAGTGCCGCGGCGAAAAGAACATCACCGTCACTCCGATCGCGATCGCGGCCATGACTCCGGTCGAAGCATATTTCAACAAGTTGGCGTACTGTTTCATTGGTTTCTTATGATTTGACGGACCCGGCAAGCAGTCCTCCCGAAAACCATTTCCGCATGATGGCGAACAATATAAGCGACGGAATCGTCGCGATGAAACTTGCGGCAGCCAGCGGGCCGGTGCGCGCCTGGCCTTCCATTCCCGTATACCGTGCCAGCTCCACCGGAAGCGTACCCAGGGACGGCGTCTTCATCAGCACAAGGGCGAAAAAAAATTCATTCCACGTGGAGATGAACGCGAAGATTGCCGATGCTCCGATGGCGGGCAGCAGCACCGGCAGGAGTATGCGATAGATCATTTGCGTGCGCGAGGCTCCGTCGATCAGCGCCGCTTCTTCGAGGGCAATGGGAACCGATTTGATATACCCGAACAACAGCCAGAGCACAAAGGGAAGATTCCACGCGACGTAGACCAATCCCAAGCCGGTGAGCGTATCGGACAATGCAAGGTTCCGGAGAATAAGATAGAGCGGCACCATGACCAGAATGACGGGAAAAATTTGCGTCGTCAGGATCCAGCCGATGACAACCTTGTTCAGCGGCGATTGATAGCGCACCAGCGCATAGGCCGATGGAAGCGCAATGACCACCGTGACCACCGTCGAGACCACACCCACAACAAGACTGTTGAGGATGCTTCGCACAAGCAGGCCTTCGGTAAGCGCCGTTCGGTAATGATCGAGCGTGGCATGCGAGGGCACGAGCGAGACGACGCCAGAATAAATTTCCGCCGTGGATTTAAAAGAAATGGAGATCATCCACACAAGCGGGAAGATGAGAAAGATCGTGTAGAGAAGCAATCCGAGATGCGTTGCAATATGTCCCGCGAGTGTTTTTCGTGTCATGACGCACCTTGTTCGGCAAATTGATCGCGAAGCTGCACGCGCAAATAAAAATAGAGCAGGAGGGATATGACAACCACCATCACATTGCCGATCGCAGCGGCATAACCGACGTAGCCGTACCTGAACGCTTCCTCGTACGCGGCGAGCATGGGCAGACGGGTGAGTCCGCCGGGACCGCCCTGCGTCAGCACCCACACGAGCCCGAACATGTTGAAATTCCAGATGAACGAGAGAGAGATCGTCGAGGCCAGGATCGGGCTCAGCACAGGGAGCGTAATATAGCGAAACGATGTAAACCATCCGGCCCCGTCGAGATGCCCCGCCTCGTAGAGGTCGTCCGGTATCGTTTGCAGTCCCGCGTGAATGAATAGGGCCGCCTTCGGTATTTCCCCCCACAACCCGACGAGGATCACGGCGGGTATCGCGAACTCGAAGCTCGACAGCCAATTGACGGGCGCATCGATGAGGTGAAGATTGAGAAAGAGCGTGTTCACGATGCCGCTGTCCACGTCGTAGATCTGCCGCCACATGATGGCGCGAATGATCGGAGGCATTGCCCAGGGCACAAGCACGAGTACGCTGTAGAGCGCCGTATACGGCGCCTTCCGCTGCAGCAGGAGCGCGAGTCCCATGCCGAGCACAATTTGTCCGGCCGTCACAAGAACGGCCCACACCATGCCCACGCGAAACGAACGCCAGAAGAACGCGTCGTTCATCATCTGCGTGTAATTGGCGATGCCGTTGAAGTGTATCGAATCGCCGAGCCGATAATCGGTAAACCCGAGATAGATTCCGCGCAGCAGCGGAACCACCGAGAAGACGGTTACCAGCAGCAGCACGGGCAGCAATAATTGCAACTGCCCTATTGTTTTTTTTGAATGCAGCGTGCGCCTCATGGTTGAATTGTGTGTATCTGCCGATCGATCAATGTCCGTGCGCCAATGCCGTACAACATTCAATCAGGGCATTCATACATTCGTCGTGTTTTTTTCCGGGCGCATTCCGCGCCGATATGATCACAAGATCATTCTTCGGGTCGATGCGAAGCACGGTGCCCGAGGCGGCGGCGTGCCCGAACGCGGCGTCGCTGAGTCCGTGTCCCCCGTATGACGATGTTCCTATTCCCCACGGGCGATCACCAACGGGAAGTGTGCGCGGCAGCATTGCATCGAACGCATGTTCCGTCAGCAGCGTGCGGGTGCCATACGCCCCCTTGTGCAGGAGCATCTGTCCGAGCCGCGCAAGGTCATACGACGAACAGTAGAGGCCGCCGTATGTATTGTCCGAGTATGCCGTGCTCATGCCAAGCGGAACAAACACACAGTCGTGGAATAAATACGGCACAGCGCGCCCTGTGAGACGTTCCATTATTTTTCCCGCAAGCGCGTATCCGACCCTGTGATAGCTGAACGATGCTCCCACGTCAACCGACGGGAGGCAATGGGCGATCTGATTTTCCAGAGCGGGATTCCAATCGGACGCCCATTCTCCGGCAAACGAGAATCCGGTGGTGTGTGTAAAGAGATGACGCACAGTGAGTTTGTCGTTTCCCTGTCCGCTCAGTTCAGGCAGATAGCGGCCGACCGGGGCGTCGAGATCCACAATTCCCTGGTCGACAAATTGCATCATCAGCACACCGGTCAGGAGTTTTGTGATGGATGCCATCCACATCGGCGCAGTGGCGGCAAGCGCCTTCCCATCCTCGTCCGTGCCGAATGCTTCGTAAAAAATTATCTTCCCTCGATGCACCACGAGTGTGACATGAGGAACGCCTCCCTTGTCCGCCCACGAGCGGCAGACTGTCCTCAACGCCTCCAGGCGGTCTTCGGTATACAGCGGCGAGGAGAACACGGACTCGCTCAAGAGCACGGAGGGATCGTCGTGCATCGGCGCCGGGATACGCAATGGTTTTTCTGCGACCGGTTTCTCTTCGAGCATTCGCTTCAGTGTGATCCACCATTGACGGTCTCTTATGCGCGGCGTTTCGAATGCCGCGTTCAGGTCATCCAGCTCGTTGAGGCCGGCAAGGAAGATCGCCGCATCGGGATCGCGCTGCGGAAAATATTTCAGACTACCGAATGAAAAATGTTCTTCATGCTTAGCGTACTGTTCCCATTTTTTTTCGCCGATCCCATATCCGCGGAGGTTCTTCATCGTGACAGGAACATTGTTGCTGTAGTCATCGAACTCGACAGCCGCGCAGAAGAGCGTCACGTATCGTTTCACTACGAATCCAGACGGGGTCACGCCTTCGATCAGCGCGCCGTAGCGTCCGGGTGTGTCCGCAGACTGCACCTGGTGAAATGCGGCATTGAAGAACCTCACGGTAAGAGGGAATGTGCCCAGTTCATTCGCGACCGTGGATTCATGTTTCCAATGGAACTGTGGAAAACGGCCTGGAGGGAACACATACCGGTCGCACTCGATCACTTCGTCCATGAATGCTCGCACGGTATTCCTCTGCGCATGCGCGGCCGGAGATAACGCCAACGCCATGCACACGCACACGGACAGGAGCATATGTGAATGAGATCTTTTGTTCATGTTCGTTATCGTCACTGAGTGATAGTTTTCACATCCCAGGCGAGATAGTATATCTCCCTGCAAAAGCATGATGCATCCGGTGCATCGCAGCACTGTCAGGTGCGATGGTATCTCGCCTTCACCGCCCAGCGGTGCTTGATGCTTATTTCTGCACAATCAATTTCTTCACCTGAGTGAAGTACCGTTGCGCTGTGCTCGCGCCCGATGACGCGCTGAGGCGATAGAAATAGACACCGCTCGGCACTCCGGCTGCGTTCCAATCGCTGGTATGGCGCCCGGCTGCAAGCACGCCATCGACCAAAGTTGCAACGTCTCTTCCGAGCACATCGTAGACTTTCAAGGTTACCGCGCCGGCTTCCGGCAATTCAAATCCGATCGTGGTCGCGGGATTGAACGGGTTGGGGAAATTCTGGCCCAGCGAAAATATTTGCGGCGCGGCGATTGCGCCATTGTCCGACGCTGCGGACAGCGCCACTCTTTTTTTTCTCAGCATCCAGTCGTACACATCCTGATTATTGTACGTCACCGTCCACGTGGAGGCGTCGTGCTGACCATCCGGATAAATAGTGAATCTGACACTGCCCCCTGCGGCATTGAATTGATCGACAAGTTCCTGAGCCTTCGTCAGGGGTATGACGCCATCCTTGGCGCCGTGAAACGCCCACACGGGAATGTCTATTGCGGGGGCGGGAGACCAGCCATCCCCCCGGAATGCGACGGGTACCAGGGCGGCAAAGCGTGCCGGCATTTTGATCGCAAAGTACCACGAGCCGATGCCTCCCATGCTGAGCCCGGTGATGTAGAGGCGTTCGGGGTCTATGGGGTATCGGGCGAGAATATCATCGAGGAACATCGTCATGGCGTGGACGTTGTCTGCATTCGTGTAGTACCATTCAGTGGTCGGCGGGCATTGCGGCATGATAAAAATGAACGGGAATTGTTGATCCCCTTCCAGGTTTCTTGGAAATCCCTGGCTCTTCAGAAGTGCAAGACTGTTGCTTGCCGAGCCGTAGCCGTGCAAAAATAGTATCGCCGGAAGTTTTCCATTGCTTGCCGCGCTGGTATTCACGGGGACAAGCACAAGTGCCTTGTAGCCTCTCACATCGGTCACTTCAACATACGACGGTCCGTCGAGCACTTGAGAAGACGGCCTTATAACGCCGGTCTCGACGGTGGTGCGGGGATCAATACTCTTCGTTTGGGAATGTGCTGCACTCTGAAATGTCCACAACGAAAGCAGACACGCACAGCACATGGTGACATCATTCATAATACATCCGTGAAATAGTGCGTCGTTACATCCTAAGACATGCGTCCTCTGCCGGGCTCGATCAGATCGACCACTCTATGTAAGGTAACAATAAGTGAGGAAAAAAATGCATCGATACATCGTGATGAGAATACATCAAACCCTTGAAAGGTTTCGAAGAGCCACGAGACTTGGACCGTGTGCACTCTTTTTGTGAAACGAAGCCTTTCAAGGGCTGATAGCACTGCCTGACTATTATTTCTGCAGAATCAGTGTCTTCACTTGCGTGAAGTTTTGCTGTGCAGCACCATTGGATGAGACGGCGCTCAGGCGATAGATATACATACCGCTGGACAATCCCGATGCATTCCAATTATACTTGTAGTATCCTGCCGCAAGCGTGCTGTTGACCAATGTTGCGACCTCTCTGCCGAGCACATCGTAGATCTTCAGCGACACAGCGCCGGCTTCCGGCAATCCAAATCCGATCGTCGTTGTCGGGTTGAACGGATTCGGATAATTATTCTGCAATACATACGTCTGCGGAATATCAGTCTGGAGAATTTTCACGCCGGTCGGCACGCCGGTGAGCCACGATGTTCCGATACGCAAACCGTCGAGCACCATTCCTGGCGCCGCACCGGCGGTACCCTGACGCAGCGTAACAAATCCTAGGTTGACGGCATCTCGTAACGAGTTGACGTATGCAGTGATCTCGGCAGTTGCCGGCTCAGCGGCCGGTATCGTCGACGAAAGGACATAGACATTGATAGGATCATTCGTCGAATCGATTGCCGTCCCGGCAAACGTGTATTTCACGACGATGAGATTTGTTGTCTTATACGGGAAGACGGTTGTCCCGTACTGGGCGCCGCCCGATACTTCATTATATTTACTGATGCCGACCACATATCCCGTCCCCGAGCTCTTCACATGGAGACGTGCAAAATAATTGGTCTGCGAACTGGTCGGAGACAATGCCGCGAAGTAGTCGCCGGTTCCGGCCGTGTCCACACGCACCATCATTGAAAAATAGACCGAGCCCTGAGCGACCGCCGGGAAGCTTGCAAACACATCCTGTCCCGTGTTCATCAGCGTCAGTGCATTTCCAATGCCCGATCCGGTGTATTTGCCGAACGTTAATCCGGGCGACGTGATCGTGAGCGGATTGACGACTGATGTTCCGCTGATCGTCCATCCGGCGGCAGTCAGCAATGTTCCGGCCGCGGAAGTGAAGTCTTCGGCAAATATGGGACCGACGGTACCGGTGCCGTCAATTTTCACCGTGTCTTTTTTGGATGCTGCGTTATGATAGAACACGACATTGCCTGATGCAGCGCCCGCGCCTGTCGGCGAGAACGTCAGATAGAATTTCTGCGATCCTGAGGCAGCGACTGAAACCGGTCCGGTTGGTGTGACCGTGAACATGGCGTTAGTGGACCGCACAGAATCGATCTGCAGTGCCGCAGTGCCGCTGTTTGTGACGGTAACGCTGTCTTTTTTCGATGTGACGACGACAACGTTTCCGAAGGAGACGGACTTCGGGGCGGAGGCAAATTGCGGAACGAGTGCCTGCACTGCCGCTCCCGTGAATCTCAGAACGCGATGATTGTAGCAATCGGGTATCCAAATATTGCCGTTCGAATTGTCGATGAACAACGACAGGGCATAATTTAAGCTGTTGGCTGACGGCGGATTCGGTGCATCGTCCGATGTGAAATCGATCTGTCCGTAGACATTTGTCGCACTGACTCCGTTGGCTTTCGATGCTGCACTGTCGTAGACCATGACGCGCGTATTGCCCTCATCGGCAACGAACACTCTTCCGGAGACGTCCACAGACACGCCGCGCGGCTCGCCGAGCCCCGCCTGTGTTTTTGCGAATACCGACGTGGTGAACGAGGACTGTCCCAACACTCCATCGGCAGCCGACCCGTTCGATTTTGTCGCAGCGTTGTCGAAGCGCAGGACGCGGCTGTTCGATCTGTCCGCCACCCACAAGCGACCGGCTGCATCGAGGAAGACGCCCCACGGCGCACTCATTGTGGCAGCAGTGGTTCCGCTCGTTGTCGATGAATAGCTATCCTGTCCGAGCACGCCGTTGGGAGCCGCGCCGTTCGCTTTCGAAGCGGCAGCGTCGAATCGCAGCACGCGATTGTTCGCCCGATCGGCGACCCACACGACACCGTTTGCGTCGGCACAGACACTAGCCGGCGCACTCATTTTACCGCCGGCTGCGCCGGTGGTGTTTGTGACAAAATCCGGCTGTCCCAATACGCCATTGGCCGCAGACGAACTCGCTTTTGTCGATGCGCTGTCGAAACGAAGAATGCGATTGTTGTCCCGATCGGCCACCCACAAACGTCCGTTTGCATCGACCGAAACACTCTGAGGATTATTCATTGTTGAGGCGGAAATGCCGCCTGTATTGGCCGTGCGCGTTACAAAATCCGGCTGGCCGAAAACGGCTTCAGCAGAGGATCCGTTGGTCAATGCTGCTGCCGCACTGAAGCGAAGCACACGTCGATTGTCGCGATCGGCAACAAATAATTTTCCCGTCGTCGGATCGATTGCAACGCCTGCCGGTTCGGAAAATGTTTTGACCGAGGTTGTCGCGTAATTTGTATTCGTCACAAAATCTGTGGTTCCCAGGACACCGACCGCCGCCGGAGGTCCGATGTCGAAACGCAGGACGCGATGGTTATAGCAATCGGGCACCCACACATTATTCGTGGCATTGTCAATGAACAGTGAAATCGGATAGTTTAAACTGTTCGCCGTCGGCGGGACCGCTGACGAATCCGATGTAAAATTAATCTGGCCCAGGACGTAATCCGCCTTCGCCCCATTGGCGATGGACGCGGCACCGTTGTAGACCATGATCCTGGTATTTCCCTCATCGGCGACAAATAATCGGCCCCGCATATCGACTGCAACGCCGCGCGGTTCACCGAGTCCGATCTGGGTTTTTGCGAATACCGATGTTGTAAATGTTGTCTGGCCCAATACTCCATTGGCCGCCGCTCCGTTTGCCTTGGTCGCCGCACTGTCGAAACGCAGCACACGGCTGTTTCCTCTATCGGCGACCCAGATGCGTGCGCCGTCAACTGTGACGCCCCAGGGCGCGCTCATCGTTGACGCGGTTGTTCCGGTGGTTGCCGTCGTAAAGTCGGGTTGGCCTAATACTCCGTCCGCCGCGCCGCCGTTGGCTTTCGCCGAAGCGTTATCGAAACGCAGTATCCTATTATTCGCCCTGTCTGCAACCCAGAGACGTCCGTTTTTATCTCCGAAGAGACTGGCGGGCGCATTCATTTTCCCGGCTGTCGAGCCCGTTGAACTTGTGGCGAAATCCGGCTGTCCCAACACTCCGTCGGCTGCAGCTGAACTTGATTTTGTCGACGCGTTATCGAATCGGAGAATGCGGTTGTTGTCCCGATCGGCGACCCAGAGCCGTCCGCTTGCATCCACGTACACTCCCTGCGGATTGTTCATCGTCGAAGCCGAGATTCCTCCCGTGTTCGCAGTACGTGTCGAATAATCCGGCTGACCGAAGACTGCTTCGGCCGTTGAACCGTTCACCATCTTGGCTGCTGAGGCGAAACGCAAGACACGCCGATTATCCCGGTCGGCGACGAACAATTTTCCTGTCGTCGGGTCGACTGCGGCACCGGCGGGTTCCGAGAATGTTGATCTCGTAGGCGCCGTGTAATTTGTATTGGTGATAAGATCGGTCGTCCCAAGCACACCGACTGCCGACATGGTATTCGCCAGCGGTTTCTGAGCGTACAACGACGCGCTCATCATTGAAACCACAAGCAGTACTGCACACAGTATCGTATTACTCTTCATAAAACCTCCATCATTGTGAGGTGTGGAAAAAGGTAGATTATGCGATCCAATATGTTGTAAAATTTTTCCGATGCAAAAACAATACCGGTCGGGCCTATGGAGAGAGCACGCACTGCAGCGTCATCGCATTCCAACTCCCGGGGCGGCAATGTCCTGTGAATTATTTTAACAGCGTCATTTTTTTGGCGATCGTCACGCCATTTGCCTGCAGGCGATAGACGTAGATACCGCTCGAGAACGCAGCGCCATCGAACGGAACGTTGAATGCTCCCGATGGCATTTGCCCGTTCAGGAGAACGGCAACACGCTGCCCGAGGTAATTAAAGACTTCCAGCGACACGAACGCTTTTTCTTTCAGTTCAATCGCAATGTTTGTCGTCGGATTGAACGGATTCGGATAATTTTGATGGAGCACCATGGTTTCCGGCATCACTGCATTTGCAGTATGGACGGATGTGGCGACATCATTGGAATAAACTGTCAATCCATCGGTTTTCTCGGCAACGTAGACGTATTTCCCGTCCGCGGCCAACCCGCGCGATTGCGGCACACCGTCGTAATACCCGGATTCCACAGGCGCCAGGGGATTGGAAATATTGATCGACCGTACGCCTGTCGCTTCGGAAGCAACGTAGCAGAAATTTCCCACAACAGCAGAGGTATACCCATATCCGCCGGTATAGACCTTTGAAGTAAGCGCAGGCGCGGTAATCGTGGCGATACTATAGATCTTGAGGCTGTCGCCATCGGGCACATAGGCATAATTTCCAGTAATGGAGAATCCCTCATTTCCCGTTTTGAACGATCCCTTTGTTCCCCCTTTTTTGACGGGTGCAGCGGGAGTCGTGATGTCGTAAAACGTGATCTGACTATAGTCTGTCAGTCCTGCAATAGTGCCGCTCACTGCAACGTTCTCTCCATACACACTTTTGCCCGTGTACGCAACGATGGATGCTGTCGTCGGATTGGTAATATCGATAACGACCATGCCGCTGTCGCTCGCCGCAACATACACTTTTGAACCGCCGAGGGCGATACCGCGCGCGGAGAGCGTTTTAATAGTCTTGAGCTTCACGGGACTTGCAGGGTTTGTCACATCGACAACGAAGACGCCCGAGTCCCTTGCCGCGACGTACGCATAATTTCCGCTGGCAACGACCGAGCGCGAGTCTCCGCCAAGAACGGCGGTCCCGAGCAGCGTAACGTTTGCAGGATTCGTCACATCGAGTATCCTGAGGCCCGCAGTGCCATAGGCGACGAACACCTTTCCATTCGCATAGAACGGCACATATGCCGTACCCGTTGGAGCGGGAACGGCTGCAAGAAACGCCGAGGTCACAGGCGCTGCGGGGTTCAACACATTGATCGCGCTGACCCCCGGAGCCACACCGGCGTCCGACACATAAATATGTCCGGTCGGTGTGCCTGCGATGGTGATCGCTCCATAATAAACGGCCTTGGCTGTTCCGGGCGTCTTGATCTTGCCCGTCAACACAGGTGAAGCGGGACTCACGACATTGAAGACATACATGCCCGAATCGCCGACGGCGACATACGCATAGTTTCCATCAAATGTGATTCCACCGCAGCCATATCCCAACGGAATGTTCATCACATTCACCGGCTTTGTCACATCGGCCACATTGACCACCTGCAAACCGTTATTATAGTCGCAGATGTATGCATAACCGGAGCGGACATTCATATACTGGTGATATCCGCCGTAGCCCATGATCGTCGATTTATACACCGGTGTTTTTGGTGTTGAAATATCGTAGATGAAGCTTTTCCCTGAATAGTCCGTGGTGGTGTTCGCGGCGATATAGATGTACGGCGCAGAGACGATGACAGACTCACAATAATCGAGCGTGGTCACTTCGGACACAAACGCCGGCGCTGCCGGATTTGTGATGTCGTAGATTTTCAGTCCTCCGTTGCCGCCGGCGATATAGGCGTACGTCCCGCTGGTTGCGATGCCTTCGCACACCGAACCGGGAGACACTTCCACCGTCGATACGAGAAATGGCGTTGTGGGATTCTGCACATTGATGATCCACATTTTTGTACCGCCGCTGGCAACGATGTACTGTGTCGAGTTGATCGAGGTTCGCACCAATCCTTCGACAACAGCCGACACCGGAACGCTTCCGATCTTGACCGGGTTTTTCGGGTCCGAGAAGCTCGCGATCTGCACTTTCGCACCAAGCCCATAATAGACGACCGAGCCCGCGGCGAACACCGCTTTCGAGATTCCCTCGCCCCTGCCGTAATTGCCGAGCAGCGACATATTCTTGCCGTCCTGTGCGGCCGCAGTATGGCCGAGCAGCGCCACAACAGCAAGGATCGTGAACAACAGTTTACCAATTTTCATCTGTACCTCCGTTATGAATGTGATGATGACTCGGAATTTTTTAATTGAAGGCTTCGGCTTTCACCGATACGTGCGAAGCGATGAACTGTTCTATTTCCATTCTCTGCGGCGCGGAATTTTGCGCGCCCATTCTCGTCACCGATAGTGACGCGGATGCGACCGCCATGGTTGCCGCTTTTTCTATGCACATTCCTTCGGACAGGAACGCGGCAAGGGATCCGCTGAAGACATCTCCTGCTCCGGTGGAGTCGATGGGCTGAACGTTGAATGCCGGAATGAGTTCCATCGTCTTCGGCAGCCCGGCGTAGACGCCCTGAGAACCGAGGGTGATGAGCACGTTCTTGATCCCAAAATCGAAAAATTTTTTCACGATCGCACGCATGCTTTCCTCATCTGTCACTTTTATTCCGGTCAGCATTTCAGCCTCGACCTTGTTCGGCGTGATGATGTCCACCTCTCGCAACAGGCTCGGTTCGAGCGATTGCGCGGGAGCGGGATTCAACACGACCGTCACTCCGTTCTCACGACCTGTCCTGATCGCCGCCCGGACTGCTTCGAGCGGGGATTCAAGCTGCACGAGAATGACCCTGGCCGAAGCTATTTCATTTTCAGCGGATGTAATGTCAGCCGGACTCAGCCTGGCATTCGCACCGGATGCGACCACGATACTGTTCTCTCCCCGCTCATCGACCACGATAAACGCGACACCAGTCGACGCTTCAGTGTCGCGATACACGTATCGCGTGTCGATCGATTCCGCTGTTAACCTTGTGATCCCCTCATTGCCGAGCACATCGCTGCCGACCCTGGCAACGAAACACACCGATGCACCCGCGCGAACGGCGGCAACGGCCTGGTTGGCCCCCTTTCCGCCGCCGCCTTCTGAAAATACGCCGCCGATAATTGTTTCTCCGGGGCGTGGTATTTTTCGGGTCTTGATCGTCAGATCGGTATTATAACTTCCTATGACCACAACTGTATTTTTCATAATATTTTGTTATCAGGTTCATGGTGATCGTCGACACAGTACGTGCCCAGGCGCGGGAATGCCCGAGGGCTAAAATGTAAATCCGAGAGAGAACTGGTGGGCCTGCGTCAGCTCGCCAAAGTCGACGTACGCATAGTTGATCGTCCCGAGCACTCCCCCCATCGGATAGGTGATCCCGGCCCCGAATGTAAACCTCTGCACGTCGTAATTGAGCTTGTATCCGCCGCGGATAAAGAATGTCCCGTTGAATGCATAGCTTGCACCAAACTGAAATTTTTCTCTCCCGTCGTTCGGATGCTCCGCTTCCACTGCCACTGTCAGCAGATGGGGACTTCCCTCGCCGTCAAAAAAATCCATTGCCATGCCCGCACGGAAATCGAGGGGCATTCTGACGTAATTGGATTCGGTTTGGTATTGCTCGCTCCATCCGCCGAACCGCGAATCGGGCCCGAAGTTTCTGGCCGTGATCGCGATGCGCAGACTTCTGAATCCGGTATAGTATAGGGTGCCGATATCCAACGCCCAATTATTCATGGACAGTTCTGCGATCTGCTGCCGGACGTAGCGGATATCGCCGCCGACAGAAAGAGCATTGGTGATCTTTCTTGCAAACGAAAGCCCCACGGCGATATCGCTTGCGGTGAACGTGCTGCCGGTGATCATCGGCGTGGTTCCGCTCGATCCGGAGGATGCATTGATCGTTTCCTCGATATCTCCGTAATTGAGCCGGGCGATACTTGCCCCGACAACTCCCACATCACCGATGTTGTACGCCACCGCTGCAGATTGGTGGCTGATGCCGGCGACCCATTGCAGGGCGTTCACCTGAATATCAAGGAACTTCACGTCGGTGAGTGCGGCCGGATTGCCGAAGACGGCATTGGCGTCTCCGTGTGAAATCGCGGTATACGCGCCTCCCAGCGCCGCCTGCCGCGCATCGCCGTTGATCTTCAGGAATTGCCATCCCGATTGGCCGTTGCGCTGGATGTCCACGGGTGCAATCCCAGATTGTCCATGCATACACGCAGTCAGCACGACAAAGGATGTGAAGCCCGCAAGGACTAATTTTTTCGTCGAATACATGAGGTTGTTCTCCGTTACTTTACGATTGCCAATTTGCCGATGTATGATTCACCCATGTGTCCGGGAACGCGCGATTCGACACGATAGAGATAGACGCCGGGCGCGATGCCAAGAGTCCATTTGTTCAATTGATAATCAAGACGCTTGATGCTCCCCCATGCTTCGGATCCGCTGCCGTCATCGTGACTGATTTCCTGAACGACCTCGCCCATGAGCGTGTAGATCTTGATCGTGCAGACAGCCGGTATGCCGATAAATTCCATACGGTATTGTTCTCCCGATCCGGTCAGATTGCTGTGCTGGCGGAACGGGTTCGGCACAACGTACACGTTGTGAGGGAATTCCGTATTCGGACCGCGCAGCGGATAAATGGGGAAGCGAGTGTTGTTGACCTTTCCGCTCTCATTGCCGCCGAGATCGTAACTCGTGACGCAATAATAATTGCCGACGCCGAACGGCAGGCCCTGATCGACAAACCGCACCTTGCCGCTCACGAGAACGACGGAATCTTTTTTAATGTCCGCGACGAGCGTCCAGGGGCCGATCGTGAAATAGTCCGATCGATAGACCCTGTATCCCGCCACATCATTGACTCCGAGTATCGGATCCTTATACGTTGCCGGGATGGGCGGCCAGTCGATGATGACGCGTCCCGGTTCCGTCGTGATCGCAAGACTGTTCTCTCCGTCCGTCGGGGTCGGCGGCGGATGCGCGGATGGAAGATAGTTGTGCGCGTATAATTTCCGCGCCGCACGGACATGCGCGAGCATGGTATCGCGCGATGCAGTGGCCATGAGGTCGATGTTGGCCACGCCGCCTTCGACGATCTTTGCGCGGTCCATTTCTCCGATGATTTCGGCAAACACGATCTTGACCGAACCGAAGGGAGTAAGAGTGAACGGCCCCACGCTCACCAAAAATTCGGGACGCCGCTCGTATTTATTTCCGCCTTCGCCGCCTGCCGCACGTGCTGCATCCCACGAGAGCCGGGGCTGCTGGTGCGTCATCACTTCTTTCACTCGCGCCGCAGACGACACTCCCTGAATGAAGATTTGATCGACGGTAGCGGCCCCCTCTGTGACGCCCTGCCCGGTATGTTCGAGGATGTTCTGATACACATGCCCCTGAGCGGAATCGAGGACGACAACGGTGAGATATCCCGGCGCATCGAGTTCGTGTTCGCGTATTCCCTGCTGATAGATGTCGCGCGCATCGCCGATATCGCCGCGAAGCGGACCGGGGCCGAAATTATACACGATCGGCACTTCATCCACCATTCTGAAACTCCAATGGTCGTAAAAATAGAACAGTTTCTCCGTCGGGTCCCATCCGTATTTTTCATCGCCTCTGGTACCGGACCGCTGCGTGATGCGGAGTCCGTAGCGCATGCCGAACAAGAGTGAATCGACCGACGACAATTCGTTGTTGGTGATCGTCACTTCGTGTATGATGAAGTCGCTCAATCCGGGATAACTCCACACCATACTTCGGCGCGACACATCGACATTGAGGCCGTTCACATGATGGCCGCCTGTGACGATCTCTTCTCCGGCAACACCGATGTTCTTGAGATTGTAATTCTTTGTGAGCGCCGCTTCCTCGATCGGGAAGATATCCTGTCCGGAGGGGAAAAACCGGGAATTGATCGTATATGAGGATGCAACACCCTGTCTCACACCGTAGATTGCATACCCGCCGGCCTCTGCGTAATTCAGCGCATCATTGACGTTCGTCGATTTGGAATACCCCGGATAATCGAGCGTGAAGAATCCGTTCTGCGTCTCTGTGGGATCTCCGTATTGGAGCGAATTCCATACCGTCGACCACAATTTCCCCCTCGTCAACGACTGTTTTCCCCACGTCACCTGGGCGTGCATCACGCCCGTAACGATCAGCGTCAACACTAGTGCTGCAATGTATTTTTTCATATTCTCTCTTTCAGACACGCAGTGAATTACACCGCCGCAAGCAGCGGGGCATCCCGATATTCATCGTATATTTTTCGCCGCAAGCGGCGGGAACTTGCACCCTGAGCGATTAAAATTTTATCGACGCTTGGAAGAAGATCTGCTGGGGCGGCACTTCATACGAGTACCATTCCCAAATGTTCGGCTCGGAAAAATCCGTTGTCTGCGGCAGGCGCTGACTGTCCGGTAGATTCGGATTTTGAATGTAGCGCGTCATATCGTCCCCGTAGAGCAGGCGCAGAAATTTCGAATTAAGCAGATTCTTGACGCTGACACTGAGTTCTGTCGTCACGCCGGCGAACTGGATGCCCTTCGACACCTTGAGATCGACCTCATAATAATTGAACCACCGCATATTATTCGGCTCGGTGGACTGATCTCCCGGCGCGTGATAGGTGTACTGGTCTCCGCTTCTCCACCAAAAATTCGCAAACACATTGACGTCACTGAACGGCTTGACCCCGGCGATCTCGGGGCCCTGATCTTTATCGATCGTGAAACTCGCCCATCCCTTGATCCGTTGGTAATCGCCCCACGCGCCCGACTGCTGGCGGTTGCCTTTCGGAACATCGACACTCGTCGACCCATCCTCGTATAAGCGGCTGAAGCCGACTTCGCCGTTGAACGACCAATAGATTTCGTGGCTCAAGCCAAAATTGAACATCCCGTCGAACCGGGAATCGAGTTTCGTTTCGATGCCGCGCACATCCGAATATCCCGAATTGCTTACCATCAGCGGCTTGGTCGCAGTGTAGGTGGCTGCATACACTCCGGTGATGACACCGGCTTCATGCGATGCGTCCTTATAGTAGCCTGTCACGTCAAGCTTCACGATATCGGCAATGTTGTAATCCATACCGAGCTCGTACTGGATCGTCCGCTCGTAGCCTAAATCCGGATTTCCATAATACCCCTGCCATTCGTCCATGTAGGTGGTTTGTTTCGCGTACGGATTGAGCACGCTGTCCCGCACCGTGGTATAATTCACGAAGGGAAAGCCGAACATTTTCGTCCATGAGGGACGCTGGTAGAAATGGCCGTACACGAAATGGAGAACGGAATTCTCGCTCATCGGATGCGAAATGCCGAGGCGGGGCGCAATGGCAACCTGCAATTTCGTTCTCTCAAGTTCGGGAGTGCCCGGAATTCCCAGCGGCGCGCCGGGATCGTGGCCCGGTGTGCCCACCTCGAATGCGAGCGGATCGAACATGTCCTTCGGGGCGTTCCTGTTCTGGTTGAAGAAGTCGCCGCGGACACCGACGTTCACGACAAGGCCGGGAAATTCTATCTTGTCCTGCACATAGAGGTTCCCCTCGTACGGTTTCCCGTCGAATTTATTCATGTCATTGGTTCGCGCCGCCTTCGATTCGGCGGCAAAATTTTCATAATTAAAGTCTTCCGACTTGAACATAAAACCTGTCTTGATATTATGCGTTTTCGTGACCTGGTTTGTATAATCGGCCTTAATCTGGTAGGACTGTGAAAAACTCTTCGTCCACGTGTGGTAATACGATTGCAGCGTATACCGGGGGAACATGGAGACAACGTCGGGCAGCCAGAGCGTATCCGGAATACGGCCCTCTCTGTCCGAGCGGTCCATGCGGTCTTTCAGATAACTCGCCGTCACTTCAAACAACGATTGTTCGTTCAACACATCGGTCACTTTTGCGTACAGTTGCGACCAGCGCCTGAGCTCGGGCCATTGCCTGTATGCCGCGCCGAAGAGATTGTATTTAGCGCGGGCGTATTGCTCGTCGATCCTCATCGGGGCGAGCCATCCCGCCTCCTGCCCCATCTCCGACGTATTTAAATTCGACGACGTATAATCTGCGCTTTCATATCCTCCGACGAAGCCACCGACGCGCAGCTTCAGGGCCGGAGAGAGCTTATAGCTGAGGTATCCCTGGATATTGAATTCGGGATTGTACGGGATCGCTTCGGGAAAAATGCCGACGCCTTGTTTAAATCGGCCGGAGGCAAGAAAGGTCAATTGGTCGGTCACTCGTCCGAAGAGCGTCCCTTCATACTCGTATTCGGGACGGTTGGCATAGTTCGCGAGCACGTCGTTCGGCGTAGTCTGTTTCCGATACGCCTGCAAGAGTGAATCCGGATTCTTCCGATAGTAGCTGCTGTTGATATCATTCGACTGTGTGGTCCAATAGCCTATTCCCGTACTCACGACATCGTTGTTCTCAGAGCTGTACATGTTCCTGCCGAAATGGTACACGCCGGAGGGGCGAACACGCCCCATGAGGGATCCGTGTATGCCTTCGGACGCTTCCTTCGAGACAATATTGACAACGGCCGAACGCCCTTCGCCGTATTCGGCGTTATAGCCGCCGGTCATGACGGAGATCTGTTCGATCGTCGACGTGTTGAAGCCTGAATAATTATCGGAGACGAGTCCGCTGTTGACCGAAAGATTGTCGATCATATACACCGCCTGGACGATGGAACTGCCGCGCACATACCCTTTTGTCGCTCCACGCTGCCATGCAAGATTTGAATTGTCGCTGAAGAGTCCGGCCTGTGTCTCGAGCACGGCCTGGATGGAACGGGCTCCGGAATTTTCCAGCACTTTGCTTGTCACGATCTGCTCGCTGGCGGTGAGATCTTTGTCGACCACGGGGCGCTCGGCGACGATGTTCACGGCCTCGCGTTCGATCATCGATGTTTCAAGCTGAAAATTTCTTGTCGTAGTCCTGTCGATAATGATGGAAACATTGCTGCTATTGACTGTTTTGTAGCCGAGCATAGAGACCGTCATGGAATACGTGCCGGGGGGAACATTCAGGATAAAATAATCGCCGTTCATGTCGGAGACGGCTCCCGTTTTCAATGCTTTGACGATGACCGTGGCATTAATGAGCGGCTCTCCGCTTGACTTATCGGTCACCCTACCGGCAATCTTTCCGGTGTTTCCCGCCACGCAGATGAAAGAAAACAAAAGCGTCCCGAAGGCAACAGCAGCGATGGTTTTCGTGAGTGGTCTCAATAAAGTGTTCATGCGAGGGATCTCTTTAAGTAAAACTTCTTTGTGTTTTAATTGCTATGCATGGTATTCGTCTGCGGCACAAGGCGCGCAACGGAATTGCGAACATTCAATGTCGGTTCCAACAGCACTTTCGTCCGTTCGTCGTCGGGATTTTTCATTCTCCGATACAACAGCGCCACGGCCATTTCGGCCATCTTCCCGATCGGCTGTTCGATCGCGGTCAATGCGGGGGACAAATAAGAGGTGAACACCGGGTCATCGAACGTCACGAGAGAAATATCCGCAGGTATATTGATGCAATGTTCTCTGCACGCCTCAAGGGCTCCAAGCGCAATGAGATCGCCCGCGGTGAAGATTGCCGTCGGCGGGGGCGACAATGTCAATAAATGTTTTGTTTCCAGATATCCGTTCATCGACCGAAAATCATCTCCGCCGATAAGATGTTCGTCTATCGCAATACCGGCATCGTGCAGAGCCTGTTTGTACCCCTGGAGCCGTGTCTCATTGGCATACGTGCCGGGCAATCCCTGGATGAACGCGATGCGCGTGTGCCCTTCTTTGATGAGATGATTCACCGCGAACAATGATCCCTTCACGTTGTCCACGCTCACCGAGTCGATATCGAGCGCATCGAAACAACGGTCGATCATGACGAGAGGGATGCTTGCATCCCGTATCTTCTGGATGTGGGAAAAGTCCTGGCCGACGGAGGCGATGATCAATCCGTCAACCCGCTTTTCGAGCAAACTTTTTATGGCTGACCGTTCTATGGAGATATCCTCGTCCGTATCGTATACGATAAAGTTGTATCCCCCTTTGCGCAATTCCCCGGCAAGACTTTTAATGAGGGCGGAGAAGAACGGATTGGCGATGTCCGGAACGATCACACCGATCTCGTTGGTTTTTTGCAGACGCAGGCCCCGCGCAAGCGTGTTGATCCTGTAGCCGAGATCCTTCGCCGTCTGCTGAACAGTCACCCTCGTCTTTTCGCTGATCTTGTATTTTTTGGAATTATCGTGAAGCACCCGTGAGACGGTTGAAATCGAGAAGCCGGTTTTTTCTGCGATATCTTTGAGAGTCGATGACATAATCCGCGGCAATCTACGTGTGAACAACAGCCGGTGCGGGATCTTTAGGTGCAGTCCGAATGCCACCGGTAGAATCATTTTTTATGCTTGTTGCATGCTCTGCCTCAAAGCATCATGCAATCGTTTGCACAAATTAGAGAAAATTATTGACTCTGTCAAGTATTTACTATTCAAAAACAGAGTAGCAGACACTTTTTCAACAAATCTAGAAGAAAAGCTTAATTTATCTTGAATACGGCAATTTTTCACGTTTTATATGCGAAAACTATTACCATCAGGCAATCTGGTTCCCCCGCAATGGCGGTTCATCTTTTTTGAAAGACTCACGTGCATTGGCCATTTGCAGAAAATAGCAAAGAATTTCATCACCATTATGCAATCGTTTGCACATCATACATTTTTATCTGTTTTATTGCGCAGGTATTGAGGAGCTCGGTGAATTCGCCTGGGGCGCATTTTTTCCCGGAAGTAACTCGCTGCAGTTAGATTGGTGCGATGTAGGGCGAGATGGTATCTCGCCCGCACCGCGAAGCGGTGTTAGTTTCTGCACGTTACTAGCGAGCGCGATTGCATGGGGAGGATAGCGTTCGTTAGATACGAACAGCGCCGTCGTTCTCAACGGCCATGATCTCGAGAGAGGAGAGTAATCCGTGCCCGGCGAATGCAGCGGACATCGCAGTGCCGATTGCTTCCTGATTGGAGGTGGCAAAACAGAACATGGTCGGTCCGGCTCCGCTGATATTGCACGAGAGGGCGCCGGCCTCAAGCGCTGCCCGTTTGACATCATCGTATCCGGGAATGAGCGTGGCGCGATACTGCTCGTGCAGACAATCGCGAGTCGCATACGCGAGCGCCTCAACATCGCCGCTCATCATCGCCGCAACAAGCGACGCGACATTTTCAATATTCGTCACCGCCTCTTTCAGCGTCACCGATGCGGGCAGGATCCGCCGCGCCTGCGAGGTGAGCAGTTGGAAATGCGGACTGCATGCGATCACGGACAGAGGCGCGGTGATCTTGATGCTGCGGCAGTGAAGCCTGCCGTTCTCGAAACAGTTGATCGTGAATCCGCCCTTGAGCGCCGCCGACACATTGTCCGGATGTCCTTCGATCTTCACGGCGACATCCAGCATCTCATCTTGCGTGCATCGCGTCTCCAACAGTTCGTTCGCCAGAAACACGCCGCCGGCGATCGCCGCGCCGCTGCTTCCAAGTCCGCCGTATGCCGGAACGCCGTTGATCACGCGGAGCTCGAGTGCGGGCAATTCTCTTCCCACCGATTGTGCGAATGCACGCATGCTTGTATAGACAAGGTTTGTGTCGTCAGCAGGAATATGGTCTTTACCGTTTCCTTCAACGGTGATGACGGTCGTTGTTGTTGAAGGCTCGGCCTTTAGCACGAGATACCGGTTGAGCGCGAGCCCCAGCGTGTCGAATCCGGGGCCGATGTTTGAGGTTGAGCAGGGAATTCGTACGGTGATCATCGTGTCTTTCACAAATAGTTCTTCGTATCGCTGATCGATACGTCATTGTCGGCCGCGCACCGGTTCATGAGGCGGAGCCGGAATTTTTTGCCTGTCATCATTGCGTGCTTCACAAATATTTTTTCACTTCGTCGATCGATGCGTCGATGTCGGCAGGCGGATTCGCGTGCACGCCCTTATGCGTGATGTGATAGTCGACAATGCTCTGGGGATCCTTCAATATATTGCCGGTCAAAATGCCGACCACTGTTTCGTTCTTCCTGATGACGCCCGCGTCGATGAGCACTTTCATGCCGGCCACCGTTGCGCACGAGGCGGGCTCTGCGCCGATGCCCGATCCGTCGACATGGGCCTTGGCCTCCAGAATTTCCTCATCGCTCACCGATTCCACCACGCCGTTGGTCCACCGGATGGACCGCACCGCTTTCGTATAATTCACCGGATCGCCGATCTTGATGGCGGTCGCGATGGTGTCGGCCTTTTCGGGCACGAGGCCGGCGAAATTATTTTTATACGCCTTGTAAAACGGACTCGCGCCCGAAGCCTGTATCACCGCGAAACGCGGCATCTTGTCTATCAATCCCAGTTCGAATGCCTCGTGCAGCGCCTTGCCGAATGCGCTCGTGTTGCCGAGATTGCCGCCCGGAAACACGAACCAGTCGGGAACGCGCCATTCCAACTGCACCAGCGTTTCCCACATGATGGTTTTCTGGCCTTCCAGGCGGAACGGATTGATAGAATTGAGCGGATACGCCTGCAATGTCTCCTGCGCTTCGCGTATGAGCCTCATGCAGTCGTCAAAATCCCCGTCGACCACGAGCGTCTTCGTGCCGTAGGCGAGGGCCTGTGAGATCTTTCCGATGGCGACGCTGCCTTTGGGGATCAGCACAAGCCCGGTGACGCCGGCCTCCGAAGCATAGGCTGCAAGCGACGCCGATGTGTTGCCGGTGGACGCGCACGTCACCGCCCGCTGGCGAAGCGCCCTTGCCTGTGTGATGGCAACGGTCATGCCGCGGTCCTTGAACGAGCCGGTGGGATTTTCCCCCTCGTGCTTCAAGTATAATTTCGTGTGATCGAGTCCGAGCCAGGCGGCGGTCTTTTTGTTCCGGTAGAGACGTGTGTTGCCTTCCTGTTTCGAAATGACATCCTCGTCGCCGATCGACGGCAGCACGAGCTCCTTGAAATGCCAGACGCCTCCTGTGGGCTGTCCCTGGATCTTCGCACGCTTCGTGCTGTAATACGCCTGTGAAATGCCGAATTGCTTTTTTAGAGCATCGAGATCATGGAGAACGTCGAGCAGGCTGCCGCAGTCGCAGGTGAAGCGGACATCGGAGAGGGAATATTTCTTGCCGCACGCAATGCATTGTAAAAGGGAGATCATTGACTCTATCGATAGGTGAATAATAGCTGAGCATGCGGTGGTGTCGAATGCCTTCGCTCGAATAACGGTGATGCGGAGAACCGAAAGAAAACAACACAATACCATCACAAAGCGAAATGCCGCAGAATTGTGTGACGGATCGGCACTTCGAGGCATACAACGAACAGCAGCTCCTTACTATAACATAAGAAAAATATATTCTTCGTCAACTTTTTTGTACGGCCGAACGCACAAACGCGACGATGATTTCCGCGTCGCCGATGGGATCAGTGGCCGGCGAAGAAAAATCCGATCCGACCCGCGTCTCGAGCCGGCGTGCGGCGTCGCGGACATTGTCCGGCTTCGCGGGGTCGAGCGCGCATTCGTCCAGGAGTACGATAAAACTATCCTGGTTCTGCACGCCTCTCACGACACGGCGATATTCTGCGAGTGCTATGCCGGCGATGCGCCGTGCGCTTGTGCGCAGCCGTCCTTCGTGCGGATTTTTTCGTGCGTCGGCAGCACGCGCCATTTCATTTTCGATCTCAATTTGCCACTGTGCCATACCGGTTGTTTATCCTTTTTACCCCTGCTTGAGGGGCGCGCGGGCGAAATACCATGCCGCCCGGTGATGCTCACGTCATACTGACAGCGGCGTGCACTTCTGTGACGGTGATTGCGTTGGCAATATCTTTCGGATCGATCTCAATAAGGAAGCCCCGTTTCCCCCCGTTGATGAAAATTGTGGGAAGCGAAAAGATCGTCGCTTCGGCGTACACTGGAATATGCGTGCGCGTTCCGAACGGACTGCAGCCGCCGGTCATGTATCCGGTCAGGCGTGTGACCTCAGCCTCGGTGCACGGCACAACCTGTTTCACTCCCAGAATGCGCGCGAGTTGTTTTGTGGATACTTCGCAGTCGCCATGCATCAATACGATGAGCGGAGACTTCGGTCCCGATTCCATCACGAGTGTCTTGATGACGGCATGCTCTTCAACGCCAAGCGAGACAGCCGAGTGCCGTGTGCCGCCGTGTTCCTCATACGCATAGAGATGCGGCGTGAACTCAATGTTCTTTTCGCGCAGCAGACGCACTGCCGGGGTCATGGGGTAATCAATTTTAGGCATGTCGATAGAGTATCAATGATCGCAACTCACACCGTTTCGCGGCGCGGGCGAAACACCATCTCGCCTTACGCAGATTCGTTTATGATCAGCGGGGCGAGATACCATCTCGCCCTACAAAAACTATATCTATGTTACAATTGCTCTTTCAGTTTCGCCAGGAGTTTCAGTGCCTCCATCGGCGTCATGGCGTTGATATCGAGCTTCTTCATGATCGACCGCATCTCATCGTCCTTCAATTCGAACATGGTGATCTGCGGCGTGGGTGCGGAGGCGATCGGGCGCTTCACGGTACGTCCTTCGGCCTTCCCTTCCTTGTGCGGCGTGAGCTGCGTGCTCTCGAGATTGCGCAGGATGGTTTTCGCGCGGTCGGTCAACGTCTTGGGAAGGCCCGCCATCATCGCGACCTGTATGCCGTACGAGTGATCGGCCGTGCCCGGCGTGACGGTATGGAGGAAGACGACCTTATCGCCGTACTCGCGCACGTCCACTTTATAATTGTTGATGCGCGGCAGCTGCGCGGCAAGCTCGTTCAGCTCGTGATAGTGCGTGGCGAACAGCGTGCGCGCACCGATGTGCTCGTGAAGATGCTCCGTGAGCGCCCACGCGATGCTGATGCCGTCGAACGTGCTCGTGCCGCGGCCGACCTCGTCGAGCAGGATGAGGCTTCTCTTGGTGGCGCGGTTCACAATATTGGCAGCCTCATGCATTTCAACAAGGAACGTGCTTTCTCCGCTCGAGATGTTGTCGCTTGCGCCCACGCGCGTGAAAATATTGTCCACCATTCCCACAACCGCTTTTCGGGCGGGGACGAAGCTTCCTGCCTGCGCCAGCAGCACGATCAATCCGACCTGACGGAGGAAGGACGACTTGCCGCTCATATTCGGGCCGGTAATGATCAATATCTGTTCCTCGGCAGTATCGAGCACGACCGAATTCGGAATGTATGCTTCGCCGATCGGCAGCAGCGTTTCGATCACCGGGTGACGCCCGGCTTCGATGCTGAGGATGGTGCCCTCGTTCACCTCGGGCCGCACATACTTCTGTTCTTCGGCCGTGCGGGCAAGAGACACGAGGCAGTCGAGCGCGGCGATCCACCGCGCGTTATGCTGTATCTGCGCCGCATGGCGAGCGGCGTACGCCCGCAGTTCGTTGAAGAGCGTCGTCTCGAGCGCCAATATTTTTTCTTCGGCGTTGAGCACCTTGTCTTCATATTCTTTCAGCTCGGGGGTGATGAAACGTTCGGCGTTCGTCATCGTCTGTTTGCGTATGTACTCGGACGGGACCTTGTCCTTGTTCGTATGCGTGATCTCGATGTAATAGCCGAAGACATTGTTAAATCCGATCTTGAGTGACGAGATGCCGGTCCGTTCCCGTTCCTTTTTCTGAAGATTCGCGATCCATTCCTTCCCGCTGAACGACAGCATGCGGATCTCATCCAGCTCCGCATTGTATCCCGTGCGTATCACGCCCCCGTCGTCCAGTTTTGCCGGTGGATCGTCTGCGATTGCGGCCTCGATCGCACTGACGAGCTCGTCGATGGGAGCAAGCTGCGAGTCGATCTCTGAGAGCGTCGCGTAGAAGCCGGCGGTACCGAACCGGTCGAGGCACGCTCCAATGATGGCTTTCACCGCAGGCAGCCGCTGGAGGATGGACTTGAGCGCCAGCATTTCGCGCGGATTGGCCCTGCCGGTGGCGATCTTGGCGATGAGCCGCTCCATATCGCCGATCGCTGACAGCTCCGCGGCAAGATCGGTGCGCGTTGCACTCTGCGCCACGAGCGTCGAGACGCCGTCCAGGCGCCAGGTGATCTCAGGAAGTTTTTTGAGCGGCTGCGAGATCCATTTTTTCAGCAGACGCGCGCCCATCGGGGTGCTGGTCCGGTCGATGACCGAGAACAATGTTCCCTCGGCAGTGCCGCCGAAGGAGGAAATGATTTCGAGGTTCCGCTTTGTCGCCGTATCCAGCACGATCGTATCCGATGTGGCATACGGGACTATTTTCTGTATATGCGCGAGATTCGCCTTTTGCGTGTCGTTCAGATAGTGCATCACCGCGCCCGCGGCCATGATGCCGATGCTCATGTCGTCGATGCCGAATCCCTTCAGGGACTGCGTCTTAAAATGACGGAGCATCGTTTCATATCCGTAATCGTACTGAAACACCCAGTCGTCCACCGTCGTCACCATCGCCTTCGTGACGGGGGCAAGCAGTTCGCGCAGCGAGTCCTTGTCGCGTTTCTCCACAACGATCTCGGCGGGATTGAACGAGACCACCTGGTCCAGCAGTTCGCGCATCGTGAGTTCTGTCACGCCGAATTCGCCGGTCGAAATATCGACGTAGGAAAATCCCACCGTGTCCGCGCCCACGGCGATCGCCGACGGAAGCGCAATGCCCACGAGATAATTGTTTTGTTTCTGGTCCAGTATCTTATCGGAGAATGCCACGCCCGGTGTGACCACTTCGACGACGTCGCGCTTGACGATGCCCTGCGCGAGTTTCGGATCTTCGATCTGTTCGCACACCGCCACGCGGAGGCCGGCTTTTAAAAGTTTCGGCAGGTAGGTCTCCAGCGCATGATGGGGAAAGCCGGCCAGCGGTATTTCTCCCGCAGATCCCGCACCGCGCCGGGTCAGCGTAATGCCCAGGACGCGCGCAGTGATCTTGGCGTCCTCTTCGAAGGTTTCGAAAAAGTCTCCCATGCGAAACAAGAGTAGCGTATCGGGATATTTTGCCTTCACCTGATGATACTGCTGCATTAAGGGAGTAGACATACGCGCGTACGGTTCCATTCTGTGTATGGGATGAGGGACAAAGCTGCATGCACCATCATTATACAAAAAAAAAACGAGGGTTGTGCAACGCGGAACGATGTATCTTATCACCGATTTTTTTATATTTGGTTGAGGTACCTGCCTCACAACTGACATTCCGGCACGGCAATAGTGCCGCAGGCGAACAAACTGCGCTCTTCAGTAACTATACCGAAAAACTTGTACCGCTTCGCTCGAGCGGGCGAGATAACATCTCGCCCTACATCGCACCGATGTAACGGCAGCGAGGTACTTTCGAGAAAAACGTTCGCCGCAGGCGGACAGACTGCGGTTATAATACAGAAGGGATGGCGTGGCAAAACAACTTTCCAAATATGTCTGCCAGTCGTGCGGCTACGTGTCGCCGCGCTGGACGGGGAAATGCACGAACTGCAACGAGTGGAACACATTCGTTGAAGAGGCGCCTTCCCCTGCAAAAGTATCTCATTCGCACAGCAGCGCTCCGGGCAAGATCAAACCAACGCCCCTGCGCGAGATCAGCGCCACGAACGACGTGCGCTTCCGCACCGGCATCGAAGAATTTGACCGCGTCTTGGGGGGCGGCATCGTGTCCGGCTCGGTGATACTTTTGGGCGGCGACCCGGGCATCGGCAAATCGACGCTCATGCTTCAGGTGGCGCTGCATCTGCGCGATAAGGTTGTCCTCTATGTAACGGGAGAGGAATCGCCCCGTCAGGTCAAACTGAGAGCCGAACGTCTCGGCCCTTCGTCGGATTCAGTGCAGCTGCTGGCGGAAACGAATCTGGGCGTCATCGCCGACGTCATCGAACAGGCAAAGCCCGATCTCGTCATCGTCGATTCGATACAGACGCTCTACAATCCGAATCTCGAGAGTGCTCCCGGCAGCGTGGGCCAGGTGCGGGAATGCTCGGCCCTCCTGACACGCCTGGCAAAGACGATCCATGTGCCGATCATACTCATCGGGCATGTGACGAAAGAAGGCGTCATCGCCGGCCCCCGCGTGATCGAGCACATGGTCGACACGGTGCTGCAGTTCGAAGGCGAACGGCACTACGCGTACAGAATTCTGCGCGGGATCAAGAACCGGTTCGGATCCACGAACGAGATCGGCATTTTTGAAATGCACGATACGGGCCTGCAGGAAGTGAAAAATCCGTCCGAAGTATTTTTGTCGGAACGCTCCATCGGCACATCCGGATCGTCCATTGTCGCCACAATGGAAGGCAGCCGTCCGCTCCTGATCGAAGTGCAGGCGCTCGTGACCACTACAAGCTACGGCATGCCGCAGCGCAGCGCCACCGGATTCGATTACCGGCGGCTCTCCATGCTCCTGGCCGTGCTGGATAAACGCGTCGGCGTGAACATCGGCACCTTCGACGTGTTCGTGAACATTGCCGGCGGCATCAAGATCGACGATCCTGGCGCGGACCTGGGCATCGCCATGTCCATCGTCTCGTCGCTGCGCGACACGTCGATCGATTCGCATTCGGTCGCGATCGGCGAGATCGGGCTCGGCGGCGAGATACGCACCATTGCGCACTGCGACAGGCGCATACAGGAAGCCGTCAAGCTCGGATTCACGAAGATCGTTGTGCCGAAGAACAACGTCAAAAAATTTCAAGGCACGAATGGAAACCGCGTGGTGGGTGTAGACACAATTGCACAGGCAATCAGCGAACTGCTGCCGTAGGCACAGCAGCCGGCGCCGGAGACCGTCCCGCGCGCGTCACAGCACCAAGACATTCACTGGTATTGAGCAAACCAGAATTGAAAACGATCGGACCCTGGCGATGCCCCAGAGCGGCAACACCCGGGACATATTCATCGAATCATGACACAAAATTTTATCGGAGAGCTGCATTGCATATGACACACAACGAAATTATGGGCGAGGCAATCGCCCTTTCACAGCACAACATAGAAGACGGGAACGGCGGGCCCTTTGCCGCCGTTGTAGTGAAGGACGGCGCCATCATCGCCCGCGGGGCCAATCACGTGACGGCAGAAAACGATCCAACGGCGCATGCCGAGATCGTCGCCATCCGCGAAGCATGCCGCGTGCTTGGCACATTCCAGTTGACCGGCTGCATCGTCTATACCACGTGCGAGCCGTGTCCGATGTGTCTGGGCGCACTGTATTGGGCGCGTCCCGACAGAATTTATTACGCCAACACGCGCGCCGATGCTAAGGCCATTGGATTCGACGACGCTTTTATTTACGACGAACTGGTGCTCCCGATCGAGCGGAGGGCGATTCCGATGGATCAATTGATGCGCGACGAAGCGCTCGCAACATTCGACTCGTGGAAACACAAAACAGACAAGACACACTATTGATCGTCACTCACACATGACCGCGCACAGTATGAAACAGCTCCTCATCGCAACGCACAACCGGCATAAAAAAGAAGAGATCGCCCACCTCCTTGCGAACGAATCGTACGACACCAAGGACCTCGATGACGTATCGGGCGCACCGGCCACAATTGAAGACCAGCCGACGCTCGAAGGCAACGCGCTGAAAAAAGCGCGCGAAGCCTTTGCCGCAACGGGCATGCTCACGCTTGCCGACGACACCGGCCTCGAAGTGTATTATTTGAGATTGGAGCCCGGAGTCTACTCTGCGCGGTATGCGGGCGAGAACGCCACGTATGCCGATAACAATCAAAAAATGCTTGCCGCATTACAAGGAGTGCCATCGCGAAGACGCAGTGCGCGCTTCCGCACCGTCGTGGCGATCGTCGGCAAGGACATCGAACGCACCGTCGAGGGGTGCGTTGAAGGTCACATTCTCGAGGCCGCGCGCGGCACCACCGGATTCGGGTACGATCCGCTCTTCGTTCCGAAGGGGCATACAAAGACGTACGCGGAAATGTCTCTTGAAGAAAAGAACACGCTCAGCCACCGCGCCGCTGCATTTCATAAAGCAGTGGCAGTGCTGAAGAGCCTGTGATGCGTTTGTTGCAGACTCCCTGGTAACTCACAGAACCTTGCACCGCTTCGCTCGAGCGGGCGAGATAACATCTCGCCCACCATGCGCGCCAATGCAACGGCAGCGAGGTACTTCCGCGAAAAAAATGCGCCGGCAGGCGAACAGACTGACCTCTTAAAAAAATAGCATACCCATGAACAGCATTACAATTTTTTGCGGATCCAGCAGTGGAACAGACGCGCTCTTTCACCGTACGGCAACGGAAGCTGGTCAGATGCTCGCCGAGCGCTCCATCACCGTTGTCTACGGCGGCGCGAAGATCGGATTGATGGGAGCCGTTGCCGACGGCGCGCTCAGCCGGGGCGGCAGAGTGATCGGCGTGCTGCCCGGTTTTTTAATGGCGAAAGAAATCGCGCACCAGGGACTCACAGAACTAATCGCAAGCGCAACGATGCACGAGCGCAAAGTAACAATGCATGAACTCTCCGACGGCGCCATCGCGCTGCCCGGCGGTTTCGGCACAATGGACGAACTCTTCGAGATGCTCACATGGGGACAACTGGGGCTGCACACGAAACCCATTGCGCTCTTGAACATCGGCGGTTATTACGATCCGCTCATCGAGCAGGTGTCCCGCATGGCCCGGGCAGGGTTCATGAAAGAGGACAATCGCGCCATGCTTCTTGTCGGCAGCACTATGGACTCCGTGCTTGCTCAGATGGAGGCATACAGCGCACCCACCGTCCCTAAATGGATCATGCAGGAGAGAGTGTGATCCTCACTCAGCCCGAATAATCGCGCCATGAACGCGGGCAACAGGGTGGAGGCGGTCGGTCGGACCGGTCCTTTCATCCGCAGACCCGGGCACACGTTCATCGTGATGCACTCATTTCTGAAGAAGCAATTTTTTGGCCGCAGAAAAACTTCCGGCATCGATCCGGTACACATACATTCCGCTTGCCGCTTCAGATCCGTTCCACTCCACAGTATACCGTCCGGCATGCAGCGGTTCGTTCACCAGTTCTGCAACCGTGCGCCCGAGTATGTCGAACACGGCAATGTGCACTGTTTCGTCTGTGCCGATCGAGAACTGCACATGCGTCACGGGATTGAACGGGTTCGGATAATTTTGCCCGAGCCAGTACTCGGCCGGCGAGGCCCCCGGGCTCGATTTGATTTCCGCACTATATGAATATTTGCCGTCCCGATCGATCTGCTTCAGTCTGTATGCATACGCGCCCGGCGACTGGAGACGATCGACATACGAATACACATGCGGAGCATTGCTCGTGCCATTACCGGCAGCGAATCCAATCGTGGTCCAGGCGGACAGGACGCCATCACGCTGCACAGCGGATCCGACAGCATGGACCACAGGCTTCTTCTCGATCTCAAATCCATAGTTGTTCACTTCGCTCGCGGTCTTCCACCACAGCGTCACGATGTCGTTCTTCGACGACGCGGTGAATGCGGCCAGTTCGACAGGCAGCGGAGTATTGTTGATCGCCCCGTTCACATCCAGTCTTCCATATCCCCAAGTGGAATTCGGCACAAGGCCGGTGAACGCATCGTTCGCCGCGCTCAGCATGAATGCGTCGTACACCTGCTGCGGTGTCGCCCGCGGGGTATGCTGATACACCAGCGCGGCAGCGCCGGAGCAGACGGGCGTCGCCATACTCGTTCCCTGCATGACATAATAATTCGCCGGGCCGCCGGATACGCCGTCGTTATCGATCCAATATGCGTCGCTGGTTTTTAGCACATCCCTGTCCCTCAGCGAAATGACAATTTTTCCCGGTGCCGTAATATTGGGTTTCGGGAGGCCATCGATGCGGGGCCCGCGCGAAGAAAAATTCGCGATGTCGGATAGCGTTCCACTTGTGGTATAAGGCATTCCATTCGAAGCCGTCCAGGCCAGGCGTGATGTGGAAGCGCCCACGGCAAAGGCATGGTCGGCACACGCAGGATTGCCGATCGTATAATTCGGATCGGAAAGAGCGAAGAGCACATTCGAGAACAGCACGTAGAAAAAAATATGAAAGGGCTGCGCCGACGCCGATGCATTCAGGACGCGAACGTAGTATGTCGAATTCCCCGTGGGCATATAATAATTATAATAGGAAATTTGAGATTCCGTGCCCCGATCGCTTGTCGTCTGCGGCAAACTCACGACACTCGTCAGCGGCGACATGGAAGAACTATAATAGAGCAGTGACAATCCGTTGCGGGCGGCGCCATCGGCCCACACAAGATTCATTTCGAGGAATGCTGTGTTTTTGGCCGCCCCTGTCACTGTGATTTGAAAATATCCGCTTGTGTCGTGAGCCTTTACGCTTCCGGATACATGGTGCCCTTCCGCGGCGCTGTTCCCTGCCGCGAGGAAGCATGCTGCGCCTTTACTGTATGCATAATCGACAGCCTGACACATCGGATCGGAGCCGTCGTGATACACGTCCCACCCCCCGTAGCTCATGCTGATCACTTTCACGGAGAAGGAATCGACCGCCGCCTTCATCGCTCCCACGATCGCGGCGGTCGACGCCCCGGCTGTTTGATCGTCTCCTATCTTCAAAAACACGAGGTCCGCGTTCGGAGCCATTCCTTTATACGAGCCGCCGCCATTGATCGTGTTGGACGACGACCATCCGCCTCTTCCAAGCACGGTACCGACCACATGCGTGCCGTGCGGGGACACGGTATTACGCACCGTGGTATCGATCGATGTTGGATATTGCGAATAGTCCATTTTTGCAACGGGTGACGGCAGCTCGGCTGCAGGCATTCTGTCGTCGTAGCCCGAATCGAGAATGCCGACCCTCACTCCGGTGCCGGTCCAATTGTTCGCCCAGGCGAGGTTTGCCTTGATCGCTGCGGCCGCAAGGTTGTTCAACGGAATCGCTTCACGTTCCGCCGAATCCATCATTTTCACATCCGCCAATGCAAGCACATCGTCGAACCGATCGATTGGAACCTGCGCGATGAAAAACCCAAGTGGATGGTGTTCCAGAGGCGGTATCCATGATGCGGCTACGGCGCGCACGCCCAAGGCTTCCAACGCCGAGACGAAGGCTGCAGACGGGCAGGCGGACGCGTAAATAACGGCAGTGATGTAAGAATTCGCAGGCGTCACGCCGCGCAACAATGCGTCATCCTTTTTTTGGGACAGATGGACCAGCACATCCCCGCTCCGAATTTTTTTTCGGAGTTCGGACGCATACTGCGCGGGAGCCGACGCCACGACAGGCGCCTGAGCGGACTGGATCTGCTGGGAGACTGACGACAGGGTTGACGCAATGAACAGAACCGATAAACAGTATCTGAAGGCCTTCATGGTACCCTCCTCTGTCTAACAGTGCTTCAGAATAATGGATCGTCACTTCATGCGCAGACGCACCGCGATGGGCGCGAAACTGTTCCTGGGGAAAAACGAATACTGGAGAAATGTTTCAGGGGTGTGCAGAATACGAGAGGGAGAACCAATGACAGCATCCCCATGCGACATTATAATAACCATAATGTCTGAGGAATCGTTCCTGGTGAGCGCTCGGTGCCGCGGCATCGCCGACTGCTGTTATTTCCACCGATCAGTTCTGAACGACGATGCCGGCAGTCCGTCCGTATTGAACAAGACGGCCGATGACGTATCGGTAAACGCGTACCTGACGGCAGCGGGATGTGTAATATCCGGGTGCGAGACGACCAGCGTGTTCCCGCGCAGCGCCACAGACGCCGGTTTGAAGATCTTGTCGTCGCCTGCGATGTGAAATTCGGTGCCGGTGCCTTTGAGCACGAGCCTTTTACCGGCATGGTCGAACGAGAGCACGATCGTGCCGTTTGCTTTCTTCATCGACCGGTAGACGGGGCCTGAATACGGATTCGATCTGCCGTAATTTTTCGCCAGCGCCCATAACGCCAGCCGCCTGCCGACCTCTTTTTTTTGCGACGGGTGTATCGTTTTCATGCTGCCGATGTCGAGCGTTACCGCCATGCCTGTATTTTTTGTACCGAGTGCGGCGCATTGCGCTTCGCGCAGCAGTTCGGAATGCGTGCCGGCTGGATACGTGAAGGGAGCGATCTGCGCATAGTAGAATGGAAATTCGCCGCATTTAAATTTAGTTCGCCAGTCGGTGATCATCGCGGACAGGAGAGATGCGTAGCGTGCGGAATTACCGGTGTTCGCTTCGCCCTGGTACCAGATCGCGCCTTTGATCGTATAGGGAATAAGCGGAGCGATCATTGCATTGTAAAGTGCTGTCGGTGTGGAATTGGTCACAACAATTCCCGTCGCGGGATGAAAATAATAGGCGTTCCCTGTCCCGCCGAAAATGGAAAACTTTTTTCCATCGTAGCTGGCTACGGGCAGATATTTCCACGATCCTGCGAGGGATACTGTTTCATTCGTCCCGCCCAGGCGAAGCACCATGCGCTCGGATGTTCCGTAGATACCGCCGCCGCCCTGAGGATCAACCACGCGAACTGCGATCGATACCGTGTTCTTGCCGACGGCAGTGTCCGGCAGCGAATAGACGCGATCGACATTCCACATTCCCGTTGTTTCAATGCCGCCGACAAGGATCCCGTTGACAAACGTACGGTCCATGTCGTCGACGGGGCCGAGCTCTAGCGTCATTTTTTTATGCAGCCACGAGGAAGGCACTTCGACGGTCTTTCTGAACCACACGACGCCGTCGAATTCTCCCAGTTCCGTTCGCTCCCAATACTGCGGGAGCGTCATCTCCTTCCAGAGCGAATCGTTACAGTCCGGCAGCGAACATCCCTCGTCCTGAAAATTCAACCCCGCCCATTTGTTTTCGTCCGGCCGTTGCGTCATATCGATCGTGGGAAATGTATGGAGCCAGTCCTCATATTTCGTTCTCACCTCTTTGCCGCCGGCGACTTTTTCCATCGTCGCTTTGTATTCATCGAACCGTGCAATTGCCTCGGCACTCATCCACGGTTCGATCATCGTTCCGCCCCAGCTGGAATGAATGATGCCGATCGGAACGTGAAGCGACTGCTGAAGCGCTTGCGCGAAGAAGTACGCTGCCGCGCTGAATTTTCCGGACGCTTCCGGCGATGCCGATATCCAACTCCCCGATGTCAATGGTTCCGGCGTCATCGACAGCCCGCGGTTCACCGTGAACATGCGGATCGCGGAGTTCCTCGAGTGAAGAATTTCGTATGCCGAATTTTCAATCGTATCGGCAGGCGGCCATCCCGCGACCGGTATTTCCATGTTGGACTGGCCGGACGCGAGCCACACTTCTCCCGCAAGAACGTTCGCGAGCACGACGGTCGTGTCTTGCTCCTTGATCGTCACGGTAAAGGGACCGCCCGCCGCCGGAGTAGGGATCTTCACGATCCACTTCCCGTCTGGGCCCACAACAGTTGTTGCGCCTTTGCCCCACGATGCGGTGATGCTGATTACCGCGCCGGCGCTTCCTGTGCCCCAGATCGGGACGTTCGACTTCTGCTGCACCACCATGCTGTCTGCAATGATCGACGCCGTCGTGAACGAGCCGCGTTTCTCATGCGCTTCGAGTCCGCCAGCGCGAGATTCGTTCGTCGCCGTAACTCCTTTGGCGGTGATACCGTGGCTGACCTGACCCGTCGTGCCGGCAGACAGTGTGATAATAAAAACGAAGACAACATAGAAGCGAGTGTTCATAGGGGTGCGGATAAGGTGGTTGTATACTGTCATCGAACCAGCAGCATCTTTTGAGACAACATGCCGGCACCGAGAGTCATTCTGCACACATACATGCCGCTGCCGAACTGCGAGGCGTTCCACGTTGCATTGTGCCATCCCGCTTCGAGCGGAGCATCGACGACAACATCGACCAGGCGTCCGAGCATGTCGTACACGTCAAGATGCACATGGCTGGCCTGGGGAATATTGAACGCAATGGTTGTCGACGGGTTGAATGGGTTCGGATAATTTTGTTCGAGCCGGAAATCCGCCGCTTTCGGGCGCGCCATGTCGGCGCTCACGCCGTTCACGACAGCGTCATATTCGATGATGGCAACCTTCACCGCAGTGCTGTCCGGACTTCCGCCGCGCTGATTGGCGAGCAGCAATTCAGGCTTCTTGTTTCCGTTCATGTCGTTCACCGTCACACCCAATGAGCGCGACCACACGTCGCCGGGAAATGTCACCCAGCGAAACCTTGTGCCGCTTGTCGTATCCTGATAGACCCAGGAGACATTATAACTGGCCGAGTCGGTGATCGCTCCCGTTCCCTTGTATTCATAGCGCCACACGCGCCAGCCGTTGCAGGCAAAGATGTCGGTCTTGCCGTTCCCGTCGAAATCGCCCGCTGTCATTCCCCGCACTTCGTTGATCGTCGACGACGGGTGCTGCGGTATCGCGCCAATCCGGTACACATTCGATATGTCGAACTTCGCCAGATCGGTCACGCCGGCGATGACATTCAAACTGACCGTACCCGATTGGCCGTAGATCAATTCATTTTTTCCATCCTTGTTAATATCGACCTGCTGCATCGAGAAGATGGGGCCGCCGGTAACTCCCGCAGGATTCGTGTTCCATGTATAGCGCTGATATTTATCCGGGCCGGTTGCTTCGTACAGCACCATTGTTCCGTTGTCATACCCGAAACAGAATTCTTTTTTCCCGTCGTTGTCGAGATCGGTGACCCGCACGGTTCCATAGACGTTGCTGATCACGGTAGTCGTGTCGATCGCTTCGACTTTGAGCGAGGTCCATTCGAGGTCACCGTCCAGCGACACGATCATCACCCCGCGCGCCGTACCGTTCCATGCGCGAAAGCCGATGCCGAGTTCCTCCTTGCCGTCGCCGTCGACATCGCCCGATGCAATGCCGGACGGGCGCGTGTTGCTGCCCGACGGGGCGAACAATGTCGCACCGCCCGACATGCCAAGCGGAACCTGATTCGGCCCGAATTCGAAGACTTGCAATCTGTACGGGTCGAGGTTGCCGGCGGGTTCTCCGGCTCCGTACTGCACGGCAACGGCGATCTCTTTATGGCCGTCGCCGTCCAGATCCGTAATAGTGAATACCGGAAAACTGGCGTTGGAAATGCCGGGAAGATTGTACGACCAGATCAGCTTATAGGGGGAGCTGGACGACGCCGGATTGTATTCATAGAGAAAAAGCGACGATGCGTCTGTCTGCGTCAGATCGCGTCCGCCGGTATACGTTCCATCGGTAATGTAAAGAAATTCTTTTAATCCGTTTTCATTCAGGTCAAGGCCGCCAATGATCATCTGCGCTACAGCGTCCTTATGAAGCGGATCGGCATTCTGGTAGATCTGCAGGGCGCGGTGAAAACCTGCGGATAACGAATCAGCCCATTGTGCGGATGCGGGAACCGCCGTCAATACGATGAGCGAAACAATAAGACACAATTTTTTCATAGAGACCTCACGATGAATGGTGAACAAGCATCCGCTTCCGCGGGTGCATCGTATAAGAACCGGTGGGAAGTCGATGACGATCCTGCGCTGCTCAGTATGACTGCGATTGGGGTGTATGCTGAGGAGTTACATTTTTTTCTTACAATCGACACCTATAATACAAAAATCAGGTAATCAATTCAACTGGCGGCCGGCAAGAAATCATGCACGGCCCGTATGAACAGCCGGGACATGGCGGAGGACGAATGCCGGGCAGAACTCAGCGCACGAGCAAAAGCTTTTTCGTCATCGTAAACGAACCCGCCGTGAGACGGCAGAAATACACGCCGCTCGACAAATTGCTCCCGGCCATCCATGCCGCAGTATATGCTCCCGCTCCCCGTTCACCGTCGACAAGCACTGCAACTTCCCTGCCCAGCACGTCGAAAATTGCCAATCTCACGTGTGAAGTTGCAGGCAGTTGGAATCTGATCGACGTCGACGGATTGAAGGGGTTGGGATAATTTTGGCACATATCAAAATTGTCGACGGGTCCGCCAGTGATCTCGCCGGTTGCGGGCGCAAGCGCAGCCGTGCTGAAAGACCACACATCGGATGTGGTGAGGAAATTCGTCGGCACGATCCGCCATACATCGCCATTGGCGTATGCAGGCTTCGATGCATCCTTCAGTGTGAACCAGCCTGAATACAGCACAGGCTTGGCTGCGCTCATGGCGGCGATAGTCTTGCCCGTAAATTCAGTTTTTACTGCGGCAGAATATGTTTCATTGGAGATGAAACAATACTCCCGATCGGATGATACCGCGCTCGGACCCCATACCTGGTTTTTGACTGCGGAACCGTCCACCTCCATGAACCAAAAATCGACCTGCCGCGGAGCGGCCGCTTCCGTTATGTCCCACACGGAGAATGGCTGGGGGAAGAACCCGGTATACGGAGCCCCGTTCGTGCCGGACGCTGCGGTGCGTGTAAAGCAGTACGCGTTCTGACCCTGCGCCGAGTTGAAACGGACCTCGATCTTCCTGTCGACCTTGCTTGCGGCAAGTGCGCTGCCCAGGAAATTGACGGCGCAGTCAAATCCGCCGCCGAAGTATGTCAGGCCGTTGTTGACGCCGGCCCAGTTCGATGCAGGCATCGATGCGGTTGTTCCCTTCACTGTGTTGATGTCCACGCCGGCTTTGGCATACGCAAGGTACGCAACTTCCTGGTGCGGCACCCAGTACGGCAGGGCCTTGAAGCCCAGCTGGACACCGTCGACAACAGGATTTGCAGTATTAATCACATAGGTGTTGTTCGGTGCAAGCACGACCGCGCCGGTTGTCCTATCCACAACCTGCCATTTCGAATTCGGACTCTTTCCCGATGCTGATACGATCGAGTCAAGTACGACCACACTTATATCATACGTGTGCCCTGAGATCGACTTCGGGTTCACGACGCGCAAGGCAATGGTCGCATCCGCTTTGCCGGATGCATGGGTAACCGCAACGGTATCGCCCACTGCAGCGTTCATATGGCTGGCGGAAGTGGGCGCCTGCGGCGTGACCGTGAGAATCTTCGGGGGCGTTTCGAGCGTGACAGGCACGGCCTTGGGGTCCGGAGTATAATTATAGGCCGTCACCGCAAAGTAGTACGGCCGGCCGTTCACCAACGGCTTATCGGCGATGTAATCTTTGGTGATGTCGAAGTATCGCTGGAGTCCCAGGTCGTTTCCCTGTTGCACGGGAACGGTTAAAATTGTCCCGTACTGTTCGCTGAAAATTTCGTCTGCGATGGAATAAACGCCGTCGGCAACGTCGAATGTCGCGAGCCGTTTCGGATTTGTGAATGCTGCGCTCGGCAGCTGATACACGTTGTACCCTTCAAATTTATACCCGCGGCTGTTCTGGCTCTCCGTTGCTGAAATATTTTCCGGCATCGACCAATCGAGCACGATTTCCCTGTCCATTTCGGCAACACTCACCGTCGGCACTGCCGGGGGCTGCGGCAGATTGAACAATGCGTCGAATGCAGACTGCACACAATCGTCATAGTATTTCAACAGACCCACGCTTGCCAGACGGTTGGCGCCCTGCGCCGCAATTGCCGCGACAACAACTTCCTGCGTATCTCCAGCAGCCATGGTGAATGGACCGGAGCACAACGACATCCGACGGTCGCCGCAGCCGGCGATCGAGCCGTCGACCCATCCCGTTCCCATGACGGGATCTCCGGAAAGAACGAACTTGGTGGGTTTGCCCGTGACGGAATTGATGAAGGCTGCACCCGTGCGCCCCGACAGACCGTTCAATTGATTATACCACTCCTGAGAGCCCGCCGAGGCATTGATCGTCGGATCGGAGTAAATTGAACTGCTGCACAGATAAATGTTGAAGGCGGTCATGCCGAGATTCTTCGCACCGTATCTGTATGCGCCCTTGAAGATCGCACGGTCTGACGGATTGCCTGTTTTGACGAGCGGCCCCTGCACAAAATCGAAGCCGAGCGCGGGCGGCGCCGCCCCGAAAAAATCCGTCTTTGTTCGTGGCGTTATACGTATAGCCCAATGCGCGTATCGTATCGCAGCCGGAGAAGTCATCCGTATAGCCGAGTCCGCCGCCGATATCCGGATCCGACCACTGAGCCACGAACATGGAATCGATCTGTGCGCCCGATTTATTGATGAGGATATTTTTTTCGAAGACCGTATTGCCAAGAGCTCCTGTGCGGTTATACGCCCAGATCGTCCGCTGAAACTCGAGGCCGATCGGTTTCGAGCCGCCCATCTTAAAGACACGAGCGGTGTCGAGATCGTTGGCGACATACCACAGCGTCTGATCGGCGCCCGGAACGCCGGGAATATCCGTGCCGGCATCGTACGTTCCGTTGCCGTTCACATCGGTGTATGGCGCTCCCTGTGCGCCGGGCCATTCGTTCCAGTCCTTGACATAGTTGGCGTAGAGCTGCTGCGACATGATGTTTTCATAGCGGTAGACCCTCCACGCTTCCTCGTCCAGGAGCGGGCGCACAGCGTCGAACGTCCTGCCCGGCCCGATGTCGGGACGCACCTTGTAGACGCGGTATCGGGGATCAAGAAGATTTGCCGCAACAGGCGGCGTTGTCGGCGTTCCGGGTGTGATGATCGGGCCGGCCTGGAGACCGTGGTTATACGCGGACCCTCCGACCTTCACTCCTTTATTAATGATGCCTCCCCAGACAAATCCTTCTTCAAACAACAGCTGGCCGCGGTTGGCATTCATGAGCTCGAATCCGTCGTCACTGGAATACGGATTCAGCCCGCCGTCGCCGTTGTTGACATAGTAGTTGAAGACGTTATTGATATCGATCGCCGCGCACGCATCGTTTACCGCCGTCTTGTGGAGAGTACCTTTCAGAGAATCGCACGGCGATCCGGCAAATGAGGCATTGACGACAAACGCCAAGGCGAGCATAATTTTTACAGGCAGCGGGTTCGTCATGGTCGTACTCTTCCAAGAGGTGAAGCGAACACAGCATTCACACGTCGAATGCCGACGAGTTCGATTGCACAGCAGAACGAAGCATCACCGATGACAATAGAAGGGAAATTTGACACGGCCGTATCTTTCTTATCCGCAAAGTAGCATTTCATACAACAAAATGCAATCTGGACGGTAGACCGCACTAATGATGAAGACGAGCATGTAATGCCGTGCACTTCTCCTTCCGGTGACGTGAAATGAAGCAACTGCAGCAGTAGTGTCCTGTTAAGAGATTTTGCGTCTTTGTAAGTTGCTTAGTTAAAACCGATTATAGCATTTTGTAGTTTTTTCGATTTGAATTTCATTGCTCCAAAAATGGTATTTTTATTTTTCCCCCTGACCATTTTTACGGAGCTTTGGCATGAATGTTGGGAACAATTTCTCTGCATGTTCTTTGCACAACTGACAAACCGAGAAAGCTTACGCGATGTTGAAACATGTCTGCGAGCCGTTGGGAAAAGATTATATCATGCCGGCATTCATTCAATCGTGTCGCGGTCAACACTCGCTGAAGCAAATG
>CAISDA010000077.1 GCA_903884005.1 uncultured Ignavibacteriota bacterium | reverse complement strand
TGATGAATATATTTTCCAAAAATAAAACAAATCCGCCTCCCGGCAAACCCAATTCCGCGCCTCTTGTGATCATAAAGAAGAACGCCGATGATGCGAACGTGAAAGAATTCACATCAATTGAAGAAGCGATTGCCGATTTAGAAAATGATCCCCATGTTTCTTCTGAAAAAATAAAAAAATTGCGATCATCGCTGAAAACACTGAAGAATAAAACCTCTATTACGATCAGGAACGGCGAAATACTAAAATGAAAAACGACACCATACACATCAGAGGAGTTAATAATGAAAAGAACGATTGACAGTATTCGCAGAGTATCAGTATCCATTGTTTGCATCATTGCGTTGATGAGCATGTATACCGGAAAAACTCTCGCCGATGATAAAGCGGCGAAAATTACATTTGAAGAACCAAAGCACGATTTCGGCAAAGTAAAGGCCGGTGTCGATCTGGCGTTCGTCTACAAATTTAAAAATACCGGCACGGCCCAATTGCTCATTCAACAAGTGCACCCGAGCTGCGGCTGCACCGGTGCATCGATCGGCGATAAAAAAGAATTTGCACCCGATGAAGCAGGAGAGATCAAAGTAACATTCTCCACCGCTGGAAGATCGGGCATCCAAAATAAAACAGTCACGGTTCAATCGAATGATGCCGAGCACCCGTTTGTTGCACTGAGCTTTACCTGTGAAATTATCATTCAGCAGCCCTGATCACCACTATTACTGCTTCGTCGGCCATGCGCCGCGTTACGGCGCATGGCCGGCGGTCTTCCGTATGGATGATGGGGCTGAGTGGAGAATGAATCTGAACCGCTATTCGAGAGTGTCTGTCGATGGCGTAGAGATGTTGCATGATAGCCTGCCTTATAAAAATCTGCGTGCTGTGCCCGCCTCGACCGGATTGTGATATGCGTCACAAAAAACAAAAAAGTGTCGATAATTGGTTGAAAAACAGTATCCGCTCGTCCGAAAACTTGATTGTCATTACCGACCTCTGTATATTATTCTATTAACGACTTCATCCATTCTTGAATCATGATTCATGCTGCAGACGCGTACACCTATAGTGCTCATTTTTTTTGCGGTCGCCTGTCTATTCAGTGACGCCCTCTACGGTGCATTCCCCCGAAAATTTTCGCATCTCTCCGTCGACAACGGACTCTCACAAAATTCCGTCTGGGCGATTCTCCGCGATCGGCAAGGGTTCTTTTGGTTCGCCACGGACGACGGACTCAATAAATACGACGGCTACCAATTCCGTCTGTACAGTCACCATTTCAACGATACAACCTCGCTCTCGTCCAACATCACGCGTAGGCTCATTCAGGACAGAAGCGGATCGATCTGGATCGGAACCTCCACCGATTTGAATGTGTATGACCCGTTGACGGATAAATTTCAGATCTTCAGGCTTGCAGATTCCAGTCAAACAATTAAGCGTGTCCGGGGCATTACCGCCCTCGCAGAGGATTCAGCTGGCAACGTGTGGGTTGGGACATTCTCGATGGGATTGTTCAAGGTGAGTCCCGACAGAAAAACGATCACACATTATGTGAACGATATTCAGGATCCGACAAGTATCTGCGCAAATTCCATCTATTCGCTCTTTGTGGACAAGCAAGGCGTCTTATGGATCGGGACGAACGGACGGGGCATCAGCCGCTTTATTGAAGCCTCAGGCCGCTTTATGTCATACACGCCGGGCCGGACAACCAGTGGATCCCTTCGCACCGGATTCATCTTATCGTTCTTCGAAGATTCGAAAGGCCGCTTATGGATCGGAACAAGGCTCGACGGCCTGCTGCTCTTCGACCGCGCGAGCGGACGGTGCACGTATGCGGCAAAGCAGGTAAAGGGTTTCGAAGCCGGCATGGATACGGTGAGTGTTCTGGCGATCACCGAGGATAAATACGGCCGCATCCTCTATGGCACATTCGGAGGCGGTATGCGTGTCTTTCTTCCCGAATCGGGGATCATCGAAGCATGGAAAAGCGATATTCGTGATCCGAAAAGCATTTGCAGCGATTATATCCTGTCACTCTATCGTGATGCTTCGGACTGCCTGTGGATCGGCACATCAACTAACGGCATCAGCACATATGATCCTGAGGGCGAACATTTCCGGACATACAGGAATGAACTGCCCCGGACATCGTTGCTCACCGGTAACGATGTGCGTTCACTATACAAAGACCGGCGGGGATCGTTATGGATCGGGACGACCAGGGGCATGAATATCTTCGATCTGGCGACCGAATCATGTGAGCAATACCGGTCCGATGACCGCAGCACCACGAGCACGAATGACGATTATATCAGCGCCTTCCTGGAAGATTCCCAGGGTACAATGTGGGTCGGAACACGCAACGGAGTGAAACTCTTCAATCGAAAGACGAAAAAATTCGCACCGTTGCCCGACGCATCGAAGATTCCGCCGGCAATCGCCGGAGCGTACATTCGGGCAATGCTCGAAGATAAATGCGGCATCATGTGGATCGGGACATCCCAGGGCTTATTTTCGTATGATAGCCGGGTTCGGCAGTTCAGAAAATACTCGCATTCAACCACCGACCCGTCGAGTCTCAGCAACGAAAATATCCGTTCGTTATTTCAGGATCATGCGGGCACGATATGGATCGGCACATACGAGGGCGGGCTCAATCGCTACGACAGAGCAACAGAGGCATTTAAATCCTATATACACGATCCGATGGATCCGCACAGCATCAGCAGCGATCTCGCCTCGCCGTTCGACGAAGATCGGGACGGCAACCTCTGGATCGGCACCCGCGGCGGCGGCGTGAACAAGTTCAATCCCCGCACCGAACAGTTCACTGTCTATACCGTTGAAGATGGACTGACGAACGACACGATCTTCGGGATCAGGATCGATGGTCGAGGACGCCTGTGGATCACGACAAGTCGTGGCATCTCCTGTTTTGATCCCGCGGCGAATAAATTCAAAAATTATTCCGTTGCTGCAGGTCTTCAGGGAGAAGAATTCAACCTTAACGCGTGCTTCAGAGACGCTAATGGAACGATGTATTTCGGAGGCACGTTCGGATTCAACATTTTCCATCCGGAGAATATCCGCGACAACACATTCATTCCTCCTGTGTACGTTACCTCCATGAGCATTTTCAACAAACCCGTGCGTTTCGATACGGCTATAACGATGAAGAAGCATATTGTCTTGGAATACAACGAGAATTCATTTTCGTTCGACTTCGTCGCGTTGAACTATCGAAAAGGGGAATTGAACCAATACAAATATATGCTGGAGGGATTCGACGAGGAATGGATCAGAGCGGGGACCACACGGAAGGCGTCGTATACGAACCTGCAGCCGGGAAGCTACGTCTTCAGAGTGATGGGGTCGAATAACGACGGCGTCTGGAATGCAGCCGCCACGTCCGTCGCGATCGTTGTGAATCCTCCGTTTTGGCGCACGTGGTGGGCGTACCTCATCTATGTCGGGGCGGCCGTGACTCTCTCGGCCATGGGCATCGGAGTGCTGCAACGCAGACAGAAAAAAGCGCTGCTGCTCGAACAACAGAGGCGAGAGTCCGAAGTGGTAAGACAAAAAAACATCAAGCTGAAGGAGGCGAACGATGAAATCCTCCGGCAGCAGGAAATTCTGAAGGAACGAAACGATCTGATCGAAAAGACGAACCAGCAACTTGAACAACAGATCAAGGAGCGCGAGGCCCTGGTGATCGAACTGACGGCCGCCATGGAGAACGTCAAAACACTCGGAGGGCTCATACCGATCTGTTCTTCATGCAAGAAGGTCCGCGATGATGAGGGATATTGGAATATCCTCGAGTCGTATTTTGCCAAGCATTCCGCAGCGCAATTTTCGCACGGCATCTGCCCGGATTGTGTGGAGAAATTATATCCACAATATGCACATAAAACGAAAAATAAACCGGGCGAGGACGAATAACGCGCTATTGTCAGCGCCGTGGTCTCTTGTCCATTTCTCCGGCCGTGGGACGGTGCCATCATGCCGTCTATCACGCATTACCACCATCGACATATTCGCATGAAAAAAATTGTATTCTTGCTGTGCGCCTTTTCTGCGATCACTTGCAATATCCGCGACAGCAGTAATCCCGTTAGTTCGTCTTTTTCATTGGCGGGCCCCAGCGCGTTGGAAGCAGCGGTCATCACCGAGTCTGCTGTCGTTCTGGATTGGACGATAGTGACGTCGGAAGCGGAATATGCGAACGCTCCGTTTCAAATCATGATCGAACGGAGTGCGGACGGCATAACATATGCAGTGGTCGATAGCGTGGCAGGCACGATAACGACGAAAGCCGTTCCGGGCATCTATCAATCGGGCACCACGTATTCTTTCCGCGCACGGTCGAAATCGGCAACTATCACTTCCGCGTATTCAAATTCAATAACCGCTCGTTGTGTTCTCACGGCTCCCTCCGGCCTCACCGTTGCCGCCTTTACTGAATCTTCGGCGTCGCTTCAATGGGCCGATAACAGCACATTTGAAACGGGTTTTCTGATCGAACGAAGTGCGGACGGCACCAGCTATTCCGTCGTCGATAGTGTCGGCGCGAATGTGACACAAAAAGCGGTGGCAGGGATCTATCAGGCGGGTGTTACCTATTCTTTCCGGGTTCGGGCAAAGTCTGTGTATAACGCGTCGGCCTATTCAAATGTCGGCACGACAAATCTTGTGTTCGCTGCTCCATCGGCGCTCATCGTCGCCGCAATCACCGAAACGTCGGCGTTGCTCCAATGGACGGATAACAGTTCATTCGAAACAGGATTCCTCATCATGCGGAGTTCGGACGGCACGAACTATACTGCGGTCGATAGTGTGGGCGCCAACGTGATTGCAAAAGCCGTTGCGGGCATCTATCTGCCGGGAGTCACGTATTCATTCAAGGTGCGGGCGAAAGCGATCAACAACACAACGGCCTTCTCAAATAGTGCATCGGCTGTGTGCGTGCTCGCAGCTCCCGCCGGTCTCATCACTACATTCGTAACCGAATCTTCGGTGTCGCTCCAATGGACGGATAAAAGCGCATTCGAAACGGGTTTTCTGATCGAGCGGAGCGCGGACGGTGTAACGTATTCACCGGCCGATAGTGTCGGCGCCAATGTGACAACAAAAACCGTTGCTGGTGTGTATCTGACCGGTAGGACATATGTCTTTCGTGTACGGGCAAGGTCGGCGTATCACACATCAATGTATTCAAATAGCGCAACGGCCAATTTCATCATCACCGCTCCCTCCGGGCTGAAAGTCATTGCTATCACCTCAGCGTCGGCGTCGCTCCAATGGACGGATAACAGCATCTTCGAAACGGAATTCCTTATCGAACGCAGTACCGATGGCACCAACTATTCTGTCGTCGATAGCGCCGGCGCCAATGTGACAACAAAAAGTGTTGCAGGTGTCTATCAGCCATTTATCACCTATACATTCAGAACGAGGGCGAGATCGGTCTATAGTACAAGCGATTACTCCAATGCTGCAGCGGGAAGCATTCATGTCGGAGATGCCGGCTTCGTGCAAATTACCGGCGGTCTATACCGGATGGGAAGCAATGACGCGCTCGATTACGGGGCAAGTCCGGCGCACGCTGTGACTGTGTCATCGTTCTACATGGAAAAAAATGAGATCACGTACGAGAAGTGGACAGAAGTGCGAGACTGGGCGTTGCTGCACGGGTATTCAAGCTCGGATATCGCTGCGGGACAAAATGGCTACGGTCCGATCGTTGCCAACAACCCGGTGACTTCGGTGAATTGGTACGATGTGGTAAAGTGGTGCAATGCCCGTTCGGAAAAGGATGGGTTGACTCCGGTGTATTACACGAACAGCTCACTGACGTCAGTCTACCGCACCGGCGACCTCGATCTCAGTGCGGACGCGGTGAAATGGCAGGCAGATGGGTATCGATTGCCGACGGAAGCGGAATGGGAATTTGCCGCCCGCGGCGGATTACAGACGCATGATTATATTTATAGCGGCAGCGACGTGGTAGATGATGCTGCGTGGAATTATGCGAATGCAGACAATATGACTCATCCGGTGGGAGGGAAGATCGCAAATGAACAAGGCTTATACGATATGAGCGGGAATGCGTGGGAGTGGTGCTGGGATTTGTATGGATCGTATTCGAGCACGAGCCCGACCGATCCGAAGGGAACTGGGGTCGGGGGGTCGCGTATCCTGCGTGGGGGGGCATTCGACTACGTCTCCAACTACTGTCGTGTGGCGTATCGCTACAACTCCACACCGGCACTCCATTACTACACATTCGGGTTCCGCTGTGTCCAGAAGTAACTCATCTGTCCAATGCACGGTGCATGAACGATGCACGGCGTGCACTCACCGCAGTGCTATGCACGGTCGGCTATCGACAGATGCTTAAAAGGATGAACTATCGTGACGTTCAATAACATATTCTTTGCCGCCCTTCTTTTTCTCGGTCTTATCGGATGCAAAAAAAACAGTCCCACCGAAACCGATTCGCAATTGCCGAGTGTGGCGAGCACGGTCGCCGTTGCAGGTGGAACATTTCTGATGGGAGGCGATGGAGCATATGATGGAAAACCAATTCATGCCGTGACCGTTGGGTCATTCACTCTCGATAAGTTCGAGGTCTCATATGAAAAATGGAATGAGGTGCGCTCATGGGGACTCGCTCACGGCTATCCGGATGTACCCGAAGGACGAAATGGCGGGACGTTCAGCGGCACCCCTTCAAGCGGAATACATAATCCGGTCACAGTGGTGAATTGGTATGATATTGTGAAATGGTGCAATGCGCGCTCGGAGAAAGACAGTTTGACTCCCGTGTATTATACCACCCGTGCCTTCGGCACAGTCTACCGCACGGGCAACATCGATCTCACCGCAGATATGGTGCAATGGACGGCGAGCGGTTATCGATTGCCGACAGAAGCGGAATGGGAATTCGCAGCGCGCGGAGGGATCCACTCGCATGGGTATACCTACAGTGGCGGTAATACGGCAGATTCCGTTGCGTGGTATGCCGCAAATGCGGGAGACATGACGCACCAAACCGGAACAAAATTTCCAAACGAACTCGGGATCTATGATATGACCGGGAACGTGAGTGAATGGTGCTGGGATTTGTTTGAGCCATATGCAAGCGGGCCGCAGACCGATCCGAAGGGCGCAGCCAGCGGAACCTACCGCGTATTGCGGGGCGGCTCGTTCGGCAATAGCTTCATCTACTGCCGGATGGCATTTCGCAGCGCCGACATCCCTGGCAACCGCGACAACAATTCCATTTCCGGATTTCGCAGTGCCCGCAAATAATTCTCTCTGGCTTTCATCGTAGTGTACTATTTCTTTGCAAAAAAATATTTACATTTGAATTACACGTTTTTTTTACCTGCATTTTTTTGAAAGCATCGTCAATGGCACCGATAATGAACCTCAATGAAAGTGAACCGAAGGAGCGTATGAGCGCGCTATTGCATAGCACTGATGAATATTTGAAAAAAGGGAAGTTGGACGAGGCTCTCGAAACCGTCCGCAGTGTCTATCGATATGATAAAAATAATATGTACGCTCGTGCTTTTGAAGAACGCATTCTGGCGATGACCGCAGAACGAAACGGGAAACAGATCCCCGGTATCATTGAAGATCAAATTATTCCTCCGGTAGAAGACAATGGAACACCGAAGGGGAATGGTCCCGGCAAGGGGGATGACGACAAGCGCCGGGAATCACAGGAAAAAAAGGGAAATGAGCTGGAGCTAAAGGCGCGTGAGGCGGCAATTATTGAACGACAAACTGAATATGAAAATACATATCAAAAATTATTACATGAAAATCGTGAAAACACTGAGACGATCCAACAAACGCAATCGAGCAAAGAACTGCAGAGCAGTCATGAAATTCTCGTCGATAAAATGAAAATTGAATATACCAAGCAGATCAACGAAATACAGAAGCGGTCGGATGACAATGAAAAGGAGATACTCTCCAGAGCAGCAGTAAAATATAAAAGCCGTTCGATCGAAGCCTATAAATCGATCTTGCTGGCATTGGATGACCATCAAATTGAATCGAAGGGACTGCTTCATTCGTTGCGTACTATTTTAGACGTTAGTGATGAAGAGAGTCAAAAATTACTGCGGTCGGTTAAATTACAAACGTATATTACAGCCCTGCGTAAGGCGTGGGAAGATGGTAGAATCGAAGAAGACGAGCAGCTCATCATCAATAATCTTCGTTTCCACTACGAAATTTCGGATGAAGAAAATGACAGCCTGGTAAAGCAGGTAAAGATCGATTTAGGCATTCCTGACAACGATGCAATGATATTGGTCATTGATGATAATCCCGATATACTGTTGTTCTGCGATTATGCATTGCGTAAAACATATAATAATGTTAAAACAGCCGAGTCGGCTGCCGCAGCGTTGGATATTATTGCGAAGCAAATGCCGTCGCTGATCGTTTGCGACATCATGATGCCGGAGGTCAGCGGATTCCAATTCCGCGATAATATTATCAATGGGTCATACGGCGAAGAAATAAAAAGCATACCGTTCATGTTCATCAGTGCCTGCGACGACGATTACATGAAAAATATTGCCAGTAAGCAAGGTATTTCAAAATATCTAGCAAAACCGATCTCCAAGGAAACGTTGGAAAGTGCTGTCATAGAAATGCTCATGAAAAAAGATCCTACCATATGGGCAAATGCGTGACCAAATGGTATACTCCATGCCATCTCAAACCAGCGCAAAAATAACCGGACCCGTTCAACCCTGCCCTAGCGATTAAATATTGATTGGTTATAATTAGCCATTGGCTTCATAGTGACACCCTCGCCTCCCCCTTAAAACAGTCAAACCGATCAATTTCAACAAATATTAGCGGCATAATTGTTGTATATAATGAGCGTGATGCACGTGACTCATATCCACATTAATGATACGAAGGAACTGTTATGAAATGGTTTAATGATCTTAAAATCGGAACAAAGCTTATGACAAGCTTTGTCATTGTAATTGCGATATTTGGGATTGCGATGATCTATCAGATCTCAGTGTTAGGATCTCTGGGTGTGCTTCAGGATGAAGGCCAGCAGCGGGGAGTGGCTGCCACGGCGGTGAAACAGATCGAAATGCAACTCGATGAAGCCTACAACGTCATGGCCGATGGTATCATTAATAGAGATATGGCTGAGATCCACAAAGAGTTCAATCGAGTAAAGACCGAAGCTCAAAAATCAAAAGAAGATATTCGGGCGCTCGTCGATACGCCGGAAGAAAAATCTCATGCTGAAGTCTATGTTGCAAATCTGGATGCGATGCTGAATTTAATGGAACATGAGGTCTATCCAATACTCGATCGCCCGGGAGGCATCGATTTTAAGAAACTCACTCCAATAGATGCGAAAATTGACGTCGTTCGCGGTGCTGCAGGTGCTGCATTGGGCTTCATTGAAAATTCGCTTATAAAAGAAAATGTTGCCGGCGATGTGAGATTTGATAATGAACGCCACCAGGCTATGGTGACCCTGATGATCATCTCTATCCTTGCGACAATCATCGGCGTCGGTTTTGGAATTATTATCTCCCGTCTTATCACCAAACCGCTTGCACAGGGTGTGGCGATGATGGATGAATTAAGCAAGGCGCATTTGGACACCCGGCTCCACCTGAAACGCAAGGATGAGATCGGCGTGCTGACACACAGCATGGACGAATTTGCCGATGCGCTGCAGGGAGTAGTGAAAAACCTCCACACCATTGCCGACGGTGATATGACCATCGAGGTGAAGAAACTCGACGACAAGGACGAGATCGCGCCGGCAATGATCAACATCGTAGCAACGCTTCGCGCACTCGTGGCTGAGTCATCCATGTTGACGAAAGCGGCGGTCGAAGGACGCCTCCAGACACGCGGCGATGCGACAAAGTTCAAAGGAGGTTTTCGCAATATTGTGGAAGGTGTGAATCAGACGCTCGACGGCGTTGTTGTTCCAATCGCTGATGTCATGACTGCTGTCGAAACGATGGCTGGCGGAGACATGCGGTACCGGATGACGAATGAATATCAGGGCGAGTACAGGAAACTGAAAGATACCATCAACGCGCTGGGCGAGTCGCTGGACAAGGCGCTCACCGATGTGACGGAAGCCGTGGCGGCAACAGCGAGTGCCAGCAGCGAGATCAGCTCGAGCACCGAGCAGATGGCAGCCGGCGCTCAGGAACAGACGCAGCAGGCCGCCGAAGTGGCGAGCGCCGTCGAAGAAATGTCGAAGACGATCATCGAGACCACGAGGAACGCCAGTGAGGCGGCACAGACGGCAAGGCAGGCCGGCGTGAGCGCCAAAGAAGGCGGGCACGTTGTGATGGAGACGATGGAAGGCATGAAGCGCATCGCCGAAGTCGTGAAACAGTCGGCCGCGACGGTGCAGGAACTCGGAAAGTCGAGCGATCAGATCGGCGAGATCGTACAGGTGATCGACGATATTGCAGACCAGACGAACCTTCTCGCGCTCAACGCGGCGATCGAAGCCGCCCGCGCGGGCGAGCAGGGACGAGGCTTCGCCGTAGTGGCGGACGAAGTACGGAAACTTGCAGAGCGGACCACGAAGGCGACAAAAGAAATTGCATCGATGATCAAACAGATCCAAAAGGACACCACGGGCGCGGTCGAATCGATGAACCGCGGCACAATTGAAGTCGAAAAAGGCCGCACGCTGGCCGAACAATCGAGCGTCTCGCTCAAGGAAATAATCGCCGGAGCGGAGAAGGTTGTGGATGTTGTGACGCAGGTCGCGGCTGCCAGCGAAGAGCAGTCTACGGCAAGCGAACAGATCAGTAAGAACATCGAAGCCATCTCGAGCGTGACGCAGGAATCCGCCGCCGGCACGCAGCAGATCGCGCGCGCGGCAGAGGACCTCAACCGCCTCACAACGAACCTGCACGATCTGCTCGGCCAGTTCACGATCAGCGGAGGCGCCCGCCATGAGGAACAGGCAAAAGCACCGGCTCATGCGAAAAGAAAAATGCTCAACTAGCAAAACCATGATGGTGATGGTGTCGGTGTTGAGCCGCTTCTCTATCTGTGCTCGGTGTCCGAAATAGCGGCGTAAGACCAATACCTCGCTCACCGGGGTACTGCACGCGCCGGAGATTCGGATATCCGGGCAACGATGATCTATGCATAGGCGAACACCGGCCTCCTGAAATCGGCAATAACGATGCTGGAGTGCATGTACCGTTTTGGCACCCTAGCGCATCCTTCGCTTTCTCACCCGCAACTGCCCCGCAGTCCTCCCGCACAATCTGCACACAGACAAGTGGCACGCTGCATCGTCCGCGTATCATGCGAATCCTATGAATTCTCTCAGAAACTCCTCGTTACTATCCGCTTTTACCCTTATATAAAAAAAAATTGTCACCGGTCTATGGTCATATGGGAACTAATCCTATCTTTTCGTGTTCGATGTGTATGGCCTGAAAATTTACTGAAGCAAAGTAGTTCAATTAGTTGTGTATTTCGGCTATTGAAAGACAAAAACAAGCATTCTTCAGGAAACACGAAAGACAGTGCGGTTTTTTTATCACTGAAATGCGGCTCTCTTAGTTTTGTTTTGGTCGGATCTATTAACCCATAACTTGTTTTTCCGGGACACTATTGAAAGTTATGCGGACGGTTATGTAATCGGAAGTAGATGCAGCACAGAATGCATCCATTTTACCTACTACAACCCCTCCCCGAGTGTTCTGCTATTGCCTCACGTATCTTTTCGCTCAATCCTGCATTAAAAGTATTCGAAATTGTACGGTTGGTGGAAGAAAAATGAAAACAGCTCAGTTCCCTGATCATCAATCAGTTCTTAAATACGCTTGATAATTTTTAAAATATTTTTTGGATATTTTTTTACATTAAACGAGAGCGGTTATGAAAAGAACATGGTTTTTTTTAAGCATGTTGCTCTGTGTGAATGTTTACGCTCAGACCTCACAATGGAATGTACAACTTGTGGTAGATCCCTACCCGACGTCATTTTATTCGGTCTGGCAGAATAATTCATCTTCTTTGTATCTTACGGCGAATTATACAGGCACAATTCGCACCGATTATAAAGTAAGAATCGTCCTGACAAATGGCAGTAATAAGCAACTAGTGAAACTGACCAGCCCCGTGCAGAGTTTTGAAGCCGGTCCGGGCAGCAAGACTTTTTTTGCCGGTGACTTCCTTTCATGGAACGATGCGGTGTACGATAACACAACGCTTCAGCAGATTCTCAGAACAAATCGCTTCCCTGAAGGTCAGTACGAAGAAAACGTATTTATTTTATCCGCTGACGGAACCATACTCGCACAAACAAACGGCAGCTTTCAGATAATCTATCCGGATGTCGCCTCGCTGATCGACCCGCAAAATGCTACCACTGAAGAACGATTAAGCCCCATTTTTAGCTGGACTCCGGTTAACCTTCCGCCGACTATTTCTGCAAAATACAATTTACGCATCGTGAAACGCTTTCAGGGACAGAGCATTGCTCAGGCAATGAATGTCAACCCCGTATTTCATGAGGCTGATATAACAACCGGCAATCTCTATGTGTATCCATTAAGCGAACTTGCCCCAGATCTTGTTGAAACTAATTTCTTGTAAATAAAAATGGCGTTGTGTATTCTGATAATAATAAACTCTGACATTCATTTATTATCAAAAAGGAGCACAACGCCATGTA
>CAISDA010000076.1 GCA_903884005.1 uncultured Ignavibacteriota bacterium | reverse complement strand
TGGCTGATTCTGAAAAGCTCGCGCTTGTTGATATTATTCTATCAAAATTGGATAAACCGGATCCGGAGATCGATTCGGTTTGGGCAAGCGAAACCAGAAACCGATGGAAGGCATACAAGGCGGGAAGTATTGGTACCGTTACATATGAGCGAGTCATTGCTCAAAAATAATTATGAGTACAAATTATATTTACGCATTGATATTGCTGTTGCTGGTTCCGATGGCGGTTCCTGCACAAGTTGGATTGGGACATTCGTTCGATGGTACCGCTCCACTTGTTACAGGTTCACATCTTACATACAATTCATCTTCAGGGCATTACGAATTTAGCGTAACGGGAGGTCCTGGTTATTGCCGAATCCAGCCGAATGATATAGGCGCACCTCTAAGTCTATACTTCAATGCATACCCGTACATTAAAATCCATTTCTATCCCACAGGCCCAATATTTGATTTATTTCCGTGGGAAGGTGGGATACTCACGATTGATGCTTGGCCAGTGGGTTGTAATACTCTTGTCCTTGAATGCACTGCAGCAAACGAAGGACCTATTGGCATTAGCACGAATTCGATATTACCAGTTGGATTGGTCTATTTGTTGGCAGCCCCACGGGGAAGTATCGTTGAACTAAGTTGGCAGACCGCAACTGAAACGAACAACTACGGCTTCGACATCGAACAGAAATCGAATGCCGATTGGGCCAAGGTCGGGTTCGTTGAAGGCCATGGCACCACCAACGCGCCGCAGTCATACAGCTATGCCGATAACTCCGCGAGCGGCAAAGTTTCGTATCGCCTGAAGCAGATCGACCGCGACGGGAAGTTTGAATACTCTAAGGAGGTAGAGGCAACGATCGCTACCTCACCGACAGTGTTTGCACTGTCGCAGAATTATCCGAACCCCTTCAATCCGACAACGAACATCTCGTTCACTGTCCCTGCGACAGGCCGTGCAAAACTGAAGATCTTCAACATCCTCGGCCTAGAAGTGGCGACATTGTTCGATGGTGAAGCACAAACCGGAATATTCTACCAGGTGCAGTTCAACGGTGCCGGTGTCGCATCGGGGATGTATTTCTCGCGGTTGGAGTATAATGGGAAAGCGCAGATGACCAAGATGACACTCCTCAAGTGAGCCGTGCATCATATCGCATGTTTGCAGATTGTGAAACCCGTCAGATGTTTGGCGGGTTTTTTGTTTAGCAGGGTAACACGGCGGTCCGGAATATACTCTCCCCGCATGGTTCACTAATTTTATTTAGGGTGTCCTTCCTCGCAACTCGGTTGCTTTGTGTAGCAGCCAACTTCGATACATGCACAACCGCTCGCGTTTGAGTTCCTGTATCAGGTCTCGCACGTCCGATTTTTGGTCCCGGGCAGTCGCCGCCTTTGTTATGTAGTGCAGAAATTGCTGCACGCTGGTTTTGTACTCGCCGGGTATTTCCTTCCGCCTGCTGAGAAAATGTTTTACTGCGTCAATTTTGGCAGTGAGCGATGTTGTCTGCCTCAGCTCGTAGTGAATTTGCATCTCGAGCAAATTTGCCGTCACATACATGTGATAATTATTCCTCTTCGTCGAATTCAAAAGAGATAAGGCTTTGCCGTACTCTTTCTTCGCCATATTCAAAGTGGCAAGCGAGATGCAATAAATGCTCTCTTTGATCTCCGGGTTCACTTTTGTGATAAATTCTTCCAGATACGTTCTCGTTGATGTGTTCCGGGGAAATTGCATGTCCATCATGGAAATGAACAGAAAGGTGAACGGGGGCACTATTTTGTGCCGTTGGATAATGCCGAATTTTATCAGATCGGCGTACGAGATGATGGAATCGGGTGACAGGTCCGCGTCGTCACTTTCATGCATGAGATGGCTCAATACGATGTTAAAGACGAAATCGATTGTCCCGTAGTGGATTTTTTTCACATGGTGCCGGGTGAAATCAATCAGGCTTGCGGCTTTGTTCCTCTTTCCCGTCAGCAGCAATTCTGCCAGGAGAAATTCAAGGTAGATCCCGGGATATGTTTCCTTGATCGCTTCGATGCGTTTTTTATGTGTCTTCAGGAAAACTGTTGCGTCACGGGCGTCGGTCCTCTGTGACATCAAGGTGCGATTCCACAGATACATGTTGATCTGTATCAACTTTAATTCCATATACAGCAATTCGATGCTGATTTCAAACCGTTTCATGAAATCCCCTGCCGAAGGAAACTCCAGTTTCGATTGATTGAATCTGTACACTTCATATTGGATCATCAGGTCATTCATCATGAAGATCGGATCGGACAGGTGCATGTTCGTCCGGCCCGCCTCATATCGATGGACCGTTTCTTCGAACACACCGCAAAGATACCGCTTGTTCAATTCTTTCAGTAAAAAGACCGAGTGGTTTTGCGCGTGCCGTTCCTGGTTCTGTACCGAGAAAAATTTTTCGATCAGCGAGCACATCCTCACAGCGAGTTTCCGGACCTTCCCGGGATCGAATGGCTGATCGGGATAGAGCACGGCATGCAGGCTCTCGAACGACACGTTGTGCGCGCCATCGGTCTTGAACTGCTTTCGGAGATGCTCGAGGAGGGTGAGAAAAAGTGAACTGTTGGCATAATACGGCGAGCTTAAAAATTTCCGAAAGTGCACATAATCTTTGGAATCGAACGAACTCAACAATTCCACGATCTTGATCTGCTTCTTCATGTGGGGTGAGATCATACTTGCCTCCTTCATTCAGCACGCTTAAGTTGACGATCCTGTCACAACCCGCATTATTTGTCCTGCCCCGGACACGTCGTAAAATCCTCTCCTGTGATGTCGGCGAAAGGAATCGACGGAAAATACGGACACTACACTTCAGAAAAAGCGTTCGGGGGAACGGTACAGAGCTGGAAATTTGTCCTGCCCTAAAGGCCTCATTCTCTATCATGAAAATCTCGAATCACCCGATAAAATACTAAAATGGAACTCTCATCGCAAACAGCATACAACTGCAATCGCAGGGCATGCTGTCACCGTGCGAACATTGTTACCGGGAATCGACAGCATCACATTCACCCAAAACGGCCATGACCAAGGTCCGGCCTGTCCGCTCACACCCGGTTTTCTCTGTTTCGGCAATTCGACGCGAGTGACATTGATTCAATGTCGTTCAGATAGTTGTAATAATAAATCTTCATTAGGAGGTTGTATGAAATATGCTACGGTGATCATCGGTCTCATGTGTGCTTCCACTTTAAATGCCCAATGGACGAACGGGCAGGCTGCCCAGTACGTTATCGGTCAGCCGGATTTTACCACCTACACCACCTACGATGGCGGGGCAACCAACTCCAGGTTCTACAATCCGATGAAAGTTGCCATCGACGCCGCGCACGGCAAAATGTATGTGGTAGACAAGATGAATTACAGAATATTGCGATTTGCCTATCCTATCGCCGGGAATAATCCTGCGGCCGAAGCCGTGTTCGGGCAGCCGAATTTTACAACCAAGACTCCGCCTCCCGATTATGGCGGAACACCGACAGCAAAAACTTTCCGGCCCTGCGCAGTCGCGGTGTACAACGGAGTGCTGTGGGTTGCGGACGATGGCAATGTTCTGCGCATTCTGAAATTCTCCAACGCCTACAGTGCCGCCAATAACCCGGACGCCGATGGCGTTCTGGGCCAGGCGAATTTTACCGCCAGGGCACAGGAAACAACCGATGCCACGTTTTTTGCGGAGATGAACAACATCTGCATCGATAACAGCGGAAATATGTGGGCCGTTGAGATGTCCGGTCATCGCGTGCTGAAATTCAGCAATGTCAACGGTAAAGGCAACGGGGCATCGGCCGATCTTGTGCTCGGCCAGCCGAATTTTACCACGCGGAACTCGGGAAATTCGGCGTCGTTGCTGAACTATCCCAAAGGCATAGAAGTCTCAGGGACGACGGTGTGGGTGGCGGATGGGAATAATTGCCGGGTATTACGATACGACAATCCCACCGTGAACGGAGTCGCTGCGAACGGGATTCTGGGCCAACCTGCTTTTGGTGTGGATGCGAATGATATGTTCGGACCGCGTACTCTTTCAGGTCCGAACGGAATGAACAATCCTTATGATGTTGCCGTGGACGGCGTGGGCCGGCTGTATGTCAGTGACCGTTTTAATGGAAGGGTGCTGCTGTTCAATAATGCATCGGCGAAAGCAAATGGCGCTTCTGCCGACCTCGTGCTGGGAAACGTCGATCTCAATACACCGGCTACTTCTTCTCCCGACATCTATGTTGTGGCCAGCGGGCAATCTGAATTCTACAGCACGATGACCTCCGCTGCAGTCACAAATCCGGATGACCCTTCAATGGATAGACCGGCGGAATATGATAGAAGCGTCTGGGGAATCACCGTTGAAGTGTCGAACAGTAAATTGCTGGTGTGTGATGTGTCCAACAACCGGATCCTTCAGTTCGCAGCCAGTTCGGTGCTTCCGGTGGAACTTTCATCTTTCACCGTTTCTGTTGCAAAGAACGGCGTTGCGCTGAACTGGTGCACGGCAACCGAAACGAACTGCTACGGCTTCGAGATCGAACGGAAGTCGGCGCTCACCTGGACAAAAGTCGGTTTCGTGGAAGGCCGCGGCACGACCAACGCACCTCAGGCATACAGTTATGCTGATAATACAGCATCCGGCAAAGTCGTTTATCGTCTCAAACAAATAGACCGTGACGGGAAATTTGAATACTCGAAGGAAGTCGAAGCAACGGTAGTTGCTGCACCAACAGTCTTTGCGCTGTCGCAGAATTACCCCAATCCGTTTAACCCAAGCACAGTAATCGAATATCAATTACCAGTTGCCAGTCGGGTGACACTGAAAGTATATGATGTGCTCGGCAAAGAAATAGCCACGTTAATTAACGAATCGAAAGATGCCGGCACGTACTCTATTAAATTTGACGGTGCACAGCTTTCGAGCGGACTATATTTTTACACGATCAAAGCTGGTAGCTTTACCGCAACTAAGAAGCTGATATTGACAAAGTAGCGCGGTACCGTGGAGTTATCCTGTGTACTTTTATACCCGTCAGATGCTTGGCGGGTTTTCTATACCCCGCCACACAGCAAAAGAGCCTCTGTCAACATCCTCCATACAGTTGAGGCTCCGACATCTACTTCGAAGTAAAGCCCAGCCCTCCTCGCAGATCCAGGCAGAGGGCGCATTCTCCTGAAATTTTTTAGAATTTTTTCAGGGGCTCAATAGGATATTTTTTGCTGCCATCATCCAGACAGAAAGACCTACTTGGTTTCGACCCATCCCCAAAAATATCATTTAATTCGGTATATTGGATGGCCCATAGTTTCCAGTGCCCAAATTATTGAAAAGACGGAGGGGGTATGACAACTACGCATTCCAAAAATAAGAAGTGTGCCGTTTGTGGAAAAGAAAGCGAACATACTGAATGGGGTTCAACAAATACACTCCGTTATCCAGATTTGGATTTTAGGCCGTCTGAAATGAAGCGGCCAACTATCAACATATGGATTCAGACATGTCCATCATGCGGCTACTGTTCTCCGGATATTGGCGAACTCATCAGTAACGCTACGGAAGTTGTTCACAGCGACTTGTATCAGTGTCAGTTACATGATCAAGAATTTCCCAAGCTATCGAATGCTTTCCTTTGTTCTTCTATCATTCAGGAGAATGCCAAGGATTACGTATCAGCAACTTGGGATTGTATTCACGCTGCTTGGTCTTGTGACGATCAAGGGTTGAAGAATGGAGCACGGCAATGCCGGATGAAGGCCGTTAGATTATTATCAATCGTGAGAGAACATGATCAATGTTTGGGCAAAAAGGCCGGAACCGATATGGCAATATTGACCGATCTGCTGAGACGCGCAGGACAATTTGAATCAGCGCTTAAAGCGTGTAATGATGGATTATTGGAAAACCCCGAAAAAATAATAACTGATATTTTGCAATATCAACAGATGCTAATCAATATACTTGATACCGATTGCCATACGATTGGAGAGGCAATCAAAGAGTCGGCATCACCGGTATCTCCATAAGACGCGCGGCATGCGGGCCAAGGCCGACCGTAAGCAAGCAATCGTCCGGTTGTGCAAACAGTTACGGATGTGAACCGGGTAATGATTTTATAAAAAAGCCCCTCACGACCAAGGCGGCATTGATCAAGATTGTGTATGAAGTGGATGCTCAAATGACTGCCAGAGAAAATAAATATCATGATCCGATTGGGGTGCCGATCCATGTCCGATAATATAACGACAAAAAGCAGCCCAATCACTGAGGCTGCTTTTCTATTATATCCCAACGATCAAACATTTCCCGCCATACCCCCAAAAGAGCCTCCCGAAACATCCCACATACATCGAGGTTCAAGCGTCTATTTGAAGTAAAGGCTGGCCCTCCCCGCGGATCCAGGCTGTGACCGCTTTTCCCTGAAAATTTTTAGTTTTTTTAACCGGACCCTTAGGGGGATAAATCGGTCCCCGATGGCCACCCAGTGCATATGCGCTGGCGCTATCGGACCTACTCCTCATTAAAATTCCTCGAACGTCTGCAAAAAATCCTCTCTAAGTTCCTCCTCTCCATGCCGATTAATCGTCAAAACATACCGTTAGTTTACCAATACCTACCGTTCGCTGATTAGCTATTGAAACTGCAAACGGTCATTGATACATTCATCCCATGAATATCCGGGGCCGTACTGTCGGCCTTCATCGGACGCCACAGGTTTTCAACTCAGGGGATCACCATGATGATATCACAACGGTTTACCGCACTCTCAACCAGATTACACAATACATTGCATGTTCGCGGAATGATTGTTGCGCTTACTGCTTTGCTATTATCCGGCAGCGAGTATTGTTTCTCACAGAATCAGGAAACAGGACAAACCATGAAAAAAACTATCACGCAAGAAGAGCATATCGCTGATCTTCAAAAACGAATCGCTGCAACCGCCGGAAATTTTGTTCCGCTTACGGCGGACGAATACGGCCTTCTGCTTTCTCAGCCCATGGGGACCGTCGATGGATTTGAGCCGCTCGCGACGATTGCGGGGGGAATAATGGTCGGTGTTGGAACGGCCCCCAACGGAGTGCAGCAAATGGTACAAACCCTTTTCCCGAAGATTCCCAATATTCAAGAAGGGGACGTGTATGTCATCTTTGATTTTGTGAAAGACGACAAAGGGGCCGATTATTTATATCGAAGGGAGAAAAGTTTTGGGCAAGGCGGCGGGACGGATGAAATAGACGAGGATGAGTCCACTCGGCTCACGCTTGATCTTCGAACCGCCGGTTCGCAATCCTACTGGCTTGGCAGCCGCGACGTCAGGATGGGAGTGAAAACCGGAGACAACACATTTGAATACAGATCGTTCAGCGATATGAATTCCGGAACGGCTTCAGGGAAGGTCGTCATGCACCTGCCGACGAATATCATGGACATCGTCTTAGCCACAGGTGATATCGGTGTCGCGAAACCTTTTGCCGGCGGCATCATCACACTAAAGACCATGGCCAAAGACAAAATTGCCTTTCATTTTTCCGGCGACACGAAAAGAATATTTACCTGGTTCACATATGATGCAAAAGGAAAAGTTCTGGAGGAAAATGTTGGCGAGATGAATGAAGGGTTGTTTCAATCAAAGGTAAAAAATGCCCGATCGATAAAAATATATCAGGCAGAAATGGTTCGCAACGAATACCCCTTTTCATTTGTGCAGAAAAAAAAGGCGGCCGCTGCCCCGCCGCTTGATGGAATTGACGCTGCGCGGTTTTCTGCCGCAATGTTTTTTCAAACACAGGTACAGCAAACTAAAAATACATCGCTCCGCTACCTGGATAAAAATGATCCGATCTGTCTCGCAATTAAAGGACGGGCAGTGAATGATCTGAAAAAATCAGCGCGGTACGTTGATCCCGAGTCCTCTGAAAGTGAAAGAATTACAACACAGGTGAATGCATGGCCGGAAGAGAAAAAACATCAAATGCAAGCGTTGGGAGGAAAATCAATTGAAGACTATGCGGCGAAGACATCATTCGATGCTGCCACAAGCATGCTGGTGTTAAGCAGTTTTCCGGTGATAGATCAAAAAAAAATAGCAGAGGGGTGGGACATTCGAGTTCAACACCCCGGCGGCGATACGTATATTGCCGAGTTGTGGGAAGATTCTCATGTTGTATCACCGGAAGCCAAAAAAGAAATCGGCGAACGCGAACGATATTACAAAATGATGGCTTTGCTGTATACGCTTGAAAAAGATGGCACAGTTACTTTCCATAGTCCGTTCCAACCGGTCATTGATTTTTTGAAAATTTACACAAAATGAGGAATTGCACCAAGACTATCACCGCTCTATAAAAAAGGTTCATCTCCCGAACGAGTGGGTAAAATCGGGAGCTTTTGGGGTTAAAAATCAGGTAACATCGAACCTAAGATTTTCAAACGAAGATATTCTTCATCACGCAATCCGTAAGCTCGACGTTGTATGACCCTGATCTTGTTGCTTAAACCCTCGACAAATCCGAGGGAGACTTTGTTTTCTGGTTTACAAAATGCAGCGATGCCGTCCCAATGCCGCTCGATGAGCTCGGCAAATTCTTCAAACGGCTTCAGTCGCTGCCACTAGAGTGAGGCTTTCAAGTTGTCAAAAAATTTTCGTGCCCAGGCTTCTGACGTATAGTCCCACATCTGGGCAAATTGTTCTTTGAGAAGATATGCCGTCGACAAGCGCTTGTTGGCATCAAGCAGCGCCCTCAAACCCTGACGACCAGAGAGCGAAAGATTTTCTCGATGGGACAAAAGGTTAAACTTCTGTCCTTTGATAAAATTTCGATCTTCGCCAGAGAGCCGTGCGTACTCACTTTTCCGCACTCGGTCTAGCGCATTTCCCAGATGGCGGATGATATGAAATTTGTCGTATAAAATTGCCGCCCGTGGTGCATTCTTCTGTGTCGAGCTCTCGAAGGCACGCCACATATCCATGACGGCAAGCCTGATATGCCTGCATTTATTGGGTCCAAGCCACTCGTAGAAGAGATCCATGCTTGCTTCCGAGCGGTCGATGCCGCCAAACCAGATCGGTCGCTTGCGGATGAGGTCACTGACAACGATCCGGTAGGTGTGGCCTTTGCGGATCGAGATCTCATCGATCCCGATCACCTTTGGTCCTGGTTTCCCTGCACGGCGGATCTTCTCAGCGAGATATTGTTTCTCAAGTTCCTTGACCGTTTTCCAGTCAAGGTGCAGTTCCTTGGCGACATCACTGATCGTCGATGTGCTACAACGCTTACCGACGTAATAGTTGAAGCGTTTGGTGTAGAACGGATTGTCGGCCAGGAAACCGAAGAGCTCTTGTTTTACCAAGCGGCACCTCCGACACTGGACACGGCGGATTTCAATATCCAGATAGACTCGGATGCCGCCACACGAGAGGTCACGCACTCGTCGGACTTTGCGATCATAAAAGCTTGTGACCTGCCCCCGTTTTATGTGCCAGTGCGTAATTTAGTTTTTGCCTCAGGCACTAGCAAGCTGAAGCGGTAAAAATGTTTCTGGTGCCGGCGACGATAGCCTAACGAACTATGCGGTCTTTCAGTGTTGTAATATTTCCTCCATCGTTCCGTAACAACTCTCGCCTCCTTCAACGTATCGAAAATTTCTCCATTCAACAACTCGTCTCTCAGTTTTCCA
>CAISDA010000075.1 GCA_903884005.1 uncultured Ignavibacteriota bacterium | reverse complement strand
TTATCCGAACCCGTTCAATCCGAGCACCGTCATCGGCTATTCAGTCGCATCGGCATCGCATGTGTCGCTGAAAGTGTTCGACCTGATCGGCAGGGAAGTGTCGACGCTGGTGAACGAAGTGAAAGAGGCGGGATATTATTCCGTGAAGTTCGACGCCTCGCGCCTTTCCAGCGGCGTGTATTTCTACAGGCTGGATGCCGGGACGTTTTCGGATGTGAAGCGGTTGAGCGTCACGAAATGATGCGGATGGTGAAGTCCGGCACCGATACCATGTTCAATCGTGCAAGACAAACACCCTGGTTAAAAACAGACAACCTCATCTTCCGCCGCTCCTTGTCACAGGATATATTGTGTGAACAAAAGACGAGCGAGAATTCGAGACTCTTCTTCATCCTCTCTCGCACTACTTCGCAACACGATGCGATGGCTGTGACGGCTGATATGAGATAGCGGCAATGTTCTGTTTGAAAATAAAAAAAAAGTTTTCCAAATACATCGAATCATTCACCAAAAGCAGGACGAACCGCGATGAAAAAATTGTTTACGATCACATTCTTTCTGTTCGCTGCCAATGTCGGTGCGCAGAACATCATCAATACGCTGGGCACAGGGGGTGCATTCTCGATCAAGGACGCTACAAAGACCCTCTTCAACCTCAGTCAGTCTAACGGCGGCATCAATCTCTCCTACGGCACCTCAACGCGTGAAGGTGTGCTTTCCCTGGCGGGAACCAGGTTCTTATACGCCTACACCAGTTACGGCGGAACCATCCCCAATACTTTCCTTGGGTTAAATTCGGGCAATTTAACTTTTGATGCAGACGCAAATACCGGCATTGGTGCATCGGTATTGTCCTCACTGGTGGGTGGCTCTTACAATACGGCACTTGGAGCATACGCATTGAACCTTCTTGACAACTGCGAATTCAATACTGCAATCGGATACGGTGCCATGAAAAATTCCTTCAGTGACGAGGGCAATTATCAGGTCCATCGGAATGTTTCGATCGGATATATGTCCGGCTCAAATGTGTATGGCAGCAATAATACCATTATTGGTACTATTGCGGCGACAGCAATAGGTGCGGGTTACACTATCAGCAATGTTACCCTCATCGGCTACAGTGCCGAACCATCTGCCAGCGATGCGAGTAATGAGATCACGTTGGGCAATTCCTCCGTCACGAGTTTACGATGCAAAGTTACATCCATTACGTCGCTATCAGATGCACGGGATAAGAAGAGCATCAAGGATATGGATCTTGGACTTGATTTCATCATGAAATTACGCCCGCGCGTGTATCACTGGGACCGGAGAGAGTGGTACGACAACGGCAAGAATGACGGGTCAAAAATGTCCGCCACACCGACCGCCGGGTTCATCGCACAGGAACTTGACTCGCTGCAGATGAGTGAACATGTTGAGTGGCTCGATCTGGTCCTCAAAACCAATCCCGACAAATTTGAAGCCACTCCCGGCAATCTTTTCCCGGTCGTTGTGAAAGCCGTTCAGGATCTGAAAAGAGAGAATACAGAGCTGAAAAACAGGATTGCTGCACTCGAACAATTTCAGGAAAAATTCATCAAAGTGTTTTCTCAGCTTTCAGATAAAGAGAAGACGAACGACGTTGTCTCCCTGGCGGGGAGGAAGCAATGAGGCAGTTCATTGTTCTGTTGCTCGTCACGTGCGGGATCAGCGTTAGCAGCTATTCTCAGGGGGCGAGCAGCGTAGAGTACCAAAGCGGCACGTCGTTGGAGGTGAACGGCAGCGCGCAGTATCAGGCCGGCGCACTGACCGGCAGCGGCACCTTCATGGGAGGGTCGAATATCATTATCGGCGGCAATCCGCTTCCTGTCGAATTGGTCTCATTCACCGCAATATCCGCAAAGACCGGCGTGACGCTGAACTGGAAAACGGCAACCGAAGTGAACAACTACGGCTTCGACGTCGAACGGAAATCGAATGCCGATTGGGCCAAGGTCGGGTTCGTGGAAGGCCACGGCACTACGAACGCTCCGCAGTCATACAGCTATTCCGATAACTTCGCGTCCGGAAAAATTGTCTACCGCTTAAAGCAGATCGACCGCGACGGCAAATTTGAATACTCGAAGGAAGTGGAAGTGGCGGCCGTTGCGGCGCCGGCGGTGTTCTCGCTGTCGCAGAATTATCCCAACCCGTTCAACCCGACCACGAATATTTCGTTCACCGTTCCTTCAACCGGACGCGCGACGCTGAAAATTCTGAACATCCTCGGACAAGAAGTTGCGACATTGTTCAACGGCGAAGCGCAGGCCGGAATAGTCAACCAGGTGCAGTTCAACGCATCCGGTTGTGCATCGGGTATGTACTTCTCGCGCTTGGAACAAAACGGAAAAACGCAGATGACGAAGATGTCGCTGCTCAAGTGAGTCGTGCATGATAGCATGGAGAGAGTGAAACCCGTCAGATGCTTGGCGGATTTTTCTATATCCACCGCCAAAGAGGAGCCAGCAATGGGTCCCACTTGGTATCCCCTCTGAGGTGCCCTATACCTGGAGCCAGATGAAAAGATTCCATACACCATTACTGCGCTTTGATAGAAACATTGCGACCTCATACGATGGGCGGAAACGATCGCTCCTCACGCCTTCAACTGTAACCTTGTAAAGCAAACAAGTCAATCGGGGTTTACATCAGACCTGGCGACCATCGAATTCAGCGCAAATTGGGCTGTTAATTTATGGCGCGATTGTTGCTGTTTTCAGGCTTGACTCCATGCATGTCCACCGACTTCCGCATGCTGGGATGGCTCAGATGCCCGATCGCTACAGATGAGGCCGCACAAAAATCACAAAGGAAAAATAATGAAATATCTGATACGCTCGCTTTCGCTGCTCATCTTCACAGCAGTGGCATTCATGGTCGCAGCGGCAAACAACATCACGGTCACAGGCGGAAGCCTGACGGGACAAAATGTCTCGGCTGGAGCCAACGATGCGGCCAATTATGCCATGGTGCAGTTTACCGTCAGTTGGGAAAATTCATGGCGCACGTCCCTGGCTCCCACGAACTCCGACGCCGCCTGGGTGTTTGTGAAATACAGGGTCACCGGGGGCGACGGACAATGGCATCATGCTACGATCAACCTCACGGGATACACCGCCCCTTCAGGCAGCACCATCACTCCCGCAACGGACGGCACAGGCGCATTTATTTACCGAAGTGCCGACGGCACCGGCACATTCACTGCAACTAGCGCGCAGCTCCGTTGGAACTACGGCGTTAATGGCGTCGATGACAATGCCACTGTGGATATCAAAGTGTTTGCCATCGAGATGGTCTATGTGCCGACAGGTTCTTTTGCCGTCGGGGGTAGGGATGATTTTATGTTTACACCCACCACCATCAGCACCGGAACCGCTACGACGGTGCCTTCCGGTTCAGGCGCTCTTGGCGGAGCCGCTGGTGGCTATCCTACCGGACAAACTGCACCCGGCAATGCTTCCTGGCCAAATGGTTATAATGCTTTCTACTGCATGAAATACGAGATCAGTCAGCAGCAGTACGTGGATTTTTTGAATGCGCTTACGCAAACTCAGGCGACCGCTCGTAAATACGACAAGCCTGCACCTAATTACCGCTATGAAATATCCGGCAGCAGCGTGGGGGGGTACAGTACAACGAACCCTTATGATGCTTGTAATTGGCTATCGTGGGCGGATGTAGCGGCATATCTTGACTGGAGCGGCTTACGTCCGATGACGGAATTGGAATTTGAAAAATCGTGCAGGGGAACTGTTGCGCCGGTCTCTAATGAATATGCCTGGGGAAGCACTTCACTCACTCGGAATACCGGCATCACAGACTCCGGACTCATGAGTGAAACAAGCAGCAACAGCGGAAATGCCACGTATGGTGGGAATTCTTCCGGCCTTGTGCAGGGACCGATGCGTGTTGGAGCATTTTCAACCTCCTCTTCCACCCGCGTATCATCCGGCGCCGCCTACTATGGCATCATGGAAATGAGCGGCAACCTGTGGGAACGCCCGGTCACCATGGGAAACTCGAACGGACGCGACTTTACCGGCACACACGGCAACGGTGCATTGGATGAAACGGGTAATGCCGATGCCTCACTTTGGCCGGGCGCTAATGCAACAGGCACCGGCTTGCGGGGCGGCGATTGGTACGACGATGGCGTCTATTTACAAGTTTCCGATCGGGGCTACGCGGAATCCGGATGGGATTTTCGTTGGTATTCCATTGGCGGCCGCGGTGTCCGTTCGGTGCCAGTTGACAACCCAGCATCTACACTTTCGATCATGATATCTGTTGCAGGCGGCACATTCACCGCCGGATCAACAGTGACCACTATTAGCAGTTTCAGCATCGACAAGTATGAAGTGACGTATGACAAGTGGACAGCGGTGAGAACTTGGGGGTTGGCGAACGGATACACGGACCTGGGTGCCGGAACGAATGGATACAACCCTGCTGGTTCAAACAATCCGGTCACAACTGTGAATTGGTATGATGTCGCGAAGTGGTGTAATGCACGATCGGAAAAAGAAGGTTTGACACCGGTGTATTATACAACGATCACTCAAGACGTTGTCTATCGGACAGGAGATATCAATTTAATAAACACATTTGTGAAATGGACCGCCAACGGTTATCGATTGCCGACAGAAGCGGAATGGGAGTATGCCGCAAAGGGTGGGGCATCGTCGATAGGATATACATATAGCGGCAGCAACATTCTGAACAATGTTGGGTGGTGGAACGACAATTCAGAAACAATGACGCATACAGTAGGCACAAAGACGGCCAATGAACTCGGGCTCTACGACATGAGCGGTAACGTGTGGGAAAGGTGCTGGGACTGGTATATCAGCACATACCCTACTGGTGGTCCAACAAATCCGCAGGGTCCAACGGAAACCCAGGCAGGCCGTGTTTTGCGGGGTGGCTCGCTCACCAACTCCTCCGAAAACTGTAGTTCTGCGAATCGCATCGACCCCGACGACGACCCGGGCAGCCGCAGCGTGACTGTCGGCTTCCGCTGTGTCCAGGACTAACGCTTTAGGTTCTTGTTAACGCTTTTACGCTTTTCGTAGGTGCTTGTCACTCTTTACCACTCGCCGCAAGGCGGGTTGAATATTTTTTCGAAAAAAAAAATGATGCATCTGTGCATAGAATGTGGACACGCGCACGCGATATTTTTGAAATTGAGGATGGGCAGGCATGGCGCCAACGGCGCCGCCAAAATTGACCATCAAGTTCTGTCAACTTAACGAGGAATTATGAAAACCTTATTACTACTGCTGGTTCTGCCGGCAATGCTTTCCGCGCAATACACAGGCGGCAGCGGCCGCGGAGATGCATCACTGACAATCACCGGTTCGGTTCTTTCCGCTCTTCCGGTCGAGCTTACTGCGTTTACAGCATCGATTGAAAAAAACCTTGTTTCGCTGAAATGGAACACCGCCACCGAAGTGAACAACTACGGCTTCGACATCGAACGAAAATCGGCAAGCAACTGGTCCAAGGTCGGGTTTGTTGAAGGCCACGGCACCACCAACGCGCCGCAGTCGTACAGCTATGCTGATAACAGGGCGTCTGGAAAAATTGTCTACCGCCTGAAACAGATCGACCGCGACGGGAAGTTCGAATACTCGAAGGAAGTAGAGGCAACGGTCGTTGCCGCACCAACAGTATTCGCACTGCTGCAGAACTATCCCAATCCTTTCAACCCGACCACCGTCATCAGCTATTCGATCGCATCGGCATCGCATGTGTCCCTGAAAGTGTTCGATCTGCTTGGTCGCGAAATCGTGACGCTGGTGAACGGACAATTGACGCCCGGCAATTACACGGCATCGTTCGATGCCTCGCGCCTTTCCAGCGGCGTGTATTTCTACAGACTCGATGCCGGGACGTTTTCGGATGTGAAGAGGTTGAGTGTCATGAAATGATGCGGAATGCGAAGTCCGGCACCGATGACTTGTTCAATTGTGCAAGGCAAACACCCTGGTTAAAAACAGAGGGTCTTCTCCCGATCCATGTCACAGGATATATAATGTGAATAAAGAACGAGAGATAATTCGAGCCAATTCTTCATCATTCCTTGCGCCTCTTCGCAACAGGATGTGTTGGCTGATATGAGATAGTGATAGTGTTCTGTCTGTAACTAAAATCTGCGGGTGATCGTTTGGTATTCGTCACAAAGGAATCAAATTATGGAATGGATCTCGAAAATGAAGCTTAGCAAACACCAGTTGTTCCCTTCAGCGGATAAGAACTGGGAAAGCGAATCGGATGAAGGATCAACAGCGATGTTCACTATTATCGGACCCCTCGCGCAGCGTAATGACGCTTCGGTTCCCCCTGCCACCTGTTCCCCGACACTGCCCCACTGGACAGTTCAGGTTGCGCGGATCGAGACGTCCGCGGTAGAGGATCAGCCAATAAAAAAGCTCATGAGGCTGTTCGATGATACGGCGTACACGATTGAGGAAAGAACGGAAATGTCTTTTCGGTAAGCTGGCATGGATAGTGATCTTAGACAATGATTGATATGAACACAAAAGGAGATGATATGAAACACTTTCTATTATTCGCGGCAGTCATTTTCGTAACAGTATTGCCAGTATACGCAACCGACAGTGTATTTAGCGGGGGAAGCGGGACCTCCATCGACCCATACCAAATCACAAATACAACTGATTTAACAACTTTGGCCACAGATGTCAATGGAGGAAATTCTTATGCGTTTAAATATTTTAAGCAGATTAATAGTATTAGTTACGCCAACACAGCCTTGACGCCAATCGGAAAAATTGCAGGAACTAAGCCGTTTTCAGGAGTGTATGATGGGGCTGGATTTAGGATATTATCCTTTACCATCAGCAGTTCTGTATCCTTCGTGGGAATATTTGGGTATGTTGATGGGACTACCGCACGCATCCAAAATTTGGGGGTGACGGATGCAACGATTACTTCCACTGGCGATAATTATACGGGTGGGCTTGTTGGATACATTTCGGAAGGCACCATTACGAAATGCTATATTGCCAGATGCACCGTGACCGGTCTTAACCAAGTTGGTTTACTTGCAGGTGTGACGTCCGGTGCCATAATATCCCAATGCTATGCATTCGGCGGCAGTGTCAGCGGTTATTCTGCCATTGGAGGACTCATTGGCCAGGCCAATGGCGTTCTCGGGTCAATAACCGATTGCTATTCCAGCACTGAAGTAACCGCAAGTAGCTTGTATCTGGGGGGACTGGTTGGCATGGATGGAGCCGGAACGATGACGAACTGTTATTCGAGCGGAACCATCGTTAGCAATGGGGCGTCTTTGATCGGAGGGCTTGTCGGGACTTTTACCGGCACAACGATCACTTCTTCGTATTGGGATAACACGATAGCACCCTTTGCAAGTTCGTATGGCACCTCGAAAACTACGACCGAAATGAAAACGGCATCCACCTTTACAGGATGGGATGGTGCTATTTGGAAGATTGATGCTTCAATAAATAACGGGTATCCCTTTCTTGCATGGCAAAGCACAGGTGGTTCAGCACTTCCCGTTGAATTGACGTCATTCACGGCGTCAACACATGGTTCCGCTGTGACGCTCCACTGGAACACCGCCACCGAAGTGAACAACTACGGCTTCGACGTCGAGAAAAATACTGGCGTGTGGGAAAAGATCGGATTCGTTGCCGGGCATGGAACGACGAATGCGCCGCAAAGCTATGCTTTTGCAGACAACGCCGGCGATGGCAGGATTCAATACCGTCTGAAGCAGATCGACCGAGACGGTAAGTTTGAATACTCGAAGGAAGTGGAGTTGACCGAAGTTGCAGCGCCGACCGTGTTCGCGCTGTCACAAAACTATCCGAACCCATTCAACCCGACCACGAACATTGCATTTACCGTTCCTTCCACGGGACGCGCGACGCTGAAAATTCTGAACATCCTCGGTCAGGAAGTCGCCACACTCTTTAACGGTGAAGCCCAGGCGGGAATAGTCAACCAGGTGCAGTTCAACGCAACCGGTCTCGCCTCGGGTATGTACTTCTCACGGTTGGAGCAAAACGGAAAAGCGCAGATGACGAAGATGTCGCTGCTCAAATAAGTGAGCCGTGCGTTATCGCATGTTCACAGAAAGTGAAACCCGTCAGAAGCTTGGCGGGTTTTTTTATCCATGGACCTCGTCAAGGCAAATTTCAGCAAAGGAGATGTAAGGGGGGGGGTGTTATTTGCGATAGTTGTCGTTTATGTCTTCCGCCCAGTTTTTTTCTGAAAATCCAACCGGGATGAAATTTTTAATTATACATATTGAATCTATTACTTTCAATATGTATATTTGCCATGGACATCAACGGAGACCGTCATGGCATACATCCATCGTTCAATTGAAGCGCGAATTCTTGAAGCCGTCAAACATTTTTCTGTAGTACTTGTCACCGGACCGCGCCAGTCCGGGAAATCGACGATGTTGAAAAAACTGTTCCCCTTTCATACGTATGTCACGTTCGACGATCCGATCCTTCGCTCGCAGGCGGAGCGCGATCCCGCGCTTTTCCTCTCTGATCATCCCGCTCCGGTGATACTCGATGAGATCCAATATGTTCCCACCCTTTTATCAGGCATCAAGAGGGAGGTTGATGCATCCAAGAGGCGGCGCGGCACATATGTATTAACCGGTTCGCAGGTATTCTCACTCATGGAAGGGGTGTCGGAATCGCTCGCAGGTCGGGTGGCAATTTTCGAACTGCTTCCTTTCCATTATGGGGAGCTCCCGGTTGTGCATCATATCACCGAAGACCGAACGTTCAAAGATATCATCCGTGGATTTTATCCCGGCCCCGCGGCAAATAAAATTCCACCGGCATTGTTCCATTCGTCGTATATCCAAACCTACCTCGAACGGGATGTCCGCGGGATGCATGCGGTAGGAGACTTGCGGTCATTCCAGCAGTTGATTCAAGTTCTGGCCGCAAATATAGGTCAGGTTCTTAATCTTACAAAGATCGGAGATGTCTGCGGCGTTTCCCATACGACGACACGCAAGTGGGTTTCCGTGCTTGAAGCGTCCCGAATTATCTATCTGTTGCGTCCGTTCGCGCGGAATCTCCGGAAGCGCATCGTTAAAAGTCCGAAATTGTTTTTTACCGATACGGGGATGGTCGCACATATACTCCGGGAATCAAATCCGCGTGCGCTGCGTAACGGCGTTATGGGGGGAGCAATCTTTGAAAATATGGTGATCATGGACCTCGTCAAGGCAAATTTCAGCAAAGGAACGCCTTGGGAATTTTTCTACTATCGTGATAATAACCAGGTAGAGGTCGACCTTATCCTCGCACGTGGAAGCGAGTCTATTCCTATTGAGATCAAGCTCAGCCAATCGCCGAACGAAAGGATGGTTTCCGGAATTCGAAGCATTGGTGTGTTGCTCGGTCATAAGCGAGCGTACTTATTGAACTCGCGCAATGATACGATGACATTGTCGCAGGGTGAAAAAGCCATGCATTGGTACCGGTTCATTCGGGAGGAAGGCATTCTATGACCGTGACTGATCGCGGAAGGGGTATGTACTTGACATTACAATGTGCAATGAGTAGTTTTAGGAGAAATGTTATGGAAAAAAACGAAACAGCATTCAGTAGACGTGACATACTGAAGACAGGAGTTCTTGCCGGAGCCGGAGCCAGTCATTAGTGCGATACCCGTAGCTGCTCCTGATGCCGGAGGCATGTACAGGATCAGTATGGAACCGGGGCCAACGTGGTTGGGGTAAGTGGTTGGTCATTGATAGTTGCTGAATGGCATAACTTGAGCAACAGAAGATGGAACGAACGGGAGGAATACTGAGGCACCCTTTAAAACGCAAAATAGAGCCGTGTTCTGGCTCTACTTGCTTGCGGAGAGGAAGAGATTTGAACTCTTGGTACAGGTTTCCCCGTACGGCGGTTTAGCAAACC
>CAISDA010000074.1 GCA_903884005.1 uncultured Ignavibacteriota bacterium | reverse complement strand
TCTCCACGGTTCATGACGTGGTAAATGGCCCCCGCATACTCAACTCGCAATTTGCGCGGCATCTATTACCGATACCCTAGAACACATAATATGTCAATACTGCTGACCGACCCCTGTACGCCAAGGCTCATCGTTTGCCGCTGCCCGGCGGTGTTGTAGAGGTAGCTCGCACTGCCCAAGGGGACGGCATTATTGTTCGTCGAGGCGATGTTGATCAGCCGATTCAAATAGTCATACTGTTTGGTCGTGGTCATCCGCGTAGTGCCATTTTGCGCGAAAACAATATGATCGATCAGCGATTGTTTCTTACTCAGGGTAATATGTTCTCAATCGCGGAGGGACGTTAATTATAATCTCACGCTTAATATTTTCAATATGCTCCTGTGTTTCGTTAGTCGATATTAGCCAAGGGGATTTGATTAACGCACGGACTTCAGAAGGCGGCAACCGAATAACACCATATAACGCAGTCGCCACATAACCGTATTTTCCATGATGATTTTCAGGAGGCGAAACGATGAATGGGACAGCAGCCATATAATCAGCGACATTTCCTATGAATATATAATCCGTCCAACTATTTATCTCGTTCATCGATGCCGGAATAGAGCCCGTTCCAGGACATACAAAATAGTCAGGTTCTAGACGAGCCTCCCCCTGAATCCTCACATCGTACGCGACGAATTCCTTCAGGCTCTTTGGGAAGCGACCGCTGTCATCGACAGCACCATAAAGGTTTAGCAGAATCTTTTGCAGATTGTTACTTGTGACCAAACCATACTGTTTCTCATTGGTTATTGACTGGCTACGACAACCCACGGACAAAGCCATCAAAACCAATGCAGTAATAAAAGTGATTTTAGCTTTCATTATTCAACCTTGTCGAGGCCAGAGCCCGGAAAAATACGTTGACCGTTTTCACTCGCTTTTCCGTTTGAGAAGCCTTTCACATGGTTCATCATTTGTAATAAATTTCCTTGGTATGGAGGAGCTCCCCAAAACTGGCCACCTCCCATGTATATGATATTTTCGCCCGCGTCAAGTCCCCTTGCCCGATACCCTTCAATATATCCCTTATCGCCAGGAACCCAGTTCTTCAAGGTTGGATTTTCCCCTCCCTTCTGTACATCTTTTCCGATAAGCAACTTAGCCCCAAAAGCTTGCGAAAAAATAGCCGATTGTCCGTTCGCTTTTAAAGCAGAATCGAAAGCCGCTTTGTCAGTGGTGGCAATTCCTTCCAGCAGAATCATAAAGGATGTATAACGACAGCCAAGCGTGTAAAGCCCGCCGTTTGCCGTAAACGCATCATTGACGGCATCGGATGCACTCATGCCTGCTTTGACTACCATAACGCCACTCCAATAGCTGGTATTAAATGTGTATTCGCCGTCGCTATTCGGAAACTGCCCACCGAATTTGCCAATTGCTGTTACGACGTTTTTGCGGGCGTCAACGTGTTTCTTCAATTGTTGAACGTCCAAATCCTTTATCGTAAATGTCCGCGAATCTTCGAGCATATTCCAAAGAATCTCTCCATCGCTGAGTTGTGGCCCTTGCACCGGGCCATGCACTCCTTTGGCCGTGTACTTATCCCCCTCTTTGGTATACGTCCCAGAGGTGATGCCGTATTCCGCAAAATAAGCTTCCGGACACTTGCAGATTATTGCGAGTCCGCGTAAAGGGGTCGGTCACTGGTATTGAAATGTTTTTCATTTATTTGCTCTCTGCTTTCATTTCGCTCGGCGCTGCAGCAGCCACGTCAGATAGCCGCGACTGCCCAACTGCAGCCGCTTGGCTATCCATAAAGGGTAAAGTAAAGGGGTCGGTCAATGGTATTGAAATGTTTTTCATTTATTTGCTCTCTGCTTTCATTTCGCTCGGCGCTGCAGCAGCCACGTCAGATAGCCGCGACTGCC
>CAISDA010000073.1 GCA_903884005.1 uncultured Ignavibacteriota bacterium | reverse complement strand
GCTCGTCGCGGTCATCGTGTTGGAGCCGACTGTCGTTCCCAGCGTCCAGCTGCCGACTGCGGCGATGCCGCTTGCGTTCGTCGTTGCCGATAAGAGTGTGCCTGAGCCGCCGCCTGTCGCAACGGCGAATGTGACCGAGACGCCGGAGACCACATTATTATTTGCATCTTTAATGATGACGCTCGGAGCCGTTGCAACTGCCGAGCCCGCTGTGGCCGATTGATTATTGCCGCCGTTTACAGCCAGCTGCGAGGCCGCGCCGACTGTGCCCATTGCCGTGAATGTCACCGGAGAGCCGGTGAGGCTGCCGCTCGTCGCGGTCATTGTGTTGGATCCGACTGTTGTTCCCAGCGTCCAACTGCCGACTGTGGCGATGCCGCTTGAGTTCGTGGTTGTTGATAGTCCTGTGGCGAACCCGCCGCCCGTGGCAACGGCGAATGTAACGCTCGCGCCGGAGACCGGATTATTATTCGCATCTTTAATGATGACACTCGGAGCTGTTCCAACGGCCGAACCCGCAGTGGCCGATTGATCGTTGCCCGCGTTCACAGCGATCTGCGTGGCTGCCCCCGCCGTCACTGTCACACTCCCCGATGTTCCCGTCTTGCCGTTTGCCGACGCGGCGGCGAATGTTCCCGACCCCGCGTTGCCCGAATATTTCATGCCAAGCGATGTCAGATTGGCAACACCGGACGTGAAATCGGCAACATTTGACAGTATCGCACCGCCCGAAAGTCCGGAAATGGCTCCGGTCAACGGAGCATTTGGCGAAAGCGTTACATTATTTGCCGATGCATCGAATGCGCTGAATGTCGCATTCAGTTTATCCTGCGCAGTAAGCGTATTGGTGCCGGTAAAGTTGACGCCGTTTATTTGCGGACTGGCGAGCGAGAGTGCAAAGTGATCGAGGTCCTGCTCGCCGATGGCAACATCGCCGAACGAGGCCAGGCCTGTTGCCTGGGTGCTCGTCGACGTTTTTGTCCCGATGGTGGTTGTTGTCCAGGCCGAACCGCTGTAATTGCGAACAACAACGTTCGCGGTGTTCGCGCTGCCGATGACATCGCCGGGAACGAATGTCAACGTCGCCGAATACGTGCCGAATGTGCCGCCGGTATTCGCGAGTGTCCAGTATCGACTGATGTCTTTCGACGAATTGATGCCCGATGACGAAATGCTCGCGTGCTGACCCGACGTTGTTTTCACCGTCACGCTCCCGCCGACAGTGACATTACCAAAGGAAAGCGCCGCCGGTGTATAGTTCGCTGCATCACCGACCGTGAATGTGAACGACTGCGCACCTGTGCCAAAGGTTTTCTTTAAGTACCCGTTCACATAATGTTCGGCGCCCGCTCCGGACACCGAAGCCGAGGAGCCGAGGCTCAGTATATAGGAATCCGTTGTCGACACGATCCCGTTCGTGAGCGCGAGTATGCCATTCACGGTGGCGGCTCCGGCCAGAGTCGCCGTGCCTGATGATTTGTTGATGGTAAGATTATTGTATGTCAACGCCCCTATCGTTTGAGCGCCTGCGCCGTTATAGGTAACGGTTCCCGTTCCGCATGTGAATGTTCCGTTATTCGTCCAATTCCCTCCCACTGAGATTGTTCCCGATCCAACGGTGATGGCACCGCCTCCGGAACAATCACCGGTAACGGTGGCATTGGCCGTCGTCGTCATTGTGACCGGACTGCCAACCGCCCAATTCCGGCCCACTGTGACCGTCGTGAGGGCGGCAATGGTTTTCGTGCCCGCCCCGGAACATCCGAGATCATAATACGACCAGCCGGGAATTGTTTGGCCGCTGCCGCTGGTGAAATTCACAGTGCCCGCATTGGGCGTCCATACTCCAGCGCTGCCGCTCGTGCTGCCCGAGAGATTGAGGATGCTTGACCCAAGATTCAGCGTGCCCGCCGTTCTGGTCAGCGTTCCGGTAAATGTATGCGTCAACCCCGCACCAAGATTCAGCGTGCCGCCGGAACCGTTGATCGTGAACGCCCCTCCGCTCACGTTGCCGGTAAATGTTGCGGTGCCGGCGGTCTTTGTCATAGACACCGTACCGGTCGTTGTAAAACCGTCGATGTTTTGTGCCGATGCTGTGCCGGTGAACGTGATGGCCGCACTCCCAGCAGTGAATGTACCATTGTTTATGAAATCGCCGTAGAATGTCATTCCATAATTGCCGCTAGAAAATGTCGCACCACTGTTGATCGTGAGTGGAATTGACGCGTTGAATGTGTTTGCATTGTTGGCAGTAATGGTTCCCGTGTTTGCGATGATCACACCGCCCGTCGCGGCGAACGGAGTGATCCATTCTGAGCCGGCAGTTCTCGATGTTGCTGTATTGTATTGCAGTGATGCGTTTGTACCGTATGTGGGAGCGGCCGAGGCCGTTGCAGTCCCCTCCAACGAGAATACGCCGTTCACTGTCGTGCTCGAATTCGTTTTTATGCCTGAATTCGAGAATGTCAGATTGTTAAATGTTTTTGTGCCTAAAGCGGAAAGGGTTTGGGCGCCGGCTGCGCCGAAATTCACGGTTCCCGTTCCCGGTGTAAATACTGTTCCCGTACCACCCCATGCCGCAGAACTCACAGAATTTTCATTGAGCACGCTGGACCCGCCGTTCAACGAGCCGGCAGTAAGTGTCACGGCTCCGGAGAATGTATGCGTCAATCCCGAACCTAGGTTGAGCGTGCCGCCATTGCCATTGATCGTGAGCGCGCCTCCGTTCACATTGCCGGTGAACGTTGCCGTGCCTGCGGTCTTCGTCATGGAGACGGTTCCCGTGGTCGTGAATCCGGCGATCGAATTTGCAGCATCGGTGCCGCTCAATGTGACAGCGTTGGAGCCGAAAGCCAATGTACCTCCGCCGGTGTTGAGCAAGTTGCCCGTAATCGTCAACGTGGTGGGCTGACCCGATCCATTGGCCGCACCTGCCGTACCAGTACCGCTGTACTTCAAATTTGTGTATGTGAAATCGTTATCGATTGTCGCAGATGTGTTGTAATAGTCAATGGTGAATACTGCCGCAGGTGCAGGACCGATTTGATAATTTGAGAACCAGGTGGAAGTCCCAACTCTGAGCGTTCCGGCCGTCAGCACAGACGACCCGGCGGTGAGTTTGTACGCATCCGGATCGAATGTACCGCCGGTCATGGTAAATGTTGAGGATACCGTCACGGCGGAGCCCATCGTCACTTTCCCGCCTGTTTTATTGATCGTGAGGTCATCCGCCATGTTCCCGGAAAGGGTCTGATCGGCTGCACCCGTAAAGATTGCCGTCGTGCTCGCATTGAATCCTGTCATCGACCCGTTGAATGACCAATTGCCGGTCAGTGAGATCGTTGTCGAAGCATACATAGCGCCTGCCCACGTCCCCGCTCCGCTCACATTGCCATTGACGGTGAGCACATTGCCGCTCGCCATGGTGAGTGTTCCGGTGATTGTGATGCCGGCACACGTCCTGCTGCCGGACGTGCTCACATTATCGCCGGTGGCAATGACAACGACATCGGTCGCAGTGGGTGCAATACCGCCTACCCACGTTGAGCCTGTTGCCCAGTTACCATTCGTGCTGCTTGTGATGGTCCCCGCTTGCGAAAGCGTGCACAGGAAAAACGATACTGCACCGATCATTAAGAAATTACGGTTCACTCGTTTCATATCTCCCCCTGAGAGAATTTGAAATGGCTCGAATACATGAAACATTTATTCGTCATGCTGCAAAGATGACGGCGAACGGCGGCTGCCTCTCTTCGGAATATTCGGCGTTGCAGACGTACGGATCCCTTTACCTTTGGTGCAGACAGGAACAGTACGGCACGGTATTGGTACGGTTTGGCGCGTTGAATGGCGAGACGACTGTTTCAGGCGTGGAGCGCCTGAGTATCGCCCGAATGGAACAATGATTCCTGTGGAAGCACGGAGAACGGACTGACTGGGCAGATTGGAATAGACGTGTAGAGCGTGATGGCGCACACCTGCAACGGCGCTGCCATCGTGCGAAGTGAAACTGCAGCGATACGCATCCCAACTTTCAGTGAAATTGCGCACTCTGGCGCGCAGTACCAATCCGATTGATTGTTTCACTTCTCCCCCCAAGGATCTGTGAATCGTCAACAGTATTTGCATTATTCAAACAATGGAACCATCACCGCCGGATGCATCGCATCGATGTGCCGGAGACAACTACTACATTTTATTCAACTAGTGTGCCAATGTCCGGCGATTAGGGAGCACGCGTATTTTCTTCACATTTTTTGGATTTTTCTTCCAATACGGTACACGATAGGCCACAATGGTTTGAAAATTTTACGAATACCGCGATGGAAATTTGTGGAAACTACAAACACATGTAATATTTTTCAGTCATGGAAATAACCATTATTGGCGGAATATCCTTCAAATTCACTCAGATTTGGCACACAGCAGGCGAATCGAGACCATTGAGAAGCGGTCCCATTGATACATGGACAGGGAACCGGCTCGCCGTGGACAGTGTGTGTACATAATCATCGGATAGATTTGAAAAAAAGTAAGTACCTACACAGAAAATAGTTACATATTTTTTGAATATTTTTAAGAGGGGTCTTTTTTCAAGAAATGGTGGAGCAGACGGTGGGCAACCGGCGCCATGATGATGCCGGCCAGAACGAGGAATATCATTCCCGAAAAGAGGGCGTAGAACGAGGCGAACAACTTGCCGGCATTGGTGTGCAATTCGGTCACCGGTCCCATTCCCCCCAGGAGCATCGACGCATTCAACATGGCGTCGATAAAGGAAATACCTTCGGTGATCATGTACCCGGCAATGCCCAGGCCGAGAGAGAGTGCGACGACTCCTGCCGACAAGAGCCAGTGGATGAATACCCGGCGAATAAACAGGTGCTTCGGCAATAACGGTCTGGTGTGATGTTCGTACATAAAAAATATTTCAGGTGAACGAATAAATTCCGAAGTTTTATATTTCAAATGTAATCAATGTAATGCAAAGGTGCAGAATAATTGCGGGACATTCAAAAAAATGTAATGGCAGAAGTGACGCAATAGCTGGACAACTGGGCGAGCTAACAGCTCGCCCTACAATGCAGCATGATCAGTCGTTCGGCCCGTAGTCGGGCACGGACCCGCGCGCATGCTGATACATGGGAGAATCGATCTTGGGAAAGCGCATGAGATATTCGTCGCGCCCGATCGCGTTGCGCCAGTGCCCCGTCATCATGCCCGTGCCGGTGACGGCAATGAACACGCCGGCGATGAGACATGCCAGCACCCACGAAGGCACTCCACGCTTCGCGAGCGGCGAGCGCATCTCGAGCGTGTCTGCGACCGGACACACGTCCACACATTGCATGCACGAGGTGCATTCATCGCTCCACACCGTCTTCACGGCGTGCACCGTGATGAGGGACGGGCATGCCTTCGTGCACAACTCGCAGTCGATGCACGTCTCGGCCTTCCGGCGTATCTTTAACGGACTCAGGAAACTTGCAATGCCGAGCAGCGCGCCATACGGACACAGATAGCGGCACCAAAAATTCTTGATGACCACGGAGAGTCCCATCAACACGAGCAATGTCACGATCGCGCCGCTCGTGATTTCGGCGAAGAACATATACATCTTCACGTCCGCCAGTTTGTTATAGGGACTGTTGATGAAGGCGGCCAGCGTATCCGAATTCATTGCCAGCACGGCAGCGCCGAAGAACAGCAGGAGCAGATATTTGAGCGAGCGGAGCGGATAATCGAGCCACCGCGGCAGTGTGATGTTTTTCTTAAATAATTTTTGGCCGAGCATCCAGAGCGATTCGCTCAGCGTGCCCACGGGACAGAACCAGCTGCAGAACGATTTTTTCACCACTATGCTCCCGCCCACGACGGCCAGGAAGATGACCAGCCCCGACGGATGCACGGCGTTCACGATGCCGGTCTCGATCCAGTACTTGAGGCTGATGAGCGCGCTGATGGGGAGAAATCCCTCCACGCCCGGAGGCCGTTCCATAAACGAGGCCGCGCCCCGGGACATTCCCCACTTCACGAAATAGTGGAACTCGATGCCGATCCAGATGCAGACCAGGAGGAATGCCAACTGCACGAGAGTGCGAAGAAATTGCGAATCGTATTGAAGACGGGCCTTCAGGCGCGATGAAAAGCGGGGGATACGCGAGAAAATAATTTTATGCCGGCGGAGTTCGGGTGCTAATTTTTTCACCCGAAGGGCGGGCCTTCGGGCCGTGGTCGATCGTTCCATACGGATATCGGTGTATGTGGTTATTTATCAGACTTATTTGTCCGATATTAATATACCCACATCTTCAGCGAGTATGCAAGTGATATTTTTCGGTCGATGCACGCATCACGGTGCAGGCGAAAAACCATCTCGCTCTACAATGCTGCGGATCAACACATTAAAAACTGATCAACGGGACAACAATCACGGAAGGATCTGGTATCCCGGTTTGTCCATATCCCGGGCAAGATCGTTCAGCGATTTCTTCACGAGCATCTGATAAATTTTTTCACGCAACAGGTGCCATTGATCGTGGAGCGAGCATTTGTGGCCGTCGCCGCATTTGGGAAAGCCCATCACGCATGCCGTGTGAAACGCCGAACCGTCTACCGCATCGACGATATCGAAGAGCGTCACTTCCTTAGCAGGTTTCGCGAGCGCAAATCCGCCCCGCGTTCCCTTCATCGAGATGAGCACGCCTTTACGCGATAGATTCTGCAGAATTTTTCCGGAAAAATGATACGGCACGTTCAAGTGCCCCGTCAACTCCTTTACCGTGGTCCATTCGCCGACCTGTTTTTTTGCTATATACACTGCCGATTGGATTGCATACTCACACTGCCTGCTAAAGAAGATACTCATCCGGATTTTCCCGAGTCTGGATCATAGGCCGATGATCGTTGAAGCATTCATGCAGGTGCCGCCGCACATCACGCATTCGTCGATCATCGGCCGATGACAATGATGTTACATATAGGAATTAAGGGCTTTCATATAATTTGCGCGTTCGAACGCCGACGGATCAGCCACTGCTTTATGGCTCATGCTGCCTCGCATCTGTTCAAGCGACGCGTATTCATGATCGACCATCCATTGCGTGATGCCGGTGATGATCTCGCGAATGCGCCGGGGTCCATGGCGCAGCAGCGCAGAGCAGACCTGCGTAACGTTGGCGCCGGCCATCACCATTTTGAGCACGTCTTCTGCAGTGTGTATGCCGGTTGTTGCGGCAATATCGGCTTTGACCTGCTTGTGAAGGATGGCAACCCATCGCAGCGGCAAACGGAGCGCCTCGGATGTGCTGAGCACGACACCCGGTTCGACCTGGAGCGAGTCCAGATTGATGTCGGGCTGATAGAACCGGTTGAAGAGCACCAAACCGTTGGCTCCGGCATCGTCAAGTTTTTTTGCCATCGACGCAACGGATGAGAAGAACGGCGACAGCTTCACCGCGACCGGAATTGAGACGGAGCTGCGCACCGCGCGCATGATATCGATGTACATGTCCTCGACCTCGGCGCCGGTGATGTCCGGATCGGTCGGTATATGATAGATGTTGAGTTCCAGCGCATCGGCGCCGGCCTGCTGCATTTTCTTTGCATAGTCCGTCCAGCCGCCGGCCGTCGATCCGTTGATCGAGGCGATGATGGGAATTTCGACCGCCTTCTTTGCCGAGGCGATATGTTCCAGATACTCCTCGGGGCCGTGATAATAATCCGTCTGCTGCGGGAAATACGACAGCGCCTCGGCGAAACTTTCGGTGCCGTGCGAGAGGAAATGATTCAGTTCGTTGGTCTCGTGACGGATCTGTTCTTCAAACAGCGAGTACAGGACAACCGCTGATGCGCCATAATCCTCCATGGCTCGTATACTGCCGATCGTTCGGGACATCGGTGAGGCGGAAGGAACAATGGGATTCTTTAAGGTCAGTCCAAGATATGTCGTCGATAAATTCATGGTTCATCCTTTCAAAAAGCAATTCCGTAATAATAGAACGTTCTGGTCGCGTAAGACTATATAAACCTCGTCTATAGTACGATTATTTTTCCCCGGTTTCAATATATAATTCATTTTTCTTTGTGGAATGTTCTTTGTGGAAAGTGACTCGGAGAGTTTGTACATTATTTCCTGTCTCTATAAAATTAATCATTGCCACTAACCGGAACCGGAATGACTCTGAAACTCACACGCGCAACGATCGTTGTGACGGCACTGCTTGCACTCATGCAGGTGCTTGCCGCAGGCGAACAGCAGCACCTCACCATCCTCCATACCAATGATATTCATGCCAGTTTCACGCCGCATGAAGCGTTCTGGGTGAAATCGTCCCCCAAACCGCTCGTGGGAGGCATGGTCGAATTGTCGTGGGCCGTCGACAGCCTCAGGAAGATCAAACCAGGAGTACTGCTGATCGACGCCGGAGATATGATGACCGGCAACCCGGTCACCGAATACCAGTATCAGGGCGCATACGGCGGCGCACTCTTCGAAATGATGAACCGTGTCGGATACGACCTCTGGTGTCCGGGCAATCATGATTTGGATATTTCACAGGCCAATCTTCGCAGCCTGACGTCGATCGCGCACTTTCCCACGCTCTCCGCGAATCTGGTGAATGAAGCCGGAGGCGTACCGGCAAACAACAAGCCGTACATGATCATCGAAAAAAACGGCGTGCGCGTTGGCGTCATCGGCCTCACCACGACGATCCTCAACCAGCTCATTATTCCCGCGAATTTCAAGGGCATGAAAGTGCTGCCGGTGGCGGAAACGGCGCAGAAGTATATCGATGAACTCAAAGGGCGTGTCGATGTGATCATCGCGGTCACGCATCAGGGCGTCGAAGACGATTCGCTGCTCGCACTGAATGTGCACGGCCTGGACATGATCATCGGCGGGCACTCACACACGCGTCTGAGGCATCCGAAGCGCGTGAACAACATACCCATCGTTCAGACCGGCAGCAATTGTGAGAACCTCGGCATCGTCGACCTCACGATCGAAGACAAGCGCATCGTCAAATACGACGGCAACCTCCTGCAGCTCTGGTACACAAGCGACCGCCCGGCGACGAAATTTTCGGCATTCATCGATTCGATCAGGACCGCGATCGATAAAGACTACAGTGAAACACTCGCGACAATTCCGGCCGACCTCAAGAATACGGTGACCGAGTCGGCGCTCGGCAATTTCATTACCGATGCGCAGCGCGAAGCCGCGAAGGCCGATATTGCATTCATGAACACGCACGGCATCCGGAAGAATGTGACGGCAGGGACATTTTCGAAGAGGGATCTTTTTGAAGTGCTTCCCTTCCGCAACGTGATCGTGACCTTTACGGTCACGGGCGCGCAGATCCGCACCGTGGTCCAAAATTTTCTGGACGAACATCCCGCCATCCAGACATCGGGCATCCGCTGCACATGGAAGCGCTCGAGCGCCGGCAAGGCCGAAATTCTCTCTCTTATGGTGAACGGAACACCGGTCGTGGACACGAAGACGTATACGGCCGCCGCCAACGATTATCTTGTCAGCGAGGCCGCGCGCTATCTCGGCATCACCGTCGCAACACCGGCATATACGAAGCTCACCCTTTACAAAGTAGTGGAGCAAAAAATGCGCCACGACAAAACGATCACCTCCGCGTATGACGAGAGGATCGCAGAAGCCAAATAACAGTTAATTGCGACCTAACTACTCGGCGCATATTCAGTATTTGTCATTCTGAAGGAGCTTAAGCGACTGAAGAATCTCGCCGGCTGCTAACACGATGCAATATCCATCGCTTGCGTTCAGAATGACAGAGTACGTATGTCATATGCATGAAGATTCTTGGCGCAGCCAAGTTGAAACCTCAGAATGACAGAAATTAATAGTACTTTGAGTAATTACCACACTGCAGCACATCGGACCGTCAGGATTTTATTTCACACATCATAAAAACGAAGGAGCAGGCATGAGCAACAATTTCCCGATACTTATCATCACAGGCCGGCCCGCTGCCGGAAAATCGGAAGTCATCGATTTTCTCAAGAAGAGCGATCCGAAGGAACGATTGGAACGGTTTCACATCGGCGAGTTCGAGGAATTGGACGATTTCCTCTATGTATGGGAATCGTTTGAGACGGACGACATCCTCACCAGGCACGGCAAGCCGCGCGTCTGGACCGATGAAAAATACTGGTTCAAAGATCACTTCATTTGGAATCTTTACATCGAACGCATCGGCCTTGAATACCGGAAAAAGATCGCGCGCGAACCGAACTACCACGACGAAAAAACGGTCGTCATTGAGTTCGCCCGCGGCGGCGACAACGGCATACACGAGGCGCTGACATACCTTCCCGAAGAGATCCTGAAACGCGTGAAGCTGATCTACATTCGCGTGCCATACGAGGAATCGGTCCGCAAGAACCATCGCCGTGCGCGCCCGGGTCAGGAAGATTCGATCCTGTTCCATTCGCTGCCGGACGAGAAGATGGAGTTCTATTATAAGACGAACGATTGGGAAGCATTGGAAGCGGCGGATCCGGCCGTGATCGATGTGAAGGGCGTGAAGATCCCGTATGCGGTCTTCGAGAACATGCCGGAAAAGACGAACGATCCCGCACTGCTTGGCGCGGAACTCGAACGCGTCACGAAAAAATTGTGGAACGCATAACAGCAGCAGCATCGGTGCGCATGCAGGGCGAGATGTTATCTCGCCCGCTCGAGCGTAGCGGTGCAAGTGTCATACGAGAGCCAAAAAAAACGGGCGAACTGATGATCGGTTCGCCCGTTTCGTTTACGTCTGTTAATGACCGCTTTTTCTTGCAGGCAGCACATTCCACAATCTCGACATCAGGAACGCACCGATGAGCGCGAACGGGATCGGCGCCCAATGCCACGCCTCCCACCCGTAATTCTGGGTCACATATCCGACTCCCATCCCGACGAACGCGCCGGCCAGATATTGCATGCCGTCGAAGAGTCCGGCCGCAGTTGCAACCGCTTTTTTTCCGCCGAAGTCCATCGATGCCGCGCCGCCGATCATGCCGTGGGCCCCGTTCACGCAGAACGAGAGCAGCAGCAGCCAGCATGCGGCCCATGTCGGACCGAGATGCATCAGATCTGAAATGCCGAACATTGCCAGAACGACCGCCATGCCGAGGAATCCCAACGTGATCACCGGACCGCGCCGGCCGCCGAATGTGCGATCGGACGCCATGCCGAACACGAATCCGCCGGCAATGCCTGCGATGGCAATGCCCCAGGAGGCGATGATGTACGGAAGATATGTTGCGAACGTGGTCCTATCCGCGCCGTGATATTGCACAAAGTAGATCGGCCACCACGCGTCCACCACGCTGCGGCGGACGAACCCGATCATCATCGAACCGATGGCGATCATCCACGTGAGGCGCGATGCGAACACTTTCTTCAACACGTATTTCAGCGACGACGGCGACCCGTCGTCATCCGCATCGCCCGTTTCAAATTTCTCCAGGCCGGCATCCTGCGGCGAATTCTCCATCAGGAAATAGTTGATCACGAACATGATGAGCACGAACAGACCCGGGATCCAGAACGCATACTGCCACGGACCGAACAGGAGAATGAGCGGCACGCCCTGGAATGCGAGCAAGAGTCCCATGCGTATGAGGACGCCGAAGATGCCGCTGAAAGTACCGCGTTCGCGCACGTGGAACCATTGCGCGTTCACCTTCACGATGGAGAGTGCGCCGAATGATTGGAAGAAGCCGTTGAGGCCCCACACCATCGCCATCATCGTCAACAGGAAGCCGCCGGATAATCCGTAATTAAGCACGGCCGGAGTCACGACATGCCGTGCCAGTCCGGTTCCCTCCCACACAGCGGGCGAGGCAACGGCATAGGCCGCGCATCCGAAGAGAAAATTCATGATCGCCACGCCGATCGCGCCGAAGAGGAATGCTTTTTTTCCGCCAATGCGATCGGCCAGCGGACCGTTCAGTACGACAGACAATCCGTAGACCAGCGGCATCATGGTTTCGAACACGCCGAGGTCCGTGTTTTTCCACCCAAGCACGGCTGCGAGCACGGGAGACACGGCTGTATAATTATACCGTGTCATGTAAAAAAACGCATAGAGAAATCCCAGCGAAAGCCAATTGACGACGCGGCGGTGCCTGAATTCGGGCGATAACACGGGACGATCGATTGCGGCCATAGGAATGCGAGTGATATGGTGATGAAATAAGAACCTGATCGACGAAGTTTACGGATAATTTAATTCAATACAAAGATATTTGACGGCCCCGCAGAATTCTACATCCCCCGCGGAAGTCCATGTTAATCATCCATGAAGTTGCGCTCGTACTCCGTTTTGAATCTTTTCAATCCGTCGTAGATCGACTGGGCGGCAAGGTACTGGCCCGGGAGTCCGCGCAGCAGCGTCTCGTCCCTCTTGTTGGAGAGGTAGCCGGTTTCGATCAACACATTGGGCATCGATGCCCCCACGAGCACATAGAATCCCGCCTGCTTCACGCCTCGGCTTTGGTAGACCATCTTCTTCGCCATTTCCGATTCGAGGAATTCTGCGAAGCGCTCGCTCTGTTTCACGTACGCGCTCTGCGCCATTGTGAGGATGATGTAGTTCTCATCGGTGAGCTTTTGATACCGGTGTTCAAAATCTTTTTCAAGACGGACCACGGCATTTTCCTGCTCTGCAATTTCGATGGCGTTTTCGGTCTTGCCGGGCCGCAGCAGATAGATCTCGAAGCCGTTCACCTGTGTCGATTTTTTCGGTGTCGAGTTGCAGTGTATGCTGATGAACAATTTTCCTCCAGCCTCGTTCGCGATCTGTCCGCGGCGGTAGAGTTCGACGAAGTTGTCTGTCTTGCGCGTATAGACGACCTTCACGCCGCGCATGTTTTTCTCGATCAGCGCACCAAGCTTCAATGCGATCCCCAGTGTGACGTCTTTTTCCTTCGTTCCCATGGAACCGATCGTGCCGGGATCATGGCCGCCGTGCCCGGCATCGAGCACGACAACGTCGAGCTTCCATTTGCTTTTCTGTCTCTCGGCATTCGTCTGGGCGGCGGACGGAATGTTTTTCTCTGCAGGTTCGGTCGTTGCTTGCTGCGGCAATTTTTCCTCAGCAGGTTCTGTCGTTGCTTGCGGCGGCATGTTTTTCTCTGCAGGTTCGGTCGTTGCTTGCGGCAATTTTTTCGCTGCAGGTTCGGTCGTTGCTTGCGGCGGCAATTTTTCCTCAGCAGGTTCTGTCGTTGCTTGCGGCGGCAATTTTTTCTCTGCAGGTTCGGTCGTTGCTTCCTGCGGCAATTTTTCCTCAGCAGGTTCTGTCGTTGCTTGCGGCGGCAATTTTTTCTCTGCAGGTTCGGTCGTTGCTTGCGGCGGCATTTTTTTCTCCGCCGGTTTTGCCGGCATTTCCGGCGTGTTGCTCACCGCCGCTGCAGTTGCAGGATGCAGCGCAATGAGAATATCGGTGCCGGTCCTGTCCTGCACAATTTCGACCGCCTGGATCTTTTCACGAAGCTGGAAGCTGATTTGAAGGGATTGCACCGACTGCACCGGTATCACACGCCTGACAAGGCCGGTTGCAAACGTGCCGCTCAGCTGCGGAACATTTGCACGCCCGCGCGGCACGGTAACATAGAGCCATTCTCCGCCCTGCAATACAGCTTCGGCGTCCGGCAATCGTTCGGTCGCATGAATGCGCAGCAGATATCCGTTCTTTTTTTCCTCCACCTCAATGCCGGTGACCGAATATTTTCCCGCCTTGTCTTCCGTTCCCACCGAAAGCTGTTCCGACGCTGAGGACGATACATCCCTGGGCTCTATGATCACCTCGTTCCGTACCGGCGATTTTCGTGCCGGCGTTTTCCCGGTCTCGGGTCCGTGCACGGCAAAAAATACTTTTTGCTGTGTCTGCGCCTCGTACATCCTTAAAAATTCGTCCGCGGGAACAATGAATGCGCCTCCGGTGAACACAACGGGCGCGCCGAGTTGATACACATTCTGAGAACCGTCCGATGGGCGTGTCACAACAACGAATGGGCTTTCGTCCGTGCATTTAAAGCGGATGGCGGGAAGTTTCAATTCAATTTTTTTCAGGACGGTATTAACGTATGTTCCGGCGTCGAAGAACCGGGCGAGATCATCGACCGAAACATAGCGCACTCCGGCCCGCACGATCGTCTGTACGTCCGCCGTCTTCAGCGAATCGGAGGCAGAGGTAAGCGTGGAGCGTACGTTCTTCCCGGCAGATTGTCCGGAAGACACCGCCGTGCAGCTGCAGAACAAAATAAATAACGCACAATAACGGAAGTAAGAGATCACGTGTGTGGACATTCGATTATTCAAAGGAAGTAATCATAGTGTATGGGTAACTACTCACTGCACCCTCTAGTCCATGTCATTCTGAGGGAGCTCGAGCGACCGATGGATCTAAAAATCACAACTAACAGGGAGCATTCATTCAATGCTGCCTTCATCAGATTATTTTTAGATCCTTCGCTGCGCTCAGGATGACAGGCATTTGGATGTACGCTGAGTGGTTATGTGTAGGGCGGAATGTTATCTCGCCCGCATCGCGAAGCGGTGCAAGTTTTTGTGAGTTACTAGGGAACGCAGTCTGTTCGACTGCTGCGCATTTTATTTTGAAAGTAACTCACTGCCGTTTCATTGCGGGGGAATTCATACCACCCCGTACATAATCACACCAATGTACATTGTTTTCTGTCGAGATTAAAGCGCGGCCGTCTTATTTTAAGATGAATCCCGTTCCACCGCTCCAGAACACGAGATCCAGCTCGTCGATCGGGATCGCGACCGCCGCGGCAAATTCCTGGAATAATTTTTCTATGCGGTAGTATTGCTTTTTTGTGAGCGTCGACGGCAGCTCACCGATAACATTATGCTTCACAAGGTAGCGTAATATGTGTACGTCCAGAATTGCCAGCCCGTCATTCATGCCGATGTTTCGCAGAAAGTGTGCCGCTTCCTTGAAGCTCAATCCATTAATATTATCGGCGAGCCATTCGCGTTTTTCGAAGGCCGTCAGGGGGCCGGTTATCACACTCATCACTTCATCGAAGCGGTGCTTCACAAGCATGAGACGCTTCGCCTTCGTTTTGTGAAAGCGGATATACTGTTCGCTCCGGCGCAGTAGAGGCTCCGGATCGAAATCGGTGGTGTAGAATTGCAGACGTTCCAGTTCATTCTGCACGGCCATCGCATGCGCAGCGCTCGACTGGGGCGTCATGAGGCAGAAGCACAGCTCGTAAAAATACCGGTTCCGGGGCACGGCCCTGTATGCATCGAGCGCTTCGCCGACTTTGCCGGACAATCCGGCATAACGTTCGCGCAATTCAATGCAGTGTAAATAGTTCGTCTTCATGCTGCCACTGAGATTTTTTTCCCCCGCCTTGCGATGAGCGAGCTTTTTTCCATCTGTCCGAGCACATGACGCAGCCATTCGGTCTCGCCGTCTCCGAACTTGCTCCAGAGGCGCTGAGCGATATCGTCCTCGGACATCGGCCCTGCGTGCAGGAGCTTTAATATCCTTCCCCGATAGAGGCGGCGGGGAATCCCGTTGAAGCCCGGCTCACTGCTCCTTTTTTTCTTCACCGGCAACAGGAACGACGGCGAAGCGGCGCTCATGCAAAATTTTGAGAGCGGGCAGAGGCCGCATTTCGGAGACCGGGCGGTGCAGAATAAGGCGCCAATGTCCATCAGCGACTGGTTCCATTGGAAGACCTTGGTGTTCGGAAGCACGCGCGCTGCGATCGTCCACGCGTCGCGGTCGGACTGCATTTCATCGGCAGCATGGACATCAAAAAACGTGCGCGAGAAGATCCTCCGTATATTCACATCGACAACGGGCACGGCCTTCCGGTATGCGCAGCAGACAACGGCATGCGCCGTATATCTGCCGATGCCTGGAAGCTCCTCTAATGCTGCGACAGTGCGCGGAAGTTTGCCGTCATACTCGGCCACGACCGTTTTCGCCAGCGCGTGAAGACGAAGCGCCCGGCTGTTATACCCGAGTCCGGACCATTCGCGCAGCACGTCACCCTTCGATGCTAAGGCCAAGTCGGACAGCGTTGGAAAAAGGCGCAGCCAGCGCTTGTAATACGCGATAACACGGGAGATCTGTGTTTGCTGCGACATCATTTCAGAGAGCAGTATGCGGTAGGGGTCGCGCTCCCGGCGCCATGGGAATGCGCGCGCATTCGCTGCATACCAGGACAGCGCAGCCGCATGTATGGACTTCACATTGTTCATTCTCTAATATAAAAACGAACCGGCTGGAATCAAACATGAAACGGTGTGTCCATACCGAAGCATGTTCGGTTCGTCCGCTGAGGCGCAACCCCCGACTTGTCCGTTGAATATACATGGTGCATTTTCTATATTGAATCAGGTTTCATGAGCGGCGCCACAATGCTGGTCCGAAACGTCAATCTAATTTTCATGGAGAACCGTGGGCAATTTTTTCGTGGTATTTCTGGGGGGCGGCATTGGCGCTGCGGCGCGCTACTGGCTCTCGGGCACGATCGCGCGAACATCGGGAAGCGCGTTCCCGCTGGGCACGATCACGGTCAATGTGGCCGGCTGTTTTTTGATAGGCCTGCTGATGACGGCGTTTGAAGACAGGTTTCTCGTGACGCCGTCCCTTCGCCTGTTTTTGACCATCGGCATACTCGGCGGTTTCACGACGTTTTCGACATTCGGGTATGAGACGATAGCGATGCTGAAGGATGCGGAATTTTTCTACGCAACAATAAATGTGCTTGCCAGCGTTGTGATGTGCCTGGCTGCCACTTACGCCGGAACGATCGTCGGAAAATACATATAACCACACTGGATCTAATTCCCCGCCGCTTGCGGCGAATAACAGAACACGAGCATCAAGAAACCCTGCCGCTTGCGGCGCTGAGATTCAATACGGAGGCTTGTGATGAAACTTACCGGAGATGGAACACTGCTGCGAATATTTTTAGGAGAGTCCGATCGATTGGAGCATCATGCGCTCTATGATGTGATCGTGCGCGCGGCGAGAGAGAACGGGATGGCGGGCGCCACGGTGCTGCGGGGCGTGGAAGGATACGGCGCCCGAAGCCGCGTGATACACACGGCAAAAATCCTGCAGCTCTCCGAGGACCTGCCGATCGTGATAGAGATCGTCGATACGGACGTGAAAGTACAGGCATTCATCCCGGTTGTCGACGCGCTGCTCGAAAAATCCGGGGGCGGCGGCATGATGACACTGGAGCAGGTGAATGTGATCAAGTACACGCACGGGAAAAACGAACCGGCGGCCGCGGTGTAATCCACCGGCATGCAAGCCTCCCGTTACATTTTTTTTAACGGCACATGACAGGGTATGCCCATGCCTGACATACTGCTTAAAAAATGGTATCTCGATTGCGTCGACGAACAGGGCCGAACATTTATCGGCTATTCCGCCGAAGCACAATGGCGCTCGGTGCACTTTCATTTCCAAAGTTATATGTTTTATAGCCCCCAAACCGGAATCATTACCGGCTCATCCCTCCTGGGGCATGCATTTCCGTTTGTTACCGGCGAATCGATCGAATGGAATTCGAAACCTCTCGGCATCTCCGGCATGTGGGCATCACAGTGTCCTCCCATTCATCGCGATCTTTCTGCGACACGCCCCGGCTCCATGACATGGGATTGTTATCAGCCCCTCAGTGATGTTACCGTTCGTATCGGAGATAGCACGAGCATTCAAGGCACAGGATACGTGGAATGCCTGGAGATCCAATTGACCGAATGGTATTTGCCCTTCAATGAACTGCGCTGGGGACGGTTTCTCTCCGGCACCACGTCTCTTGTGTGGATCGACTGGATTGGCGGCTCGGAACAGCGCCTGCTTTTTTGGAACGGTGAGCCGGTCGATCGCGTGGACATTGACGATGAACGGATTGTCATTCCGCACCGGGATGCGCGGCTCACATTCCCGCGCCATACGATTCTCAAAGACGCGTCCATACTTTCACCACAACTTAAAAATATTCCAGGTCTGTCATCCGTCATACCTTCTTCCCTGGCGCAGTCGCGCGAAATAAAATGGCTGAGCCGGGGAACACTGCAACAGCATGCTGCACCCGATCTTCACGGCTGGACAATACATGAAAGGGTGGTGTTTCGATGAAGACATCCACGATAGGGAAAATCGCATACGGGGCGGCCTTTGTCGTCCTGCTTCCCCTGCTTCTCTTGTGGTGGGCTCGCGCAACGAACGATAGCATTGCACTGCCGATCGTTCCGGATCGCATGGTTGGAATACTGGCATCGGCATGCGGCGCCGTCATGATGTTCGCGGGAATGGCCACGCTCATGCTTCGCGGCAACGGACTTCCGATGAATGCCTATCCGCCCTCGCAGTATGTGCAGAGCGGCATTTATAAATATTTTTCCCATCCCATCTACACCGGCTTTTGCGGCGTCGCGATCGGGCTGTCGATTATATTTCAATCGCCGAGCGGACTGTGGCTTGTTTCGCCGATCCTGATGCTCGGATGCGCGGCGCTGGTCTACGGCTTTGAACGTCAGGACCTGCAGGAACGATTCGGCGATGTGGTCTCGCCCCCGATCATCTCGCTGCCGCCGGCACTCGACAGGCCGGCAACATTGTCCGAACGGATTTCGGTGTATGTGTTGGTCTTTCTTCCCTGGGTCATACTCTATGAAGCAGTGCTGGTTCTGGGTACACCTTCGGGCGCGTTTGAGCTCTCACTCCCGTCCGAGCGAACCTTTCCGGTGATCGAATGGACAGAACTCTTGTATGCAAGCACATACGTGTTCGTCTTTCTTGTTCCGCTCTTGCCGTCATCCTCGCGCCGGCTTCGAACGTTTGCGGTGAATGGACTGATTGCCACCGCACTCGTCATATTCTGTTTCATCATTTTGCCGTTCACCGCTCAACCCCGTCCGTTTGTGCCATCCGGATACCTTGGAACACTGCTTGAATTCGAGCGCGCGCACGATGGTCCCGTTGCAGCCTTCCCCTCGTTTCATGTCGTCTGGTCGTTGCTTGCCGCAGCAGCTTTTTGCCGATCGCTCCCGAGAGGAAGATACCTATGGTATATGTGGAGTGCTGCCATCATTGTGAGCTGCTTCACGACCGGCATGCACACGCTCGCCGACATTGCCGGCGGATTAGCATCAGGGTATGCGGTACTTCGCATGCCGGCGATTTGGGAAACGATACGAACACTCACGGAACGACTCGCAAACTCGTGGAAAGAATGGCGCATCGGTCCCGTGCGCATCATCAATCATGGAGCGTATGTGGCGTTCGGATCCTTTGGGGGGTTGTGCATAGTCGGATCGATCGTCGGCTCCGGCGCGGTCACTTCAATGGTGATCGTCGCATTTTTTTCGCTGGTCGGCGCCGGGCTATGGGCGCAATTTGTGGAAGGCTCACCGAGCCTGCTCCGTCCGTTCGGATATTACGGAGGAGCGCTTGGCTGCATGCTGGGCTGCGTGGTCGCGTATGTGTTGGGCACCGATCTGTGGCTATTCCTAGCCGCGTTTGCCATTGCCGGTCCGTGGATACAGGCGGCAGGACGGCTGCGGTGTCTTGTGCAAGGCTGCTGCCATGGGCGCACGTCATCGCCCGCAGTGGGAATCCGCTACACGCATCCGCGGAGCCGCGTGTGCAGATTATCGGCGCTCGCGAATATACCGGTTCATCCAACGCCGTTGTATTCGATCCTGTGGAATATCGCCACAGGCATCGTGCTGATGCGTCTCTATCTCGCGGCGGCGCCGCTGCCGCTCATTGCGGGACTCTATTTGATCTTCAATGGATTGGGAAGGTTTGTAGAGGAATCCTTTCGGGGAGAGCCGCAGACCGCATCGTTTGGAAAATTGCGTCTATATCAGTGGCTCTCGATAGCGAGCGTCGGGATGGGGATCGTGTTTACGACAGTCCAGCATGAGGCGCTGCCGATTCCGATGCACTTCGATGTGTATATCTTCTTCGCGTCATTCATGTTCGGCGCCGTAGTGTGGTGTGCAATGGGAGTCGATGTTCCTCAATCGAACAAGCGGTTTTCCAGACTCGTATGATGCGCAGATCCGAATATGCGCTGCAAAAAAAAGAAAAACAGAGACAATCGCTTGCGTTGGAGACAATTATTTTGTATTTTTTAGGCGCTGTAATACATAGAGCTGTCCAAGTTTTTTAGCCGGAGAGGTGGGTGAGTGGCTGAAACCAGCGGTTTGCTAAACCGCCGTACGGGGAAACCTGTACCAAGAGTTCAAATCTCTTCCTCTCCGCAAGCAAGTAGAGCCAGAACACGGCTCTATTTTGCGTTTTAAAGGG
>CAISDA010000072.1 GCA_903884005.1 uncultured Ignavibacteriota bacterium | reverse complement strand
TGTGATAGGAATTGTTTTGAAGCCTCTGGAGAATGCGCGATGCATTCGACAGGGGTTTTTTCGTTTAAGAGCAAATTATCTGAATAAAGAAATATATAAATCACGGATCGATGGCCACTTATCAAACCTTAAAAGGCGTCGCATGAAAAAACTATATGCCGTTATCTCCCTCTGCACCATGATCCTGCTCTCGGGCAACCTTTCTGCCCAGGACTATGCAGCCTCGGTAAAACTCAGCACGCTCGGCGTCAACCTGGAAGTCTACCGATCGCTTGGACCCTCGTTCAATGTGCGGCTGGGCGGTTCCATGCTCAGCTATACGTATCAGTCCGGCGTGCAATCGGGACAGGATTACGAGATGGATGCGAAACTGAACCTTTCCTCCGTTTCTTTGCTCGGCGACTGGTATCCCTTCGAGTCGACCTCGCTGCACGTGACGGGAGGGGCGGTCGTGAATCTGAACAAGCCGGTGGTCACGGCGAAGCCGACGATCTCCAAAATGATCGGCGGCGATGTCTACGACAAGGATAATCTGGGCACGATCGGCATCGACCTGGCCTTCAGCAAGGTCGCACCGTATGCGGGCATCGGCATCGGCAATCCCACCGCGGGCGATAAGGGGCTCGGCTTCGTGATGGACATCGGCGCGTACTATCAGGGATCACCGAAAGTCTCCATGACGGCGACCGGACTGCTGGAGCCGTCGGCATCGCCGGAACAGGAAGCCATCGTAGAAACGAACCTGAATTGGTTCACGTTCTATCCCGTTGTCTCACTCGGCCTTTCATATAAATTCTAAGGGGAACCATCATTATGTCATACAGCAGAATAGTACTCTCTTCCAGAATAGTGATGGCAGCGGCGATTGCGATCGTTGTGATCTCCGGGTGCCAGATCAACGATCCCACCAAGGACCTGAAGGTCATCGTGAACACCATTATACGCGACAATACGGTCTCCGTTACGCTGAACGACGTCATCACCGGCGGAGTGGCCACGTCCATTGTCACGGTCGAGATTCAGGGCGCGGATGCGGGCAAAGTGACAGACGAGGTGAACACCAAGGTCACGTCGTTCACCGTGAATTACGGGTTCTTCACATTTGCAATACAGAACGGGACCTCCATCACGGCCGCGAGTCCCGTGAAGCTGATGTTGAAGATCACATCGGCCGGGTATGTGGATATCACGTATCCGATCACGATCACCTCGACCGGGCCGAAAATTTTTACGTTGAACATGGTCAAGAAAGCGGACATGGCCGCGGCGGGCATCGAGCAGGCGACCATCCCCACTGCCGTGACATCGGACAACACGGGGAAAACAACGGCGCCGATTGCCGTGCAGACAGCAATGGGAAGCCAGATCACCATTGCGCAGGGCACGATCCTGAAAGACGCGTCGGGCAGCGCGCTAACCGGCAAGCTCACGGTCGCCTCGACGGTGTATTATCCCCAGGCCTCGGGATTGATCCCCCAGGGGAGAGCGAGTGCCAGCAAGACGATCGCCTATCCGATACTGTCCGCGTCCGTGACGGTGACGGATGCGTTGGGTAAGGTTGCCAGTCCGACCGGCGGCACCATTTTTGTACCTGTCGATACAACTTATAAAAATCCGGTAACGGGCGTACCATTTGCCTTGGGAGATAAATTGCAGCTGGGGTATACCGATCCGGTGACCGGACAGGTTGTTGTTACGGGTGAAACTCAATATACCAGGCCAACCTTATCGAAAATCTCCAATTCAGTGAAATATATACCGTATACTGGTTTCCCTTGTTTAATCTCCGTGAATTCCATGCCGGGGTTAGGCGTAGCGGCTATCTATATTTCTGTTCCTACAGAGGGTTCGATCGTTCTGGGCACAAGTTTCAGAAATAGGGATTTTTCCGGGGCACCGATCGAGCTCGTTTACGGTATTGGTTATCCAGCTGTAGGTCCAATGGTGAAATGGGTTCCAACAAGCGCCATCAATTGTGCTGTTTTTAGTGCAGTAGAATCCTCATATGGGCCATTTGAATTTACAGTCGGGTCCACTCGTGCATATTTCCGGATTCCGGGGAATGATGCCATCCGATTATCGAATGACGTTGAACTGAAAGCTGGGATAAATACGATCGAATATACGGCGCCTGCTAGTGTCCGCATCTACGATGTGCAGGTGATAGGACAGTGTCCGAATAATAACTTGATGGAGATCGTTCCCGTAGGCACTGTGATCACTGTGTATGATGCGACGGGGACAAAAATTTTGAACACTATCACCCTGAGTGAGACCGGTGAAGCCCGGCTGTATCTGGAGAAAGCGGGAAAGTACATTGTGCGCAGCAAATACAACAACAAATATTATGAAGCCTCTCTGGTTGTCGACGCCAACGGCGTGCCAGTGATCAGCGGCCCCAGCGTCCAGGTGATCAGAGTGGATGCAACGGTATCGCCGATCGTGCTAAAATATTGTCTGATGACGACGGACGCGTGCGATTGATCTGTGCGCTGATATGATGATAGCCGCAGCAGTGGTCTTGGCGATGTGGCGTGGTATACCCATCGCCCCATTGCGGCGGCATAACCACAGAACCTTCTGAATAGAGAACTATGGAAATCACGAATCTATGGTCACCCATCAAACTATAAAAGACGTCACATGAAATTACAACAAGCCGTTGTCTCACTCGGCCTTTCATATAAATTCTAAGGGGAACCATCATTATGGCATACAGCAGAATAGTACTCTCTTCCAGAATAGTGATGGCAGCGGCGATTGCCATCGTTGTGATCTCCGGGTGCCAGATCAACGATCCCACCAAGGATCTGAAGGTCATCGTGAACACCGTCATGCGCGACAATACGGTCTCCGTTACGCTCAATGATGTGATGACCGGCGGAGTGGCCACGTCCATTGTCACGGTCGAGATTCAGGGCGCGGATGCGGGGAAAGTGACAGACGAGGTGAACACCAAAGTCACGTCGTTTACGGTGAATCACGGGTTCTTCACCTTTGCGATCCAGAATGGGGCCTCGATTACGGCAGCGAGTCCGGTGAATCTGATGTTGAAGATCACATCGGCCGGGTATGTGGACATCACGTATCCGGTCACGATCACCTCGACCGGGCCGCAGGTCGTTGTGGTGAACATGGTCAAGAAGACGGACATGGCCGCGGCGGGCATCGAGCAGGCGACGATCCCGACTGCCGTGACATCGGACAACACGGGGAAGACAACGGCGCCGATCGCCGTGCTGACTGCAATGGGAAGCCAGATCGCCATTCCGCAGGGAACGGTTTTGAAAGACGCGTCGGGCAGCGCGCTGACCGGCAAGCTCACGGTCGCCTCGACGGTGTATTATCCCCAGGCCGCGGGATTGATCCCCCAGGGGAGAGTGAGTGCCAGCACGACGATCGTCTATCCGATACTGTCCGCGTACGTGTCGGTGACGGATGCGTCGGGGAAGGTTGCGAGTACAACTGGCGGCACCGTTTTTGTACCTGTCGATATGACATATAAAAATCCGGTAACGGGTGCACCATTTGCCTTGGGAGATAAATTGCAGCAGGGGTATACCGATCCGGTGACCGGGCAGGTTGTCGTTACGGGTGAAACTCAATATACCACGACAACATTACCGAAAACCTCCAATCCAGGGAAATACTTTGGGATTAAGCCAGGTATTATTATAGAATCTAATTCAGACATTATGCATGGCATCGTTACCCCCGTCACGGCTTGGCCTCAATCTCAAAAAACAATATCCGCAGGGGTTGAACTAGGCAAAAGTTTCAAAAATTGGGATTTTTCCATGTCACCGATCGAGTTAGTTTACGGTGTTGGCCTTCCATCTTTAGATCGAGCCATGTATAGCACCCTTACTGCATATGAACAGTCTGTGTCTATCGAATGTCCACCCTTCACGACGAAGGCATATTTACGGGTTCCGGGAAATGATTCTCTCCGATTATCGGATGTCGTAGTCCTACATCCCGTCTCCAATCCTATCGAATATAAGGCTCCTGCCAATGTCCGCACATACGATGTGAAGGTGGTAGGGAAGTGTCCGAACAATACGCTGATGTGGATCATCCCCAGAGGTACCACGATCACGGTGTATGATTCGACGGGGACGAAAATAATGAGCGCTATCACCTTGAATGAATTCGGGAAAGCACGGCTGTATCTGGAGAAAGCGGGAAAGTACATTGTGCGCAGCACATACAACAAGAAAGATTATGAAGCCACTCTGGCCGTCGACGCCAACGGCGTGCCGGCGATCAGCGGCGCCAGCGTCGAGGTCATCAAAGTGGATGCATCGGTGACGCCGATCGTGCTTCAATATTATCTGTTGACGACGGAAGCGTGCAATCGATAAGCGCGCTTGATTGAACCGCCATCGAATTGATTCGGCCCCACTCCAGGCGGGGTCCTCAATCGGAATTTATGCACTGTTTTTCAATGGATTTAACAATTGCATCCATTTCGCTTGTTTTGTATTATATCATTGTTTATCGGGTGTATTTTTTCGCATATCATTTACTGCACAAAACAAGCGTGGAGTCTTTTCCGTTGGGTGACAATTCACAACAATATTCTACCCTAACCATCGTCTGGAGAAAAATGAAAAATTTCGGTTTGGCAATCGTGCTATTTGTCTGTGGAACCGCAATCGGGTTCTCGCAGAATGCCGCCATGGGCGGTAAGTGGAAAATGATCAATGCTAAAAGTTCCTTTTTGGATTATTACCAGGAGATGACGCTGGATATCGCCGTCGACAACAATACCGTTGAAATTATCACCAAGCTGGGGCCAAAGAGGAAATTTGAGGAAAAAATTGCGTTCACGACGGATGGTACAAGCACTCACAAAGAAATAACCGACGGCACATTCGCCACCAATATCCATATGGGATTACGGCTGCCACTCGGTTCCTCAAAAGATGTGACCGCACATTGGGAGAAGGATGGCCGTCTCAAGGTTGTCGAAAAATATGAGTACTACGCCTCCCAGGGAAAAAAGCACGGCGAAATGTCGTTCATGTATCAGTTATCGCCCGAGAAAGATCTGCTGACATGCGAAATATTCCGCCCCACGCGCCGCAAAGGACCTGCAACAAAATTTGTCTTCAAACGCGCGGATGCGAACAACGCGTACATCTATAAAATGTCGGAGGACTGGAACATTAATTCCAAATTGCCTGAACAAGCCTGCTGGATCTCCATTCAGGGCATTGTCAACGAAACACAGCCGCTGTTATATTTTACGTTCGGACCGAATTATCCGTTCAACTGTACTGATGATCTGGCAAGGTATCTGGTGGAACGGAAGAATTTTTCCTTTACGACCGTGAATTCGTTGGAACAGGGGTTGACCATATTCAAAGAACGCATCAAAGGATATATTCTTTGGGATAAAAAAGAACGCACGTCGTTGATCGTCGCGTATACCATCGCCGGACTCGAAAAAGGCATTGTCATTACCGAAGACATGCTGCCGCTGGTACAACAACTCGGATTGAAGCAGATAGAAGACCTGAGAGGAAAATTTACCGGGAAATCCGATTACGAGATCTATTCATGGGCGAAAGAAAAATATTGGGCCAAGTGTTCACGAGATGTCGTTGTATGGCTGGGGGGCGCTCATGGTAGCGTGCTCATGCCCGCATGCGCCGATTATGGGATGATGAAGAAAGGATTTTTTTCAGATCTATCGGCCCGCCCTACCGATACACTCGAATATTCGCTGACGAACAGTCTCTTCTCCGAAATGAAACCTTTAAGCCAGGTCTGGGGATGGCATTCCTATAAAAAAGATCTGGAAGAGCAGATGACGACGCTGTTGTCCTCGTACGCGCTGACCTCCGACGCATTAAATACTCAGCCCAACACAAGTTTTCTGATTCATGTGCCGGTATCGCCGGGATTTAAATTTACGAACCAGCATAACGTTGTACCGGGCAAAAAATATATTCCCGAGAAAAAAATCTACGTTACATTCGTAGAAACGGACGGAATCGGCATCGGAGCATGGCTCAAGCCCGGGCGTGGATCGATCCCCTTCGCATGGGAAGTCACCATGAAGTTCGAGACTCTTTCTCCGGTCATGCTGGAATATTATTATGCCCAGGCAACGCCGAACGATTATTTTATCGGCAGTCTCTCCGGCTCTTCGTACATGTATCCGAAGGCGTTTCCGAAAAAATGGCTGCCCAAAGAACTTGAAAAAGCCGCAGAGTTCATGAAGAAACTCGACCTCAACGTCTTCGAGACCATGGACTATTCGGAGGGCGGCACAGAAACCTGCGACAACAATCTGCCGAAAGATGTCGTCGACGCCTATTACAACGCCATGCCGGACGCGATCGGATTCATCAACGGATACAGGGCCTCGAATACATTCACGGTCAAGGATAAGAAACCCTTTATCTCCTATGATTATTATTTGGCCGCCGAAAAACCTGAAGCCGAAGTCGTAGCCGATCTGGAAGAGCTTGCCGCGATCAATGCCGAGCTTCCGTATTTTTTACTGGTCCACGTCAGGGAATCGAGCGACATCGCACGGGTTAAAGCAATATGCGACAAGCTGGGCAAGAATCTTAAAGTTGTTCCGCTCGATATATTCCTCAAGATGGCGGGAGAAAATCCGACCTATAAGGAATATTTTTATCAGAGCAAGAAATAATGCGGCAGTGTATCGTCAACAGCCGTGGTCTATTTAAAAAGCGGGCCCGCAGCGTGCTGAATGCTGCGGACCCGGAAAGTGCAGAGAAGGCGATTTTCTGTGGACCGTAACGGTGGTTCATTGCCTTAGTGCGGCAATGTGCCGAGCAACCCGTCGAATGCCTTCTGTTCAAGGGGACCGTCCACGACGATCACGAAGCGATCGAGTGTAAATATTTTTTTCGACGCGGCGAGAACGTCGTCCTTCGTCACTGCAAGCAGGCGGTCGGCCGTCTTATCGAATGTGTCGAACGATTGTTTGTTGCGCATCATCTCGAACGCCTTCGAGGCAATGTCGTCGGGCGTCTCGACATAGAACGGAATCATCCCCAGCAGGCGCCCCTTCGCATACACGAGCTCGCTGTCGGTGATGCCGAATTTCTGGAATTTTTCGATCTCACTGAAAATGCCGGCGATCACGGGCTGGGTATTTTTCGGCGCCGTTTTCGTTTGCATTTTCCAATACCCCACATGCTCGCCTGCGTTCCACAGTTGGCTCTTGAGTCCGTAGATGTATCCCTTCTTGTCGCGCAATTCCTGTCCCATGCGCGAGGTGAGCACGCTTCCGGCAAGTATTGTGTTCATCACGCTCATTGTCTCTTCGCTGATCGCATCGATGTCGTTCAACGGAGCGAAGCCGATATTGATCGTCGATTCCGTATACTCCTTGTCGACGAAGGCCTTGATCTCGCGGCCTGTCAGCGGCAGAGCATTGGGGAACGGGGCGATTGCGGGCGCGGGCGATTCGACCTTCCATGCGCCGAATTGTTTATTGGCCAGAGCGATCATCTCCTTGTGTGTCATGTCTCCAACCATCACGATCGTCAAGCGCGAAGGCGCCAGATACAGTCGATGCAGCTTCACGAGATCTTCGCGGGTGATCGAGGCGAGTGATTGTTCCGTGGGATCGGACTGCGAGAACGGATTGCTGCGGAACACCTTGTTGAACATATACGAGAACGAGGCTTCGCGCGTCGCTTTGTTCCTCGACTTTGCCCGTTCCATCTGGCGTCCGATCGAGACGTCGATGTCGGACTGCTTGAAGGCCGGCTGCGTCACGATCTCGAATCCGGTCGCCGCCATTTCCTCGGCATCCTTGAGGAGCGAAAATCCCTGGAAAGAAATACTCTTATACGAGCCCGAAACGGCAAATGTGAACGGCACAAAGGCCATGCGCTCGGAGAGCGTTTCGTTGTCGGTCTTCACGGTGCCATGGCCCATCACATCGCTCATTGTCGATACGATGCCGGGCTTACCTCCTTCGATCGCTTCGGGAATGACGCCCGTTTCAAAAAAACCACCCAAAAAAATGGAGGGCGACAGATGATTCTCGATGGTATAGATCGTCACGCCGTTCGCGAGCGTATTTTTTTTGATGAGAGGCGCAATGGGGTTGGGTTTCAGGACGGACGACATATCGATGTCGCCTGAACCGAGCACGGCCGATTCGCTCCACGGCTGGAACGTGAACACGGCGTCGTCGTCCAGTTCTCCGATGGGACAGATCTGAAATTTGCTTTCAACTCCCGTTTCATCGAGAGGCTGTTCGGTGTCCGCACCTCTCTTGTGCGGACCCTTCGGCAAGCCGTAGAAGACGGTGGACAATTCTTCGCTGAAATATTTTTTCATCACGCGCTGAATATCTTCGCGCGTCACCGCCGCAACGGTCTTCGAAAACGCGCCGATATAATCGATACCGAAGAATGCCTCATACGTTGAGAGCTTCCCGCCGATATCGGCGTTCTTCGTATAATTGGTCACTTCACCGAACACGAATTTATTTTTTTCCTTTTGGAGCTCGTGTTCAGTGACCAATTCGGTCTGCAATTTTTTCAGCTCGGCCCACACGAGCTTTTCGGTTGTCTCAATGGAGCTGTCGGCTTTGACGCCGGCTGTAATGCGGAACAGTCCCGGATCCTTGGCCGTCTGCATGCCCGCCGCGACGCTCGATGCGATCTGCGCGCCGTCCACAAGCGACTTGTAGAGACGCGAGGTACGGCTGCGCGCGCCGAGGATGGATCCGGCGAGCTTCAATGCCGGACCGTCGGGATGCTGAATTGTGGGAACGTGGAAGGCCATCTGGAGACGGGGCGATGTAAAATCGTTGTGCCACAGCGTGACGGTTTTTTTCGCACGCTGAAGTTGTTCGTTCAGACGGAGCTCATGCGTCTGCGGCCCTTTTTCGATGCTTCCATAATATTGTTCGGCGAGCTTCACGATCGCATCGGTGTGAAAGTCGCCGACCAGAACGAGAAACGCATTGTTTGGCGTGTAATACGTTTTGTAATACTGATACGCTTCATCCCGCGTCACGTTATCGAGATCTCCGGGCCAGCCGATGATCGGATCGCGGTTCGGATGGCTCATGTATGCGACCGCATTCATGTATTCGCTCATCACGCCGCTGGCCGTACTTTCGGTTCTCATGCGGCGCTCCTGCTTGATCACCTGCACTTCGGACCTGAATTCGGATGTATCGAACATGCAATTCTTCATGCGGTCCGATTCGATCTCCATTGCGATGTCGATCTTGTTGGCCGGAAGATATTCGTAATAGCTCGTCAGATCGTTCGCGGTAAAGGCGTTGAACGTGCCGGAATTTTTGGAGATCGTTTTAGACGCCTTTCCCTTTCCGTATTTCGGCGTCCCCTTGAACATCAGATGTTCGACGATATGCGAAATGCCGGTAATGCCAAGATGTTCGTTCCGCGAGCCGACGCGGTATGTCAGCTGATGATAGATGAGCGGGGCGATATGCCGTTCCATCGTAAAGATGACGAGTCCGTTTGTCAGCTCGTGACGATACGTTGTTCCCTCTGTGTATTGAGCGGCTGTACCGATCTGCATGCAACAACTGATCAGGGCGACGATCATTGTACAGCGAGAGTATGTGGTGCGCATTACTGCTCCTTCGTTTGGATCTGTTGATCGTGAGTGGTGTGTTCCGATGTCCGCCGGGCGGTGTTCACCCGATGCGTGAAACAAATGAATACATGTGGATGATGAATGGTGGCTTTCCGGAATGAACTATTCCGGCACGAACCTGTGGGGTCAGCAGATCGTTCAGCGTATGAACCGAGCTCCGCTCTCATCACGAACGCATCGATTGCGTCTGCATTCGTGATGAGCGGTACACGGCCTGGTGATCGGCTATTTCTGAAGTATGAGCTTCTTTGTGTTCGAATACGATCCGGACTGGAAGCGATACAGATAGACGCCGCTCGACACTCCGGCCGCGTTCCAGTCGACAGTGTAGGTGCCTGCATTGACGGCGCCGTTCACGAGAGTGGCGACTGTGCGTCCGAGCAGATCATACACGGTAAGTGAAACGCGTTCCGACACCGGCAGGGCGAATGTGATCTGCGTCGACGGGTTGAACGGATTGGGATAATTCTGTCCGAGGGCGTACCCTGTCGGTGCCACGTCGGACACGGGACGCACGGACGTCACCGACGACGTTGTGAAGATGGTCGTACTCGCGCCGCCGATCCACATATTTCCCGCTGGATCGGACGTGCATGAATTGAGTGTGCCTCTCACGACATTGGTATCGATGATGTTCGTCCACGACGCACCGCCATTGGTCGTCTTCATGACGAACTTGGTCCCGACGGCGAAGCCCGTGCCGGAGGGAGTGGCCAGGAAATTGAGGTCGTACAGATCGGTGTTCACGCTGTCCACATACGCCCACGTTGCACCGGCGTCCGCTGATTTCAGTATCGCTTTTCCGCCAATGGCAACGGCGTTATCGGCATCGATAAATTTGACCTTTCTCAAATTGACGGCGGCAAGACTGGTGGGAAGACCGTTGATCGTGGCAGCTTTCCATGTCACACCGGCATCGGTCGTGTAGGCGATCTTCATGCCGTCGCCGGCAGCCACGCCTTTTGCCGCGGAACCGAACGCAACATCGCGGAGCGCTTTCAACACGGTGCCCGTGGTGAATGACCAGGTTGCTCCGCCGTCCGTCGTGCGCCAGATGATATCGGTGTTCGCTTTCTGCTGTCCCACGACGTAGCCTGTGGCGGCGTTGGCGAAATAGAGACCGTAGCTGTAGGCAGTGGCGGAACTCGTATCGGGCAGGATCATCGACCATGTGGCTCCGCCATCCGTCGTTTTGAGCACGGAGCGGTTGCTGCACGAGACAAACCCGATCTTGTCGTCGAGGAATTGCAGTTTCTGAATGGTCGATGCTTTAAGTCCGACACGCGCATACTTCGGCGTCCAGGATTTGCCTCCATCGGTCGTTTTGATCACAAGGCCGTCGAATCCGGCGGCGTATCCTGTTGTCGCAGTGGGGAACTGGATCGTATACAATGCCGAAGCCGGCACTTTCGTCTTATTGGTGATCGTCACACCCAAATCCGGCGACGAAAGAATGTTCCCGCCTGTCCCCGTAATAAGAATGGATGAGCCGATACCGCCGACACTGTTGAGCGTCGATCCGATCGGATAATCATTGTATTTCCATGTCGTTCCGCCGTCGGTCGTTGTGAGGATGGCTCCTCCGACCGCGATCCCGTTCATATCATCTTTGAAATACACGGCGTTCAAATTGTCATACAGTGTGATCGCGGGAGTCTGCGGCAGATACGTCCAGGTTTTGCCGCCGTCGACCGATTTGATAATGATCGCAGGCTGAGCGCCGATATTGCTTCCCCAACCGACCGCATAGGCGATACTGGAAGAGACGAGATGCACAGCACGGATATCGGACCGGGTATACACAAATCCGCCGAGCGGCGCGGCTGTGGCTTTTGTCCACGTGTCGCCGCTGTTCGTCGAATAATAGATCACACTGGCACCCTTGCCGACCATGATGGCGTTGGTGCCGTTGAATGAGAAATCGTAAAATTCTTCGGCAGCGGTGTTCAGCACCGTCGTCCATGTCGCGCCTGCATCGGTTGTTTTCAGGATGCGGCCGCTCTTGCTGGTTTCGGAACTGAGGATGAACCCGGTCGTTTTATTGAGGAATTGGATCGCCCGGATACCGGCGGCCGTTTCAGGAATGACCCGTACCGTATCAACCGCCCATGTCGTGCCGCCATTGACGGTGCGGATGAGCAGCCGGTTCGGTCCGACCAGGAACCCCGTGTTGGCATCGAGGAACGCGACGCTGCTCAGCGCGCTGGCAACTCCCGATGTCTGCATTGTCCATGTCGTCCCGCCGTCGGTCGTTTTCGCAACCTGCCCGAAGCTTCCAACACCATACGCGAGCGATGCATCGACAAAGTACACATCGGCGAAATCGGAATACGAATACGTCAGGTTCTGTTTCCATTGCTGCGCATCTGCCGGCAGAGAACACATAACAGCCATGAAAAGAAAAAGTATCGAACGATATTTCATAATATAGTTCCCTTCATAAATGAGGTAATGATCTTACTCCTGAATTATGCAAATTGAGATCGAGACATCCTGGGCCGATATCGCGCGTTTCACCGCTTCCTGGACTGCTTCACTGTGGCGATACGCATACATCAGAGAGACGGTCACGGTTTTCGAAACTTCATAATCGATCGCCGCCGATGCGCGCACGGTGCGCATCTTTGTGCCGCCAATGACCGGGTCATAATCCCCACCGCCGTACGAGGCGCGGCAGAGCATCGTCATGCTATTTAAGACAGGCATGTGCACTTCCGCACTCAGAGTATATATCAGAGACGAAAAGGCAACCTCGCGGTTGCTGATATATTTTGTCGAATCAACATTCACGGAGCTCATCTCACCTTCAATGCGTAGGGAGGATGATCCGCCAAAGGGAATAATGCTGCCCAAAGCAGTTGTTGTGCTGCGGGTATGCCATTCCCATAACAGAAGATCGCGCTGGCTGTTCTGTGACCAAAGTTCATCTGAATCCCACGACACGCGGCCATAGGGCAGAACATCTCTCCCGAATGCATAGCGTACGATCACGTCGGCGCTGTAGCGATGTTCCGACGCATACCCGTCCTCGAATTCCCTCAGGTCCGCTGTGGGATGGATGCCGGTCAGCGCACGCCCGACGAGGTTCGCGCGGCCGAGGATTTTTAATCCTTCGGCGGGCTGTACGGCGCATTCGGCCGAGAGTTCATAGCCCTTGACGCGGAACGTTTCTTCCACGGTCAACGCTCGCCGGCGTGTATACAGGTTATCCCCCCGGTAACTGAATACTTCAACGTCGAGAACCTCCTCGCTCTTCGATTCAATTTTTTCCTGCCCGTCGAACCATCGGCCCGAAATTCCGATAATGGATCCTTCCGACACGGCATACGCCAGCCCGGTTCCCACACTGAAATCCCTGCCGGTAGAATGTGCCCGCGTATATGAGTCCTTCAGTCCGTCCAGAATTTTATAAGAGGCCTCAGCACCGAAGATGAGATCGCCGGACAGGGCATAGGCATACGCGAACCCGACATCGGGGCCGTTATAATTGAAGTTGCCATTGAACGTGTCGCTCACAAAGAACGGGTCTCCCCGATAGGGATCGCTGCGGAGAGAGCCGAAGACGTTGTTCCGCTGTTCGTGCGTATAGGAAGCATGTCCGAGAAATGTTCCGGACGCGTCCAACACTCTCGCGATAGTCGTCTGCACCGATCCGTATTCGGTGTTTGACGGATCGTATAATCGGCGGTAGGCACGGTCCGCATTTCCATATTCGGGCGTGATCGAAAAATAATCCTTGTCGACATCGATCAGCACCCCGGCCGGATTGTTGGACACAGTGAAGAGTCCCAGTTTTCCGTTCTTCGACATGAGCACGTCCGTCGGCACACCGCTCCCGCCCGGCATCTGTGCGTCGAGTTGACATGCCGTGAGCATGAAGAGCAGTATGGACAACGATGATCGCATAGTTCTTTTGGGTTTCTCGACACGCACGGTGAACGGAACGCGTGTTTTCGAACGTTGAACACCAATGACGAATTGAACACGTCAGAGGTATTATTATTGATATCCCGGTGTCGCGCGGGGGATGATCTCGAAATCGACGGTGCCGTTATTGGAATCGAATCCCGGTTCTTTCCTTTGCATGGATTGTCCTGAATATCGCGGCGGACTCAGCACATAGCCCTTATCAACGCGTTGATCGAGCGTTTTCTTGTTGTCCGGCGGCGGGCTTGACTGGTATTCCACGCCATCGACGATGGTTGATATATCGATGCCATCGGACCAGACGGAATCGCGGCCGGATGACAGCACGACCACATCGCTGACCAGATTGATGAGGAAGGCGCTCGTATTGTCGGGCCGCATATTACGCAGATCCGGCACGTTCGGATTGTCGATATCGGTCGTTGAAAATTGGTTCCTGAATTCAAAGTCTGCATGGCTCAGATCGACGCTGGCAGACACCGTCTTGCGGTGATCGACGGCCTTTGATGCGAGGACCATGAACTGTTTGGGCTGAATGGGATGGTTCATTTCTCCGGGCATGCCGGGGAATCTGTACACATACGAGACGCCGTCAATATCGCCGTCACCATCTTCATCGGCGCCGGATCCCATTTGGGACGCGGCGCTGTTGCCGGAGACGCGCATCACCATCATCCCGTCCACATATTTTACCGAGTCGCTTGCGTTGTAGAGTTCGATGAACTGATCAAAAAAATAGAAGAGGCTGTTGACGGGGCCCGACACATACAATTCGTTGATGACGAGTCCGGAGCCGGCGATCGGCGTAACGTAGACAGTCTCGACGGCCGCGCTCGTGATCGTGAGGTCGACGAGTTCCTTGACGCCGGTCAACGAAACAGCGGGATCGCTCGGATGAACACCCCGTACAGAAAACGCGTACCGGCTTGCCGGCAAATTCTGGCAGAGCGCCACACCCGACTGATTGGTGTAGCGAATAAACACGCCATACTCGCTCGAAAGGATGATCTTGCCGTTTGCGACGGGAATGAATTTCTGCACACCCGGTGCGGACGAGCTATCGAACAGGACGACGATCTTCATTTGCGACGTGCCATCGGGCTCCGTTGGCCTTTCCCTCAGGCACCCGCAGAACGTGGCAAGCATGAGCAGCATCGCAATATTTTTGAGTAGGGCGGCCATTGGTGTTTTCCAAATAACTTCGATCATTGGTGCGGTTTTCTCACTTCAGTATGGCATCGAGCGACATGCTGAATTCGATGCCGTAAAAGAGGTCCGGATTTCTGCTGCTTTCGGCAATATCGGTCGGATCGGCCGAGCGCTGATACCGGTAGATGCCGGGATCATCCAAAAAATTGTTCACATAAAACGACAGTTCGGCTCCCTTAAACAGCGATTTGCTGATGTTCAGGTTAAAAAGCCACTTTGCCGTTTGTGTTTTGATGGACTCATCGAACACGCGGTTCAATCGCCCCGTCTCGGTGAGCATCGACATGGTTAAGGGTTCGAGATCAACATTTTGCGAGCGCAGCCACAGGAGATTTTCTGCGCGCAGAGTCACCCACACGCCAAGGGACGGCGCCGTATATCGGATGAAATAATTCAATAAAATATTTTCCTGCCAGCGTCCCGAGCTCGGGTACAGATACCCGACGAGGGTATCCACAGAGGTTCCGGGCACGACATAATTGGCCACGCGGCCCTTGCTTGCATCGGGAAGGTTGTCGTATGCCAATCCATGATCTCCATCGCGTGTGAAGTTATACGAACCCGCGACTTGAAAGTCCATGTTGAGCGGCCTGATTTTTTTCGTCCTGAGGGACAATTCGGTGCCGTTGCTTTTCGTCCATCCGACGTTCGCATATTCTGTCGCTATGCCGATGTACATTGCAAGCGGTCTGCCGTTCGCATTCACTGTTGTGAAGAGCGGCCTGTCGACCCACGTCGGCTCATCGAAGCGCGATTTAGCATACCCCGATACCGTCATGCCGACCATATCGAACAACTTTTCGTCGAACGACACTTCAAGCTGGCGTTCACGGAATGCCTTCATTGCGGGATTGCTGTGATCGGTGCGGAAATACGTCACCGAATTGTCGTACGGGTTCTTCCAGCGGAAGACTTCGGGTGGACGGTACATTGTGGACAGCGGGGGCGCTTTCGAAAGAATGCCGCCGGTGACGCGCATCTGACTCGACCCGTCGAAATACACCATGAGCGTGCCGCGAGGATTGAAGTACGTTCCCTGATCAGACTCGACGATGTTGCCATCGCCGATGAGTCCCTTGAGATTGAAATGCCGGGGAGTATACATTTCATACCGCGCACCGAGCACGAGAGAAAAATCGAGACCAAGGTGGCCTGTGATCTTATCTTCGGCATACAGGCTTGCAATGAGTTTGCCCGGTATGGCGTCGAACGTGTACGGAAGACTGCCTGAACTGATTCCATAATAACTGTAGAGCGTGTCGAAGAGAACGCCTTCCCCTGTGTTCGCATCGTACTGCACGTCGGCGCCGAAGAGGATCGAATGGATGAAGTCTCCCGTCATCGTCACTTTCGACATCTCGAGCCTGCCGCCGGTGGTCCACTCTCTGCCGTGCGTTTCCACCTTGCCCACATATGCCGAGATCGTATCTCCCGAGGGCAGAATGCGGAGCTCGCTCTGCACGAGCCGCGAGCGCATGCTGTTCTGGCGGTTAAAATTGACATAGGCGTTGAAGTCGACGCCGCCGGTCTGGTCATGCGAATATTCCCCCGTCACAGAATACGATATCGAATACCCGCGATTGTAATTCTTTGTTTGATACACGTCACCGGCGGGCTGTTCCTCGTCGAAGATCTTTTGTCCCAGAAGTTTCGACGTGAGCAGGAGTTGATTGTCCAGCGTCTTTGCCGTCATGGCGACTTGCGCGGTCAAGCGCGAATATTCATCGCCCGTTTTACGGATGTCCCTGTCGCTTTGCGCCGCATTGAGATTATAACTCCACCCCGTTTCGCCAACCAAGAAGCCGCCGCCGAGATTCCCTTCACGCGTGTTCGGATTGTTCTTGATCTTGAGCCGATGAGGCTGCGGGCCGATCTTCGTTTTGATGTTGACGAGTCCCGAAGTGAGTTCGCCGTAGCGCACGGATGGAATGCCGCGCACGACCTCGACGACATCAATATTGTCCGCAGGAATGAGCCGAAGATCCACGCCCCGTCCCATGTTCGATATGCCGCTCGTCGCATCTGACCATCGCTCGAACTGAAGATTCGCATTGTTCGACACCGGCACGCCGTCGATCAGGATCTTTGTGCCGAAGGCAGTGAGAGCCGATGAATTCGACGAGCTCGTTTCGGCGCCCCGGATGGCGATCTGGCTTGTCTTGCCCAATCCCGGATTACCCGATTTCTGCACGCCCGGAACAAGATCGAGCACATCGCCCACATTCGACGCCTGATGATGTTCGATCTCGGCGCTGGTGATCTCCGTTTTCGTTTCAGGAACGGTCGGCATTAATTCGCGCATGCCGACAACAACCATTTCGCCGATCTTGACATCGACCGGATCCAGGATGCACTCGATCGGCAGGACCGACCCGGCTGTGATGGTGACCTGTTTCGTGCATTTTTCACAGCCCACGAACGTGATATCGCACGTATATTTGCCCGGATGCAGTGCCTTCAGACAGAAGTACCCCTCCTGGTTTGCCGAAGCGCCCTGACGCGTTTCGCGGACGACGATGTTGGCTCCGATGAGCGCCTCACCCGATTTGCTTCTCACCTCACCCGAGAGCGCACCCATTTCCGATTCGATGCGGATCTTGTTCACGATCATGATTTGGCCGCTAGGAGAGACCACAAAAGCAAGGTCCAGCGGTGTGAGAACGGTACGCAGAATATCGGCCAGCGATGTGCCGTCGCATTCGGCCGAGACGCTGGCAAAATTTTTGACCACCGAATCGTCGAAGAGAAATCGCGCGCCGGTGATCTGTGTGAACTTCTGGAGCAGCAGACGCAGCGATACGCTCTTCTGCGAAAGTGTGACGGAGCGATTGAGGACGGATCCACTATTGCCCTGCCGCTGGGACATGTTTCCCGCCTGAAGGAACCAGACATCCTGTCCCAGGAGTACCGGGGTGGTATAGCACAGTACGGAGATAAGAAGTGCCAGTGTGCGCATACAAACCGACTCTGCGGCGCGATGTGTTCGCCGCTGATGAGTTTCGATTGAAACCGTGAACCGCCTCCCACCAGCACATCATCCTGTTCGCCCGCGGCGTGAGTGTTTATTTGACTTGGATTGTTTTACCGTTTCGAACAACCCGCACGTTGAGTGCAAATGCAATGTTCGAGAGAATTTCGTCGAGCGATTCCGTTCTGAACACTCCGGACAAGGTTTTTTTCGTGGCGGATGTGCTTTCAAAAACGGTGTGCACGTCGTACCATAATTCGAGTTCCTTCATCGCCTGTTCGAGCGTGGCATGTTCGAATGCGAGCTTGTTCTCCCTCCACGCAAGAGCATACCCGAACTTCGCCTTTTCCACACGGGAAAATGACGAATGCACCGCATCGTACGAGATGTGATCACCCCTCACCAGACGATACGCCGTAATTCGATTGGACGAGCGGACCGTTCCCTTTGCCACAGTCAGTTCGTAGAGCGAATCGCGCCAGCGCAGGTTGAATTCTGTGCCAATGACTTCCGTCGTCGCAGCGCCTGTCACGATGCGAAACGGTCTTAGGGGATCGTGTGCAACCGTGAAGTACGCCTCGCCCTCCATCTCAATGAGTCGTTCCGCATTCCCGAACGAGTCCGGATACCGCAGACGGCTTCCCGCATTCAGATAGGCGACACTGCCGTCGGGAAAAAGGACGGTGAGACGCTGCCCGTTTTTTGTCGAAATTTCGTGCACGACGGCTGGCTGCACCGTTTCACGTTTGTTGGACATGCGTGTAAGCAGGAGAGCGCCCAGCGCAATACCCGCAATGAATATGACCGAGGCCGCAACGCGCACCGTCGTCAGCGTGTGCCACAGAACGAATGGCCGTGCGGCCGCCGGCGGGGTCTGCCGAAACTCCAATGAGGACATCCGTCGTTCCATCTGCTCCCATGCCTTGTCGACAGCCACGGGTTCGGGATCATCCGGCCTTCCCAGTGTGTCCCACACTTCTGCGATGCTCGCAACTTCTTCCGCATGACTGTCGGATTCCGAAAGCCAACGTTTAAATAGTTCATCCTCTTCCTGAGTCAGATCGTTCTTCAGAAAGCGGACGATGAATTGCGAATCAATTGTTGCTCGCGTCATTTTTTTCCCCCCGACAGCCGTTCTTGCATCACGGGACAACAACGACAGAGGCGACCGCACACACCGGCCATGTGCTGTCCGATCGTCCAAGGACAGCTCCCCCCCGCATGGTGTAATGTGTTATTCATTGTCGTAGGCGTCTGATGTGTGTATGCAGGAAAACGGTTGCTGCTAATTTTAGATACGTGTCCATTTATTATACTACACCGGCGGCCGGCAGAAGTACTATGCGGACAGAAAGTAGAATGGTGTGGTGATGCGGCCCCACATGCTTAGCGAAGGTATTCGGCAAGATGTAAGCGAAGAACCGCGATCGCCTTATTCATTTGATTTTTCACCGTTTGTATGGAAATGGACATGCTTTCTGCAATTTCCGCATACGACAAATCATGATAGCGGCTCAGCACGAAGACCATCCTGCATCGTTCAGGAAGCAGTGCAATGCCCTTTTGGATATTTTCGGCGAGAAACACATCCGGGTATGCCGCATTCTCCGTGTCCCGATAGAAAGGGAGGAGGCGATCCTCTGAGAATTCCGTCCGAATAACCGGAGGCTTCCGCGTCACATGATTCAGCGCACAGTTGCGTGCAATGCGGAAGAGATATCCCTTATACGAAAGATTGTCCTTGAGGCGCTCACGGGCCAGCCAGAAGCGCAGAAATGTTTCCTGCGCAAGATCGTCGGCGGCATCCGCATCACCGGTAAAATGGATGAGAAACCGGCGGACGTCGTTGTAGAAAAGAGTAAAAAATTCCTTGAAAGCGGATTGGTCTCCGTTTCTGATTTGGCCGATTAGTAGTGGAAGATCACGTGCGGGGTCTGCTGGCATACTCATAGGGGACGATGGGCGTATCATTCAATATACCGTTTCTACGCTCACACGCAAGGGGCGCCCGGCGCTGGAGAGATATTTTCGTTCTTGGAGTGGCAGGCGGGGGAAAAGACCGCCGCCATGTCGTTCAGCGATGTGAACGACATGGCGGCGTGTTGCAGAGCGATCGAAAAAGAGTTCACTGTGCTATAGATATTGGAACCAGATCCAAAACCCCGTCGGAATGAGCACGCCCAGTATCGTCAGCCATGCACCGCGGCCGGTGATCCCATTCTTTCCCTTCAGCACGAAGAGACCGGTGATCGCGACGAGAATCAGCGATGCGGCATAGATATCGGCGAACCACGTCCACGCTCTTTTCGGTGCGTTAAGATGCAGTTGATTGAATTCATACAGCACATGGCGCTGATGAATCTGCTCGATAATGCCTTTGCCCGAAAGGACGTCGATGGTGTACGTCCGTCCGGGATAAAAGAGCTGGATCGTTCCAGGGTCTGGCCGGAACACGGATTTGGGCTCGTCCATCAGGTTCAATTGTTTCATCACGAACTGCTTCATCTCGGCAGTCGTCGCCCCCTTCACCGGTTCCACCGATATCGCCTCCTTGCGCTGCTGATAATTCGGATTCCAATCGGCGGTGTGGTTCACGGCAATTCCCGATATCGCATACACGAGCGTCAATGCCGCTACGGCGTACCCAAAATCCCGGTGAAGAATGTTATTCCATCTTCTCCATTTAATCAATGACGGCTCCCTCACCCTTCAATAAAATAACGGTCTTCGGTCCTTTGATGGACGCCGGATCAAATTCCTTCTTTTCTTTCTCGGCGTGCTTCTTGCCCGACTCGATCAACTGCTCTTTTGAGTATGTTTTCACCGACAACACTCCTTCTCCCTGCGCTTTCTTTCCTTTGGCCGTGAGCGGAAACACGATGACGCCGTCGTCCACTTTGAATGTCAGCGATTGAAATTCCTTGTCGCTCCCGATCTTGATCCAGCATCCGCGTTCGGAGCAGACATCGACGATGTTTCCTTCGACAAGAAGCCGCTTGCCGTTATACGCTTCGGGCTTCGCCAAAATGTCGGAAATTTTCGTGAACTCTTTTACCGTTATCGGCTTTCCGTATGTTTTGGGGCCGCCGGCAAGAGCCGCACCGACGATGAACAACATGGCAAAAACAACGAGTGATGTACGCATGTGGTGCTCCTTCAGTTGATGGTTTGGTTGTGTGTCTACGTGATTCTGTGATCAGGCCGATGAATCTGCTCCATGTCGGCAGAGTGTCTAAAACAATGTACGATTATTTTTTTTGAGCCGGATCATCATCATAGTCTTTTATTGCCAGAAGGGCGATGATCCCGTACAATCCCGTCAGCACAACTGCCGTGCAATACATCATTGCAGGCCGCACGGGAACATTTTTTTTCCTCATGTAATAGATCGAAAAAAGCAGGCTGGCAAGCAATAACGGGACAGAGGCAACCCCTGAATGTTTAAAATAGAATTGGATATACGGCGTAGTTTCTTTTTCGATCGAGACTGTGAATGGGAAGAGATACGAAGCGGCCGCGCCCGAGATTGTCGTTTCCCGTCCCGGCCAGGCTGCGCTTGTTCGGTCGATGACCGCATACTTCCTGTCGGTCACTGTGGCGTGGTATCCGTTTTCCGCGTTGATGGTGATAAGCCGGTAGAACAGGTCGCCTTTGATGGTCAGGGTATTTTCTTCATGATTGTAATTTTCGACAGGCAGCCGTATGAGCTGATAATGGTCGGTCGAAATGAAGTAGACTTCATTGTTTTGTGTGATGAACACCGCATAGAATTCGCGCAGTTCAATTTCCATCGGAATGATGGAGACGATATGAAGATCAGGCGAAATTCCGGTATCCTTGCAGTACGGAGCCCCTTTCACCATTTTAATGTGAAAGACACGATCCTTTCCATCGACAACAAAATATCCCTCATCGAATGGTTTTTTCGTTGATGGGTTCCCATAAATGCTCTTTGCGGGGAATGTGAACCCCTCAGCGACAAGTGCCTTTGTGAATACAACGCTTTTCTCCTCATTCACTTCGTTGGTGAGCGCCGTAATGAATTCCATCCGCCGGCCGATGCGGAAAAAATCGGGGGGAAGTTCAAGTCGAAGCCTGTCTGACGCCGACTCCATCAGCGGAAACAACTGCAGCGGCTTGGCTTGGATCAGTGCGGGAGCGATGCGCTGCGTAAAATTGTTGAGGTTGATCTCCTTGGGTGTAATCGGTATCTCGTCGATCGATTGGGGCAATTTACCGGCGAGCATCAACTGGCGGAAATTTAAAAAAGGCATCAATGCTTCGAATTCATCACGCGTGTAAAATTTGCCTTGAGCGTCGGAATATGACGACCCGCGCACATCGGAGTGTGTGAACAGGAATCCTTTTTTAATCGGGCTGAAATTGACGTTCGTTTTGTTGTTCTCGTGTTTGTTCGCTTTCCAATAAAAGTCGGGGCCAAAAATCGATACAAACAAGACGATGATCATCATCAATGCGATGCGGAGAACGGGCATAGTGGTCACCATATTCCTCTCTTAAAATTATATGCCGAAAGGAATATGATCGAGCCGGACAACACCATCAATGTGGCAAAATTCCTCAGCGACAGTGCATACTTGCCGTATCCATCCCCGACGAAAAACAGACTCACGATGCCGGCACCGATGCACAATAACACGACCCTTTTCATCCAATTAGGCTCGGTAAACACGATGACCACCCAACAATATGCGCAGATGCCTCCGAGATACCACGGCATCACTGTCACGATCAGGCTTTCAAAAAATTCATACGGCAAATATTTCAGCGTGACCATCGAGATCACAATCGTGTCGAAGACATTCAATGCGACAAGCAGGGCGATCCCTGTCGCAGCCATTTGAAAGATCAGCACATGTTCTTTGACCGGAAGGTGAAAGGATAGTTTCAGCCTGGATTGATTCACCTCGGGAAAAAACTGAAATATTCCGATCATCACCCCGGACAGCAGGGCCGCATACTTCACATTGATGTAATACACGATCTCAAAGGTGAGAAGCTGCATGATCACCTCGGTGGCCTTGTAGGCTTTGAAGATATTCGCCAGATCATAATAGATCGTCAACAAAATGATCCCATGCACGATCGCAAGTCCGATGAATACCCATTTTACCTTCAGCCATTCCTTCATGACAAATGATATAAGCATGCCCTCGTCCTTAATATTTTCCCGTGAGACCGATAAATGCATCTTCCAACGACATCGGTTCCTGGTGGAAATTTGTGAATGCAATATTTTTCGCGGTCAAATTATTTTTGACTTCCTCTTCATTCGAAAAACTGTACACTGAAACTTTGTTTTTCACCATCTCGAAACTCTTGATCACCGGGTCTTTTTCAAGCGTCAGGTGAGGATGGGCACTGTCGAATTTGAATTGCTTAAATGTCGCAAGAAACTCTTTGATCGGCATCGTCAGAAGCACCGATCGATAATCGAGAACGATGCATTCGTCGAGAAAATTTTCCAGATCCTGTATGATGTGCGATGTGATAAAAATTGTTTTGTTCTCCGCCTTTGCGTATTCGGTCAGGTAGTCGATGAACAACCGGCGATATCCGGCATCCAGTCCCATCGAATAATCATCGAGTATCAACAAATCCGGATCTTGCGCCAGGATCAGTCCCAGCGCCACCTGCGAGCGTTGACCGCACGACATCTTCGACAATTTCTGGCCTTCGGCGACGGACAATTTCGACATGAGTTCATAATATGCCTCTTTTTTCCATTTTGGATAGAATGCGGCATAATATTTTTCTATCTGACTGATGGTCATAAAACTGTACTGCACATGACCCTCGATGAGAAAACCGACGCGCGCCTTGGTGGCGGGAGAGAGACTGTAGGAGTCTTCTCCGAACATTAAACACTGTCCGGATTTGGGCCGTAAAAACCCGTTGAGAATGTTGATCGTGGTGGTCTTTCCCGTTCCGTTTTTTCCCAACAGACCGAAGATCGATCCCTCGCGGATATTAAAACTCAAATTCTCAAAAATCAACCGCTTACCGTAGTAATGGGTCAGATTCTTTATTTCGACGACGTTGTTCAATTCATCTCTCCCGATATGATCGTTCACTACAGCGTTTAGTTAGACGAGAATGTCATTACTGGCAGCCGGCGCGCGCACAGCAGTTATAGTATGTATGTTAATAATACACATGCCGCATGGGAATGTACTACATGAAGTAAACATTAATTTAAAATACCAAGTTCTTGGTGTTGCATTTCTGAATCTTTACATCGATACTAGTATCGAAAAGCGCAAAAATCCGATTCCCACAACGTCTGCGTGAAATGTCTGAGCGCGTGACAGTGACAGGTGCGACAGGAAGCCCGAAGGAGTTATTGTTATGAAACAGTATATCGTAGTGTTCTTTGCAGCATGCGTAGTGACCACGGCGTCTGCACAGACAACTGGCGGCTTCAACGACTGGGTGACATCGCTGGCCATCGACCCGTCAGGACGCCTCTATGCGGGGACGTCGACCAACGGCAACGGCATCTTCATCTCCACAGACGGCGGCACCACATGGCAGCACACGAAGATGCGGTACGGCGTTGCTTCCATGACGATGACAAAGAGCGGGACCGTCATTGCATACGGCCTGGGATATTCCAACGGCCGATATCTTTTCCGCCTGACCGGCGGCGGTTCGCAGCTGGACAGCGTGTCCCTTGCTTTCACCCCGACATCCTTTGCGGTGTCGGAAAAGGGAACGCTGTACGCGTCGACGTTTACGCAGGGCCTCTACACGTCCGCTGACGATGGGATGCATTGGACCGCGATCGCATCGCAAGTGAGCTCCGCGAATATGATGTCTCCCGTCGCCGTGACGAAAGACGAGGTCCTCATCGTGCCGACGAAATTTGGGGTCTATCGTGTGTGGAATAATGGAGCCAATTGGGATAGAGCGCGGTTTATCAACCATGATACGCTCACCGTGAAACAGATCATCACTTCCCACGATGGAACATTATTTGCCGGCGCGTACGAAGGAATGCGTGTCGATGCCAACGAAGTTTTCGTCTCGTCGAACTCGGGAAGCACGTGGAATCTGATCAAAGCATTGAACTTCACTCTGGATGTGATGGCGATCGATTCGGTGAACACGATGTACGCCGGCAACAGCGACGGCGTGTATCGGATCACCGCAAAGGGCGATACGTCGTACCGCGGTCTTGGCGGAATAGCTGTCAGCGGCACAGGTGTCCGCTCGCTCCTGGCGTTAAGCAAAGATACCGTTTACGCAGGCGCGTGGGGAGGAGTGTACAAGACCGTGAATGGCGGCACGAGTTGGCGATTGCTCCATGATGGAATGGCTGCCGATGCAGAGAGCGGAGATTTCACGAGCGCACTTCCGTTCGGCGGCACCATTTCGTCCGGAGTCGTGACGAAAAACGGCAGCATCATTGTCGGCACGGACAGTGCCGGCGTGTTCAGGTCATTCGATCGCGGCAAGACCTGGATGCAGACAACCCTGACGGCCCCCTCGATCACGAGTGTCGTCACGGATTGGCTCGGCACTGTGTGGGTATCGTCGCTCGACAACGGGATGTTTACCTCGACCGATAACGGTGCATCATGGACGCCTGTCGAATTGAGAGGCAGGAAAATATACGCACTTGCGCCGTTCATTTCGAATGTCCCGGGTGGGGGTTTCGATTCAACCGCAATGGATATTCAACATTTCATCCTGACAGGCAACGACTGGGGTGTGTATGCGTATCATACGGATGCATCCGTTGGTTTTTGGATACCGGGGGGCACGCCAAGCATCGCTTTCAATGCGATCACACGGCTCTCCGCCGACGCCGTTGCAAGCACGCCCGGCGGAGACGTGTATCGTAGTCCGGGCGGATGGAAAGAGTGGAAATACCAGGGCAGGACGGGCGGGCAGGCGGCTGCGCTGGTCACCAATGGCGCGGGCATGCTCTTTGCCGTCGGCCCCAGCGGTGTGTTCCGGTCCACAGACAAAGGCGTGAGTTGGAATAAAAAAAATCTCGGCATATTCGATACCACGCTTGTGTCTGCCGTTGTCGATAAGGCGGGCAATATTTTTGTCGGATCGTCCCGAAGCGGCGATATCTACAAGTCGGTCGATCAGGGCGAGCATTGGACCACCTACGCAACGCTTTCCTATCCCGTGCGGTGCATACTGCTTGACCCGCAGGGAGGCATCATCTATGCCGCGTTCGCCGGCCGGCTCTTTATGAGCGTCACCGTGCCGACGTCCGTGCAACGGGTCCCAATCGCATCGCCGAACGAGTTCGCGCTGTCGCAAAACTATCCCAACCCGTTCAATCCGTCGACCGTCATCAATTATACATTGCCGGTGAATGCACATGTGAGCGTAGCGATCTACGACTTGCTGGGCAGGGAAGTCGCGCTGCTCGTGAATGAATATCGCACTGCGGGAAATCATAGCGTCACGTTCGATGCCGGCATGCTGCCGAGCGGCGTCTATTTGTATCGTCTGCGCGCAGCGGGCTTCACGGAGACCAAACGACTGCTGCTTGTGAAGTGAACCGCGGGCGTGCTTTTAGATGAGACGATACTGCTATGCGTTGAGATCCTGATCATGGAAGGGGAACGTCATGAAACTGACAATGCTGCTGGCAGCCGCTTTGTTCGCGGCAGCGCCATCGCGGGCTGAAAACGAAACGCACTTTTCGTTTACCATGACGGGCCAGAGTGCGATCGTGAGCATTCATGCGTCGATCGCTCCGACCATTGACGGCGTCCCGATCGCGGTCGGCGACGAGATCGGCGCGTTCACGCCCGCGGAGGTCTGCGTGGGGGCGAAGACATGGACAGGTGAGAACATTGCCATACAGGTGTGGGGATACACCGCCACGTGGGGCATGAAAGGCATCAAACCCGGGGAAGCGATCCATTACCGTGCCTGGCAGAAGGCGGCAGAAAAAGAATTTCCGGATGTGACCGTCACGTATTCGTATGGGAACGGGATCTATGCCGATAATGCGTTCTTTGCGCTGGCATCGCTTGCGGCCGTCCCGTCTCCTCCGATAGCACCAGTCCTGATATCGCCGGCCGATCGGCAAGAAAATGTTCCAACAACCGCGGTCCTGCAATGGCAGGCGTCTCCGGATGCCGTGTCGTATACCATCGACGTCTCCGTCGATTCGCTGTTCAACAATCTCGTCCTTCATTCACACAACGCGCCAACAATGGATACCGTCTCATCGCTCGCTGAAGACGCAGTCTACTACTGGCGCGTGCAGGCTGTCAATGCAGGCGGCGTAAGCCCATGGTCACGGTTCCAACAATTTACAACGTTGAGTTCCGTGCCGCCGCCGCTTCCCGGAGTACCGGTGTGTACGATGCCATTGAACAATTCGGTAAATGTTGCAGCAGCGCCGACGATGCAATGGCAGACGGGCGGAAAGGCATCCACCTTCACGCTCATGGTGGCATCGGACTCTCTGTTCACAGATATTGTGCTCCAGTCTACAATGACGAAGACAGCGAAGACAACGCAGATGCTGGCCCAAAGGACGGCGTACTTCTGGCGCGTGCGGAGCACAAACAGCACGGGCAGCAGTGCATGGTCGCCCACGTTCCGGTTCACAACGGAAGGGCCGCCGTTTCCGGCTGTTCCATTGGTTGTGTACCCGACCAATGGCAGGAATACTATTCAAAGCACGGCACTGCTCCAATGGCTGGCGGCGGAAAACGCCGTGTCGTACGGCATCGAACTCGCTTTCGATTCATCCTTTGCGTCCATACTCAGCCGGTTGCGCGTGTATGCGGCCGTAACCAAAACGACGCCCCTGCTCTCCGGAGGATTGACATACAACTGGCGCGTCCGGAGCATGAATGATACGGATACGAGCGCGTGGTCGGCGGTGAACAGCTTCACGACAGTGCCTTCGGTTCCGGTGCAGACGCCGCCGGGGACAACGACGATCGTATCGCCTTCGAACGGAGCGGAGAATGCCCCGACATCGCCGTACCTGCGATGGCTGGTGGTACCGGGTGCAACGTCCTATAACCTGGCACTGGCGCGAGACACCGCATTCACGAACGTTGCGTATGAATCGTCGGACACATCGACCGGACGGATCATTCCGCAGTTGTCCGGGGGCACGGCATATTATTGGCGCGTGCAGAGCGTGAATGGCGGCGGAGTGAGTGCATGGACTGCCGCGTACAAATTTACAACCATCGTCACACCGCCGCCCCCGCTGCCGGGCGCTCCAACACTGGCGTTGCCGGTGAATGGGGCCCCGAATGTTGCGCGGGCTGCTGCGCTCCAATGGAACGGGGTTGCAGAGGCGGCGCAGTACCTCCTCCAGATTGCCGATGATTCGCTGTTTGAAAAAATTGTCGAACGAACATTGCTCACGGGAACGTCGTGGAAACTCGAACCATTGGTTCCGGGTACCGTGTATTACTGGCGGGTAAGAAGCCAGAGCAGCCGCGGATATAGCGGGTTTTCTCAGACCTTTCATTTTACTGTTACATCCGTATTGTCTGTTTCTCCAGATAAGTCGGGCATGCCGAACACGCATGTGCTCGAACAAAATTATCCGAACCCATTCAATCCGTCCACGACATTTTCATTCAGTCTTCCAACGAGGTCATACGTCTCGCTCACGATATTCGATGTGATGGGAAGAGAAATTGCTGTGATTGTCTCCGGTGAATTATCCGCCGGGAAACATCTGTATCATTGGAGTGCCGAAGGGCTGCCGAGCGGCATGTACTTTTATCGGCTGAAGGCCGGAACGTTTACGGCAACACGACGATTGCTCCTGCTCCAATAAGTTGCAGAAGCGGATGCATTTTACTGCTAAATTGTTTCTATCTTGTATATGTGACTATGCGAGCAGTCATCGGCAACTCGCACCGCATCACGGTCCCGGCGAGATCACGTCTCACCCAGCACTGCCTCAAGATTTTTTTTTATCGCTCGATACGATTGCCGCTGTCAATTGTCGCGTGTTATCTTCGTGAAAAAGATGCATCGCGGATGATGAGTCCGCGTTCATAATAATTAGACCTCCATGAAATTATCATATTACGGTGTCATTGTTCTGCTTTTCATCCTATCGACTGAATATTCGTTCACACAAAATTCGGCCGCGTATTCTTCATTGTACTATCCTCATTCGATCGTCTCCTCGGGTATGGGCGAGCAGGGGGCGGCTCTGCCGAACGCATCGGATGCAATGCAATACAATCCCGCGAATCTTATTTTCACAGACGGTGTGTCTGCGTCCTACTTTCGCAACCCATTCCAAGTCATGGACAGGGCCTTCCCGGTGACGGCTGCGGTGCTGTCATACAAATTGCCCAACGGAGCATGTGTCGGGTTTGAATATACCAACATGTTTTGGGGTGATGTAGTGTTGACGACCGAGCAGGGCCCGACGGATATCGACTGGTATACGATGTACGAACGGTCCATCGCCGGCGCATTCGCCATGCCGCTCGGAACCGAGTGGGCCGTCGGCGCGCATATCCGTTATGCGTGGAGGCCCGTGGGTTCCAGGGACATGTCCAACGATATACTCTTCAGCGCCGGCGCGACATACAGGCCTGAGGCACTCTCGCACAGGGGCACGTTTGGTTTCTCATTCATGAACTTCGGCGCACCCGCCGCGTATTCGCCGGAGAACAGCATGCTCATGAATTATACGGATCCCATGCCGGCGCAGATCAATTTCGCCGCCGGCTATGCCCTCGTCCGCGAGCGGTATTTCGATCTCTCGCTGGCGCTCGGCTTCACAAAGCCCCTCGATAAGCGGGACGACGATCAGTACTACACGGCACAGTCCTCGTTTAAATCTCTGTTCACGTCGTGGACGGTATTTCCTCAGGAGGTGACGACGCACATCGGGCTCGGCTATCAGTGGAACCCGCTGCCGCTAGGCCGGGGGGTCTCGTTCTTCCAGGAAATGTATCTCGGGTATTTCAAGGAAAACTCAGTGATCTATAATAGTTTTTTCACGCACGGTGTCCGGGCGGGCATTGAAGCGTATGGCGTGAAGGCGTCCGCCGGGTATGCGGGCCGGTGGCATAACAACAATGCGGGTTCGTACATGGCGTGGACGTACCCGTGGGAGATATTTCAATTCACCGTGAGCACGAACTGGAATTCAACAGGGGATCCCGAGAAAACGAGCCAGCGGCAGGACCATCTCTCGCGCATCATCGTCTCGGGCGGATATTCGTACTGTGCGCCCATCGGACGGACAATGGAGCAGGGGTTGAGCGGACTCGGCGGCACTGCCTCGCAGCAATCCCTGTGGTCGGCCGAATCGGATTTTTATGTGAACGACAATACCGCCGTCATCGCTTCGTTGGGATATTCGCGGATGGATGTGAAGATCTATGGGGTGTCTCCCCTGGATTGGGGAGTGCGGATACTGCCTCCGTCTCAGTTCGTTGAAACGTTCGCGCTTGAATCTGGATTCCGCTACCATCCATCCACACTGTTCCATCAGTTTTTCGTGCAGGCGTCGCTTGGCATCATGTGGCTTAATCCTCTCTCCCAATGGGCGATGCCGCGCTATGTCTACAACACATTCGACGATCTCGTTGTGGGATGGACGATACCTCTGAGTTCTACGAGTGTGATCGTCATACCGAAAGTGGGATTGAAGACGACATTCATGAGCGTTGCGTACGGAGACAGCGGCCTCGGCGGTTACAGCCAGTTCGAATTCGGCCTGAATGTGGGATATTCTTTGTGACTATAGCAAGCGAATGTATTATATTAATAGACATGAGCACACAAAAAAAATTGCATTCGCTGTCCGACCTGGCGGAACTCCTGCCGGAATCGATGAGGAACAAACCTGCCGCCCCGGCTGTTGCGCAGAAGAAGGAGCACGACGGGAAGGGAAACTCCGTCCGCGTCTATCTGGACACAAAGGGCCGCAAAGGCAAGAGCGTGACGATCGTTGCCGGGCTCCGGCACAATCCGGATACGATGGACGAGATCGCCCGCATGCTGAAACAACACTGCGGTGCCGGCGGCACCGTGAAAGACGGGGCGATCGAGATACAGGGGGACCAGCGCGCCAGGGCAACGGAAAAACTCCGAACGATGAACTACGTCATACAATAACACAGCATAGAGGTGTGCTCATCAATCCCCAACACCGCTCAGCAGTGCGGGTGAGTGTGCAATTCAACACCCAACCCCCGTACGCCTCAGAAGGGCCGCAACCTTCCGGCGCCACAGCCGCGATGCCGGAAAATTTTCGCCGCAGACTGTATTTCTCCCTTCCGGTTTCTTGCTTCTCGAAAGTTATTTCAGTATAATTTTTCATCGAGATAACTATACTCACATTCGCCGGAACGCCGTTTTCCCCATGGATTCGCAGACAGGCCAGACATCGCCGCGTAAAAAAGAACATGTTGATCTGACGATCAGCAAGGATGTCGCATTCCGTTCGAAAACGACCGGGTTTGAACGATGGGAGTTCGTGCATAACGCGCTCCCCGAAATAGATTTCTCCGAAATTTCCACTGCTGCCTCATTCGTTGGCAAGCCGGTCGCATTTCCATTCATGATCTCGTGCATGACCGGTGGATATGCGGACGCCGAACGGATCAATCGGGAACTTGCGGAGGTTTGCGAAGACTGTACGATCGCGATGGGAGTGGGGAGCCAGCGTCAGGCGATCGAGAGTGCAGCGTATCATTCGTCGTTCAGCGTTGTGAGAAAAGCGGCACCGGGCATTCCCATCGTCGGCAATATCGGTGCGGCGGAGGTTGCCCGTATGCGCGATGCGTCGGTAGTGCAGCGACTGGCAGAGTTGGCCGGAGCGGATGCCTTCGCCGTTCATCTGAATCCGCTGCAGGAATTTCTCCAGCCTGAAGGATCGACGCAGTTTCGGGGCGTGCTCGCGGGCATAGAAATGCTCGTCGCGCAGCTTCGCATTCCCGTCATTGTAAAAGAGATCGGGGCGGGAATCTCCGGCGCGACCGCACGAAGGCTTATGGATGCGGGAGTGACGATCATCGATGTCGCCGGCGCCGGAGGCACAAGCTGGGCGGGAGTGGAAATACTCCGCGGCCGGTCACCCGCGTCATCCGATCCATTCTGGGATTGGGGCATTCCGACAGCGGATGCAATAACGGACGTCGCGGCCTTAAAAAATAGAACGGGCGCGCTGACGATCATCGCCTCGGGAGGCATCACGAACGGTGTCGAGTGCGCGAAAGCCTTTGCGCTCGGCGCCGACATGACTGCATCGGCGCGTCCCATGCTCAAGCGGCTGATGCAGGACGGGCAGAAGGGGCTGCATGCGATGCTGGATGAATGGATGTATCAGTGCAGAGGCGCGATGTTCCTGACCGGATCGGCGTCCATCACGGCGCTCCAAAAAGCGGACATACGAAAAAAGTGACATGAGCGAGGCCTGTAGGCAACGTGCGCTCTTAATGAAAATTTCATGACCCCATCACAAAAAAAATACAGCAACTACAAGAAACTCGTGGATGACCAACTCGCTCTGCTCATCAGGAAAAAAGAGCCGGCGTCGCTCTACGAGCCTGCGCAGTATGTGCTCGATGCAGGAGGCAAACGCATACGGCCGCTGCTGGTCATGCTTGCATGCGAAGCTGTCGGCGGCACGGCCAAGCAGGCGCTCAACGCAGCGGTGGCGATTGAAGTGCTTCATAATTTTACGCTCGTGCACGACGACATCATGGACAATGCCGCGGCCAGACGCGGACGGCCTACGGTCCATACGAAGTGGGACAGCAACGTGGCGATCCTGACCGGCGATGCGCTTGTGGCGGTCGCCTATCGGGTCCTGTTGAAGACGAAAACCCCGGCGATCGCGCATGTGGCCGATCTCTTTACCGAAGGCGTCATTGAAGTGTGCGAAGGACAGGCGTACGACAAGGTGTTCGAGTTCCGTCGCGACGTCTCGCTCGATGAATATATGGTGATGATCGCCAAGAAGACCGGGAAGCTTGTGTCCGTCTCCTCGGAAATCGGCGCGGTGATCGGGAACGGGTCGGCGAAGGATATACGCACGCTACGCCAGTATGGCGAATTGATCGGACGCGCATTTCAGATCCAGGACGACCTGTTGGATGTTGTGGCCGATGAAAAAACATTCGGCAAACCGATCGGCGGCGACATCGTGGAGGGCAAAAAAACCTATCTCCTGCTCAAGGCGCTGGAGTGCGCCGCGGGCAAGGACAGGCAGATGCTGCTCTCGGTGATCAAGAATTCGGGTACATCGGCAGACAATGTCGGCCGTGTGCGCGAGATCTACGAACGGACAGGCGCACTCGCTGTCGCGAAGGTCACGATCGAACGCGATATCGCCAAAGCGACGTCGCTCTTGAAGAAACTGCCGGCAACGCCGGCGCGGGCCATGCTCTATTGGCTTTCCGATATGCTGTTGAACCGACACTTTTAACCGCTCAGGGCCGCATATTCTGCCGCCCGCGGTGCAATAGTTTTTAAAAAGTAACTGATCAACGTTCACCCAAACCGCTGTCCCATCCTGAGCGAAGCGAAGGATCTAACATGCTGATCACAAGCGGCGACATATAATCGATACGATTCTTTTGTCGGAAATATTTTAGATTCTTCAGTCGCTGCGCTCCTTCAGAATGACATGGAAGAGGGGGCATGGTGAGCAGATGCAACAAATATTACAACACCCCACCGGTTCCGGCGGGGAGATTCATTGTGTTCTGAAATCGACGCCCAACGCATGATTGAACGAGAAGTAAGCATTAGAAACAGGGCGGGACTCCACACGCGTCCCGCAGCCTCAGTGGTAAAACTGGCGGCGAAATTCAAATCGGAATTTTTTATCATCAAAGACGGATTTGAAATTAACGGAAAAAGCATCATTGGCGTCATGACGCTGGCAGCCGAACAGGGCTCGCAGCTCATCCTTCGCTTCGAAGGGGACGACGAACTACTTGCAGCCGAGTCGATCGTAGGATTATTCGACCGCGGTTTCGACGAGGTATAACGGACAATCATGAACAGTATGAACGCACCCGAAGAAATAGTGCTCCATGGAATCGCGGCCGCTCCCGGCATTGTGATGGGACCGGCGTATCTCTTTGAAAAGCACATCCCCCGCATCGAAGAAAAATCGATCGCTGCCGAAGACGTTGAGCGCGAGATCAATCGCTTGAAGAACGCCGTCGCGAGATCGGAAAAAGAGCTGCAGAAGATTCTTTCCCTTGCCGAACAGAAGATGGGCGACAATAAGGCGAAGGTCTTCGAAGCGCAGATCATGATCCTCAACGACATGATCCTCTTCAACGCGATCTACCACCGGATCGAACGGGAACGGAAGAATTCGGAGTTTGTCGTGCACGGCGAGATCACGAAGTATCAGCAGGTGATGCTCTCGTCTTCGGATGAATACATGCGCGAACGCGTGCACGACGTGGAAGACGTCAAGAACCGCGTGATTAGAAACATCCAGCACGAAAAAATATTATCGCGCTTCGACGATCATTCCATCGTCGTGGCGCCCATCCTGACCCCGGCAGACACGATCCTCTTCAGCCGCAACGAAGTGCTCGGCTATGCGACGGATTCGGGCGGCAACACGAGCCACGCGGCGCTGTTCGCGCGCGCGCTGAAAATACCGTCGGTAGTCGGATTGAAAAATGTGACGTCGTGCGTGCATACCGGCGACTATCTCGTCGTCGACGGCTACAACGGCGTCGTCATCGTGCATCCGTCGGAGAAGACGAAGACCGAATGCAGAGAGCGGATCGAACGATTCGACGCGTTCGAAGCGACGCTCAATACGCTGCGCTCGCTGCCGGCAACAACGATCGACGGCAAGCATATCATGCTGACGTCCAACATCGAGTTTCCGGAAGAGATCGATTATGTGAATGCGCAGGGTTCCGAAGGGATCGGACTGTACCGGACCGAGGGCGTGCTCATGGGGCGCGATTCGTTCCCCCCTGAGGAGGAGCAGTACGAGCAATATAAAACGGTCGCCGACAAGGCATTCCCGCATTCGGTCATCATGCGCACGTTCGACATCGGCGGCGATAAGGTGATGGCGCAGGAACACTTCGAAGAGAATCCGTTTCTCGGATGGAGGGGCATCCGGCTCTCGCTCGACCGGCCGGAAATATTCCTGCCGCAGATCCATGCGCTGCTGCGCGCGAGCGTCCGCGGGAACGTGCGCATCATGCTGCCGATGGTCTCGGGGCTGAAGGAAATCCGTCTGGCGAAAAAATTCATCGAAGAAGCGAAGGCCAAGCTCCGGCAGAACAATGTCCCGTTCGACGAAGCGATCAAGATCGGTGTGATGATCGAGGTTCCCTCGGCGGCCCTGCTTGCCGGCGAGATCGCCCAGGAAGTCGACTTCCTGAGCATCGGCACGAACGACCTGATACAGTATCTGCTTGCCGTGGACCGCGACAATGAAGTCGTCTCGTCGCTCTACCAGGAATTTCATCCGGCGGTGCTCCGCACAATCGACCATATCATCCGCGAGGCGAAACGGCATCACACTCCCGTCGGCATGTGCGGCGAAATGGCGGGCGATCCGCTTGCCACATTGCTCCTGCTCGGGCTCGGCCTCGATGCGTTCAGTGTCGTGCCCACGGTGCTTCCGGAGATCAAAAAAATTATCCGCGCGGTGAGCATTGTTGAAGCGAAAGAAATTGCGAGCCGCGCCCTCGCGATGGATTCGGAAGAGGATATCAAGGAATTTTTGCGCATCAATCTGGCGGCGATCGCTCCGGACATCCCGCTTCCCGAAGAATAATCAGCACACGCCTTCTGCCGAACAATGACGAGTGAGAGCAGCATGTCTTCTCTGCACGGCATTACGACATCTGTGAGTGCAACATGGAAGCGCGGACCGATGATCCGGCGGCTCCTGTTGGTGCTGTGCACGCTGGCGCTCTGCCAGGGGGCGAATGCGCAGTTTTACTACTTCGGCCAAAACAAGGTCCAGTATACCTCCTTCGAGTGGCACGTCCTCCACACACGGCATTTCGATGTCTATTATTATCCCGAGATGAAGGACCTTGCCGAGCAGGGTGCATACTTCGCCGAGGAGAGTTTCCGCATTCTGGAAAGCAAGTTCAATCACACCGTCCTGACCAAGATCCCGCTCATCTTCTACAGTTCGCATCTCCATTTCGAACAGACCAACACTGCGCCCGGATTTATTCCCGAAGGCGTCGGCGGATTCTTTGAATTCATGAAAGGGCGGGTGGTGATACCGGCCGACGGTTCGCTGGGGCACTTCCGTCACGTGATCCGCCACGAACTCGTGCATGTCTTCATGACGAGCAAGATCAATCACGTCCTGGCCGACCATCGCGTTCCCTCGGACCGCACGCCGCCGCTCTGGTTCACCGAAGGGCTTGCCGAGGCGTGGTCGACTGTGCCGGACGACCAGGCCGAGATGGTCATGCGCGACGCTGTGCTCAACAATTACCTCGTCCCCGTGTCCGATATCGAGCAGATCTACGGCTCTTTCGTGATGTACAAAGAGGGCCAGAACCTGCTGGACTTCATTGCGTCGCGCTACGGTGAGGAAAAGATCGTGCTGCTCATGGAGAACCTCTGGCGCTCGACGTCGTTCAGCGACGTGATGAAGGTCACGATCGGAAAAAATTATCAGGAACTGGATGACGAGTGGATCTACGCGCTGAAGAAACGCTATTATCCCGTGCTTGCGAAGAGCGATTTTGCCGGCCGGACCACGACTACGATCCTCGCCAAAGGGTTCAACACGAAACCCGTGTTTTTTCGGCGCAACGGGAAGGGCGAAGTGTACTTTATCGGCAACTATACAGGGTACACCTCCATCTATCGCGTGGGCGTGCCCGGAGACAGCGTGTCTGCCGAGGAGAGGGAGCCGCAGCTGGTTGTGAAGGGAGAGACATCGAGCGACTTTGAAACATTCCATCTCTTCCAGAGCAAACTGAGCATCAACCGCGACGGCATCCTTGCGTTCGTGACGAAGAGCGGCGAGAACGACGTGCTGCATCTCTATGCTGTCGTCGGGAACGCGCTCGTGCGAACGCTGAAGTTCGACAGTCTTGTGGTGCTGGCATCGCCATGCTGGTCGCCGGACGGAAAACGCATCGTATTTTCCTCCATCGGAAAATCGGGAAGGATGGACCTCTATGTGACAGACGCCGTTGGCGGCACGCTCACGCAGCTCACACACGATGTGTACGACGACCGCGATCCGGCCTGGTCGCCGGACGGAGCATCCATCGTGTTCAGCTCGGACAGAAACGCGCTCGGCCTGGAGCAGACGTATCTGCTCTACCGATACGACGTCGCGACCGGGGAGATCTCGGCCATCACATCGGGGGCGAATAATTTTTATTCCCCCTCATTTTCTCCCGACGGCGCTTACATCACGTGCACCTCGAACATCGACGGCGCACAGAATATCTGGGCGCTTCGAACGGCGGACATCGGCACTGGCGAGCTGCCGGCGCTGCGTAAGGTGACTCGTTTTTCGAACGCCGCCTTCGACCCGTGCTGGACCGACAGCACCATGCTCGTCTTCGCCGATTTCGAACATTACAGTTTCCGTCTCCAATTCATCGACAGCGCCGCACAGCGCATCGAAGCATCGGATGTGCAACCTGCGTTCCCACCGGCGGCTGCCGGCGCATACACACCGCGTTCGGTGGAGGGCGATACGTCCGTCGTCTCGCTGCCGTATACGGGCGAATATTCGCTCGACATCGCCCAGAGCGATGTGTCGACGGATCCTGTCTTCGGCACTTCCGGCGGTGCGGTTGTGGCGGTGAGCGACCTGCTCGGCAACGATCAATATTATTTTCTTCTCTATAATAACGCGGAATCATCCAGCGAATTCCTCGAGAGCTTCAATATCGCGGTCTCCCGCGTTTCGCTCGGCAATCGGATGAACTATGCCACGGGCATATTCCATTTCTCGGGCAGGCGCTACGATCTTTCCGACCCGGACGAATATTATTTCGAGCGCTCCTACGGCGGATATCTTGCCGCAAGTTATCCGCTCACAAAATTTGAGCGCGTCGATGCGGCGCTGAGCCTCAGTAACAGCGACAAGGAGGTCATCGTTGGATTCAGGCCGCGACGGGCTGTCATCGGATCGATGTCAGTTTCCTTCGTTCACGATAATTCGCTCTGGGGGCCGACCGGTCCGCTTGACGGATCGCGATTCCTGGCGAGCGCCGCGTACACCAAAGATCTCCAGAACGGCAGCGTCAATTATTATACGCTCATCGGCGATTACAGGCAGTATTTCCGTCTTGGGCTCCGTACAGCGCTTGCCTCGCGGTTCGAGATCATGATGAACGAAGGAGCCGAAGCGCGGCGCTTCATTCTTGGCGGCAGTTGGGACCTGCGCGGCTATCCCCGATGGTCGATGAGAGGGAAGCGGCTGTGGCTTACGAGCGTCGAACTCCGCTTTCCGTTCGTGGATGATGTGGGAATACGGTTCCCGTTCGGCGGCATCGGGCTCGGCGCTTTCCGCGGCGCTCTGTTCTGTGATGCAGGGAACACCTGGGACAACGAGTACAAAGAGACTCTCGGCAGCATCGGCGCCGGCCTCCGCTGGAGTCTCGGAGGTGTGCTCGTGCTTCGGTACGATGTCGGCAAACGCATCATCAATAATTTCAGCGCGCTGGACAGCGGCATCTTTTATCAGTTTTTCTTCGGATGGGATTTTTAATATGCGAAGCGTGTTCCATCACATGCTCATAACAACAACAGCGGCCATCGCGGCGACAGCGCTGAGCGTCTGCAGTTCAGGGTGCATCGGGCTGCACGTGAACAGCGTGATCGTGCACAGCACTGCCGACTGGCCCATGTCCGGCAGGACCGCCTCCGGAATGTTTTCCGATACATCGGCGCAGATTGCCATGCCTCCGGTGCTGCTCTGGAAATATGAACTTTCAGGGGGAACCGGACCGGCTTCCGCCATTGTGGCGGACAGCGTGCTGTTCTGTTCAACGCTGCTCGGCGAGATCAGCGGCATCGCGATGGCGAATGGAAAGGAAATCGGGACCAAAAAATTTTCCGCACCCGTAGCCGGCGCAATGCTGTCCATGGGCAATGACCTGTACGTGTGCACCGAGGCGGGCAAGGCGACCGTGTACGATTATAATCTTCGCAGCGGCGAAGTGGCCTGGAAAAAAAATATCGGAGGCATCGCATCATCGCCCATTGCCGTTCACGCAACGATCGTTGTTGGAACGCTCGACGGCTGGGTCTTCGCGCTCAGACCCTCGGACGGCGAAGCGCTGTGGAAGTATAAGTGCGGCGCGCCAATATTCTCCACTCCGTGCGCCGACGATTCGCTTCTCTACTGCGCCGACACGGACGGCTGTGTGTATGCGCTTCGCGCCGCCTCGGGAACACTCGTGTGGAAATACAGAACGGGAGGCGCCGTGTTCGGGGGACTCAGTGTCGTGCGCGATATCGTCTATGCCGGATCGCGCGACCATCAGTTGTACGCGCTCGATGCCCGCACGGGAACCCTTCGATGGACGCACGACTGCGGCGACCGCATCATGGCGTCCGTTGCGTGCAACGATTCACTTGTTGTCGTCGGCGCATTAAACGGTTCGGTGGCCGTGCTTACACACAACGGCGGCCTGCGCTGGAAATTTTCGGCACAAAGCGCCGTCAATGTTCCCGCCGTCATCATTCGCGACATGGTGTTTGTGGCATCGCTGGACACGTTCATTTATGCACTGTCGCTGGCTGACGGCAGCGTTCGGTGGAAAGAGTCGATCGATGCGCGGTGTAAAACAGCGCCCATCGTCTGGAACGGTTCGCTCATCCTGATCGGGGATAACCGGTTCGTGTATCGATTCGGGTCCCGATAACCCGATTTCAACGTTATTCCTACCCCTCACCGCACAAGTCGGAAATAATAGCATACTCATGCCTTGACTTTCATTACATCTGATATTATATTTTTACTTAGATAGTAGGATCGTGCCTTACCTCATTTTCCATTCCTGCATCACGAAAAGGTTATCTATGGCAGAAAAACTGGCGTTTCTCCAGAATGTTCCCATCTTTAACGAACTGAACAGCGTGGAATTGGAAAAAATTGCAGCACTCGGTATTCGCAAGCAGTATAAAAAAGGAAGCATTGTTTTACTCGAAGAGGAGACGGGCGCGGCGTTGTTTGTTATCATAGCCGGCAAAGTGAAGATCGTGCGCATGGATGAAGACGGCCGCGAGGTCATTCTGTCGATATTGGGTGAGACCGATTTCTTCGGCGAAATGGCGATACTGGACGGCATGATGCGTTCGGCCAGCGTTGTGGCAACGACGAAAACAGAGCTGTTCATGATCCATCGTCAGGATTTTCTTTCGCTGCTCAACGAATATCCGGTTGTCGCCATTGCGTTGCTTCGGGAATTGACATCGCGCCTTCGCAAAGCCGATGCACAGATCAAAAGCCTCTCGCTCAAAGACGCATCGGGACGCGTGGCCAATGTGCTCTTGCAGCTGGCCGACGATATCGGCACCTTCCGCAGGGGAAAAGTGGAGATCGACGATTTGCCGTTGCAACAGGACCTTGCCAACATGGCGGGAACATCGCGCGAAACCATTTCACGCATGCTCCATCGATTTGCGAAAAAAAAATATATTCAGCTTCAAGGGAATAAATTAATCATCAACGATTACGAGGGTTTCAAGACCCTTCACGTTTAAAACATCCTGTCAGTTCTTTATCCTATGCAAACGGTTGATATGCGAGCGGAGGGAATGGCGGTACACAGAAAGTTACGGGACGAATGACCGCAAAAGCAGATTTGCATATGCATACCATCCACTCGGACGGAATACTGTCCGTGACCGAATTACTAGACCAGTGCGCACAACGCGGACTCTCGACAATCAGCATCACCGATCATGACAGTGTCGAGGCATTTCCCGAGGCGATCGACAAGGGAAGCGCCATGGGGATCGAAGTCATTGTCGGCGTCGAGTTGAGCGCCGCGCTCGACGAGAGGGACGTGCACATTCTGGGATATTTTATGGATCATCAGAATGAGCGGCTCCGCGATTATCTTGTGTTCTTCAGGCGAGAGCGCGTGCGCCGAGCGGAGCGGATCGTCAAGAGATTGAACAACCTCGGTGTGCCTCTGACCATGGAGGCAGTCATGAAGTGCGCAGGCGACGGAGCCGTCGGCCGTCCGCATATTGCCGGCGCGCTGCTCACAGCGAATCTGACCAGGTCGTACCAGGAAGCCTTCGAACGCTACATCGGCAATAGCGGTCCCGCCTTTGAGAAAAAATTTCAATTGACACCTGCCGACGCTGTGGCGCTCATCTCCTCTTCCGGCGGCTTGTCGTTTCTTGCGCATCCGGGAAAGTACACATCGGACAACATGCTGCAGCTCTTGATCAAAGCCGGCCTCGACGGGATCGAAGTGATCCATCCCTCCCATTCTCATGAACTTGTGATGCACTACCGCGGCGTCGTGAACGAATACTGCATGCTTGAAAGCGGCGGTTCGGATTTTCACGGCGGCAACAAGAATGACGACGAAACGCTCGGGAACATGGCGGTGGATCCGGAGGTGGTCAATGTGATGAAGCGCCGGCTCTTCATGCAGAAGAGCTGACCCTCACAGCGCCGTATGTCTCGCACCGTGTGCGGGATGAGGCCGATGCTTCACCGGGCCCTGCAGCATGTCTCACTGATAAAGGAACAGTACGAATGATACACATTGTGGAAGGCGGCATTGCGGCGGAGGGAAAAAAAATCGGCATCGTGGTCAGTCAATTCAATAAGACCGTGACGCAGAAACTGTTGAACGGCGCGCTCGATTGTCTGCGCAGGCACGGCGCCTCCGATGACGATATCACCGTGGTGTGGTGTCCGGGTGCATATGAAATACCGCAGGTCGCATCGTATCTGACGTCGCACCAGCGGTTCGACGCGGTGATCTGTCTTGGCGCGGTCATTCGTGGCGAAACTCCTCACTTCGACTTCATTTGTCAGGAATGCGCGCGCGGCGTCGGCGCGGTTTCGCGTGAACGCGGCATCCCGGTGCTTTTCGGCATCCTGACCACGGACACATTCGCTCAGGCGGCGGAACGTGCAGGCGGCACGATGGGCAACAAGGGATGGGACGCTGCGCTCGGCGCGATTTCGATGTGCGATAGTTATTCCACCATTGCAGTACACAATAGTTAGGATCGAATGGCCTTGTTGTTTCTCTCTCCATACGAATGATCGTCGTACATCAGGCACGAGGGAACACAACGAGGGCACCATGGCTAATCGGCAGGGACTGATGAAACGTTTGTTGATGATACTGGCGGCCGCAGGGATGGCGTATACTTCCGCACACAGCGGAATCGGCGACTGGAAAAATTATACTGCAATGAATTCACTTATGGGCGTTGCCTCGTCTCACGATTCCGTCTGGGCGGCAACCAGCGGCGGCGCGTTCCTCTACATACTGCACGATTCGGCGTTTGTCCGCTTCACGAATTCGGAGGGATTGACCACCAATGCGCTGACAGCGATCGCGATCGACAGGGCCGGATCCATCTGGTTCGGCCAATCGGACGGGTCGATCGATGTGTTCACACCCGCAGCCGGACGATGGCGCTATATTCGGGACATCGCCGTGTCCGACAAGTCGCAAAAATCCATCACTTCCTTTTTCCTCGCGGGCGATTCGATGTACATCGCCACATCATTCGGCGTGAGTCTCTTTTCGATCTCCCGTTTCGAATTCATCGATACGTATGGCAACTTCGGAACATCCATGCCTCCGCCCGTGCTCTCGGTTGTCCGTTTCAAAGACCGTGTCTATGCGGCGACCGCCAACGGCATTGCCGTCTCGAAAGCCTCTGCTGTGAATCTTGCCGCTCCCGATTCGTGGTACACCTATCAACTTCCGGGTGTGATCTCGACGCTCACCATATTCAACGGCCAGGTGCTCGGCGGCGGTGACGGGGGATTGTTCACCTTCGACGGCGCTTCGTGGCTTCCTATTGCCGCGGTATCACAGCCCGTTGCCCTCCGGGGGCAATCTGATGCGCTGCTCTACTTCACTCGCTACCACTATCTGTATTCGTATGCCCTCAGCGGCGCGGTGCAGCAGATCGGAAGTCTGGTGCCCTCGAGTGTGACAAGCGGCACTGTTGCCGCCGGCATTCCGGTCTTCGGCACCGATTCTCTGGGGTTGGCTCAATGGAAGGCCGCAGCGGGAGCGTGGGTCACCTCTGCGCCGAACGGCCCCGCCTCAAACTCGTTCGCCTCGATCGCCGTGGGTAGTGACGGCGCCATCTGGGCCGCTTCGGGCGGATTAGGCGGAGGAAACGGCAGCGGGTTTTACAGCTTCAACGGCAGCAGCTGGAGCAATTATTCGACGTCGACGCTGCCTGGCCTGAGAAACAACGATTGCTATGCCATTGCCATGGGCCCGAATAATTCCAAATGGGTCAGCACGTGGGGCGGCGGACTCGTGCTTCTGAATGAGGCGAATCGCCTCGTGCGCATCTTCGACGACGTGTCTCCCGGTCTTGTCGGTGTGAATGATAACGTCCACTTCGTGGTGCCATCGGTCGTTGCCGTCGCAAGAGATGGCAACATCTGGGTCTCGATATTCCGCAGCGCCAATCTTTCGAAGGTGGTGTGGAAGATGAATCCCGATTCCACATGGGTCGCGTTTCCCGCCGCGCAAGGGGATTACAATCGGATGCTCGGGCTCACGATCGACCGGAACGATACGAAGTGGTTCATCAACCAGCTGTCGGGATTTCAGCCGGACGGACGACGCATCGTCTACTTAAATGAAAAACTTGCCGTGGCGGGAACATCCGACGGCTGGGGATCGCTGACAGTTGCAGACGGCGTCACAAGCACCGGCGTGTCGTGCGTCGTCGAGGACCGCGAGGGCCAGTTATGGCTCGGAACCTCCGTCGGTATCACGGTGATCTCCGATCCGCTGCGTCCCCTGGCACAGAATTCGATCAGCAAAATTTTCCTCGGCGCCGTGCGCGATCAAACGATCAATTGTATCGCTGTCGACGCCCTCAACAACAAATGGATCGGCACTTCGCGCGGCGTCTTTCTCCTTTCGCCGGATGGGACATCGCTGTTGGATCAATATACCGTGGCGAATTCGAATGGAAAACTTGTGGACGACAATATCATTTCCATCGCCTTCGATACGAAAAAGGGAGTTGCCTACTTCGGCACATCGAAAGGATTATCATCCGTCGGGATCACAACGATCGCACCGGCTCCCGATTATTCGGGCATGTCGGCGGCTCCCAATCCGTTCCATCCTGCGGAACAGCCCTACGTCATGCTTCAGGGGCTCGCCGACGGCACGACGATTAAAATTATCACCATCAGCGGTAAGCTCGTGAAACAATTTGCTGCGCAGGGCGGCGGACGCGCATTCTGGGACGGGAAGACCGAAATGGGAGAGCCGGTTGCCAGCGGCATTTACATTGCAGTCGCGTATAGTGATAACGGCAGCAAAATTGGCACGACCAAGGTGGCAGTGATCCGGAGATGAATCACCGTACACACGAACAATGCTCAACACCGGATATGATGTAGCATTTTTTTCAACCGCACGAACGGCAGTACCGACTGCACCGTAGTCGAATGCGGGTTTTTTCTAACGTCATGACGTAGTGCAAAGGAGGAGGACTGTATTGGAAACGACGGCGTACAAAGACGAAATTTTCTCGAAGCGCGTTCGGGCCGGGAAGCGTACCTATTTTTTCGATGTGAAGGCGACGAAATCCGAAAAAGATTTTTACATCACCATCACCGAAAGCAAAAAGGTCGGAGAGACCGAATTTCAGAAGCATAAAATTTTTCTCTACAAAGAAGATTTCGAAAAATTTGCAGACGCGCTGGCTGAAGCGGTAGATTATGTCCATGACGAATTGGGCAAGAATCCCGATGAAGGCGCCGCCGTTGTTCAAGACACCGTTGACGAGGATGAAGTCGTGGCCGCGCCAGTGGTCGCCTGAAATCCGACCGGCCTCCGAATCATCACAGCCCTTCACGACAGAGGGCTGTGATGGTGTACGCGCCCCGCCGAAACAGTTGCCATCGTGCCGTAATAAATGAAAAACCGATTTCAGATTCTTGACTCTCTTATAGATTATTCCTATATTTAATGAAATTTTCAATAAAAGTTGGATGTGCCTTAAGCAGAATCGCGGAATATTGAGGGAAAACGAACCATGAACATCAATATTTCCAACATTCCCGCCGGCAGTTCTACGGTTGAACTGTCTCAAAGTGCAACTCTGATGGCGCTTCCGGAGAATTTTTCGGGAGATGTGTCGGCGCACGTGTCGCTTATAAAAACGTCGTGGCAGATCGTTGTAAAGATCGACGCTCATGCGGACGCGGCGTTCGAATGCGACCGCTGTGCGGACCAGTCAGTTCATCGCATCGACGCTGAATTTGAACAGGTCTATACATGGGGCGAGACCGAACGCGACACGGTTGAGGGAGACGATTTTTTTGTGCTCGGAGACGGACAGAAAGTGATCGACCTGGCCGATGCCGTGCGTGAATATCTCCTGCTTGCAGTCCCGGTGAAAAATCTTTGCCATGAAGACTGCCGCGGATTATGCCCCGTCTGCGGAACAAATTTGAACGAACGGCTCTGCACGTGTGCGCCTGAAACGGGCGATATCCGGTGGAGCGCTTTACAAAACCTTGCATCACGTAACGAACCACATTCTTAGTCAGGAAGCGCGACAATGCCAAATCCAAAACGAAAAATTTCCAAACAACGCGGACGTAAACGCCGCACCCATTATAAGGCAGTAGCATCCTCTGTTGCCGAATGTCCGCAATGCCGCGAAATGAAACTGCAGCATCGCGCATGTCCCAATTGCGGTTTCTACAACGGACGATCGATGTTTGTGCCCAAAGAAGCCTAATGCACCGGAGAACGTCCGAAGACAGTACGGTGAAAGACCCTCAGGGAAGAGCTATGCGTCTCTCGGGTCTTTTTCCGTTCTGCCGAGACGAAGCCACCATTCATTCATGAGTGCGGACCATTTGAGACAACCGATACGCATAGCGCTCGATGCAATGGGCAGCGATTTCGCTCCTGTCAGTGAAGTGGGAGGAGCGGTTGCCGCTCTTCGCGCCAGTGCCAATCGCTTTCACGTTGTGTTCGTGGGAAACGAAAATGTCATACGTGCGGAACTCGCCAGGGCCGATACCTCGGGCCTGGAGTTTTCCGTTGTGCATGCATCGGAAGTGATCACGATGCACGATTCGCCGGTGGCTGCATTGAAGCAAAAGCCCGATTCGTCCATCGTTGTCGGAATGAATCTCCATAAAGCGGGGGGCGTCGATGCATTTGTGAGCGCGGGCAACACGGGCGCAGTCACTGCGGCATCTACGCTCATCCTCGGGCGCATTCCAGGCGTGAGCCGCCCCACGATCGGCGCGGTGTTTCCGTCTGAGCATGGGCCGACACTTGTTGTCGATGCGGGTGCAGTGACAGACTGCAAGCCGCATTTTTTATATGAGTTCGGCGTGATGGGCTCGCTGTATGCGGAACTTGTGCTGAAGAAGAGGAATCCCCGTGTCGGGCTGTTGAATATCGGCGAAGAATCCTCGAAGGGAAACGAGCAGGCGCACGAGGCGTATCAGCTGTTTGCGGAAAAAAAAACGCAGCTCAATTTCATCGGCAACGTCGAGGGCCGCGATGTGCTCACAGGCGCGGCCGATGTCATCGTGTGCGACGGGTTCACAGGGAACATCCTCCTCAAGTTTGCGGAAAGCGTGCCTTCCTACCTCAAATTCCAGTTCAAGAACTATGCCGGACAGGCGTGGTGGAAAAAATTGCTCATGGGCATCATGCGCCAACCGCTCCGCACCGCATTCAAGGACATGGATTATCAGGAATTCGGCGGCGTGCCGCTGCTGGGAGTCAACGGCGTGACGATCATCGGCCACGGCGGTTCAACGCCCAGGGCGGTGATGAATATGCTCTATCGCGCGGAGGAATCGGTGCAGGGACAGATCAACGAAAAAATCCGCGAAGCGCTGCGCACAGTGCTATGACCGCGCAGTGTCTCCCGGGCATCATGCTCCGGCGGACACTTACACATACCGGCGCCGAACCTTCGTGAGTCGAATATCGACCGCGCGCGGCATGCCGGGAGTCCCAACTTTTTTTCACTACGGTAAATATTGTTAATGAGTCTACGAGCAGTGATAACAGCAGTCGGTCACTATGTGCCGGAAAAAGTGCTGACCAACGCAGATCTTGAAAAAATGGTCAACACGTCGAACGAATGGATCATGACACGCACGGGTATCCGTGAGCGTCATGTGATGGAACACGGCGCCACCTCGGATATGGGGGCAAAAGCCGCCGAGATGGTCCTCAAGAACCGCGGTATCACCGCCCTCGATCTTGACCTCATCATTGTTGCCACGGTCACTCCCGATATGTTCTTCCCGTCGACGGCCTGCCTTGTGCAGGAGAAGATCGGCGCAACGAACGCGTGGGGGTTCGATCTGAACGCGGCATGCTCCGGATTCGTGTACGCGCTGACCGTCGGCCAGCAGTTCATCGAGGCCGGCCGGTACAAAAAGGTGCTCGTGATCGGTGCGGATAAAATGACATCCATCATCGACTATACGGACCGCAACACGTGCGTGCTCTTCGGCGATGCGGCAGGCGCCGTATTGTTGGAGCCGGGCGAAGACGGCAAGGGCATCATCGACCATAAAATGTACAGCGACGGCACCGGCGCTCCGTACCTCTATATGGCGGCGGGCGGCAGTCTGCATCCGGCGACGCACGACACGATCGATAAAAAAATGCACAGCCTCTATCAGGACGGCAAGAGCGTGTTCAAGGCCGCCGTTGTGGGCATGGCCGATGTTTCGGTCGAGATCATGGAACGGAACAACCTGAAGGGAGAGATGATCGATTGGCTCGTGCCGCATCAGGCGAATCTGCGCATCATCGATGCCACGGCACGCCGCATGGGCCTCGATGCGTCGAAGGTGATGATCAACATCGAGCGCTACGGCAACACGACTGCGGCGACGATCCCGCTCTGCCTTTCGGAATGGTGGCATGACGGTAAAATGAAAGCAGGCGACAATGTCGTTCTCGCCAGCTTCGGCGCGGGATACACGTGGGGAGCCATGTACATCAAGTGGGCGATCGATCCGCCTGCGGGAAAATAATTTTTTTAAATGAGAGTGGTTGACGAGGATATGAAGGCATACATTTTTCCGGGACAGGGTTCTCAATATGCGGGAATGGGCAAAGACCTGGCCGCATCGTATCCCGAAGCACAAGCGCTGTTCGAGAGAGCCGATTCGATACTGGGCATCGGCCTTTCAACGATCTGCTTCGAAGGCTCGGACAACGATCTGAAACAGACGAAGAATACACAGCCCGCAATTTTTCTCCACAGCATGGCAGTGTGGACGCTGCTGAAGCCGCGGGATGCTGCGATGATGGCCGGACATTCGCTCGGCGAATACTCTGCACTGACGGCTGCCGGTGCGCTGTCGTTCGACGATGCGCTGAAGATCGTGCGCCTGCGCGGAGAACTGATGCAAACCGCCGGAGAAAATAATCCGGGCACGATGGCTGCCATCGTCGGCCTCGATGCTGCGGTGATCACCGGTGTCTGCGCCGATGCGTCGGCTGCCGGCATCGTTCAGCCTGCAAATTTTAATTCACCGGGACAGATCGTCATCTCGGGGTCCGTCGACGGTGTGCGCAAGGCGATGGAGATCGCAAAAGAACGCGGTGCCAAACTCGTGAAAGAGCTTGTTGTCAGCGGCGCCTTTCATTCTCCCTTGATGGGCTCGGCGAAAGATGCGCTCAAGGCCGCGCTCTATGAAACGACGATCCGCGATGCAGACGTTCCGGTGTATGCGAATGTGACGGCCCGGCCGGTGCAGAAGGCAAGCGAGATCCGCGAGCTTCTTGTCGATCAGGTCACTCGTCCCGTGCGCTGGGAAGAATCGATCGGCGCCATGGCCTTGGCAGGCGCAGTGACGTTCGTCGAGATCGGCCCCGGCAAGGTGCTGCAGGGGCTCGCAAAAAGGATCGTCTCGGGCGTCCAGACACAGGGCTGCGATACGGCCGAGGATGTCCGGATCCGTTTATCATAATTATTTGTGTCTATTCAGCGTTCACCAAAACCACTGTCATCCTGAGCGCAGCGAAGGATCTAAAAATTACCTGATGATGGGAGCATTTAATCAACGCACCCTGTTGCTGATGATTTTTAGATTCTTCGGTCGCTTCGCTCCTTCAGAATGACATGGAAGAGAGCGTGCGGTGAGCAGTTGCATTTTTATTTTTTTTCATCAATGAGTGTTACCTATGGCTACGGACAAACTCTATATCGGCACATACGAGGTCGATCCCATTCTCTTTACGAAGGGCTTTGCCAACGGACGCGGACCCTTCCAATGCGAATCGAAATGCTGCTCGTCAGGCGTGTGGACCGATGTGAGCGAACAGCGCGTGATCATGGAGCATAAGGAGAGCATCAAGAAATACATGGACGAGACGCAGACGCAGGATGACACTGTCTGGTTCGATCCGGACATGATCGACGATGCGGACTTCGTTTCGGGCAAAGCCATCGGGACGCAAACGTTTAATGACAAATGCGTCTTCCTGTTGAAAGACGGCCGGTGCAGCGTGCAGCTCTTCAGCAAGGAAGAACTGGGCGACGCCTGGAAGATCAAACCGTTTTACTGCATCGCCTTCCCCATATGCGTAGCCGAGGGCGTGCTGACCTTCGACGATTATCAACAGGGATGCGCACAGTGCTGTTCGGTCGTGGACAATGCCGAGCTTTCAATGGTCGAATCGTGCAAGGCCGAACTCGTCTATGTGCTCGGCGCGGAAGGATATCTGCAGCTTGTGGCAATGAAGCAGCAGTACCTCGACACACTGCAGAAAGGCGGACAGTGATGATCAATTATATGCTGGACGGCAAGAAAGCGCTTGTCACGGGCGGCACGAGGGGCATTGGGCGCGAGATCGTGCTAGCGATGGCCCGGTGCGGCGCCGATGTTGCATTCACCTACCGCAGCAGCAGGGAACACGCAGACTCGCTCGTTGCCGAACTCGAGAGCATGGGACGCATCGGCCTGGCGCTTCAATCGGATGCCGCCGACTCGGCCGGATCCGCCGCCGCCGTGCAGACGGTGATCGAACGCTTCACGCGGCTCGATATCCTGGTGAACAATGCGGGCATCACCAAAGACAACCTCCTCATGCGCATGTCGGAAGACGAGTGGGATGATGTCATCGCCACGAATTTAAAAAGTGTGTTCAATTTTACAAAGGCGGCCTCGCGGCAAATGATGAGCCAGCGGGCGGGGAAGATCGTCAACATCACCTCCGTCGTCGGAGTGATCGGCAATGCCGGGCAGTCGAATTACGTGGCATCGAAGGCGGGCGTCATCGGTTTCACGAAATCAATCGCCAAAGAACTCTCCTCGCGCAATATTCAGGTCAACGGAGTAGCCCCGGGTTTTGTCGATACGGACATGACGCATGGGTTGAATGATAAGCAAAAAGAAGCTATATTGAGTGTTATACCTATGAAACGCACCGCACAACCGGCGGAAATCGCAGAGGTTGTGTGCTTTTTAGCGTCTTCGGGCGCAAATTATATGACCGGCCAGATCTTGTGCGTTGACGGCGGCATGGCAATGTAACAACAAACAATTATAATCACCATTCATTTACGTAAGGAGAAACAGTCATGGCAGATGTCGCGGCTAAAGTTAAAGAAATTATTGTCAATAAGCTTGGTGTTGACGAAGCCCAGATCACCGATGCAGCATCATTCACGAACGATCTTGGCGCCGATTCATTGGACACCGTCGAGCTTGTGATGGAATTCGAAAAGGCCTTCGGTTTGACGATTCCCGATGAAGATGCCGAAAAGATCAGTACGGTGGGAAGTGCTGTTGCCTACATCCAATCGAAGCAAGTATAAGTACTGTGAGCTGCTCCGACTAACGTCATGCCGAGCGATGCGAAACCGGAGAACCGGTTCCGCATCGTTCTGCATGACAGGGTTATGGAATGCCGCGTTGCGGCAATGGTCCGGCCGTCACGCTGAGCCGTTGTCGATGGTTAATTTTGTCATTGCGTACTATCATTGAAGGATCTGCATGTCGTATCAGGGTAAAGCGCGTCGTGTCGTGGTTACGGGGTTGGGGGCGGTCACGCCTGTCGGACTGTCGGTAACGGAGACCTGGAACAATTTATTACTGGGAGTCAGTGGCATCGGTCCCATCACACATTTTGACGCTTCGCAGTATGATACGAAGTTTGCGGGCGAGCTCAAAGGTTTCGATCCGCTGACCGTTATGGACCGGAAACTGGCGCAGCGTGTCGATCCCTACACGCAGTACGCGCTCGCCGCAGCCGACGAGGCCGTGAAGGATTGCGGCATCAATTTCACGACAACGGACGCCGAACGCACCGGAGTGATTTTCGGGTCGGGCATCGGCGGCATGATGACGTTCCAAAAACAGACGGAGTCTCTCTTCGAGACAAAGGGTCCGCACCGCATCAGTCCGTTTTTTGTCCCGATGATGATCCCCGATATTGCCGCGGGCAGGATCTCCATCAAATACGGATTGAAGGGGCCGAATTACGCGACCGTGTCGGCATGTGCAACCGGTTCGAACGCGATCGGCGATGCGTTCATGCTCATACAGCGCGACGATGCCGATGTGATGCTCTGCGGCGGAGCCGAAGCGGCGATCTGCGAAATGGGCATCGGAGGGTTCAATGCGCTCAGGGCGTTGTCGCGGCGCAATGACGCGCCGCAAAAGGCGAGCAGGCCGTTCGACAAGGGCCGTGACGGATTCGTCATGGGCGAAGGCGGCGGCGCACTGGTGCTCGAAGAATATGAACATGCCAAAGCGCGCGGCGCAAAAATTTACGCTGAAATTGCAGGCATCGGATATACCGCCGATGCCTATCACATCACCGAGCCGGCTCCTGGAGGCGAGGGTGCCGTGCGCTCCATGCGCGCAGCATTGCGCGATGCCGGTGTGAAGCCGGAAGAAGTGGATTACGTGAACGCTCACGGCACATCGACGCCGGTCGGCGATAAGAATGAAACGGCTGCCGTGAAGACCGTCTTCGGCGATCATGCGTATTCGCTTGTGGTGAACTCAACAAAGTCGATGATCGGCCATTTGCTCGGCGCGGCCGGAGCCATTGCGGCAATCGCCACGATCAAATCGATCACCGAGAATAAAGTGCATCCCACGATCAATTATGAAACACCCGATCCGGACTGCGACTTGAATTACGTCCCGAATACGGCGATCGAGAAGCAGGTGAATATAGCCATCTGCAACGCATTCGGTTTCGGCGGGCATAACGTATCGCTCTTATTTAAAAAATTTGCAGCATAACTCGTTCACAGTGCGGGGTGCACGTGCGTCCCGCGCCGCGTACGGATTCTGACACCGCCTACCACGTTCGAAGAACAGCGTGAATCTCGTATGAAGACCACCTTGATACAAGCGGCACAAAAGTTTTTCTTCCGCATCACACGCATCCTGGACTACTACGCCGCACCGTCCGAACGCCGCACCGATCTCTCGTTCCTGTATCAGCACATCAATTTTTCCGGCCTTCAACTAATGCTCCAGCACCGCATACGCAACAAGAATTACTTTGCGCAGGCGCTGGTGCACCGTTCGTATTTGACGTCCATCGAAAAAACACCGTGCGATTCGAATGAGCGGCTCGAATTTTTGGGCGACGCGGTGCTCGGCGCCGTTGTGGCGGAGTATTTGTACCGCGCCTATCCGAAAGGAAGCGAAGGCGAACTGACGGTGCTGCGCTCGAGGCTCGTGAACAGAAAAGCCCTTGCGTACTATGCGAAAGAACTCCACCTCTGGAAGTATCTGCTGCTCAATCTCAATCCGGTGCATGCGGGAGACAAAGGAAGCGACACGATCCTGGCCGACGCATTTGAAGCGATCGTCGCCGCACTCTATCTGGACGGAGGACTCGAGGCTGCCCGGCGTTTCATCCACATGCAGGTGGACAGTGCCCTCACGGAAGGCTTTCTCGACGAGCGTGCGAATTTTAAGAGCGCCCTGCTGGAACTGACGCAATCGCAGGGCAACGGCATACCGCGGTATTCTCTGCTCAAGGAAGAAGGGCCCGATCACGATCGCACATTCACCATTCAGGTGATCGTGCAAAATGCTCCGTTCGGCATCGGTGTCGGGAAGAACAAGAAAGAAGCCGAACAGGCTGCTGCAGAACAGGCGCTGCTTGCGATGACCGAAAACCGGCTTCCCGTACCACCGCCTGATCAACTCACATTCACGACGAACCAATTATTATGACTCAGCTTTCCACACTCGTTCCCGAACAATTTGAGAAACGCCACATCGGCCCGCGCGACAGCGACACGACACGGATGCTCCAGTGCATCGGCGTCGATTCCCTCGACCAGCTCATCGATGAAACAATCCCCGCTGGCATCCGGCTCACTGCCCCGATGGCGCTCGACACTCCCATGACCGAACGCGGCGTGCTGCAGCATCTCGGCGCTGCCGCCCGCGAAAACATGCTCTGCACGTCGTACATCGGCATGGGCTATTACGGCACGATCACGCCCGGCGTCATTCTTCGCAACATCCTCGAGAATCCGGGATGGTATACGGCGTACACGCCGTATCAGGCGGAGATCGCGCAAGGAAGGCTCGAAGCGCTGCTGAACTATCAGACAATGATCTGCGACCTGACGGGGATGGCTGTGACCAACGCCTCATTGCTCGATGAAGCAACAGCCGCGGCTGAAGCCATGGCGATGCTCCGCGCGGTGAACCCGAAAAATGGAACGAAATTTTTTGTCTCGCAGGAATGTTTCCCCCAGACGATCGATGTGCTGCGCACGCGCTCCACACCGCACGCGATAGAGCTTGTCGTCGGCGATCACCGCACGGCAGCGTTGACGCATGAATTTTTCGGCGCGCTCGTTCAGTACCCTGCCGGAACAGGCGAGGCATACGACTATCGGGAATTCATCGCACAGGCGCATGCACAGAACGTTGCTGTCGCCGTTGCCGCCGATTTGCTGTCTCTGACGCTCTTAACGCCTCCGGGAGAATTCGATGCGGATGTCGTCGTCGGCAGCGCGCAGCGCTTCGGCGTGCCGATGGGGTACGGAGGCCCGCACGCCGCTTTTTTTGCGACGAAAGATGAATACAAACGGCACATGCCGGGACGCATCATCGGCGTCTCGATCGACGCGCAGGGGAACCCGGCCTATCGGATGTCCCTTCAGACGCGCGAACAGCATATCCGCCGTGAGAAGGCCACAAGCAATATCTGCACCGCTCAGGTGCTGCTGGCGATCATGGCGGGAATGTACGGGGTGTATCACGGTCCCGGCGGACTCACAGCGATCGCGCGCCGGATACACGCGCTTGCGCAGATCTTCGACCAGGGCCTCGCAGCGCTTGAATATCCTCAGGTGAACGGCGTGTACTTCGACACGCTCGCGGTGATGACCGGAGCGCTCACAGAGACGATCTGCCGCGCTGCGCTCGATGCAACGATCAACCTTCGCGTGATCGATGCCGAGACGATCGGCGTGGCGTTCGATGAGACCACCACTGCGGACAACATCGAACAGCTGCTCCGGATCTTCGGTTCGGCGAAGGAACGGTCCGTTCGCACCGAGGATGTGAAACGGTATTCCGAGCAGTGCGCCTGGAACATCCCGGCGCCGCTCACGCGCTCGAGCGCGTTCATGACGCATCCGGTATTCGCATCCCACCATTCCGAAACGGAAATGCTCCGCTACATTCACCGTCTGGAGAGCAAGGATCTTTCGTTGAATTATTCGATGATCCCCCTCGGTTCGTGCACGATGAAGCTCAACGCAACAACGGAAATGCTGCCCATCACCTGGAGCGAATTTGCGGACATGCATCCGTTCGCGCCGCGCGATCAGGCGCGGGGGTATGCGAAGGTCTTCGCCGGGCTCGAACAGGACCTGAAAGCGATCACCGGCTTTGCCGGCGTGTCTCTCCAGCCCAATGCGGGAGCGCAGGGCGAATTCGCCGGATTGATGGTCATCCGTGAATATTTCATCCATCAAAAACAAACACAGCGCATCGTGACACTGATCCCTTCGTCTGCGCACGGCACCAATCCCGCAAGCGCCGTCATGGCCGGGATGCAGGTGGTCGTCGTGAAGTGCGATGAGATGGGGAACATCGACGTGGCGGACCTGAAGATGAAAGCCGAGCAGTACAAGGACACGCTCGCCGCGCTCATGGTGACCTATCCGTCGACGCATGGCGTGTTCGAAGAATCCATAAAAGAGCTCTGTGCGGTCATTCACGGATACGGCGGCCAGGTCTATATGGACGGTGCGAACATGAATGCGCAAGTCGGACTGACAAGCCCGGCGGCGATCGGTGCGGACGTGTGCCACATCAATCTCCATAAGACATTCGCCATTCCGCACGGCGGAGGCGGGCCGGGTATGGGACCGATCTGCGTTGCCGAGCATCTGGTGCCCTTCCTTCCCGGGCATTCAGTGGTGAAGATCAATGGGAATGCGGCAATGACCGCCGTGTCTGCCGCTCCGTGGGGCAGCGCCGATGTGCTGCTCATCTCCTATGCCTATATTAAAATGCTGGGCGCCGCAGGCCTCACCAATGCGACGAAATTCGCGATTCTGAATGCGAACTACATCAAGGCCCGTCTTGAAAAGGAGTTTGATATCCTGTATGTCGGCGCGAAGGGCAGAGTTGCGCACGAAATGATCCTCGATATGAGAAAATACAAGGCTACGACCGGCGTTGAAGTGGGCGATATCGCCAAGCGCCTCATGGATTATGGGTTCCATGCGCCTACGGTTTCATTTCCGGTTGCGGGCACGCTCATGATCGAACCGACGGAAAGCGAACCGCTGTGCGAGCTGGACAGGTTCTGCGACGCGCTGCTCGCCATTAAAGCGGAGATCGATGCCATTGCGGCGGGAACCGCAGACAGGTCGGATAATGTTCTAAAAAATGCGCCGCATACCGCTGCTGTCGCCACGAGCGATGCATGGAATCATCCCTATACCCGCGAACAGGCGGTCTATCCGACACCTGCATTGAAAACGAATAAATTTTGGCCTGCTGTCGGACGGGTCAACGACACCTACGGCGACCGGCAGCTCATCTGCACATGCCCGCCGATTGAAGACTACAACGGCTGAGCCATACAACCAATGAGAGTGCTGTGATACGCACACCGCACGGTTGCCCCATGAACATGATACGGAACGATGTGAATGAGAGAGAGGAAAGAGGGGATCAATGATCAACGATGATGCCGGCCTCCGCCGGCTTCTTGGCGAGGCAAAAGTAATTGCCGTGGTTGGGGCATCGCCCAAACCGTATCGCGACAGCGGCGCAATTGCAGAATATCTTGTGAGGCAGGGATATGTCGTGTACCCCGTCAACCCGAACTATGACGAGATCCTGGGTATGAAATGTTATCCGAGTGTGCGAAGCGTTCCGCAGCCGGCCGATATCGTGGATGTGTTCCGCAACCCCGACGACCTCGATGATGTGATCGAGGATGCCATCGTCTCGAATGCGAAAACCGTCTGGATGCAGCTGAACGTTGTTAACGAATCGGCAGCGCGCAAAGCGGAAGCGGCCGGACTGCGTGTCGTCATGGACCGGTGCATTGCCGTTGAACATCGGCGGCTTCGTGCGGAGTGACCGAACTGCGTTGTCGACGGCCGGCAGACAATTTTTTTTTCTATTGGTTGAATGATACAACACCGTTCCTATATCAGAGGCTGGGTGACTATTTTCTCAGCCTTTTTTTTATGTGCTGCATACCTCTGCGCAGCTCCTGCGGTGCTCCATGCCTCGGACGCTGAGGAGGCGTATCCCGATTCAACGCTGCGCGTGTCAGAGATCGTCTTCTCGGGCAACGACGTCACGAAAGAGTACGTCGTCGAGCGTGAAATGTCTCTCAAACCCGGCGCGGTGATCACGCACGACGCCGTGCAGTACGATATTGAACGCATCTACAGCCTGCAGCTCTTTACAAAAGTGAACATCACCGTGCTCCCGGCGGACTCGGCATCCGCGCGCCTGCTGGTGACCCTCAACGAGCGCTGGTATTTTTATCCGTTCCCGGTTGTCGGCCTGAAGGACAACAATTGGCACGACATCTACTACGGACTCGGCGTCGCACACAATAATGTCGGAGGCCGTGCGGTGCAGGCCGCGATTCAATGTGTCTTCGGATACGATCCGTTCATCGCCGTCAGTTTTTATAATCCGGCCGTTTCCTCCGATAACTCGCTCTTCCTGTCCTCCCGGTTTTCCTATAGTATTCAAAAGAATAAAAGCCTTGTGTCGCAGGCCGGCGGTGTGAATTTCGACGAATACAGAAGCGATGCCGATGTCGGCCTGGGCAGACGAATTTCCCGGTTCAGCGCAGTGTCTGTGGATGTCGAATATTTTCGATTGACCGTCTCGGACAACAAAGTCGGACGCACACTCTCCTCCGATGGAACGGACCAGTTTGTATCTGTCAATACCGGATATAAATACGATACGAGGGACCTCGCAGAGTATCCTTCACGCGGATCGCTTGTCCGCCTGGGCATGTCGAAATCCGGCTTTCGCGGCGACGTCGATTACGAACGCTTTTCATTCGATTACCGGCGGTACATTCCGACTTTTTTTGATGTAGTCATCACCGGACGAGCCTTCGGAAACATGGCCGCCGGGGGCCGTGTGCCGAATTACGCGCATATGTATTTCGGATATGGCGACCGCATCCGCGGGCATTACAACGACATTCTGGAAGGCGAGCAGATCCTCGGAACCTCGGCAGAGCTTCACATACCACTCTTGTCTCCGCGGTACTACCGGGTCGCGCTCATGCCGATCGAACAATTTCGCGACATACGCTATGCGTTCAATCTCGCCCTCTTCGCCGATGCCGGCACGGTGTGGAACCGGCACGATGGGCCGAACATTCATTCCGTATCCTCGGGCTTCGGCGCGGGCGTGCATATGCTGTTTGCGTACAGTTTTGTATTTCGTCTTGAATATGCCTTTCGCGAAAATTTCAAGGGCGGCGAGGGCATATTTAATATCGGCGCCGCTTTTTAAGCCGCTCGCTCATCGGATGTGCGCCGGCAGTGTTGTGTTTAACAGCAGTAAAAACGTACATTGATGCACAGACCCGTCGATGCCATTATACATCACACTCTACGGAATCCCGAATGTCACAAGAATATTTTTACATCGAGCCATCGTCGATCAACGGAAGTTTTGTGATGATCTCGGGGGATGAGGCAAAACACATCTCCCGCGTGCTGCGCAAAGAACCGGGCGAAATGATCTGGGTGGCGGACGGAACAGGACACGTGTACGAAACGATGATACGCTCCATTTACCCGTATGGCGTCGAATGCGAGATACTCAAGTCCTTCCCGTTTCTGCACGAGCCTGCAGTCGAGATCACGCTTGCCGTCGGGCTGCTGAAAAATCCCTCGCGCATGGACTGGATCATCGAGAAGGGAACGGAGCTCGGCGTCTCGAATTTTCTGCCACTGCTCACGCGCTATACGATCCCGCAGTCGGTGAAGGAAGAACGGTGGAGAAATATTGCACTGGCTGCGATGAAGCAGTGCGGACGGTGCGTGCTTCCGAAAATATTTTCGCCGATGAAATTCGCCAATGCGCTGGAGTACGCCTCGTCGCATGAAGTGAAATTGATCCCCTTCGAAAAAACAGAGCACATCCTTTTTATCGGCGAGATCATGAAACGGCATTCGCCGAAGTCCGCCATCATCTTCATCGGCCCCGAAGGGGGGTTTTCGGATGACGAGATCAAGGCGGCGGAACAATCCGGCTGCATTCAGGTGTCGCTGGGACCGCGGCGGCTTCGCACAGAGACTGCGGCGATCGTTGCAGCCTCGTGGGTTGTCGGCGCCGAATGACGGGAGCTGTGCGGACGGCACGATGGCTATGAATGCCCGCATGGCGTGTGCTGTTGTGAATGAATCGGGAACCAACGCTACACCACTATCGTCAGATCACTGCCATACAAAATCAAATATTGAGAAAAGGGACAGTCATGGCCTCACAAAATTCATTCGACGTGGTTTCAGAGATCGACATGCAGGAAGTCGACAATGCGATCAACCAGGCAAAAAAAGAGATCCTCCAGCGGTACGATTTTAAAGGCACGAAAACCACGATCGAACTCAATCAAAAAGACAACGATGTGACTGTCGTGTCGGACGACGATTTCCGGATGAAGGCGGTGATCGACATCCTCCAGAATAAATTCATCAAACGCGGGATCGCGCTGAAGGCGATGAAGTTCGGCGAGATAGAACAGGCCGGCGGCGGGCTGACGCGGATGAAGATCACACTCAATGTGGGCATTGAAAAGGAAAACGCCAAGCTCATCGTGAAGATGATCAAGGACACCAAGATCAAGGTGCAGGCGCAGATCATGGACGACCAGGTGCGCGTGACGGGCAAGGACAGGGATGACCTTCAGCAGGTGATAGCGATGCTGAAAGCCGCAGAGCTTGAATTCGCCATTCAGTTTACGAATTTTCGGTAGCGCTCAGTGCACACCGCACTCGGCCATAAAAAAGCCCAAAAAAAAACGCGCCTCACGGGCGCGTTTTTTTGTCTCTGGTGCGTACAGTGTATAGAGATTCCGATCACGCCGACTTGCGTTCTTCGATGACATAGATGGGCGCTTTGCCATTGAGGATCGTGTCTTCCGAGATGATGCATTTCGTGACGTTCATCTTGGACGGCAATTCGTACATGATGTCCGTCATGATGTTCTCCAGAATGGAACGGAGCGCGCGGGCGCCTGTTCCGCGCTTGATGGCCTTTTTCACGACGGCACGCAGGGCTTCAGGTTCGAATTCCAGGTCGACGCCTTCGTATTTCATCAGTTTTTTGTACTGCTTCACGAGCGCATTCTTCGGTTCGGTCAGGATGTTCATCATCGCTTCCTCGGAGAGCGATTTGAGCGTGGTGAGCACGGGCAACCTGCCGACGAACTCGGGGATGAGTCCGTACTTCAGGAGATCGTCCGGTTCCACCTGCATCAAATACTCGTCCGCCGAAAAATCTTTTTTGCCCTTGATCTCCGCATCGAATCCCATCCGGTTCTGATTTACGCGCTTTGCGATGATCTTATCGAGTCCCTCGAACGCGCCGCCGCAGATGAAGAGAATATTCTTCGTGTTCACGTTGATCAGCGCCTGCTCGGGATGTTTACGCCCGCCTTTCGGAGGGACTCCCGCCACCGTGCCTTCAAGGATCTTTAAGAGTGCCTGCTGCACACCCTCGCCAGACACATCGCGGGTGATGGAAGCGCTGTCGCTCTTGCGCGTGATCTTGTCGATCTCATCGATATACACGATCCCTCGTTCCGCGCGATCGACATTGAACTCCGAGTTCTGCAGCAGATAGACGAGTATCGTTTCGACATCGTCGCCGACGTACCCGGCTTCGGTGAGCGTCGTGGCATCGGCGATCGCGAACGGCACATCCAAAATTCTCGCAAGCGTCTGCGCCAGAAGCGTTTTGCCTGTGCCGGTGGAACCGATCAGGAGCACGTTGCTTTTTTCGATCTCAACATCATCGAACGTGCTCAGGTGGTCTTGCGTATCGATCCGTTTGTAGTGATTGTACACGGCGACCGAGAGTGTTCGCTTCGCCTCTTCCTGACCGATGACGTATTCATCCAGCGACGCCTTCAACTGCATCGGCGTCATATCCGCTTTCGATCTGAGTTTGCGGTTCTTGACCGAAGCAATATTATTGCGGATGATTTCTACCGACGTGGCGATGCACAGGTCGCAAATGTACACGCCGGGTCCCGCAATGATGCTGGAGACTTCTTCGGCGCGTCTGCCGCAAAATGAGCATTTCACTTTATCGTCGTTCTTGGTCTTGTGACTCATGGCCATTTATTTCTTGCCCGCCGCTGTGTTTTTTATGAGAATGCCGTCAATGATGCCGTAGTCTACCGCCTGTTGCGAAGACATGTAGTAATCGCGGTCTGTGTCTTTCCCGACCTCTTCCGCGGTCTTGCCGCAATGGAAGGCGATGATCTCGTTGAGGCGCTTTTTCGTCTTCAGGATCTCTTCGGCCTGAATGCTGATGTCCGACGCGGTTCCCTGTGCGCCGCCCCACGGCTGATGGATCATGATGCGCGAGTTCGGAAGCGCCTTGCGTTTGCCCTTTGCGCCCGCCAACAGAAGCATTGCGCCCATGCTGGCCGCCATGCCTACGCAAATGGTCGACACATCAGGCCGAATATACTGCATCGTATCGTAAATGGCAAGCCCTGAAGACACCGAGCCGCCAGGGGAATTGATATACAGGTGGATGTCCTTGTCGGGATCCTCCGATTCGAGGAACAGCATCTGGGCGATCGCGAGGCTGGCGACCGTATCGTCGATGGCCGTGCCGAGGAACACGATCCGTTCCTTCAGCAGACGCGAAAAAATATCATAGGCGCGTTCGCCCCGGCTCGTCTGTTCGACGACCATGGGAACCAGCTGGTTGTACATGTCATACGGTTTTGACGTCTGCATGAAGTTCGTTCCTTTCATTCGTGTCTGTGTCATTGCTGACGGCAGCGACTATGCCTGTGCGTCTGCAACGACGTTCGTTGTGATGACGGCGCTCTCTTTGATGAGCTTCATCAATTTGTCGGACAATATTTTTTCGGAGACCGTATCCGATTCTTTGTAATATTTGATGAGGCGTTCCTTGTCGATACCTGATTTCGGAGCGACCTCGTCGGCGAGTTTTTCAAGATCCTCGTCTGCAACCTGAAGGTTTTCCTTCGCCAGCAACGCCTCGCGGACGAGCATCCACTTTGCCTCCCAGACGGCGCCCTCGCGGTATGTCGCGCGGTACTGTTTAGCATCAAAACCGCGGGGCAATTCCTTTCCGGGCTGCTGCGATTTCACGTCTTCAATGTATGCGTCGAGCACGCTCTCGGTGAGCGAGTCGGGCACGGTGAAGTCGTACGCGGCCACGACGTTCTTGAGCAGTTCCGATTCAACTGCTTTCTCGTTGCGTTCGGAGTAATATTTTCCCAGGCCAGAGCGAAGGTCGGCCGTATACTCGGCGAGCGTCGTGAACCGATCGTAGCTTGCTTTCAGCGCGAACGCGTCGTCCAATTCGGGAAGGTTCGGCTTTTCAATTTTTTTCACGGTGACCTTCAGGCGCACGGTGTGCGTATGATCGCCATGCGTGTGCTGCAGCACGGCTTCGCCGGTTTGTCCGAGGGGCGTCGATTTCAAGACTGCAACGATCTCTTTTTCGAGCGATGCTTCGTAGAGCGGGAACCGGACGTCCTTGCGCGAGTGGGAGGGGATGATGTTGCCCTGCTCATCCATCTCTTCGGTGTCGGCGGTCACGATATAGTCGTCGCCTTCAACGCTCTGCGCTTCTTCATACGCCGCAAAATAACGGCGGCGATGCATCAGTTCTTTTTCGTATGCCGCTTCGTTGTACTCGATGACCTCTGCGTCCACTTTCGTGCCGCGGAATTCTTTCGGTTCCACGACCGGCTTCACTTCATACTTGATCGTGAACGTGAGCGGAGTGCCCGGCTTGAACTGCAGGTCCGTCATGACGGGAGCGCCGATCGGATTGATGTTCCGCTCTTTCAACTCGTCCTTAAACACCTCGTTCGTGATCGCATCGACTGCTTTATATTCGATCTCGTCGCCAAAAAACCGTTTCACAATGGGGAACGGCACTTTCCCTTTTCTATATCCCTTGATCTCGATCAGGGGAAGGGCTTCGCGGTATGCTTTTGTGAAATGGGGAGCGAGGTCTTCCGCGCTCATGGTACAGGTTAATTCGCTTGCACAGTCGTTGAGGTTTTTTATCGATACGTCCACTACACACTCCTTGGTTGGTATGAATCAGGGTTTTGTTTTCTAAAATACGAAAAAAAGACTGGATAATCAACGCACGCACGCTTCTTTTCGCATCTTTCGCTTGCCGTTCAGATTCCTTTGGCGTATATTTTACAAATTTCCTCACGTCGGGAGACATGGCGCCATGGTCAAGGGAGTCTCATTATTTTTCATACTTACATTCATAACAATGACGAGCGTATCTCAAGTTCCTTTTTCCCGGCAGTTGTTCGACACGTACGACACCTATGCAGCGCCGATCACATCGAATCGGTTCACGCACGCCGAGTTGACGCAGCACATCGACGGCTTCGCAACTTCGCTCAACGGCATTCTGACGGTGGAAGAACTTGGGCGTTCAGCCGAAGGGCGCGGGCTGCGCCTGCTGAAACTCGGCACGGGGCCGACGAAAGTGTTCTTCTGGTCGCAGATGCACGGCGATGAACCCACGGCCACAATGGCGCTGATGGACATGCTCTCCTATATTCGCGATCATCGGGACTCGCCGGAGATACGCCGGATCCTGTCCGAAACGACACTGCTCATCTTGCCGATGGTGAATCCGGACGGGGCCGAACGCTTCCAGCGCCGCACCGTCTACGGCATTGATATGAACAGGGATGCGGCCCGGCTGCAGACGCCGGAGGCGAAGATCCTGAAATCGGTCCGCGACCGCTATGATCCCGAGATCGGTTTGAACCTGCACGATATGGATCCGCGTTTCACCGTAGGGAAAACGGATAAGGTTGCGGGCATCGCGCTGCTCACGCCTGCGTTCGATTACGCGAAAACAGACAACGCCGTGCGCCTTCGCGCGAAACATGTTGCAGCGGAACTCGTGGGTATTTTTTCGGCATACATCGACGGCCATATTTCGAAATACGACGACGCCTACGAACCGCGCGCCTTCGGCGATAACATGCAGGGGTGGGGCACCAGCACGGTGCTCATCGAGTCGGGAGGATGGAAGGGCGACCCGCAAAAATTCTTCCTCCGGAAATTAAATTGTGTCGCGTTCCTGACGCTGCTTCAGAGCATTGCCGCGCGCGCCTATGATAAGGCGGACATCGCCGCCTACGACGCGCTGGGCGACAATACGCGCGCCCTTTACGACATCATCGTGGAGAAGGTGACGCTGCGGTACGACAAGACTATCGCTCCGGTCACGGTGGACCTGGGCATACACATGGACGAAGTGAAAAAGGATGGAACGATCCGGCGCCAGGCGCGCATCACCGAACTCGGCGACCTCAGCACATTCCACTGCTTCGAGCGGATCAACGCGGAAGGCGTCACCATCGACGCCTCGGCGGTGAAACTGGAAAGCGTCGTCAATATGGATCATCTGCGGACGCTGTTGTCGAAATAACGCCGCAGAATCAGCGGGAGGGCGTTACGCCGCAGACACGGGGACTATTGGCGGGGAAGATGCTGCGAAAGGACCGCCCAGATCCGATCGTGAGTCTCGCTGATCTCCTGCGCGCCATTGATGACCGTGAAGCGCTCAGGCTCGGCCGCCGCCATCTCGAGATACCCCTGTCGGACCTGTTCGTAGAACGCACGGCCGCTGAGCTCCATCCGGTCTGCATTGGCCCCCGATCGTTTCTTCCGGCGCTCCAGTTCCTCCAGCGGAAGGTCGATGATGAACGTCAGCTGCGGCATCACCCCCAGCGTTGCCACCGCGTTGATCGTTTTGACCGCGCCGAGGCGCAGCCCGCGCCCGTATCCCTGGTAGGCGGTGGTCGAATCGACATACCGGTCGCAGAGCACCATCTTCGATTCCGCAAGCGCCGGCTTGATCACCTCGTTCACGAGCTGCGCCCGTGCCGCCGAGAACAGCAGCAGTTCGGTGATCTGGTTCATGCCCTGGTGTTTCGTGTCGAGCAGAATATCCCTGATGCGTTCGGAGATCACCGTGCCGCCCGGCTCGCGGATAAATACCACATCATACGCAAGCGAAGCGAGTTTTTCTGCCAGCAAATTGATCTGCGTCGTTTTGCCGCAGCCGTCAAGGCCTTCAAATGAAATAAACATAGCGGATCCTTAATGTGCGAGAAATTGCACACTATGGTACGTTTTTTTTGAGGTGTATGCAAGACGGCACGGTTGATTTTGTTACCCTTTGTTGGTATACTGTTTTCAATCCTCACCCATTTCAACCATACTCAGGAGGCTTACCGTGGACACGATTACCCCGTTATCTGAACCAGAAGCAGAAATGTCGTTCAGCGATAAGATCGTCAATGTGATCTCGGCCCCCGGCGAATTGTTCTCGTACGTGGCTCGGGAAGGGAAGAAATCGGCGAATTACAGCATCCCGCTGCTGCTGTCCATTGTCGTCAGCATTATCTTCATGTTCGTGGTCTTCTCCCAGCCTGCGGTGAAGGATCAGATGGCCGAGCAGCAGGATAAGGTCATGCAGCAGCAGGTTGAAAAAGGGAAGATGACGGCCGAGCAATATGAGAAGGCAAAAGAATTCACACCGAAACCCGGTTCGCCTATTTTTCTTATTGCCGGAACAGTCGGTGTCGTGTTCGTGATGCTCATCCTCGTGTTCGGCTCGGCGTTCGCATACTGGCTCGTGGGCAAATACGCCTTTAAGACGATCGTGCCGTACGGCAAGGTTGCCGAGGTCGTGGGACTGTCCCTCTACGTCATGATCATCGGATCGATCGTGACCATGATCATCGCCGTTGCCATGGGTTCCATCAATGCGGGGCCGCATCTCGGATTGTTGGTGGGCTCGTTCGATCCCACGAACAGGATGCACAAGCTGCTGGCCAGCATCAATATTTTCACGATATGGAATCTGGTAGTGGTGGCGATCGGTCTGTCGAAAATTTTTTCCATTACAGAGGCCAAGGCGTACATCACCGTGGGCGTCCTGTGGGTGCTCTACATCGTCGCGACCATCGGTGTCAATATCGGCGGATAGCCTATCTTAGATCTTTTCTGTGCTTATGAAAAAAATTCTCTTCATTACGTTCGTGCTGTGCTTCTGTCTGGTACATGCACAGGAACGTTTTTTCCTCTACGGTAAAATTCTGGGTGCCGACGGAATGCCCCTTCCGTCGGCACATGTTTCACTTTCAACAGTCATCGGTCGGCAGCCCATTGCAACTGCCCAGGCGGGACCCGACGGCAGTTTCAAGATGGTCGTTACGGACCATGCTCTGGCCATGCTGACATTTTCCGGCGCGGCATCCGATTCGTTCATGCTCCCTCTTCTTCTGACGACCGAACAGCGTACGCTCAATGTGACCGTGCGATTGGCGCAGTTATCCGGCCAGTCCTCTGTCAGCAGTGCGCAGCATGCATCGCTGCAGATGCAATACGGGAACACCGAACTGGGGATCGCGGAAAAATTAATGGTGTCGATGTTGGAAGAGAAGCGCCTTGCCGGAAAATTATTCCCGGCATTGAGCGATAGGAAGCCGGGCGACCCGGGCGCGATCGATGCGACGGGGGACTCGGGCATTCATTTCCGGGATCCGGACAGCGTGCTTGCCCTCCTGGCACAGCAGATCCTTGCGGAACAAAATCCGCTTCATCGCGAAGCGTTCCTGCTTCGCTACATGCAGATGCGTACCATTGCCAAGCGTGACGGAAATCCGGTGATCGTCAGGATGGTCCTCGGCCTGGTCGAACCCTCGTCGCCGTTCTGGTCGCTGGTGCCCGAACTGATCAAAGCCTCGGCGTCAACACCGAAAGAATACACAGACTACGCGCGCCGCGTGAAGGCGCTCACACGTGATCCCGAATTGAAGCTTTGGCTTGAACAGCAGCGATAACCTGAAGTGCTGTGTGCCTACATCGTGTTCTGCGTGTCGACATCCACGATCATTTTGATGCCGCTGTTCTTCCCCGATGCTCCGACCATATCGTAATAGACCTGCCGTACCGCGTTGCGCATCTGCGTCCCGTTCTTATCCTTCGCCGGGTCCGATTTTATCAGCACCTGCCAGCGGTAATTGTTCATGATCTTGGCGATCACGGCCGGTGCCGGTCCCAGTATCGTGACGGCAGGATAGACCGCGCGGAGCCGTGCGGCGAATTCCTCCGCCGCATGCTGTATCCGCGGCTCTGTCGGGCCTTTGAATTCCGCGAGTATGACGCGCGTGAACGGCGGATAGTTCGCCTCCTGCCGGTAGCGGATCTCTTCCTCATAGAAGCCGATGAAATCGTGTGTGAGCACATGCTTCAGGGCGTAGTGAGCGGGCTGCAGCGTTTGAATGACCACCTCACCCTTGAGTGCGCTTCGTCCCGCCCGTCCGGCAACCTGCGTCAGCAATTGGAACGTGCGCTCGGCCGAGCGGAAATCGGGGAGCGTCATCTGCGTGTCTGCAGAGATCACGCCCACCAGCGTCACGCGCGAAAAATCGAGTCCCTTTGCCACCATCTGCGTGCCGAGCAGAATGTCCGCACCTCCGTCCGCGAATTGCCGGAGCATGGTATCGTGCGCGCCCTTGTGCGATGTCGTATCGAGGTCCATGCGAAGCACGATTGCGTTCGGAAAGAGTGTTGCCACATCCTGCTCCACGCGCTGTGTGCCGAGGCCGTGCATTTTCATGTTCGCGCCTTTGCATTGGGGACAGACAGCGGGCACCGGCTTCACGCTGCCGCAGTAATGGCAGCGCAGGTGTTTTTTTGCGAGATGGTACGTTAAGGTCACTTCGCACTGGTCGCAGCGTTCCACGAACCCGCAGTCGTCGCATTCCATGAAGGGCGCGAAGCCCCGGCGGTTCTGGAGAAGAATGATGCCTTCCTTTTTCTCCATCCGCTCGCGCATCTTGTCCTCGAGGAGTTTCGAGATGCCGTGGAATTCGCCTTCGAACGCTTTTTTCCCGATCTCCTTGGCGCGTTCCTTGGCGGCCGCATAGCGGCGCTTGTGCTCGTCGCTCATGTTCACGATCGTGATCACAGGCAGCTGCGCCGTGTCTATGCGATCGGGCAGTTCGATGAGCGTGTATTTTCCCGCCTTTGCATTGGTGTACGATTCGAGCGAGGGCGTGGCCGAGCCGAGCACGACCACGGCGTTCTCCATCATGCCGCGCACGATGGCGGCGTCGCGCGCGTGATAGCGCGGCATTGCGTCGAATTGTTTGTACGAGGATTCGTGTTCCTCGTCCACAACGATCAAGCCGATATTCTTCAGCGGGGCGAACAGCGCGGAACGGGGACCGATGACGATCGTGTATTTCCCGGACCGTGTGAGCCGCCATGCGTCGTAGCGTTCGCCGGGCGACATGCGGCTGTGCATGACGATGACGCTGTCGCCGAAATGGGCGCGGAAGCGTCTGACCGTCTGGGGCGTCAGCGAAATTTCGGGCACGAGCACGATGGCGGTCTTGCCCCGGGCGAGCACCGCCCTGAGTGTTTCTATATACACCTGCGTCTTGCCGCTGCCGGTGATGCCGTGCAGCAGAAACGTATGCGCCGTACCTGCCGATGCCGCGAGCGTGATCCGGTCTACGGCTTCCTGCTGTTTTTCGTTCAACCGGATGGCGCGCTGCTTCGCATCGTCTTCCGGCAGCGTCTCGTACATCCGTTCCACTTCCCGGTCTGCCATGTCGACGGCGCCTTTGCGCACCAGGGCATTTACGATGGCGGATGTCGTGCCCGCGTCCTTTAAGAATGTGTGGAGATGATGCCAGTCCGGGCCGCGTTCGCGCAGGCGCGTAAGCGCAGACTGCTGCTTCTCCGTCAATATCGCATCGTGCATTGTTGCTTCGGCACAACGGACGAAGCGTTCGATCTTGGTCTTTGCCCGCGACTGCCCGAGCTGTTCTTCAATGCGTATGATGCCTTCCGCTGCCAGCGACGCGAGCATGGCCGAGGGAGATTTGAGTCCCGTTGTTTTCCTGAGCTGATCGATCGTGAGCGAGGCGGTGTCGAGCAGGGCAGTGACGATCTTTTTGCGCGCACCGGACATCGATGCAAGTTCGCCTGAGAGCGGGCTCCGTTCGAGCGTCACGATCCGCCTGCTTGCCTGTCCGATTCCCTGGGGCAGGAACAGGCGCAGCGTTTCTCCGAGCGGCGCGCAATAATACTCCGCCATCCATTCGCCCAGCTTCAGGAGCCCTTCCGATACGATCGGTGCTGTGTCCAGAACGTCGAGGATGGGTTTTATGCCCGTTATTGCGGTTGTTTCCGGAAAACCGACGACGATGCCCGATATTTTTTTTGAGCCGAAGGGCACCAGCACCAGACTGCCCCGCTGCAGGAACGGGGCGATGTGCTCGGGTACGGAATACGTGAAGCTGCGCGGTACCGGCAGCGGCAGGGCAATATTTGCGAGCGTCATCGTCATGGAAGGTATGCGGCGATGAATTTCATGCAGCGCTCGGTTGCGCCGCAATTCGATTCAACGAAGGCGCGTGCAATGGCGCCGGCGGCCGTGCGCTGGTCGTTGTCGGTGATCAGCGAACGCGCAGCCGCAGCAAATGTGGCCTGGTCCTCGATCACAAATCCGCCGCCGTTTTTCGCCAGTGCGATGGCTTCCTGGGAATTCGTGTGCTTCGGTCCGTAGATCACCGGCACGCCGAAGATTGCAGGTTCAAGGACATTATGGATGCCCTGACGGAAACTGCCGCCGATATACACGAGGTGCGCATATTGATAAAGAGGCACGAGAACGCCGACGCTGTCCACGATGATGCATTGCTCGTTCGTGTAATTGCCGACTTCGGAAAACCTGATGAATGTCGATCGGCCTTCGAGCTGATCTTCAAGCAGATCGAGATGGTCTTCGGTCGGTTCGTGCGGCACGATGATCGTGAGCAGGTTCGGCGTTTCTTTCTGCAGCTGCAGCAGCACCGGCAGTATGACCTCTTCGTCTTCGGGCCAGCACTGGCCGACGATGAAGACCGTTTTCCCCGCAGTGATGGACGCCGGGAGGAGATGCCGATTGCGCGCATCGGTGCTGCGGATGCGGACCTGGTCGAACCGCGTGTCGCCGACGGGTTCGATGTGCGCCATGGACGTCACGGTCCGGAATGCCTGCGCGTCGCTCTCGGAGACCGTCAGTATCGTCGCAAAGCAATCGTAGAGTGTCCGGTGAAATTGTTTCGCTCCCGGCCACAGGCGTAACGACGAGCCCTTGAGCGTTGCGTTGGCGAGGATGAGCGGCACGGAGAGTGACGATAAATTCCACACCATATTCGGCCAAATGTCGTACCGCACCATCACGGCAACCGTCGGCCTGACCGTTTCCAGGAACCGCTGCGTGTCCCTGGTGGAATCGAACGGCAGGTACGAGATGACATCGGCGAGCTTATAATTTTTCGAATGGTCGTATCCCGACGGCGAAAAAAATGTGGCGATCACGGCGGCGTGCGGGTAGCGCGCTTTGATCGAAGCGATGATCGGTTTGGCCTGCTCGAATTCGCCGAGCGACGAGGCGTGAAACCAGATGCGCCGCGGCGATTGGATGCGGGCCATGTCCGTTTCCAGTTTCCCGAAGAGCACGCGTCGGCCCTCGATGCCGCGCCGGATCTTTTCGTTGAAGAACGATGCGGCGTGGAAAAGGGCCCACAACAGGGGAACAATGAATGTGTTATACACTATTTTCCAGGCGATCATAGAGGCCGTATCGGATTGTGTCTGAGAGAGTGGAGCATGTGTGCGTCCTAATATACAATTCCCGTCAAACTTCTGCAACGTGCCGCACCACGCGGCCCGCCCCGTCCCGCGGGCAGGGGCGTCTTTATCGCGTGTGAGCGGTGTTCTGCACATTGCTTCTGAAAAAGGTATTAGTTATCTTTAAATTCAAATTTAATTTATTTAATTCTATCCCTATGCGCGCAATCATCCCGGTAGCAGGAGTGGGCAGCCGTCTCCGTCCCCATACGTTCACCGTTCCCAAAGTGCTCTTAAATGTGGCTGGCAAACCGATCATCGGCCATATCATGGATAAGATCATCGCCGAAGGATTCGATGCTGCAACGATCATCATCGGGTATCTTGGCGAGGATATCAAAGATTACATCAACGCGAATTATTCGATCGCCGTCGACTATATCGAACAGGAAGAGCGGCTCGGGCTCGGGCATGCGATCTATCTTTCGCGCCACACGATCTCGAAGGATCCCATCCTCATCATCCTGGGCGATACGATCTTCGATGTTGACCTGAAAGGGATGATCAGCAGTCCGTACTCGCGCATGGGGGTGAAGGAAGTCGACGATCCCCGCCGCTTCGGCGTCGCTGAAGTCCGCGATGGATTCATTCGGACGCTGATTGAAAAGCCCGAACATCCGACGAGCAACCTGGCATTGGTCGGTCTCTACTATATTCAGCATCCGGATGTGCTGCTCGACTGCCTCAAGGAAATGATCAAAAAGGATCTCCGGACCAAGAACGAATACCAGCTCACCGACGGGCTGCAGATGATGATCGACCGAGGCGAATTGCTCGAAGCCTTTCCGATCGACGGATGGTATGATTGCGGCAAACCCGAAACGCTGCTCTCGACCAACCAGCATCTGCTCGACCACAACGGAACCAATCGGGTTCCCGACGGTGTTGTGGTGATACCCCCGGTCTACATTTCGCCGAAGGCAACGGTGACAAATTCGATCATCGGCCCCTATACGACCATTGCAGACGATGCGATCGTGGACTTGTCGATCATACGCAATTCGATCATTAACGAAGGGGCGTCTGTCATCTCGTCGCGGTTGAGCGATTCGATCATCGGCAATCATGCCGTGGTGAAGGGCGGATTTAAGCGGATCAACATCGGCGATTCGTCAGAATTAGAATACGATTAATACAATAACACTGAACTATACTATATCCAAAGGAGTAACTCTATTATGCGGTATCTCTTTACGTCAGAGTCGGTGTCCGAAGGACATCCCGATAAGGTATGCGATGCAATATCCGATGCGGTACTGGATGCGTTATTGGCAAAGGACAAAAATTCGCGTGTTGCATGCGAATCGTTCGTGACCACCGGCCTGGCTATGGTCGGCGGCGAAATCACCACCAATGCCTATGTGGATGTTCAATCGATCGTGCGCGAAACCATCCGCGAGATCGGCTATACGAAGGCAGAATATAAATTCGATGCCGATTCGTGCGCGGTCATCTCCAGCATCCATTCGCAGTCGCTCGACATTTCACGCGGCGTGGACACCGGCGGCGCGGGAGACCAGGGCATGATGTTCGGCTACGCGAACAGCGAAACGCCTGAATTGATGCCGATGCCGATCATGTTCGCCCATCAGCTTGTGCGCAAGCTTGCCGAGATCCGCAAAAAGAACATCAAGCTCATGCCGTACCTCAGGCCCGATGCAAAGAGCCAGGTCACGATCGAGTACGACGGACGCACGCCGATCCGCGTGGATACCGTTGTCGTCTCGACGCAACATGATGCGGACGCCAAGCAAAAAACGATACGCGAAGACGTCATCAACAATGTGATCAAAAAAGTTATTCCGGCTCACCTGCTCGATAAGAAAACAAAGTACCATGTGAATCCGACCGGCCGGTTTGAAGTCGGCGGCCCGCACGGGGACAGCGGATTGACCGGACGGAAGATCATCGTCGATACGTACGGCGGCCGCGCCCCCCACGGCGGCGGAGCATTCTCGGGCAAAGATCCTTCAAAGGTCGACCGCAGCGCTGCGTATGCATCGCGTCATCTCGCCAAAAACATCGTTGCTGCAGGCATTGCCGAAGAATGTCTCATCCAGGTCGCCTATGCCATCGGCGTGGCTCAGCCGGTGTCGATCTACGTGAACACCTACGGCACGGGCGTCGTGCCCGATGAACAGATCTCGAACATGCTCTCGACAACCGTTGATATGACTCCCCGCGGCATTATCGACCGGCTCGACCTGCTTCGTCCGATCTATAAAAAGACATCGTCGTACGGCCATTTCGGCCGCACCGAAAAAGAATTTACGTGGGAACGTCTTGACCTTGTTGCCGCTTTTAAGAAGGCGATGAAGTAGTCAGAACGCAGTATGAATTGACTGGAATACGATAAAAAAAATTAAGGAGAACAAATGAAAGAAGGAACTGAAGTCCTCGCCTATAAAGTGAAAGATATCTCGCTTGCCGCATGGGGACGCAAGGAAATAACGCTCGCCGAAGCCGAAATGCCGGGCCTCATGGCGCTTCGCGACGAGTATAAGGGCAAGAAGCCCTTTGCCGGCGCGCGCATTGCCGGATGCCTTCACATGACGATACAGACCGCGGTGCTCATTGAAACATTGGTGGATATGGGCGCCGAAGTGCAGTGGTCGTCGTGCAATATCTTTTCAACGCAGGACCACGCCGCCTCGGCCATTGCCGCCGCCGGTATCCCCGTCTTCGCGTGGAAGGGAATGAACGCCGAAGAATTCGACTGGTGCATCGAACAGACGCTGTACTTCGGAAAGGACCGCAAGCCGCTCAACATGATCCTCGACGACGGCGGCGACCTGACCAACATGGTCTTCGACAAATACCCCGAAATGGCTGCGGGCATCCGCGGGTTGTCCGAAGAGACGACCACCGGCGTGCACCGCCTCTACGAACGCATGAAGAACGGCACGCTGTTGATGCCCGCGATCAATGTGAACGATTCGGTGACGAAATCCAAGTTCGACAATAAATACGGGTGCCGCGAATCGCTCGTCGATGCCATCCGCCGCGCGACGGACTTGATGCTCGCCGGCAAGATCGCCGTCGTTGCCGGATTCGGCGATGTCGGCAAGGGCTCTGCCGAATCGCTCCGCAACGCCAACATGCGCGTGATCGTGACGGAGATCGATCCGATTTGCGCGCTGCAGGCGGCAATGGAAGGCTATGAAGTGAAACCGATGGACGCCGCCGTCGCCGAAGCGGACATTATCGTGACCGCAACCGGCAACAAGGACATCATCACCGAACGCCACTTCCGCGCCATGAAGGATAAGGCCATCGTCTGCAACATCGGCCATTTCGACATCGAGATCGATATGGCATGGCTCAACAACACGTACGGTGCCACAAAGGATACGATCAAGCCGCAAGTCGATAAATATACCATCGATGGCAAAGAGGTCATCATCCTTGCCGAAGGCCGTCTGGTGAACCTTGGATGCGCCACTGGCCACCCGTCGTTCGTCATGTCCAATTCGTTCACGAACCAGGTGCTTGCGCAGCTCGAACTGTGGCTGCACACCGATCAGTACGAGAAGAAGGTCTATACGCTGCCGAAACATCTCGACGAGATGGTCGCACGCCTGCATCTGAAAAAAATCGGCGCTCAGCTTGAAGTGCTGAGCAAAGAACAGGCCGACTATATCGGCGTGACAGTCGACGGACCATACAAACCCGACTATTACCGGTATTAAGCGGTTCCGTACGAGACGCTGTTTCATTCAGAGAAGACCGCTGCCTGTACCAGGGCAGCGGTCTTTTTTTTTACAACCGCGCACACGCCAGAGGGGCGTGTGCGCCGTATGGAACTTTCGTGCTTCATGGGTCGTTCTATTTCAGTAGATGATAGACTGCGTACTGTCGTACTGCTATGAAAATACTCGGCGGCATATGTGGTGCGTGGAGGACGAGCTGTTAGCTCGTCCAGGGCAAGATACCATCTCGCCCTGCAATGCTGCGTCTGCGAAACGGGTATTTTCATGCGGGGTGGTGAACCCCGGATTCATGATCGCTGCTTATTTATTAACGGAGCCCACCTGATGAAAACAATCGTCTCATATGTCTTATCTTTTGCCGCCGCTGCAGTCCTCGCAGGGCAATCCGCTGTCGCTCAAACGGAGAAACACATGAACACTGCAGGTATCTACGCTTTCACAATGAAAACCATCGACGGGAAGGAGAAGAACCTGTCGGACTATAATGGCAAGGTTGTGCTCATCGTCAATGTCGCGTCGTTCTGCGGCTATACGAAACAATATGCAGCGCTCGAAGCGCTCTACAAAAAATACAAGGGCCAGGGATTCGCCATTCTCGGATTCCCGGCGAATAACTTCGGCGCGCAGGAGCCGGGCACCGATGAGGAGATCAAGGACTTTTGCAGCAGGAAATATGATGTGACATTCGATCTGTTCTCGAAGATCAGTGTGAAGGGGGCCGACCGGCATCCGCTCTATACATATCTGACGGAGGATACGGGCGTTACGGGGGACATCGAATGGAATTTCACGAAGTTCCTCGTCGATAAACACGGAACCGTCGCCGCCCGGTACAAATCCAAGATCGCACCGGACGATGCGGAGCTCTTACGCACGGTCGAGGGTCTCCTTTCGGCGAAATAGCCGGTGCGCGGTTGTGCTGAAATGTTGCAACGGTCATTTTTTTAAAAGAAGGAAATCTGCTTAAGGTTTCCTTTTTTTATTTTATGTAAGTATATTGAAGTACCAACTGTTCTCATACTATTGAAACTACCGAATCATGATAAAACTCATCGATGCACGCGCGATACCCGCCGCCCGGATTGCGCTGCCTGCGCAGCAGAACGCATCGAGCGACAAAAAAATTGAGAAGACCGCCGGCGACATCCTGAACCATGTGCGTGCGGAAGGGGATGCGGCGCTTCGACGCTACAATGAACAGTTCGGCGGCGGGAAGAAAAAGAACCTGCGCGTCACACCCGGGGAGATCGCCGCGGCGTATGCGCGCGCCGACACAAAATTCATTGCAATTCTTAAAGAAGCGGCTGCGAACATCCGTCTGTTCCACAAGCAGCAGGCGCGGACATCGTGGACTATTACCGATGGCCGCGGCTCCGAACTGCGCCAGATCATACGGCCGATCGAGAAGGCCGGCGTGTATGTGCCGGGCGGCAAGGCGGCGTATCCGTCCACGGTGCTCATGAACGTGATCCCTGCGCAGGTGGCGGGTGTGCGCGAGATTCATCTTGTGTCGCCGCCCGATGCCAGGGGCAATGTGCACGCCGATGTGCTTACCGCGGCGAAAATTCTGGGCGTGAAGAATGTCTATCGCGTCGGGGGAGCGCAGGCAATTGCCGCGCTCGCCTATGGTACGGAAACCATCCCGGCGGTGGATAAAATTGTCGGCCCCGGCAATGTGTACGTTGCCGCCGCGAAACGCATGGTGTTCGGCCGGGTGGGCATCGATGGAATCGCCGGCCCCAGCGAAGTGGTCGTGTTGGCCGATGCCGTCGCCAATCCGGCCTTTGTCGCGACCGATATGCTTGCGCAGGCGGAACACGACGAGCTTGCATCGTGCGTGCTCATTACGACGAGCGAGGCCCTCGCACTCGATGTGCGTGAGATTCTTATCGGGTTTGCGGATGAGCTTCCGCGGAGCGCGATCATGAAAAAGTCGCTGGCGGGAAGATCGGCGATCTATCTCGTGAAGTCGATGGCCGAGGGAATCGCGCTCACAAACCGCCTGGCTCCGGAACACCTTGAAATCATCACCGGTAACGACGAGGCGGTCCTGAAAAAAATCATGCACGCCGGTTCCATTTTCCTCGGCAATTTTTCGCCTGTGGCGCTGGGCGATTATTATGCGGGCCCGAATCATGTCCTGCCGACGGAACGGACCGCGAGGTTTGCCTCTCCGTTGTCTGTCGACGATTTTTTGAAAAAATCGAGCGTCGTCTCCTATACGCCCGGCCGTCTGTCCGCCGCCGCCGACAGCGTTATCGCCTTTGCGATGCATGAAGGACTCTCGGCGCACGCATTCTCTGTTGCCATACGAAAAAAAATGAAATGATCATGACTGCACTCGATCGTATTAAGCCCGATGTACGCGCGCTCGATCAATACGTCGTCAAGGGGAAACCTGTTTCTCCGTCGCTCATCAAATTGAACCAGAACGAAAATCCGTTCGATGTGCCCACGGCGATGAAACGCGAAACGGTTGAGGCATTGATGAGCATGTCGTGGAACCGGTACCCCGATGTCCTTCCTGTCCATCTGCAGAAGGCGCTCTCCGAGTATACCGGACACCCCGTGGAGGGAATTCTTGCCGGCAATGGATCGAATGAACTGATGTACACGGTGGCGCTTGCCGTCGTTTCCCGCGGCACGAAAGTGCTCATGTGCGAGCCGACGTTCTTTCTCTACGAAAAAATTGTCCGCCTGTGCGAAGGGACGATCGTCACGGTGCCGATGCATGAGGATATGTCGTATGCGCCGGAGCGCATCATCGACGCGGCGCGGCGCGAACGTCCGTCACTCATCGTGCTCGTGTCGCCGAACAGCCCCACGGGACAGTCGGTTGCGCTGGCGGATGTGGAAACCATCCTTCGCGAGACCGATGCATTGGTGCTGGTAGACGAGGCATATATCGAATTTTCAGACAGGCCCAGCGTACAGCACCTCATCGCCGCGAATGACCGGCTGATCGTGCTCCGCACGTTTTCCAAGGCATTCAGCCTTGCAGGGCTGCGCATCGGGTACCTGCTCGCCGATCCCGCCGTATGCGCCGAGCTGATGAAGGTAAAGATCCCGTTTGCGGTGAATGCATTCTCCGCGTCGGTGGCGGTCTCGCTCTTGAAGAATGTCCAGATCCTGCATGAGCGGATCGCCTACATCAAGGAGCAGAAAAAGCGCGTGGAAGAGGCGCTGCAGGGCATTTCGGGAGTGACGCTGTTTCCTTCCGATACGAATTTTCTTATCTTCAGAACAGAACAGTCCGCCGATCTCTTGTTCCAACAACTGTTGAACGACAATGTTCTCGTGCGGGATGTCAGTTCATACCCGATGCTGGACAAGGTGCTGCGGGTCACCATCGGAATACACGAGGAGAACAACGCCTTCCTCGCATCATTGAAAAAACACCTGTCATAAGGCGGGCGCGTCTGTGCACACCGGGTGAGCGATTCGGCAAAATTTATTGACGGTGGTTGTGGAACCGTACACGAATACAGCGCGTCTATATCAGAGGAGAATGATTCATGGATAAAATACAAGTGGACATACTGGGGATCTCGTCGAGTCCGTCGAATGCGGGGGCATATGCGTTGATCTTAAAAGAATTACACGGCAACCGCCGCCTTCCCATCATCATCGGTGCATTCGAAGCGCAGGCGATCGCGCTCGAACTCGAGGGGATGAAACCCCCGCGTCCGTTGACGCACGACCTGATGAAGACCATCATCGACACGTTCGCCGTGTCGCTCAATGAAGTCTACATCAACGAACTGCGCGACGGTACGTTCTATGCAAAACTGGTCATCGAGGGAGTGAGCAATACGGAAGAGATCGATTCACGTCCGAGCGATGCGATCGCGCTGGCGGTGCGCTACAGCGTTCCGATGTTTGTGGATGCGGATGTGCTCAATGAGGCGGGCATACGAAGCGAAGCCGAGGACGAAGAGCACGAGCCGGCGCCCGAGGCCGGCGCCGAGGAACCGGTGAAGCAGTACACCACAAAGTATGAGCAGCTGCAGGCTTCACTCAAGGACGCCGTGGAAAAGGAAGATTACGAGCGCGCCGCAAAGATCAGGGATGAGCTGCGAAAGCTCGGCGTGTCTGAACAATGACCCGCACGCGTTGTGGACTCGCTGGGGCACATCGGGGTTGAACCCCGCGTGAGCGGGATTCAACGCATGACGAGGGCCGCCATTTCCTTCACTGCCCGATCAAGGCCAGCAAAAATTGCACGCGACATGATCGCATGTCCGATGCTCAGCTCATCGATCTCCGCGATCTCTGCGATCGCCCGCACATTACGGTAATTCAATCCATGGCCTGCATTGACGCCGAGGCCGAGCCGTTTCCCGTGTTTCGCGCTTTCGCGTACGGCGTAGAGCAGCTGGCGAACTTCGTTATCCTCGCGTGCATTCGCATACGCGCCCGTATGCAGTTCCACCATATCCGCCCCGATATTTTCGGACGCCTCGATCTGCTCCGCGACCGGGTCGACGAAGAGGCTCACCAGGATATTTTTTCCATGCAGCCGTTCGATTGCCGCGGCCAGCTGCGTGCTGTGGCCTATCACATCCAATCCGCCTTCCGTTGTCAGCTCCTCCCGTTTTTCCGGAACCAGCGTCACCATTTCCGGCATGACATCGAGCGCGATGAGCAAAATTTCTTCGGACGCCGCCATTTCCAGGTCCAATTTTGAACTGACCGTCTGGCGGAGGATCCGGACATCACGGTCTGTTATATGGCGCCGATCCTCGCGAAGATGCACCACAATGCCCTGTGCGCCGGCCGATTCGCATATTGCCGCCGCCGCAACAGGATCTGGGTCCATTCCCCCGCGCGCATTGCGCAGCGTGGCTACATGGTCGATATTGATGGAAAGTTTCATGTTCCGTCCTCTGTATGATTACCAGTAACATAAGCAATCTTCCGTATTCATCAAAATAAAAAATTGTACACGGCGGAGCCGCGTGCGCACCGTGTGAGTACATACCTCCCGCACGTGTGAAACCTTTTTCATGTTCCCCTCGTAAGTAAACAGGAGAACCTTTGATGTCAACCAGCGAGGAACACCATGCCGATCCCGATCAAAATCACATTGTTTGCCTGTCTCTTTCTCGTCTCAGTATGCGATGCCTCGGCTCGGGAAAATCATCTTCTCTTGCAGAGCACGCAGGGGGATTCAACGAACTCGGTGTTGTCACTCAGGCAGAATTCCCAGAACGACACGACGGACTCGGACGAGAAATTCGATTCGTTTCTTGAAAATCTGATCGGCAAAATCCAATCGAATATCGAACAATCGCTACGCAAAAACGAGGCGAAAAAATCCGACATCGAGGATCAATTCGAACCGTCCGACTCGCTCGATATCATCACAGGTGATTATCTCGTGCCCCGCAGCGAGATCGTGGAGCGCAATGTGTTCGTGAAGGATGGACGATTGAGTGTCGAAGGAGTGCTCCGCGGCAACGCCTCGGTCTTGCGCGGTACGATCATTGTCAAGGACGGAGGTCGGATCACCGGGAACGCGCACGCGATCGGCGGCACGGTGATCCGCGAAAAGAACGGCGTGGTCGAGGGTGAGATACGCGAATCGTCGTCCGACCGGAGCGGTTTTGTCAAGCGTCACTTTCCGCGCAAGCCGGCGTACTCGTTCGCTCCGCGCTGGCTTCATGAAAATCTCTATTCCGATAATTTCGTTTTTCGGTACAACAGGGTGGAAGGCGTGTACCTCGGCCTTGCGTCCGATAAGAAATTCTACTGGGACGGCCACCGCATCATTTCCGGGTACGGATCGCTGGGCTACGGCTTTCTGACGCACCGCTGGCGCGGGCAGTTGGGATTGGACCGGCAGTTTGCGACAGGCGCACACCTGTTCGAGCTCGGAGCCGAAGGCCATAATCTCACCGACACGAAGGACGATTGGATCATCACCCAGGGCGAGAACACCGCCGCAGCATTCTTCCTGCGCGAAGACTACCGCGATTATTTTCAGCGCGCCGGGTTCTCCGGTCATGGTGCATGGTATACGAAAACGCCCGAACTCACAACGATGCTCAACGCCGAGTATCGGTATGATGAATACGAGTCTCTCGAGAAACGCGCGAACTGGTCGCTCTTTAAGAATAAAGACGGCTTCCGCGACAATCCCATGGTGAATGAAGGAACCATGAAGAGCACCGTCATCACCGCCGGCATCAGCACCGTGGAAGAAAAAAAACGCTCAAGCGCCGGGTGGAATACGTTTGCGCAGATCGAGATCGGCACGCTGAAGTACGATGTGATAACGGGGGAGGAGTCCGCACTCCGCAACTCTGATTTTACACGTGCCGTGGTGGACATACGCCGGTACCAGCCGCTCTCGAGATACGACAACCTGAATATGCGCGTGAGGTTCGGTTCGCTGAAGGGGGATTACATTGTTCAAAAAGGTTTTGAAGTCGGCGGCGTCAATACGCTTCCCGCATTCGGGTTCAAGGAATTCGCGGGCAACCGCATGGCGCTCGGCAATGTGGAATATGCATTGAACGGCAGCGTCTTCGACAACGTCAGTTTCTGGCCTGGATTTCTCACGCTCATGGTGTTCGCCGATGCCGGCAGCGCGCACTTCGCCGACACGCAGGCCGAAGTCACAGACGGCTTTCAGAAATTTTCGATATCGACCATGAAATCGGATCTCGGCTTCGCGCTCGGCTGGCACGACGGCACGGCGCGTCTGGGATTTGCGTGGCGCACGGATAAGGGCGCACCGCCGATGGTGTTCATCCGCATAAGCAGGCCATTTTAAAAATCAGCGGCACTGTTGATTCTGCACACACACAAGGCTCAAGAGTGATAAACAAGCAACGCCCCATCATTGATCACGGTGGGGCGTTGCTTGTTTGTTTTTCGAATCTATCGTATCATTCGCGCATGAGTTTCTTGTATCTGATCCGGTGCGGCTGGTCGGCTGCAATGCCGAGACGTTTCTTCTTGTTCTCCTCATACTCCGAATAATTGCCGTCGTACCAGAACACCTTGCTTTCTCCTTCGAACGCGAGGATGTGTGTGGCGATGCGGTCGAGGAACCACCGGTCATGCGAGATGACCACGGCGCAGCCTGCGAAATTTGTCAGCGCTTCTTCGAGGGCGCCGAGCGTATTCACATCCAAATCGTTCGTCGGCTCATCGAGCAACAGGACGTTCGCATTTTCTTTCAGGATCTTCGCCAGATGCACGCGGTTGCGCTCGCCGCCCGAGAGCTGCGAGGTGAGTTTCTGCTGGTCGGTCCCCGAAAAATTGAACCGTGCCACGTACGCGCGCGAATTCATTTCCCGATTGCCGAGCTTCAATATTTCATTGCCTCCCGAGATCTCCTGCCAGATCGTCGCGTCCGGATCGAGCGGCCGGCTCTGGTCAACGTACGACAGCTTCACCGTCTCGCCAATGCTGATCGTGCCGCTGTCGGGCTTCTCCTGGCCCGTGATCATTCTGAAGAGCGTCGTCTTGCCGGCGCCGTTGGCCCCGATCACGCCGATGATGCCGCCAGGGGGCAGCACAAAATTCATATCATCGTAGAGAATATTGTCGCCGTACGCCTTCGCGACATTCTCCGACTGTATCACTACATCTCCCAGGCGGGGCCCCGATGGAATAAAGATTTCGATCTCCTCGTCGCGCCGTTCGCCCTGTTCGGCGTACATTTTTTCATACGATGAAATGCGCGCCTTGTTTTTCGCGTGCCGCCCCTTGGGATTCAGCCGCACCCATTCGAGTTCGCGCGCGAGCATGCGCTGGCGTTTCGATTCCTGCTTCTCCTCGAGCTTCAGGCGGGCCATCTTCTGTTCCATCCACGACGAATAATTCCCTTCGAAGGGAATGCCCTCGCCGCGGTCGAGTTCCAATATCCATTTCGCGACGTTGTCCAGAAAATACCTGTCGTGCGTCACCGCAAGCACGGTTCCCTTGTATTGCGCGAGATGCTGCTCCAGCCACGCGACGGACTCGGCGTCGAGATGGTTCGTGGGCTCATCCAGCAGCAGCACATCGGGTTCTTGCAAGAGCAGCCGGCAGAGCGCCACACGGCGGCGTTCGCCTCCCGAGAGCACAGCAACGGACGTGTCGCCCGAAGGACAGCGCAGCGCGTCCATCGCCTGCTCGAGCTTGCTGTCCAGGTCCCATGCGTTGGCGTGTTCGATCTTTTCCTGAAGGTTGCCCTGCTTTTCGAGCAGCTTGTCGAAGTCGGCATCGGGATCGCCGAATTTTTCGGTGATCGCCTCGTAATCCTTTACAAGATTGATGAGTTCCTGCACGCCCTCTTCAACAATGTCCTTGACCGTCTTCGTTGGATCGAGCACAGGCTCCTGTGGAAGATATCCGAACGTGATGCCCTTCTGGCAGCTGATCGTTCCGAGGTAATCCGTGTCGAGACCGGCAATGATGCGAAGCAGTGAGCTCTTTCCCGAGCCGTTCAAGCCGAGCACGCCGATCTTCGCGCCGTAATAGAACGACAGGTAGATATCCTTCAGCACCTGTTTGTTCGGTTTGTAGATTTTTCCCACTCCCACCATTGAAAATATGATTTTATTGTCTGCCACGCGTGTCCTCGTCCAAAAAAAAAGTGATCGCAAAATTCGTATGCCATTAAAATACGAAAATTTAGTGTGGGGAACAAAAATGAAACGGGTATTGTCGCCAGCGTGATGACTTCACGCCCTGCTATGAGAAAATATTCGGCGGCATATGTGGTGCGTGTAGGACGAGCTGTTAGCTCGTCCAGGGCGGGATAACAACGCGTCCTACACGTCTGCGCTGGCGGCGCTTTCCCGTGCGAAGAGCCGCCGCATAAACGCGCCGAGCCGTTCCGTCCACTCTTCAAGGAGCGAATAAAATGTCGGGACGACGACGAGTGTCAGGAATGTGGAGATCGTCAGGCCGAAGATGATCGCGATGCCCATGGGAGCCCACATGCCGGCGCTTTCGGCGCCGATGATGAAGTGCAGTTCGGGCCAGTCGAAATCGATGCCTGTGGCGAGCGGGATGATGCCGAGCACTGTCGCCGCGGCAGTCAGCATCACCGGCCGCAGACGGACCCTTCCCGCCTGGAGGAGCGCTTCGTCCATCGGCATTCCTTCGTCCCTACGGCGCTTGGCGAAATCCAGCAGCACGATCGCATTGCGCACCACGATGCCGGCCAGCGCAATGACGCCCACGCCGGTCATGATGATGCTGAACGGACGCCCCGTGATCAGAAGCCCGATGAACACGCCGATGAGCGAGAGCAGCACCGAGAGCATGATCACGAAGGGCACTTTCACAGAATTGAATTCGGAGACGAGGATGAGGAACACGAGCAGCAGCGTGCCGATGAACGCATTCGTCAAAAACTCAGCCGCCTTGTTCTGCTCCTCGTCTTCGCCCGAAAATTTGATGCTGCAGCCCTGCGGCATGTCGAACCCCGCCAATGTTTTTTTGACGTCGTTCAGTACGTCGGCCGAGAGCCGCCCCTGCACATCGGCGGTGACCGTGATGACCCGCTTCTGATCCTTCCTGCGGATCTCACTCACGCCTGTCGTCCGTGTGATGTCGGCGACGGAAGAGAGCGGTATGGACAATACCTGCCCCTGCATGTTCATGAACGAGATGTTCACATTCTCCAGATCGGATGCCGATTGGCGCTGGTCCTCCTGCAATCGCACACGGATCTTGTACTCATCCTTGCCGACGCGGTACTTCGACGCCTCGATGCCGCTGATCGCCGCGCGCACCGTCGATGCGATCTGCCCCGTGCTCGTCCAGTGCATGCCGGCCTTCTCGCGGTCGACCACTACGTCTATCTCGGGCTTGCCGGTGTTGTAATTATCTTTCATGTCTACCAGGTTCGGAATGTTCCTGATCTTTTCCTTGATCTGTTTGCTGAGCACTGCGATCTGCGCATAGTCGTCTCCGCTGATGTCGATGCTCACCGGCGCCCCGACTGGCGGTCCCATCTCTTCCTTGGCCACGCGGATCTCCGCACCGGCGATATCGGTTGTCTGCTCCCTGATCTTTTCCATCGTGAGGAATGTGTTCTGATGCCGCAATTTTTTTTCGAAGAAATTCACCGCGACGATCGATTTGTTGGGCACGCCCGCGCCGCCGTAATCGAAAAAATCGGTCGACGTGCCGATGTTTCCCACGATGAATTCGATGTCGTCATTGCCCGAGACGCGGCGCAGCCTGTCTTCCATCGTCTTGGTGAGCATGTTCGTCACTTCCAGAGACGCGCCGACGGGGGTGTCAATATTCACCGTGACCTGATTCGGTTCCGTTTTGGGAAAGAACTCCACGCCCTTGTTGAAGGCGCCGAAGAGCATGACGACAACGACGAGGAACCCGATGGACGCCGAGACCGTCACGCCTTTGTGGGCCAATGTCCACCGGAGCGTGTTCACGTACTCCGTCTGCATCCACGGGAAAAATTTTTCGTCAACCTCGTGATAGGTGATCGTGAAGGGATTGTATTTTTTCCCCCATGTCGGATGCTCGCGGTTCTCCTTCGCCTTCCTGATCTCCTTTTTGTAATCGATCCATTGCGCTCCCTGCACGGGACTGATGATGAAGGCGACGAACAGCGATGCCGACAGCGTGATGATGAGCGTCAGCGGAAGGAACCGCATAAAATCGCCGACCACGCCCGGCCAGAACAGGAGGGGGATGAATCCGGAGAGCGTTGTGAACGTGGACGTGGCGACCGGCAGGGCGACTTCCGTTGCGGCGTCTTTCGCCGCCTGGGCGGGCGTTTTGTTGTACTCCTGCTGGTGCCGATAGATGTTCTCAATGACCACGATCGCATCGTCCACCAGAATGCCGAGCGCGAGCACCAGCGAGAACAGCACGACAAAATTCAGCGTAATGTTCGCCGCGGCGAGCACGATGAATCCGATGAACATGGAGAGGGGAATGGCGGTGCTGATGAGGAGCGAATTTTTCAGTCCGAAGAACATGAAGAGCACGCACACGACAAGGAACATGCCGGTCATGATGCTGTTCTCAAGTTCCTTCACCGAGCGCCTGATGAACGTCGACTCGTCGTTTGAAATGTCGACCGAGATGCCGCGCGGCAGCGATGCGCGCGCTTCGTCCACGATCAGTTTCGTTTCGTCGGCGATGCGGATGAGATTTTCGGCGGCGCGCTTGCGCACGGCCAGCGAGACAACTTCGTTGCCGTTGAGCCGAGCGTAGGTCTGGCGGTCCTCATACGAATACTCCACCTTCGCCACATCACGCACGTACATCGACCTGCCGCCGCGGATCTTGACGACGATATCCTCGATCCGTTTCACGTCCGTGAATTCGCCCGGGATGCGAACGGAGAATGTGTTATGCTTGTCGTCGATCGCCCCGCCGGGGATAGAGAGGTTTTCAGAACGTATCGCATTGACCAGATCGTCGAAGCTCAATTGATAGGCTTTCAAGCGGTAGACGTCGGCGTTCACCTGCACTTCGGGCTCGATACCGCCGTTGAGATCGGCGCGGAGCACGCCGGGAATGGCCTCGATCTTGTCCTGCATATCCTGGGCAATCTTTTTCAGACGGGCCAGTCCGATGTCCCCGCCGATATTGACGTACATGATCGGGAATTCGCTCAGGTTCAATTCGGAGACAATCGGTTCCAGTATATCGGCCGGCAATTTCGAGCGTGTCGAATTGACCTTGTCCCGCACGCGGCGGAGCGCTTCTTCCACAGGCACGTTCGTGGTGAATTCGACCTGGACCGACGAGAGCCCTTCCTTCGACACGGACGTGATGTGTTTGATGTCTTTCAGCGATTTCAGTTCCTTTTCGAGCACCTGCGTCACCAGCCCTTCGATATCGGACGGCGAGGCGCCGATATACGGTACGGAGATGAACACCAGCGGTATGCTGATGTCGGGTGCGGCCTCGCGCGGAAGGCTCGTGTACGAGCGCCAGCCGACCAGCACGATCAGGAGCATCAAAATATAGACTGCCACTTTGTTGTCTACGGCCTTATTCCAGATGCGCATGGCGGGTCACCTGCTTTCTTAGAATGTCCATTGTCAATGGAGGTGTAATGCATGACGCCTCCTTCGTCACGAACAGAAACGTGCACCGCTTCGCGGTGCGGGCGAGATACCATCTCGCCCTACATCGCACCACTGCAACGGCAGCGGGTTACTCCGAGAAAAAAGTGCGCCGTTGGCGGACAGACTGCGCTCTATAATGTCTGCCGGCACTCATTCCGCTATTGTGTCACGATCACCTGCTGTCCGTTCACCAGCTTTATGTACCCGACCGTTACGATGCTGTCGCCCGCAGCCAGTCCGCTCAGGATCTCAACGAGGGCTCCCTGACGGCCGCCGATCCGGACTGTGCGTTCTTCGGCGGTGCCTCCGCGCTCCACAAAGACAACAGTCTTATTCCTGTCGACCTGTTGGAGCAGGCTGCCGTCGATGACCAACGCCTGCTTCTTCACCATGCGGATCATGCGCACGCGCGCAATCATCTCCGGCTTTAATTTCCTTCCCGGGTTCGGCAGCGTGATCTCGACAAGCAGTGTTCTGTTGCTTTGCGATATCCCTGCTCCGATGAACGACACGCTCCCGCGCAGCGTGTCGTCGGGATACACATCGGGAGTGATGAAGGCCTGCGTGCCGAGCCGCACGTCGTCGGCGTGCCGTTCGGGAACATCGAGCGCGATCTTCACTGCGGCAACATTCACCACGTGCGCGATCGGAACACCCGGCGGCGCCATCTCGCCCTCATCGGCAAAATAATTATCAAAGATGCCGTCGATGGGACTCACGATGCGGGCGTGATCCACTCTCGCCTTCATCAAGGCGGCATTCGCCCGCGCCGCATCCCTGGTATACTCCGACGATTTCAACTGGAGCTCGCTGATGCCCTGTTCGGCATAGACGCTCTTCTGCTTCTCGTAATTGAGCTGCGCCAGGCTATATTGCGCCTGCGCGGCGTCGAAGCCGGCATGCAGCAGGTCGTCTTTCAGGATGCCGAGCACATCCCCTTTGTGGACGTATGTTCCTTTGTGCGCCGTCCATTGACGGACGATGCCGCCTTCTTCGGGACTGATCATCACGTCGTCGAGCGCCTTGACGATACCGGTCAGCAGGATCGCATCTTCAAAGACAGAGGGACGGAGTACCGCGATCTTCACATTGACTGCCGCACCCGTCTGTGTTGGACCAGCGTGCTCTTTTGCCTTGCCGCCGCTGCACGACGATACCGCCGCTGCCGCGCCGATCGATGCCGCCAGGATGATACTAAGAGTCTTTGTCATGAGTGTCCTCACTCGAAATGAGAGATACGGAAATCGAAATCCGATCTGTACGTGCCGGGGTTGCCATTCATTCATGTGCCGTGACATACGGCGGAATGATGCCCAGCGCCTGTTCCAGATCGGCCGACGAGACAAGATAATCGTACACGGCCTGCATGCGATTCACCTTTGCCTGTGTAAGCGCCAGCTGCGCGTCGTTCACCTCCAATTGCGTGCCCGACCCGTTCACGAATCGGGAAGAGGCGATCCTGTACCCGCGGTCAGCCTGTTCCACTGTTTTACCCTGGGCTTCAACGCGTTTCTGCGCCTGGCGAAGTTGCAGTACTATGGAATGAACGCCGGTGCGCAGCCCCAGTTCAAAGGCCGCCAACTGCTCGATTGATTTTTGCTTGTCGAACTGCGCCTGTTCGACGCGGGCATTTGTTTGAAAACCCGCAAAGAGATTCATGCTGAGGCTCAGACCGACCGTGGAGCTTTTAATGAAATCGTTTGTCGAAATGGAGAGATTGTTTTTCGCCGCCTGATATTGATAGTTGCCGAACGCGGCGAGCGTGGGATAGTACCCGGAGCGCTGCACATCGACGAACGCCTGATTGACGTCCACAGCAAGGCGAAGCGCGCTGAGTGTCGGATTCGTCTGCATCGCCTCGCCGACCGCGTTGTCTACGACCGCCTGCTCGAGCTGTTCATACGCGAGTCTGCCCTTGAGCGTGATCTGAGCGTCCACATCAAGGCCGATCGCCGCACGCAGCGCCTCGACGGCGAGCGCCGCATTGTTGTCCGCCTGCATCACGACCGGGCGCAGGTTTTCCACTCCGACCTGCGCGCGCAGCTGGTCATAGTCAGAGACGATGCCCTGCTTCGAGAGCACCTCGACATTGTGAAGATTCTCCTCCGCATTGTTCATATTCTCGAGCATCATCGCACGGACCTCGTCGGCGAGCAGCGCTCCGTAAAATGCCTTCCGCACTTTCGCTATCGTCTCCAGCCGTTTTGCGCGGTACGATTCATGCGCCGCATCGGCATACAGCTGCGATGCGCCGACTCCGACGAACACCGCTGAGTTGAAGAGGATCTGCTGCGCCGTAACATTTAAAGTGATCGAATGGTCGGTGCCGATCTCGATAGGGATAATGTTGCCGCTCGAGAGATTGGAAAAATCGGGAAGGAAGAAGACCGGTTTCTTGATCGCGCGGCTGTACATCCCGTCGAAACTCACGGACGGCATCGTCGAGCCCCACGCCTCGGACACGCGTGCGCGGGCCTTCTCTGTTTCCAAACGCGACATGGCAAGTTCCTGGTTGAAGTCCATCGAGAGGCGTACGGCGTCTTCAAGGCCGATGATCCTGGGTTGAGCGGATGCCATCGGAATAGTCACAACACACAGCGAGACGATCAGAAGAATGAATCGGTGTCGTTTCATCGAACGCCCTTTCATTGTGTGGAATGGTTCGAAGTCTCGAAAGGCAGGGGAGTATGAAAAGGTATATGGCGCTGGCGGCCGCATACTGGGTTATTGTAAAAAACTTTTTAAAGAGATGCAAGGAAAAATCGTCCATCCGCGCCGGCTCGTGCCGCAGTCGAAACAGCAGCTGAAAATCGGGCTAAATGTTCGCCTTCGGCGTTTTATCATTGCTTTTTCACCTATACTTCTCTAAGTTTAATAATGACTACACCGAATCCTCCACTGTGCATGAGCTGTGAGCCCTGATATATGAGCGGTCAATTCCTGGCGTTCGTGAATTTCTTCCTTCCATCCGTGAAGTCGATGGCGCATGAGACATGGCTTGCGCCAGCCGGTTTCCTTGCGTCCATGCTCACGGGCGCAGCCTCAGGCGCCGCGCTTATCGCATGTATCGTTGTCGGCACATTTTTTGCCGCCCGTTCGAGAGACGATGCGGACACTACCACTCTCGTCTATTATAAACTGAATGTCCAGCGGCGTATTCTCCTCCTCATCGTTATTGCCGTTATTGTCATAGGGACAACCGGATACGTCATCTACGACCTGGTCCAGTCCGGCAAGCGGAACATTGAAAATACATATTTTAACGAACAGCGGAAGGTCGCCGAAAGCGTCAGCGCGAACATGGAAGAGCTGAACCAGACCTCCTTAAATACATTGAATGATCTTTCGCAACAGCCGTGCGTGGAGGATGTGAGAACCGATTCCATGCGTCTTGCGTTTCGTGTCACGTTCCTGCTCTGGGAGAACATGGCCTATTCGATTACCCGCACCGACGAACATGGCATTCTGCGCTATACCTATCCAGAAACACCGGGGGCGGCGGGAAGCGACATTTCTGCTCAATTGCATATCAGGCGGCTGCTGGCGACGCACGATACGATTTTTACCGGCATATTCACATCGGTGCAGGGGAAACGGACATTCGCCATGTACGTGCCCGTCTACGCCCGAAACCGCGTTGGCGGCGGACGCCATTTCGCTGGCGGTGTTGGCATGCTTTTAAATATTGATGCCTATGCCCGCCGGGCATTCCGCAATACACAAATTTTTACTCCCACTCCGCTGGCGGCGATCAACACGCATGGGATGATCATCGTTGCCACCGATAATCAGCACGCCGGTGAACGGGCGCGAGAGTATTTGCGCGGCCTCTTCCCGACGCTTGCCGGAGAGGATTCGCTGAAGGCTGTCGCAGAGCATCTTGCCTCGCTGTCCTTCCCCCAGTACATCAAAATAGTGTCCTCGGCACCGGATTCTTCCCCGCAATGGCTGGTCGCCCATCCGCTTCGCTTTTGCAATCAACCGTGGGGCGTGATCATACTTCCGGTGTCCAACGAGCAGGTCTATGCCGTGTATAATGGCACTACCGGCAGACAGATGGTGATGGGGGGAGTATTTGCGATCGTGCTGTTGTGTCTGATCGTGGCTGTTGTCGTGATCTTCTATCAGTGGTCGCGTTTCCTTGAAGACGAAGTCAGGCGTGAAGTCGCTATTGTGCGCGAGGTGGAGGGAAAATATACGAAACTGTTTAACGAAGCCGTGGTGGGAATTTTTCAGACTGCACCCGATGGTGCGCTTCTCAGTGCCAACCCATCGATGGCCGCAATGCTGGGATATGCAACGACCGCTGAGTTCATCGCGTCCGACGCTCTCCGCCGGCTTGACGTGAACGGCCAAGAAACAACACCATGGAGCGAGATTCGCCGTCATCAGGGGACCGGTTCCACCGTCGCGTTGCGGAGAGCCGACAACGCTGTCATTCATGTGTTAGTGCATTGCAAAGCGATCATGGCGCCGGACAACAGCATCCAACAGTACGAAGGATTTGTCGAGGATGTTACCGACCGCAAGACGATGGAGCAGCAGTTGCTGCAAGCGCAGAAATTGGAGGGCATTGGAACGCTCGCCGGCGGCATCGCGCACGACTTCAACAATCTGCTGGCGATGATCCTGGGGTCCGCCGAATTGCTGCGTCTGCACACTGTGGACTATCCGAAGCTGAAAAATTATGTCGACAGGATCGTCGAAGCGTCGGAACGAGGGGCATCGATTTCCCGCCAGCTGCTTATTTTTTCACGTCCCGACCAGGCTGAATTAAAGAAGATCTCGCTCTCGGGCGTCATCACGGAACTGGAAGAACTGCTGAGGCATTTTCTTCCCAAATCCGTGTCGATCGAAACTCGCGTCTCCGCCGATGCCGATATCATCATGGGAGATGCCGGCCACCTGCATCAGGCGCTGCTCAATCTGGCATTGAATGCAAATGACGCCATGCCAAGCGGCGGTTCACTCGTCATCACCGAATTTCCGGCGCCGTATGAAACGGTGCATGCAAAGTTTCCGTTGTGCCAGCCCGGTCCATACGTTGGCGTGAGCATCGCCGATACAGGGATTGGGATCGATGCATCGGTGAAGGCGAAAATTTTCGACCCCTTCTTCTCCACAAAAGAACGGGGGAAGGGAACCGGTCTCGGCCTGTCCATCGTTCATGGCATTGTGAAGAGCCATCAGGGACATATCCACGTCGAAAGCATGCCGTCGCACGGCTCGATCTTCACGCTGTATCTTCCCATTGTCACAAGCCGCGCGCTCCAGGCTGCTCCGTCCGGCATGGTCGTCGAGAAAGGGAACCACCAAACGGTTCTAATCGTCGATGACGAAGAATTGATACGCGATTTACTGAAGGAATATCTTGAAAGCGAAGGTTACACGGTGTTTTCCGCCAGCGACGGGAAAGAGGCTCTCCATCTGTATGAAGAACGCTACGCATCGATCGATGTGGTCATCACCGATCTTGGCATGCCCGAGATGGGGGGCGAAGAGCTGTTCCGTTGTCTTCGCACGATCAATCCGTCGGCGAGAGTATTGGTCTCATCCGGCTATCTCGATAAATCGACAAAGGATAAATTGATCGGCATGGGAATTTACGATGTGCTGACAAAACCGTACCGGCTCGAACTCATTCACGCTGCGATCGAAGCAATCCGGGAGTAAGCCAATGAAGTATCTGATCACCGGAGGAACGGGATTTATCGGCACGGCAGTGATTGGTTCGCTTTCGGCGGATCCATGCGAGATCGTCGTGCTGACGAGAAAACCACGACCTGCGATGACGATGGGCGGGGCCGCCGTCAGGTACGTTCAGTGGGATGCGCGCACGTCCGGTGCATGGTGCACCGAAATGGAAACGACCGATGCCGTCATTAACCTCGCCGGAAAAAGCCTCTTCGCCGCGCGCTGGACGGACAGGGTCAAGCACGAATTGACGGAGAGCCGCATCGGTGCCACCACTGCGCTGGTCTATGCCATGCGGAACGCCGTGAAGAGGCCCGGGGTGTTCGTTTCCGCATCGGCGGTCGGATATTACGGCGACTGCGATGACCGCAGCGTATCGGAACGCACTCCTCCGGGCAGGGGCTTTCTTGCTGAACTGACTGTCCAATGGGAGGCTGCCGCCGCCGCTGCATCCGCGCTCGGCGTCCGCGTCGCCGCGCCGCGCTTTGCGATCGCCCTCGGACGGGACGGCGGGGCACTGCAAAAAATGGCGATCCCATTTTATACCATGGCGGGCGGCTATCTTGGTTCCGGAAAACAGATCATGCCGTGGATACACATTGATGACCTCGTTCGTGCCATCGTGTTTCCGATCCGGCATGGCGCGATCGCCGGTCCGTATAATTGCAGCGCGCCGAATCCGGTGACGATGAAATTTTTTTGCGCCTCGCTGGGCGCGGCGCTCCATCGGCCAAGCTGGACGCGTGTGCCGTCGTTTGTGCTGAAGGCGATGCTCGGCGAAGCGTCGGATATGCTCCTGACAGGGCAGAATGCCCTTCCCGAAGCGTTATGTGCCGCGGGATTTCAATTTCATTTTACGAATGTGGACGATGCGCTGCACTCTCTCTATCATCAATAAAATGATCGGGCTTGCCTGCGTGTGTGCGGTCGCGTGGAACGGATGCGTGTCTGATGTGCCGCACGACAATCCGCTCGATCCGCTCTCGGCAAATCCGCTCTCCGGGGCAAGTCTCTCCGGCAGGGTCGTGCTGAAGAACCAACTGTCGGTCGGAGTCGCCGGGGCATTCGTTTCCATGCTCCCCGGCGCGGCAATTGCCGTCACCGATTCGCTCGGCTATTTTGTCTTTCAGAATCCGTCGACCGCCGTGCAGGCCGTCGTGATCCGTAAAAATAATTTTGTCACGGATACTGCGGCAGTCACGCTCGCCCGCGGCGAATCGCGGCAGCTGACGATCGAGCTCAATGCGGTGCCGGCTCTCTCTGCTGTGCGCATCGTGACCCGGAAGATCGATCTGTGGTGGCCAAACCCGATCTACTCGGCATCCATCAGCGCAAGCGCGGACGATCTCAACGGGGTCAGCGACCTGGACTCGGTCTGGATCAGTGTGGATTCGCTGAACTTCAGCATGTCCTACTCGGTGACGGGAAAAAATTTTCAAGCGACTCTGTACGCATCGCAGCTGCCAACCAACACGCTGGAATGGCTGATCGGCAGGCCGTGCACGATCCGGGCTCGCGATAAAAGCGGCGCCGTGGGTGTGAGCGCGCCGGCATTCGCCGCGCGTATCATTGATGACGAAGCCGTACCGGTCTATCCCGCCGCGCAGGATACGGCGTTATCGTCGCCCGAATTCAAATGGACACCGCCGTCGTCCCTTTTTCCTTTTTCGTATTCGATCGCGGTTGTTCGCCTCGATGCCGGCACGCAAACCGCTGTGTGGTCACAGTCGGCCATCGGCTCTTACGTGAGAACGTTTCAATACCCCGCAGTACTGCAGGCGGGATTGTATTTCTGGACGATCTCGATCGTGGATGAATATGGCAATATCGCGCAATCGAAAGAATCATCCTTTATCGTGAACCTATGATGGCCTCAAAAGATAATTTCAACGCCCTGTACGAAGTGACACAGCGAATCACATCGATCCTGGATCCGGTGGAACTGCTGGACCAGGTCCTCACGATTGCCATGACGCACCTCGAGGCCGAACGCGGATTCATTCTTTTCGACGACGGCAGCGCGGAGCATAATGTGCGCGTCGCCGCCGCCAAAAATTTTTCTTCACCCGATGCGCCGGGGGTGCTGGCGGCGTCGTCCTCCGTGGTGAAAAATGTCCTTACCACCGGAATCCCCGTGCTCACCTTCGACGCTCTGGCAGACGAGCGCTTTGAAGCGTCGACGAGCATCATCGCACAAAAAATATTATCCATCATCTGCCTGCCGCTTCGGTCGCAGGATCGCACTGTGGGCGCCGTGTATCTCGACAGCACACGGTCGCGGCAGGCGTTCACGGACGAGTCGCTGAGATTTTTAACGGTCTTCTGTCATGTCGCATCGATCGCCATCGCGAATGCGAAAGAATTTGCCGTGCTGCAAAATGAAAATCGCAGGCTCCGCACGACGGTGGCACCGGCACTGCTCTTCACGGGCCTCATCGGCACGAGCAAACGGTGGCAGGAGGCGCTCGATGTGGTGAACCGCGTGCTCGATGTCGATGTCTCGGTGCTGATCACCGGCGAAAGCGGAACCGGGAAGGAACTGATCGCGCGGGCAATTCACGACAACGGTCCGAGGAAATCGTTTCCGTTCGTGGCGGTGAATTGTTCGGCGATCCCCGAAGCATTGATGGAAAGCGAACTCTTCGGCCATATGCGCGGATCGTTCACCGGCGCCCATGCCGAAAAGAAAGGCCTGTTCGAGGTCGCCGACGGCGGCACACTGTTCCTCGACGAAGTCGGAGACCTGCCCCTGTTGCTGCAGTCGAAAGTACTCCGTGCATTCCAAGAACGTGAGATCCGGAAGGTCGGCGGCGTGGAATCGAAAAAAATCAACGTCCGCATCCTTGCGGCGACAAACAAGGATCTGCAGGAAGGGATACGCGCGGGCACGTTCCGGGACGATCTGTATTTCCGGCTGAATGTCGTGTCGGTGCACCTGCCTCCGCTGCGCGACCGGAGGGAGGACATTCCGCTGCTGGCCGAGTATTATTTCCGCAAGTCGTGCCTGACACATAAGCGCGATGTGCAATCGATCCATGCGAGCGCCATGGAATTCCTCATTGCCAACCAGTGGCAGGGGAACGTACGGGAATTGCAGAACACGATCGAGCGGGCTGTGGTGCTCTGCCGCGGCCCTGTGCTGATGCCCGAAGACCTGACACTGCAGCAGGGCGATGCTCGAACGCTCCAGAAGGCGAACATGACACTCGCCGATTTTGAACGCCACATCATCGAAACGACGCTTCAGGAAATGGGGGACAACCGGACGCGCACGGCTGAACGTCTCGGCGTGTCGCTGCGGTGGCTGCAATACAGATTGAAAGAATGGAGCGACGGGTGAAGGAACGTCAATTCATTATTCAGGAAACGCTCAACGAGAGTGCAACGACGACCGTCTACAAGGCACATCAGTCCGTGCTCAACCGGACGGTCCTCCTGAAAATTCTTCATAAGCACCTCATCGACGACGATACGCTTGCCGAACGGTTCAGACGGGAAGCGCGCGCGTGCGCGCTGATCCGTTCAGAATTTGTCGTGCAGGTGTACGACCTGACGGAGATCGACGGGGCTCCCGCGATCGTCATGGAATATGTTGACGGCGCATCGCTCAAAGATGTGCTCGCATCCGACGGGCCGATGCCGGCCGACAAAGCGCGCCGGATCATTGTCGAGACGCTCAACGCACTGCGCGCCGCCCACGCGTGCGGCGTGATCCATCGGGATATCAAGCCCGGCAATATTCTTGTCACCGAAACCGGGCACATTAAAGTGACGGACTTCGGGCTTGCTGCAATGTCCGTCTCACAAACGGTCACCATGGAGGGAGCCGTGCTCGGCACGCCGGCATACCTTCCTCCGGAACACATACGCGGCGAAGCCGCCGATGAACGGTCCGATCTGTTTTCACTCGGCACAACATTCATTGAACTCCTCACCGGCCGGAGAATTTTTGAAGGCGCGACCTATTCCGCATGCATCAATAACATTCTCCACTTCGACGTTGCCTCGGTCGACGCGCTTGTTGCAGACCGGATGTGCGCGGACGCGATTAAAAAAATGATGCATCCCGATCGGGAACAACGCTTCCCGTCGGCCGACGCCGCATTGAACGCGCTTCATGGTGAGCCCGAAAAAATCCAGCGGCCGACGCAACAGCGCGCGCCGCAGCCGGAACGCCGCTACGTGCGCATGACAGTGACTGCCTTGCTCCTCGTGCTCCCTCTGCTGATCGCTGCTCTCGCGTGGTTCATGTTCCGATCGGAGAACGGAACTTCTGCGAATTCCGGCGCGTTGCAGCCACTGGCGGCCGGCCGGGACTCCGTGCGCGAGCACACATCGGACACGCCCGCAGATGCCTCGAATCCGCCGCCCGGGAATGTACGGGAGCATGTCGCATTGCCGGCTGTCGCGGCGACGCGCACCCCGGCATCGGAGGCGAACGCTGCGGCGAAAGATTCATCGGGTGTTATCGTGACGTGTTCGCCATGGGCGAAAGTATTTCTGGATAACCAATACGTCGGAGAAACGCCGCTCGCCGGCGCCCTCACCGTGCGGGCTGGAACGCATACGCTCAATTTTACCAATCCGCACTTCCTGCCGATCGTGAAGACGATTGCCGCCGCACCGGGAGCGCAGCAGGCCGTTGCAGTGAATTTTTTTGAGACGGCGGGGTATCTCATCGTCACCGTCGTCCCCTGGGCCGAAGTCTATGTCGACGACCTCTATCGCGATACGACGCCGATGGAAAAACCCATCATCATGACCGCCGGGAAACGAAAGCTCAGGCTTCATAATCCGGGATTCACAGACGTTGTGAGCGAAGTGTCGGTTCCCAGAAACGATACACTCCGTCTTTCGTATTCACTCATAAAACCGCGATAACGAATGGCAGCCAGTCGTCACACATATGTTCGCAGCGTGATACCCGGATGCCGTGCGCGCGTACGTGCGGCGTTCAAGACGTCGATCGTCCGCGCGTGCATCGTTGCCGGGCTGGCGTCGTTGTGCGTTGCCGCAGCAGGAGCCCAAACGCGAGGCGGGACCGATTCAACCGTCACTGCCATACGCGCGTTATACGAGAAGGGCGCCTACCTTGCTGCGGAAGTCGAGGCGCGGCGGTTTCTGGAACAACAGACTCCCGATGATTCTCTTCATGTCGCGGCAGAACAATATCTTGCATTCGCACTTGTCGCCCAGGGAAAGGCAAAGGCAGCGGTCAGACATTTTACCGTGATACTCGACATCGATTCCACATTCGAACTCGATCCGGTCTACACGTCGCCGAAGATTCTCGCATCGTTCATCGAAGCACAACAACTCAAACGTTCTCTCGTGCACAAAGAGCCCGAGTCGCTGCTGCCGATCCGTCAGGCCTCGGTCGAGGGCGTGTCGTGGCGAACGCTCGTCTTTCCCGGCTGGGAACAGGCGCATCAGGGGCGCGCCGCCAAAGGCTATGCGCTCATCGGGGCAGGCGCGCTCGCCGTCAGCTTGTCCGTCGCGTTCGAGATCGAACGGTCGAATGCGCGAAGCGAATACCTTGCGGCGTCTACGCCGGACCAGGCGTCCACCCGATACGACCGCTACAATCGGCTCACCAAAGCGGGGACGTATTCCCTCATCGCGTGCGCTGCAGTCTATCTCCTTTCAGAGATCGATGCATTCCTGTATCTTCCGCATTCCGATGTCGTGTCGCTTCGCCCCGATGAAGCCGGCATTCGTCTCGCCATCCGCTTCTGAGAAGCGCTTAAGTGCCTACCGCTGAAAAAACCAGCACCGCTTCGCGCTGAGGGCGAGATAACATCTCGCCCTACATCGCACCAATGCAACTGTCGCGCGTTACTTCAAGGAAATAAATACGCCGCAGGCGCGTTGACCGCGCTTCCAATGCACGCAGAGTATGCATGGCGCCCATGCACGTTTTGCACACTCTGATGCTCAATTCCCATAATACCCTTTATTCCAGCCGATATAATTTGGCATACTGATTGCAATACTGAATACTAATGCAATTATCCATCAGACATACATTTTCGAGGAGAAACTTATGAACGCGAGACGGATTACCATGCGGTGGCTGTCGATGATCGTTATCACAATGCTGGCTCTGAGCGTGGCACACACGCAGTCAACGCCGACAACGCCCATAAAATTGATGGCGGTGAAGATAGAGATGAGCGGTTCTGTGCGCCTGGCATGGACACGGCCTATTGGCGTCAAGGTCGATTCATTCTTTGTCTATCGCGCCGAAGGCGATAATACAGCGAAGGCCGTCAAGATCGCCGGAACCAAAGATACGGCATACACGGACATGCTGCCGATAACATTCGTGGCAGTGTCGAAATATTCGTATTACGTCGTGGGCAAACCGGCCACCGGGGCGCTCTTGACAAGCAATGTCCTGCTTGTGCAAATTGCCGGCATCCCGGCCATCGGCTCTTTCAGGCTCGATGCAACGGTGGATGCGGCCGCCACAACGGTGAAACTGCAATGGACCAAGCCGCCGGTCGACTCTGTCGTGAAATACTATGTCTATCGGTACGGTGGCATTTTTTCTGCCTTCCAAAAAATCGATTCTACCACAGGACTCACCGCCACCGATAAACCGCCTCTGAGCGCCACATCCGGCAGCATGACAAGCAGCGGCTATGGTCCGGGTGATTGGGGTAAAAATCTGTTCACGTACTACATCGTTGCGAAACTCCCCACCGGTTCGCTCCAAAGCACGAGCGCGAGCGTGGTGCTGACGGTCGTCGTGCAAAAAGACGTGATCACATTCGTATCGGTTCCTGTCACCACAGCCCAGATCAATGTTCCGTACGCTGCGAAAGTGGCGGCGAAGTCATCCGATGCGACGGCGAAGCTGACATATACGCTCGATAAATCGACTCCCAGCGGAATGACACTGAAGGAGTCAGCCGGCGCATTTTGGCTGGAGTGGACGCCGAAAGTGAAAGGGATGTATTCGGTGCACATTACGGTGACGTCTGATAAAAATGGCCAGGCGACACAGGACTTTACAATATCCGTGGCGAGCAGTGTCGGCGGCATCGTGCAGGGGAAAGTGACGGATACGAAGGGCAACCCCCTTGCAAAGGTCATTATTCAAATTATGCAGCGCGACCGCGATTCGCATATCAATTACTCCACAGTGACGAACACAACAGGTGAATACCGGTTCTCAAAGATCGATCCGGGCACATACATTCTGCAGGCGATCCCATCGACCGCCGATTTTATCGGACAATGGTATAACGGACAGAATAATGCGGATAACGCCACTCCAATCCCTGTGAGTGATTCTGTCTTACCAACATCCTATAGCGTTGCGAATTTGATACTCCTTAGCCGCGTGGCCGATACAACGAAATATTTTATCGTCAAAGGAACCGTTCGCGATACGATGCTGATTCCCGTGAACGGGAAAAATACGCAGGTGACATTCGTCCGCGCAGACTTCGCGCTGAATTCGAGCACGTCCACGACCGATGTGACCATCGACAATTTCAAACAGTTCTTCCAATACGACAATGCGACCGATTTCCGCATCGAAGGCGGCTCTAAATTTACATTCCGGACAGGCGTCGATTCGCTGGGCAGATATTCGCTGAAGATTCCCCAGGGATCATACATCGCATTGGCGCGCGCACCGGGATATGCAGCCGAGTTCTTTAAGGAACATGCGGACCTGCTCTCTGCCGATATCATGAAACTAAGTGCGGATAGTGCGAATATCAATTTCACGCTTGCGCCGCTGCCGCCGATTCCGCTGAGCACGATGACGGGTGCGGTCGTGGATACAGTGAAAGATGTCGGCGTGCGCGCCCGCGTCATCGCATACCGCGATCAGTGGACTATGGCTGATGGTTACAAGATGGCGAAGGCATATTTTACCGATACGGATTCAACGGGTAAATATTCGTTTGCCGAATTGTTGCCGGGCAGCTACATCGTCATGGCAGTCCCCGTCGGCAACTACGCTCCTGCGTATTACACAGGCGGTGTACAGATCGACGGCAAATGGAATACTGTGTCGAAAGTGGTTGTGGACAGCGGCAAGAGCATCTCGGGTATCGACATCATCGTGAGGTCAATTTCTGCCACAAAGGGCGGATTCACGTGGATCATCGGTACGACCAAATCCACCGTCAACGGCAAATCGTTCGGTCTGGCCGGAGCGCTTGTATTCGCAAAAGATAAAATCACGGGTGAGCCGGCCGGTTATGGCGTGTCCGATAATAACGGCAATTATGCCATCCTCGGCTTGGCGCCTGGGGCATACACGGTGTCCGTCGACAAACCGGGATATACGTCGACTTCCTCGTTGGCTCTCTCACAGTCCGCCAACCCGTCCTATACAACAGGCGGGAACACAATGGGAGTGGTGCTGCCGTCATTCTCGCTCGATGCGGTGCAGGTTGTGACGAGTGTTCAAACGCAGGCAACCACTGTTGTTCCGTCAACCTTTACCGTCGGGCAGAACTATCCCAATCCGTTCAACCCATCGACGAAGTTCCAAATCACGCTTCCCATGGCCCAGCTTGTGAGCGTAAAAGTGTACGACCTGCTCGGCCGTGAAGTAACGACACTCGTGAATCGCCAGATGAATGCGGGTTCTTCGACGATCGAATGGAATGCGGCGGCAATGCCGTCGGGCGTCTATTTCTATCGCGTTCAAGCCGGCTCGTCGAGCATGGTCAGGAAGATGCTCCTTATGAAGTAATCAAGATTCCGTTGTCATAAAGGGACCAGAATGTCGGAGCGCTGGTCCCTTTTATATTTTAAAGCCCGCCGCCCGCCCTGAACAGGGCTGAGCAGACAGCCCGCCGCAAGCGCGATTTTACGGGACGTGCCGACATACCGGCGTTCGGAAAAAATATCATAGTGATGTTTTTCTATCTCATCGAGAATGGAAGAGTAAATTTTGCCCATGGCCGCTGCCGCTGTCCGGGATCCGTCGTCGGTCAAATAGGGAATGCCGCGTTCGGCGCTCGCGTAGAGCGCGCGCGCGCGGTGGATCTCGAACCGCATCAGCGCAATGAACCTGTCATTGATAACATGCGCCTTCATTTCTGCTTCGGTGTACTGAAATGCCAGCAGGTCTTCCTGCGGGAGATAGATGCGGGACAGGTCCAGGTCGGTCCGTATGTCGCGCAGGATGTTCGTCAACTGCATTGCCGTTCCCAGCTCCGCCGCGTAGAGAAGTGCCGCGGTATCCGTCGAGCCGAACACCCTCGTCATCATGAGACCCACCACCGAGGCGACGCGGTAACAATAACGCTCGAGCTCTGCATACGTCTCGTACTGGAATGTTGTCAGGTCCATCGAGACGCCTGCAATGAGTTCGTTGAAGTATACCTTGGGTATCGCATAGCGCTGCACCGTCTGTCCGAACGCCGAACGAGGATGGCGCGCCAAGAACGACGGCTCGTACACCGCATCGAGCGCGGCGCTCAACGTGTCGATATTTGTGTGTATCGATGCGAGGCCGCTGTCCCCCGCAGCATCGACAAGATCGTCCGCGCACCGGCAAAAGGCATACACGGCGAACGCCGCCGCGCGTTTTTCGGCCGGCAGCAGGAATGAAGAGAAATAAAAACTTTTCGCGTGATGGCGCGTGTAGAGCCGGCATTGCTCGAAGTCGAACTCGAGCAATGACTCCGCGGTGCTGTTCATGATTGTGTTTGCCATCGTATCCTCCCAATTATCCAATTAAATTTCCGACGATCGCCGCCGACGACAGCACTCCCGGCAGTCCCGCGCCCGGGTGCGTCCCCGCTCCGACGAGGTAGAGGTTGTCGAATTCCTCAGACCTGTTGTGGGGCCTGAACCATGCTGACTGTGTTAAAATCGGGGCGACCGAAAAAGCCGCTCCCATATGGCTGCTCAACGTATCGCGGAAATGCGTCGGGTCGATGTATCGCTCTGTCACGATGTTCGCTTCAAGGCCGGGAAGATAGTTCTTCTCCAGGAAACGAACGATCCGATTCCTGTACTGCGGCCCCGTCACGCTCCAGTCGATGTCCGCACCAAGGTGAGGCACGGGAGAGAGGACATAAAACGCCTCGTGCCCCTCGGGAGCCAGCGACGGATCGGTGAGCGTCGGCATGTGCAGATAGAGCGAAAAATCGTCGGCCAGTATCTTCCTGTCGAAGATGTCCGTCAATAATTCCTTGTACCTGTTACCAAGGATGATGTTGTGGTGCGCCAACCCGGTGCCGGTATAGCGCCGCTTCGTTCCAAAATAGAGCACGAAAAGCGACATGCTATACGTGAGCGAATCGATCTTTCTGTTGGTCCATGTGCGCCGATGCCGCTCGGGAACGAGCGACCTGTATGTCGATGCGACATCGGCATTCGACACGACGATCTCCGCCATGAACACCTCGCCCGAGGCCAGGCGCACGCCTGTCACGCGCCGGTCAGTGATGAGCAATTCTTCGATCTTCGCGTTCAGACGGACCTTCCCTCCGAGTTCGCCGAACAATTTCGCCAGCCCGGCCACGATCGTGCCCGTTCCGCCCATTGCATAGTGAACTCCCCACTCGCGTTCGAGATAATGGATGAGCGCATAGATCGATGTGGTGGAAAATGGATTCCCGCCCACAAGCAGGGGATGGAATGAAAATACCTGCCGCAAAAAATCGTTGTCAATAAACTGCGAGACATACCTGTACACCGATTTGTGCGACTGAAGCCGCAGCAGATCGGGAACCACTTTCATCATGTCTGAAAAATGCAGGAACGGTTTGTCCGACAGTTCTACAAATCCCTTTTGGAAGATCGCCTTCGTGCTCGCGATAAATTTTGTATACCCTTCCTTGTCTGCAGGGTTCCACTTCTCTATCTGTCCGAGAGTGAATTCGGCGTTGTCGTTGTAGTCGAAGGCGCGCCCTTCGTGGTTAAAGATCCTGTAAAAAGGAGACAGAGGCTTCAGCGTGATGTAGTCCGATGTTTTTTTTCCGGCAAGCGAAAACAGCTCATCGAGCATGAAGGGGGCGGTGATCACGGTGGGGCCGCCGTCGAATGTGAATCCGTCCTGTCGGTAGACGTACGCACGCCCGCCGAGCTGATCGCGCTGTTCGAAGAGTTCGACGTCGTGTCCCTGTGCGGCGAGCCTGATGGCTGCAGCGAGGCCTCCGAAGCCGCTTCCGATGACGATGATCTTTTTCGCATGTGAAGGCATGTGCTGTTATCCGTTCTGATGTTCGGGTGGATGTGGAAGTCTGCGGCGCGCGCTCACGGGCCGTGTGTTTCGCCTGATGGACAGAAATTCCCAAATGACAAGATTCATCGTGATCAATGCGAATCCAAAGACATAATCTTCCACGGGAATGGTGAAGATCCGGACTCCGAGGAAAAATTCATTTCCGTAACGGACGATGGGACGCCATGTAAGATAGCCGTTCACGAGCGTCGTGAACCCTGCCATGACGATCCAGAATATCCAGAACGTGCGGCCTGATGTCAGGCGGGTTCCCAGCGCCCTGTCTGCGGCGAGTGCGATGACCGCACCGATGATGGCAGTGATCGTATATTCTTTCATGGCGACTGTCGTAAAAAATATTTCACGCTCTCCCATGTGAAGAGCGCGGCGAAGGGGATCACGATGAAGAAAAGCACTTCTTCAACCGGCAAATTACACACCATGATTCCCGTAATGTATTCCGGATTGAAATTCCAGTATCCCCGATGTGCCGCTATCATGTCCCACAGGATGAAGAAGGGGAGCGGCAGTCCGATCGCTGCGAGCAGGCGCACCGGCCGTTTGTACAATGCCAGCTTCCTGCTCGTGCTCAATGCAAGAGGGCCGGCAAGCGTCACAATGAGAATAAAAAAATATTCATACGCGGCCATGGCGCAGCCTCCAATATGCCGCAGCCGCAATGGATATGCCCGCGGCTGTCGCGATCCAATATCCATTGAGTGTGTTGATGATCGCGCATTGGGCGGCGGTCATCATGAGCATCGCATCGGGAAGGCGAATACCGCCGGCCGCCTGAGCTGTCTTCTGCCGGGGTAGTGCGGCATGGACGGCGGCAATGAAGAGCGTGCCGATGACGAACCACGCCGTATAATTTTGCATGGGAATAACACCCCCAGCCCACGTCCAGTACCGGTTCACGAACGAGGCGAACGGTTCGAGCATGATATCGATGCCGAGCAGCAGAAGTCCCCCCGCTACAATTTTCATACCTGAGCCATCGATGCCGGGGGTACCCGTGCGGTAGAGCAGCACAATGTTCACTGACAAAATATACCAGGCAAAAACGATCGCCAGCGGCACATTCGACACGACGAACGGTTCAAGATTGTACGAATAGTAGTAGCTCCCGAACGGAAATCCTGTCGCAAGGCCGACAAATTCGACGGCCGCCGCCGCCGTCCCGATCATGACCGTGATCAGCAGCGCGCGTACGAAGGATGCTGCGTCCCAGAGCACCACGAATGTGAGCGCCGCCTGAACACCGAGAAAGAGGCTCGCCGTCCATAGATGCTGTTTGGCGAGCATGCCGCTTGCCATGCCGATGATGCCGACGGGGAACATCACTGCAAGCAGCACGCTTACTGCAGCTGCCGGCACGCGAAGCGCCTTATGGCCGATGTGAAGATGCAGAAAAAGACTCGAGTTCATCGTTGATCCGCTTGAAGAACACTGTGATATCGGATTTCAGCTGGTCGCGCATGCGCGCGCTGATAAAGTTTTGGCCGAGCACCGGCGCAAGAAAATGGAAGGCGCTGCCGTGTTCGCGCGAACTCTGAAGCCTGAGTTCGAGCGTCAGCCGTGTTGTGGTGTCGCAAGCCGGAAGGATCTGAGCCCGGCAATACATATAATCGTTCGTGCCGGCATCGGTCTCGAAGATCACGGTGTTGATGTCTGCTTCACGCTCGGTCACGATATAGGCGGTCCGCCTGGCGCTGGAGAGCGGGGGCTTGAGCTCGTACGTCCATTCGCTTTGCGTGGCGTTGATCTGCCGTATGTTGAGGATGCCGGGAAAATGACGGCGGAAGACATTTGGATCATTCAGATAGCTCCTGACCCTCACGCACTGTGCGTTCAGTGTAATGCTGTCCGCCACTTCGGCGTGGATCGTGAACATGTCCGGAGCGGCAGCGAGAAAAGCGAAAATCAGCATCGATGCTGTCATACGTTATTCCTGTTCCGTTGCGGGCGCTGAGGCCGGATGATGTGCGTAGATCCGGTCCTTCCACCGGGCTCCGCTGCCGTGAGCGATCCATCGCCAGGAATTTACCGCAATGGCAATGACGCCGAGCACGCCGAACGGATGAAGGATCGTCGAGAGAATGCCCAGCCTGAATTTCACCGACAACACGATCCTCATCGCGTAATTCATCACTACCTGTGATGCAAGCAGCGATGCCTGAAGCGCAGTGAGGTCTCCGCGCACGATTCCTGATGCAAATACAATGAAGGGAGCGACGAAGAGGGCCGCATACATCGTCATGACCGCCGCCATGGCGGGGAGTGAAAAATTAAATCCCGCAAATATATTTTTTGAAAAACCGTTCCATACCTCGGTCCAACGCGTATACATGCGGCATGAGACCATCGGTCTGCCGTCCGCTGCGACCAGGTGCAGTCCGTGCTCTTTGATCTTTCTGGCAAGCCAGACGTCTTCGACGAGGTTGTTCTTCACGGCCTCATGCCCACCGACGGCTGCATACGCGGCCGAACGAAAGAACATGAACTGCCCGATGCCGATCGAGAATTTCGAATTTCGCACCCGCTCCACCGCGTAGAACGGAAGCATGGCGAACGCGCTGAAATGAAGCAGAGGCAGTATCAGCTTCTCTGCAAACGTCTCCATCGTCTGAAGCGGGATGAGCGTCAGCAGATCGGCCTGTCTGGACACGGCAAGCTCAAGCGCGTCTCTCAGCATGGATGGCTCATGCACCGTGTCGGCGTCGGTAAAAAGCAGCCAGGAACCCCGCGCCTGCTCCGCGAGCTGATGGCATGCGTAGCATTTCCCGACCCATCCCCGGGGCAGCGCGCGGCCATGCACGATGCGCAGCCGCTGTTCGCTCTTTTCAAGCCGGTCGAGTATCGAGCCGGTCGCGTCCGTCGAATTATCGTCCAGGACAATGATCTCGAACTTCGGATACTCCTGGCTCAGGAGGGACGAGATGCATCGCTCGATGGTGTTCTCTTCGTTGCGCGCGGGCACGAGCACGGATATCATCGGCAGCTCGCCGTCGGGTATTCTGCCGACCGTGCGCTTCCTGAAGAGGTACACATTCCAGAGCGTCAGCAGCAGTAGAACGCCGAGTACCGCTGTGGTGACCATGAGATAGTGTGTGAACATGTCTGTCATCGTTGTTTGGTGGATTCGAATAGGGCGCTCATCGAACGCCTGCCCTGCAGCGCAGAAAAATACTCTCCGGTCTCTCCGGCAATAACGGAAGACCGCAGTGTGTCCACTTCCGCCGTCAGTCGCATGGCAAGGGTCCGCGTCAGCGAACCAGGCGGCGAAAAATCTCCGGTCCCATAGCACACAGGCTCACCGATGCGAATAAAAATCGTCGGACGCTGCTCCTGTAAAAATTCATACCGAAAGGCGATGGGCACCAGATTCACCGTTCCGATCCGCTGCGCGATGTGTTCGACCCCGCGGAAAAATGCGAGCGGACGCGTGTCGTTCGGAAGCAGTTCGCCCTGCGGATAGATCCACAGCGAACGGCTGGTGCCGCGCAGCAAGTGGGCGGCATAGTCGATGGAGCGGACGGACTCGCGGGGATGAGCGCGATCGACTGAAAATGTGCCGACCCATCTGAAGAAAAAATATTTTTTGAGCTGAAGCTCGTCCATCATTGCGTACGAATCGTGCCCCCATCTGCCGACCGAAAGATAGAAAGGGAGGATGGCGTCCCACCAGCTCGAATGGTTCGCGAAAAATATCGTCGGCGCGTGTGCCGCGGGTGACGGAATACTGCTCTCGCCTCCGATCATGATTCGGGCAAAATTATTTTTCAGCAATGCCGTGGAGTAGAAACTGAACACGCGGGAAAACGCGTGTATTTTGTGTGCAGTGATCATGACATTCTACCGCCATACTGCGTCTCGATCCATCGCAGGGCATCGGCGATGCTTGCGGGCACATAGTCCGTTGCAATGTCGCCTGCGCCGTGCTGCATCGTCGCGCTGCCGCCGATCATCAAGTGCGCCCCCATGCGCTGCGTTGCCGTGTGCAGCGCAATACAGTCCTTGTGGAATGCAGATCGTGTCTTCGGCGTCGTTGCAGAGACGCACACCAGGTGCGGACGGTACCGTTCGACCGCCTGTATGAACGAGTCGACAGGCAGGTTCGGACCAAGGTACAATGTCGTCCAGCCTTCAGCGTCCAGCACGTTGCGCATGCATGTGATGCCGACTTCATGCAGTTCTCCTTCGAAGCAGCCGAAGAGCGCCGTCCGATGGATCGAAGGCTTTTTCGGGATTTCATTCTGAAGCGACCGAAGGGCGGCAAGCATGCAATTGGTTGCGATGTGTTCCTGTGCGATGCTGAGTTTGCCCTCTTCCCACATCGTTCCAAGTGTCTGCAGCGAGCCGCCGACAATATGATCGTATACTTCCGTGACCGTGTACCGGTTCACGCACAGGCGACGCAAAAATTGATAGGTGTCGTCCTGGCTGCCGCGCAAGATCGTTTCTTTGAGCGCGCCGGCGAGTGCTGAATAATTTTTTGACAGGATCGCATCATCGATCGATTCCGCGGTGCCCGTCAAAGGAACGGCTACTCGCAGCACCGCGTCACCGGCGCCGAATCCATACCGCTCACTGAAGTCGGAGACATCTTTTTGCGTGTACCGACGATGCCCCCCCGGCGTCTTCGAGCAGCGGAGCATCCCTTTGTCGGTCCATCGTTTGACGGTCGATACATTCACTTTCAAGATTCTGGTAACGTCAATGGTCGATAAAACTGTATTTTCATTCATGGGAGAGCTATTAATGATCTGCACGAAATGAACGAAATGCACGATATATGTATAACCATCATGCAAGGCCATAAAGTTCCCCATTGGTTTTGCGTTGCCCCTTCGAACGCGCCAACATTGTGTCATGCCGCCCCCCTTCCGGAAAATTCAATGACGTGAGCACTGTGATTGACCATGGATATGTGTATTCCTGCCCCGATTCATGCTTTTTTGCCGCTCCCAACAATAAAAACATCATTTTTCCGACAGACCTGCACATTTTTCCTCATCTTTTAACAATAATGTCCGATGATTGTAAGTAGAATAGTCTTTCACGAAATATTTTTCTGAGCGATGCGGTGAAATCCCAAAAATTAATGGGAAACAACACCCAGTCACGCTCGATGGATGCATGTTTTTTCACATAATGAACGATAGACACCGGCGGGTACGATGGAAAACATGGCCGAATCAGCGGCGGAACGAACACTTTGGGTGCATGAATACGAATCATGCCGCAGCGTACACATTGTCTGTGATAAATTCGGGATCAGCAGGAAGACATTCTACAAGTGGTTGAAACGCTACCGCCGGGCAGGCAAGACTCCAGACAGCCTCGCCGATCAGCCTCGCACACCGCACCGCTCTCCCATGCAGACCTCGGGAGAGGTCTGCGACGTGGTCCAGCAACTGCGCAACGAAACCGGTTACGGTCCCAGAAAGATACGCGAATTGCTGCTGGAGAAACACAGCATCAGCCTGTCGGAACGAACCATCTGGAAAATATTCCAGCGCACACCGATGGCGGACGCCGCCCCCGTGCCGCTGCGCGAGCAGTTTGCCAACCCGTTAGTGCCGGGCCATGTGATACAGGTGGGCGTGCTTGCCGTCAGCGTGCCGCTCCCGTTCTCGCGTGTCGTGCAGTATACGGCGCTGGACAGCATCACCAGGCTGCGCATCGTTAAATTGTATAAGACACACTCAACGCTCAATGCACTCGATTTTATACAGCAGTTGTGCGGCGCGTTCCCATTTCCGATCGTGTGCGTGCAGACGAAGATCGATACGGTCTTTACAAGCTTCACGCATCCGGGAGTAAAGAGCCATGCCTTCACGTCAAACATCGAAAGCATGGGCATGACCCATATCGTTGTGACGCGCGGGGGACTTGTCCGAAACAGAAAAATTGACCGGGCACATCACATCGACAAGAACGAATTTTATAAAACGAACTCACAGTGGGCGCCCGAGGAGCTGGTGACGGCGATGGAGGCATTCATCGATGAGTACAACAATCACCGCAAGGCAAGTGAACTCGGCAATAAATCGCCCATCGAAGTGCTCCGCACATACGGCGAGTACAAATCGGTGAGACACTTCAAGGCAGCCTGAACTGTCCGCCGCCCGCAAAGCAGAAGGTACACAACGATCCCGCAGCAGCCGCAAAGGCCGCACGGGATCGTTCGCATTTTAAAAAGACCGTGACTTCATTGAAATTATTTTGTATTTTATTGTAGGTACAATGCACATTATTGGTTTTCAACAGCACCATGGATAGGATTATGATCGATACACTGGAATCAAAAGAATCGTCCATCGACCGCTTGGGGTGTTTTTCAAAGGTTGCCATTGCGGGAAATTCGTATATCGCCGATTATGAAGGCGAACGCATTTCATCGGATGAAGCGGTGGCGCGCGAATCGGATCCGCACCGCGAAGGCGTGTATACGTTTTGGCTCAACGATGAATTTGTGATCGACGGATACGAGAAGGGAAATGTACTCAAATACTTGAACCATTCCTGTACGCCGAATTGCACATACGCAATTACGAATGAAAGGATCATGATCTATTCCTGCCAGGAGATCGCCGCAGGCAGCGAGCTGACGATCGATTATGATTATGATCCCGATATTGACCTGGAACCGTGCCTCTGCGGAACCGAACAATGCCGCGGCTTCATCAATAATTTAACACGCGCGTAAACGTGTAGCCTCTGCGTTCCAATGCAGTCATCAATGCGTCGAGCCGCAGATAGAATTTATCCGTCCGATGAGGGTGCGTACCCGCATGAAGCATGAGGATGAATCCGTTCAGTCCGTTCGCATGAGACGATTCGTACCGCAGGATCCGCTGAAAAATTGAATCGCTGGATACGTAATTTTTTTCCTCGGGAATAGTGTAGTCTGCGTTCGACGAAGTTCCGGGAGTGAAATTGACGAGCGTCAAACCCGCTTCACGGCACCATGTGCTGATGCTGTCGTTGTACCATTCGTATGGCGGAAGAAACACGGGCGATGTTCGCCGCGTTACGCCGAACGGCTTCATGGCCCGATAATTGTCCTCAAGATCCTGCAGAAATTCCCTCTTCGATACCAGAAGCGAGTCCCGGTCCTCCCACGGCGCGTACAGCAGATGTTTGTCCGAATGTCCCCCGAGATAATGGCCGGCCTGCTGCAGAGCGCGTATGCTGTTTCGAAACGCGGGAGTGCGATAAAAATCGCCGGTGAAAAAAAACGACGCCTGCGCGCGGTGCCGCCTGAGCACTGCACCGATCGTATCGGCGCCGTCGGCATACTCATGCCCCGTGAACACGAGGTGCACTGTCTTCCTGGCGGTATCTCCGCGGATGATGCCGCCGTTTTGTCGCTGAAAGGGCACTGCGGGTGTACTGCCGGCCTGCAGCAGCAAGAACAGCATATAGACGGAGAGCGCGGCCTTCATGGGTGTGTGGTCGTTACAGTAGGCGGGACGAGTGCCGCCGGCCCGCAAAAATAGTCTCGATGACGCGAGAGGTCGATTGACCAACAATATAGAGAGTGCCTTGCTCAATTGCCAGAGTTGAGCCGGCGGTAATTTTTTCATATCTTTTTCTATCACGGATGCACTCACGAAGTTCTCTTGAATCCAAGGTCTCCTTTATGAAACTATTCCCGCTTCTTTCATTGATCGTCTGGCCGGGCATCGCCGTGTGCATGGACGCCTCCGCGCTTCCCGGCGTCATTCCCGCGCCGCAGCAGTGTGTGTCGACCAGAACACCGTTCAAGATCACTTCCGGTACAAAAATTGTCGTGGGCGGCCCGTCTGAACGACTGGAATTCATCGCACGCCAGATCAACGAGGAACTCGCCGACGCGAAGGCGCCCGTGCTGAAAATCGTGACGGAACAGTCATTGCGAAAAATCCCGTCCAATTATATTTTCCTCGGCACCGTGTCCTCCGATTTTGCGCATGGCCTTCTTGACGCCAGAAAAGGCGAATTGACCGAGGCAATGAAGACCGAGGGATATTTTCTCGACGTCCGGCCCGAAGGGGTGGTGGTCATCGCCGAATCGGAGAAGGGCGTGTTCTACGGCGTGATGACGCTCTTGCAGCTCCTTCGTCACGAGAAACGGAGCCATACGGTGGAGGGCGTCTCCATACTCGATTTTCCCGCGCTGCGCGTGCGCGGCATCACGGACGATATCAGCCGCGGGCAGGTCTCGACGCTCGAAAATTTCAAGAAGATCATCCGCTTCTGCGCGCGGTACAAGTTGAACGTCTATTCGCCGTACATCGAAGACATGTTTCAATTCAGCCGCCACCCGCTCATCGGAAAGAACCGCGGCGCGCTCTCATCATCCGAGTGGAAGGAACTCGACGCCTGTGCGGCGTCGTACTTTGTCGAACTCATTCCCACGTTCGAAACCCTCGGCCACTGGGAAAACATTCTCATCCTGCCCGAATACATGCGCTATGCCGAGTTCCCCGGCGCCCATACGGTGAATATTTCGGACGAGCGGCTCTACGCGCTGCTCGACGAAATGATCGGAGAGATCGCGGCATGTTTCAGTTCCCCCTATTTTAATATGGCTGCGGACGAATCATGGGACGTGGGGCTCGGTGTGAACAGGGAACGTGTGGCACAGAGCGACATTGCCACGGTGCATGCCGGCCATTACATACGCGTTGCCAACATCCTGAAGAAGTATCATAAACTGCCGATGATGTACGGAGACGTGATACTCAACCATCCATCCATACTCGAAAAAATTCCAAAAGGCATCACGATCGTCGACTGGCATTACGGCGCCGCATGGCACTACGCCAGTCCCGCCGTCTTCAGGCGCGCCGGATTTCCTTTCATTGTGTCGCCGGCGGTGTGGAATTTCACATCCCCCTTTCCGGCGTTCCTCAATTCGTTCGTTAATATTCACAACCTGAACCGTGACGGCATGGAGAACGGTTCGATCGGATTGCTGACCTCGACCTGGGGCGATTACGGAGGCGAGGCGCTGAGGGAGTTCAACTATTACGGCTATGCATGGACCTCGCAGTGCGCCTGGAATCCGGCACGAACGTCCGTCGAAGAATTCAACAGGGCATTCTTTCCGTACTATTTCGGCACGCGCGGCACAGAGATGCAAACGGTGTTCAATTATCTTTCCACGCCGGCAAATTCGTACCTCTTTCACGAACTCTGGCGGCATCCCATGCTGCCGCTGCGCGAGCCGGCCGCACGGGACGCGGCCATCCCCATGCTGCTTCGCGTGCAGAGCATCGCCGCGACAATGCCCGAGGTGCTCGATCTCCTGAACAGCGCGAAACGCACGGTGACACGCAATGCCGATCAGCTGCAGTATTTCGAATTCGTTGCGCGCCTCAATCTGTGGTGCGCGCAAAAAATTTCCGCACAGGAACAGATCAAGCTCCTCCGCGCTCCGGCACCCGGAGGCGGAAGCACAGCGGCGGTCGCGCAGCAGATCATAACGCTTGCCGGCACCGTTATCAGCACACTGCAGGCGGTTAAGGATGAATTCACGCGTGTCTGGCTGACCACGAACCGCTATCCGGGACTCGACCTCCTGCAGAAACGGTACGATCGGCAGATCGCATACTGGCAGGATATCATCGATGAGACGCAGCGAGGCATCGTCCCCGCCGAAGTGCAGCTCGAGAGCCGGTTCATCTATCATCCTGCGGCGCATCCGTTCATGAACGATATGCCCCAGGTGCAGCATGCCTTCTTCCGCAAGACGGCGGTTGTTCCGCGCGGACTGCGTTCGGCGCACTTGCAGCTCATCGGCGACACCTATGCGACAGTCGCCGTTAATGGCCGTGCCGCAGGCGAAGTCTATGCACGGATGTCGCTGTCGCTGACCGAAGAACACCAACGCGTGAAGCTGTTCGATATCCTTCCGCTCTTGGCCGATTCAACGAATGTCATCAGCGTCGAGGTGAAAAATTTTTCACCGGCGGGTTCTGCGGGCGTGAATATCTACTGCGAATTGGAAACAAAAGACGGCGCCGCAGCCACACTCCAGACCGACTCGACATGGAAGGTGAGCGAGAGCGCCGCACAGGGATGGATGTCTGCATCATTCAACGATTCGTCGTGGGTGCAGGCCGCGCCGAAACCGTATAAATGGACCATCGTTCGGCCCAATCTTGCCGCTGGACGGAGTTCGTGGATCGAACGTTAAAGCGCGCGCCGGTGTTTAGTATAAATATGTAAGTCGTGGTTGTTGCATCGGCGCGAGTTGCTTTACAGTTCCCCATTTTTTCAACAGTGTGTGTGGAAGAGACATACGTTCATGTTTTTACCGACGACGAAAGAAGAAGTTCACCGGCTGGGGTGGGAGGCGCTCGATGTTATCCTCGTCAACGGCGACACCTATATCGACTCCTCATATTCGGGCGCGAGCGTCATCGGAAAAGTCCTCGTCGATGCCGGATTCCGCGTCGGCATCATTGCACAGCCGGACCTCAGCTCCGGAGCCGATATCACACGGCTTGGCGAACCCCTGCTCTTTTGGGGCGTGAGTGCGGGGTGCGTGGATTCGATGGTGGCAAATTATACGGCCCTCAAGAAAAAACGGAGGAACGACGATTTTACTCCCGGCGGCGACAATACCCGCCGACCCGACCGCGCGTCGATCATATATGCGAACCACATCCGCGAATATTTTAAACAGACACGGCCGATCGTGCTCGGCGGCGTTGAAGCGTCGTTGAGGAGGATCGCCCATTACGATTTTTGGAACGACAAGGTCAGAAAATCCATTCTCTTCGACGCGAAGGCCGATGTGCTCGTCTACGGCATGGGCGAAAAGGCCGTGGTGCAGCTTGCGAGGGCCTACGCCAAAAACTTTCCGGTCGACGATATCCGCGGCATCTGTTACATCGCAAAAGCCCCGCGTGAAGGGTACCGGGAACTTCCCGAATTCGCTGCCGCGGCCTCGGACAAGAAAAAATTCACCGAGATGTTCCACCTGTTTTATAAGAACAACGACCCGATCACGGCGCACGGGCTGTTTCAAAAGTATGACAATCGGTATCTCATTCAAAACCCGCCTGCGCACAATCTGACGCAGCAGGAACTCGACCGGATCTACGATCTGCAGTATGAGCGGGATGTGCATCCGTTCTATAAACAGCAGGGCGCGGTGCGCGCAATGGAGACGATCCGCTATTCGGTCACGACGCATCGGGGCTGCTACGGCGAATGCAATTTTTGCGCGATCGCCGTGCATCAGGGGCTCACCATCGTCTCGCGAAGCGAGAACTCCATTGTGCGCGAGATAGAGTCGATGGCGGCGGACCCGGAGTTCAAAGGCTACATCGCCGATGTCGGAGGCCCCACGGCGAACATGTATGGGTTCGAGTGCGAAAAAAAAATAGCGAAAGGGAGCTGTCCGGCAAAACGCTGCGTGTTCCCCGATGCGTGCGATCTGCTTCCCATCTCTCACCGGAAACAGATCGAACTGCTGAAAAGAATCCGCGCGGTGCCGGGAGTGAAAAAAGCGTTCATCGCCTCAGGCCTGCGGTACGATATGATCTTGCAGGACGAGGCAGACGGCCGCCAGTATCTCTCGGATCTCGTGGAACATCATGTCTCCGGCCAACTGAAGATCGCACCCGAGCATATTCAGAACACGGTCCTCGAAGCCATGGGAAAACCCGACAACGGCTACCTCACGGAATTTAAATCGCGATTCGATCGGCTCAACCGGGAGCAGGGGAAAAAACAATTCCTCACGTATTATTTGATCGCCGCCCACCCGGGATGCGACCAGAGCGATATGGAAGCGCTGAAAAAATATTCGACCGACGAGCTCCACATCAGTCCCGAACAGGTGCAAATATTTACTCCCACTCCGTCGACGTATTCGACGCTCATGTTCTATACGGAAATGGACCCCTTCACTGGGAAGCCTCTCTTTGTGGAAAAGGATGCAGTGAAGAAAGACAGACAGAAGCAGGCCGTCACGCGTCGGGCGCATCCGGCCCGGCACTCCTTCCGGCGGTAGACGAATACGCGGCACGGGGGCTTCTGCAATTTGGAACTCTTCGGCAATGTTTGTAAATTTAACACTATCATGAATAGTTTGCAGGACCGATGAAATCATTACTTCGCCTTATACCGTATCTCAGGATCTATAAAACCACGCTCTTGTGGGGGCTTGTCACTGTCATCATCAGCAATTCATTCACTGTGGCTACGCCGTTTTTTATCGGGAAAGCCATAGATACGCTGAAGACCGGCCTCGACGCGCACAGTCTGCACCATTCGGACCTGCTGCTCTACGCCGGATTGATCGTTGCGTTTTCCCTGATGGCCGGCATCATGACATATCTGACGCGGCAGACCATCATTGTCGTGTCGCGCCTCATCGAATACGACCTGCGCAACGACTTCCTTGCCCACCTGCAGAAATTGCCGCTTACATTTTTTCAGAACACGCCGACAGGCGACCTGATGGCCCATGCGACGAACGATATCAATTCGGTCCGCAACGCCCTCGGCCCGGGCATCATGTATCCCTCCGATACGCTCATGACGTTTTCGATGGCGCTGACGATGATGCTCCTTACGGACTGGTCGCTGGCGCTGCTGGCGCTGGTGCCGCTGCCCCTGGTCTCTGTTGCCGTCTACAAGCTTGGCAAGCTCATCCATACTAAATTCAACGAACGACAGGCACAATATTCGCTTCTCACCACGCGAGCCCAGGAGAACCTTTCGGGCATACGAGTAGTGAAGGCGTACGTGCGTGAAGAATACGAGATCGGCGAGTTCCGAAAGCTCAGCTGGGACTATCTGGAAAAAAATCTTGTCCTGGCCAAGGCGCAGTCCGTGATGTGGCCGCTCATGCATGTGCTCATCGGCTTGTCCATCATCCTTGCCATGTACATCGGCGGACGGCAGGTTATCAGCGGCACGATCTCCATCGGCACGCTGACCGCGTTCTTCACATACCTGGGGATGCTGATCTGGCCCATGATCGCGTTCGGATGGGTCACGAATATCCTCCAGCAGGGTGCCGCGTCGATGGCCAGGCTTGGCAAGATCCTCGACGCCGTTCCCGAAATACGCGACACCGACGAGACAGACCGGTCGATCGTTGAATTGCGCGGAGCGGTCGAGTTCAACCATGTGACCTTCACCTACAAGGATGCGCAGGCTCCCACACTCCATGACATAACGCTCTCGATCCCTGCCGGAACTACGCTCGCGATCGTGGGACCGACCGGCGCGGGGAAAAGCACGCTCGTGAACCTGCTGCCGCGGCTCTATGACGCGGCCGACGGCGAGATCCTCGTGGACGGCATCGACATCAAAAAAATTCCGATCGATACGCTTCGACGCCATATCGGCTATGTGCCGCAGGAGACGTTCCTCTTTTCCGAGACCCTCTCGGCGAATATCAGCTATGGGGACGACGGGGCCGACAGGGAACTGATCCACGAGGCCGCAGAGATCTCGCAGATCTCAAAGGACATCATTGATTTCCCAAAACAATTCGATACGATGCTCGGCGAACGCGGCATCACACTTTCCGGGGGACAAAAGCAACGCACGAGCATTGCACGGGCGGTGCTCCGCAAGCCCAGGCTGCTGATCCTGGACGACGCGCTCTCGGCCGTCGATACGTACACCGAAGAGGCGATCCTTAAACACCTCCGCCGTGTCATGGCCGAGCGCACGAGCATTATCATCTCTCACCGCATCTCCACCGTGAAGGATGCGGATATGATCATTGTGATGAAACAGGGACGCATCGTTGAACGGGGCACGCACGCCGAATTGGTCGCTCTCGGCGGCTTCTACGCCGATCTTCACGCCAAGCAATTGCTTGAACAAGAGCTCGACGAAATTTCCTGACAGTTGCACCGACATTGAAATACTGCAACTACTCAGTGTGCACCAAAATTATTGTCATCCTGAGCGAAGCGAAGGATCTAAAAAAGTGATCGATACAGGCAGCATTTAATTCATGGTCCACGTTGCTTATGTTCTTTTAGATTCTTCGGTCGCTCGAGCTCCCTCAGAATGACAGGACTATAGAGTACGCTGAGTAGCCACGAATTATTGGAACCAGAGTCATTATGGCAATGCACGAAGAAGAAATACTCGGAAAAGCATACGACGCCCAGCTCATGAAGCGGCTGATCTATTATCTGAAACCGTATAAATGGCTCGTCGCACTCGCGATCGCGCTCTCCATCCTGGTCTCGGCGCTCGAAGCGGTCCGCCCGTATTTCACGAAAATTGCAGTCGATGTCAACATCGCACAGAAGGATAAGTCCGGGCTCCTCATAACGGCGCTGCTGTTCCTTGCCACGCTGCTCTTCCGCGGTGTCGTGCAGTATTTCAACGCCTATCTCACGCAGGTCATCGGACAAAAGACCATCTTCGACCTGCGCATGGAAATGTACAGCCACCTGCAGCGCCTCTCGCTGCCGTTTTACGACAAGAATCCCATCGGGCGCCTCATCACGCGCGTCACGAACGATGTCGAGGTCCTCAACGAAATGTTCTCGTCCGGCATCGTCATGGTCTTCAGCGATGTGTTCATGATCATCGGCATCGTCTGGTTCATGTTCACGATGAGCTGGCCCCTTGCGCTCCTGTCGCTCAGCATGCTGCCCGTGCTCGTCTACGGCACGGCCCTCTTCCGGAAAAAAGCCCGCGAAGCGTACCGTGAGGTCCGCCTCTACATCGCGCGCATCAATACATTCATGCAGGAACATATCACCGGCATGCTCGTGGACCAGATCTTCAACCGCGAACAGAAGGCGTACACGCAGTTCACCGAACACAACGCCGGGCACAGGGATGCCAACATCAAATCAATATTGTATTATGCACTCTTTTATCCCGGTGTGGACCTCATCGGCGCCGTCTCTGTCGGGTTGATCATCTGGTATGCCGGCGGCAATGCGCTCAAAGGCACGGTCACGATCGGTACGGTGATGGCGTTCCTTCAGTTCAACGAAATGTTCTGGCGCCCCATACGCGATCTGTCCGAAAAATACAACATCATGCAGACCGCAATGGCGTCGTCCGAACGGATCTTCAAACTGCTGGACGACACGACGCTGCACCAGGAGCCCGAACACCCCATGCCGCTTCCCGGCGTGAAAGGGAAGATCGAATTCCGGAATGTCTGGTTCGCGTACGCGGATGAACATTGGGTATTGAAGGATGTCTCCTTCGTCATCGAACCGGGTGCCACCGTCGCCTTTGTCGGGCATACGGGAGCCGGCAAGACAACCATCATCAGCCTCCTGTCGCGCTTCTACGAGATCCAGCGCGGCGCGATCTTCATTGACGACATCAATATCAACGTGCTTTCGTCCGACGATCTTCGCCGGCACATCGCCGTCGTGCTGCAGGACGTGTTCCTGTTCTCCGGCGACATTAATAGCAACATCAGTCTCGGCAACACGCAGATCTCCGACGAGCAGATTCGTAACGCCGCGATCATGGTGGGCGTCGACGGTTTCATTCAACGACTCCCGCATGGGTATGACGAAGAGGTGAAGGAGCGCGGGTCGACACTGTCGGTGGGCCAGAAACAGCTCCTCTCATTCGCGCGCGCCCTGGCGTACAATCCGTCCATTCTCGTGCTCGATGAGGCGACCTCGAGCATCGATACGGAGACCGAACAGCTCATTCAATCGGCGATCGACCGGCTGCTCGCGAACCGGACCGCGATCGTCATCGCGCATCGTCTGTCCACCATTCAGCGGGCCACAATGATCATCGTGATGCATAAGGGCGAGATCAGGGAACGAGGCACGCATCAGGAATTGTTGTCGCTTGGGGGCATCTATTATAAATTGTACCAGCTCCAATACAAGGAGCAGGAAGCAGCATGACGCTCTCGGACGAGATGTATAAAAAAATATTCGAACTACACACCGATGCGATCATCGTCATCGCTGCGGACGGTTCGGTCGCGGAGTGCAATCCGGCAGCCTGCAAGCGCCGGAAGATCGCCGGTCCCGAATCGCAGTCGCGGTCGATCCATGATGCGTGGGGAAATGCGGGGGACCGGCAGTTTGCGCACATGCTGCTGACCGATGAACAGGCCTGCACATTCCGGACGACGTTCATATTTTCGCCGGGCGATCAGGTCTTTGCCGAGGTTACCATGGTCCGCATCACCGGATCGGGGGCCGAGGCGCCGCTGTTTCTCGTCATGGTGAAGGATATATCCGAACAGCGGAAGATCGAACTCGACCTGCTCCGTTTTTCAGAAGTGACGCTGCATACTGTTAATCCGATCCAGATCACCGATGCGAACGGAAAAATCATCTACGTCAATCCTGCTTACGAACGCATCAGCGGCTACAGCAAAGAGGAATTACTCGGCCGGAATCCGAACCTGCTTAAAAGCGGCATGCATGATAAGGAATTCTGGGCAAAAATCTGGAAGCGTATCCTCGGCGGCAAGGAATGGGTCGGGCATCTGCAAAACCGCAGGAAAGACGGAAGCTTCTTCCATTCGGAAGTCGTCATCTCGCCCATCCTCGATGAGCACCGGACGGTGATCGGATTCGTCGGCGCCCACCGCGATATCACCGAGCAGAAACAATTGGAAAAGCAATTGGTGCGCTCGCAGAAAATGGAAACCTTCGGCACGCTCGCCGCAGGCATTGCGCACGAGGTGGGCAACCCGCTCACATCCATCTCTTCCATCGTGCAGGTGATACAGCGCACGACGAAGGACGAGTTCGCGCGCGAGAAGCTCGAGCTTGTCAAGAATCAGATCAACCGCATCACGAAAATCATCCGCGAGCTGGTGGACTTTTCCCGGCCGTCGGCTTACGAGATCAAGAGGACCGATGTCAACAACGTCATTCGCGACGCGTTGAACATCGTGCAGTACGGCAAAAAAGTGCAGAACATCACGTTCAAGGTCCAGCTCTATGAAGCGCTTCCGCATATCGCCGTCGTTTCCGATCAGCTGGTGCAGGTCTTCCTGAACATCCTCATGAATGCGGTGGACGCCTGCGGGTCCGGCGCGCACTCGATCGGGGTCACCAGCAGGCTCAGCGAACGGAGCATCGAGATCGTGATCCGCGACGACGGGCGCGGGATCGCCAAGGAAGACATGGAAAAAATATTCGACCCCTTCTTCACGACCAAAGAGGTCGGGAAGGGCACAGGATTGGGCTTGTGGGTGAGTCTGGGCATCGTCAAAAATTTTGGCGGTGACATACAAGTGTCTAGTGAACTGGAGCAAGGGACAAAATTTACAATCTCATTGCCGCTGAAAGGGAGTCTCCATGAATGAGCGAATCTTGGTTGTCGATGACGAGGAGATCATCCGCGACTCCATCGGCTATATCCTGGAAAAGGAAGGCTACAAGGTATCGAAAGCCGCAAACGGCGCCGTCGCCTACGAGATGCTGTCGCGCACGGAATTCGATCTTGTCATAACGGATATAGAAATGCCCCAGCTGCGCGGCATCGAACTGCTCGAAAAAATATCCGTGCGGTCTCCGCAGACCTTCGTTATCATCATTACGGCGTACGCTTCCATCGAGACCGCGATCGAGGCGCTCAGGAAAGGGGCGTTCGACTATATCCTGAAGCCGATCGAGTTCGACGACATGCTGCTGCGCGTGAAAAAACTCTTCGAGCACCGGGCGCTCGCGCAGGAAAACGTGATGCTCCGCAAGGAACTGAACCGGCAGTACGACTTCCATCACATCATCGGCCACAGCGCCGCCATGAAGAAGGTGTTCGAGACGATCGAAAAGGTCGCACCGAGCGACGGCACCGTGATGATCACCGGCGCCAGCGGCACGGGCAAGGAACTCGTCGCCAGGGCGATCCATTACAACAGCAAACGGAGCCGCAACCGCTTTGCCGCCATCAACTGCGGCGCCATCGTCGAGACCCTGTTCGAGAGCGAACTCTTCGGGCATAAAAAAGGTGCCTTCACCGGAGCCGTCGCCGATAAGGACGGCATGCTCAAGGTCGCCGAGGGGGGCACGCTGCTTCTCGATGAGATCAGCGAAATGCCGTTCCAATTGCAGGTGAAGCTCCTCCGTGCGCTCGAACAAAAGGAGATCACGCCGGTGGGCAGCAACGACCCGATCGTCATCGACGTCCGCATCATTGCCGCCACGAACCGCAATCTGCGCGAGGAAGTCGCGCATAACCGTTTCCGTGAAGATCTCTTTTACCGCCTCAATATTGTCGACATCCATCTCCCGCGGCTCGCCGAGAGGGAGGACGATATTCCGCTGCTGGTGTCTCATTTCATCGAGGTGTTCCGGAAGCAAATGGGCAAGAATGTGAAGGGGCTCACCAACAGGGCCATGGACATGCTCATGCGCTATGCATGGCCGGGCCAAGTCCGCGAGCTCCAGAATGTCATCGAGCGAGCCATGATCTTCTGCAGCGATGAATATATCGATGAGACCCATTTGCCCGCCGATCTTCAGCAATCATCGTCATCGTCGAATGCATTTTCAATCCCGTCGTCAATGACGTTCAAGGATGCAGTCCATCAGTTCGAACGCCAGCTCATCGAAAAAAAGCTTGCTCATTATCCTCACGACAAAGAAGCGGCGGCGAAAGAATTCGGCATGAGCCTCTCCACGCTCTATCGGAAAATGGAGGAATATAAGATCTCCCTTCATACGCCCAAAGAACGTTCCTGACCACGTTCCTGATGCTCCGCCCTCTTCCCGAGGGCGGGTACCCCGGCACGCCTCCCGTCGCATTTCCAATTTCAAGAATGACGGGACCGATTTTCCAAAAAATAAGAAATTTCCCGCACAATACCCCTGAAATATGCCCATATTTATTCGTTTCGCCGGATCACACACATGGCATACAAATTGTAACTGTTCTTTGTTACATCATGTCTGATCCAATTTTTGAAAATGCCTGAATCCGAAAAACAACAAACAATTTTATTGCATTCGCCCGACCGGGACTTGACTAAAAGTCTGTCGTTTCTTTTGCAAGAAAAATTTTCTATTATTACAACACAGTGCATCGAAGACCTGCGGCGCTCTCGCGGAGACACATCCATAGCGCTCGTGGTTGCCGATCTTGAAAAAATGGTTCCCCAGTTGTTGGCAGAATTCCAGCGATGGCGGCGCGAGGGCAATGCTGTTCCCATTATCGGACTCTATGCGTACAGGCAGAAAGAGCCGTCACTGGAGCGTTCGATCCGAAGGATCGTGCGCGAAGTGCTGTATAAACCTGTTCCCATAGACCACGTCCTGGCAGCGATTGCACAGGAACTGCACATCGACGACTGCGTGCTGCTGCAGCAGGATCGACCACACACTCAACAGAAGCGGATCGAGTAAATATGGAATTTCCAACGTATGTCCAGCACGAAAAATTAAAATCATGGGTGCGAGACACTGCCGAATTATGCACGCCCGATTCGATTGTCTGGTGTGACGGATCCCAGGAAGAATACGATCGTCTGTGCAAACTCATGGTATCATCCGGGACGTTTATTCGATTGAACCAGGACGCGAGGCCGAACAGCTTTTTAGCGCTCTCCGATCCGTCTGATGTCGCGCGCGTTGAAGACCGCACTTATATCTGCAGCTTGCGCAAAGACGACGCGGGTCCGACGAACAACTGGGTCGCTCCCAAAGAAATGAAAGACACATTGCAGCACCTGTTCAAAGGCTCGATGCGAGGCCGCACAATGTATGTGATACCGTTCAGCATGGGGCCGCTGGGATCTCCCATTTCACATGTCGGCGTTGAAATCTCCGACTCGCCCTACGTCGTCGTGAACATGCGCATCATGACACGCATGGGACGCGCGGCGCTCGATGTGCTCGGCAAGGATGCAGAGTTTGTGCCTTGTCTCCATTCTGTCGGCATGCCGCTCGCTCCGGGTCAGGAGGATGTGTCGTGGCCGTGCAACAAGGAGCAAAAATACATCGTGCATTTTCCCGAGGAGCGCTCGATATGGAGCTATGGCAGCGGCTACGGCGGCAATGCCCTGCTCGGGAAGAAATGCTTCGCGCTCCGGATCGCATCGAGCATGGCGCGCGATGAGGGCTGGCTCGCAGAACATATGCTCATCCTCGGCGTCGAAACTCCCGACAAAGAAAAGGTCTATGTCGCCGCCGCGTTTCCCAGCGCGTGCGGAAAAACAAATTTTGCAATGCTCATTCCCCCCGCATCAATGACGGGTTGGAAGGTCACGACCATCGGCGACGACATCGCCTGGATCAAGCCCGGCAAGGATGGAAAAATGTACGCCATCAATCCCGAGGCCGGCTACTTCGGCGTCGCGCCGGGAACATCGGACAAATCCAATCCGAACGCGCTGGCCTCGTGCGCAAAGAATACGATCTTCACCAATGTGGCCCTGACACCGGACGGCGACGTGTGGTGGGAAGGAATGACAAAAGTTGAACCTGCACAACTGACCGACTGGCAGGGAAAAGCCTGGACACCCGGATGCGGACGGAAAGCCGCCCATCCGAATTCGCGCTTCACCGCGCCGGCGCACCAAAATCCCACCATCGATCCCGACTGGGAAAACCCGAACGGCGTTCCCATCAGCGCATTTGTGTTCGGCGGACGACGCAGTACGACCGTGCCGCTGATCCTGCAGGCATTCAACTGGAACTACGGCGTCTATTTTGCCGCCACCATGGGCTCTGAAACAACGGCCGCCGCCGCGGGAGCTGTCGGCGATGTCCGCCGCGACCCGATGGCGATGCTGCCGTTCTGCGGCTATCATATGGCCGAATATTTCAACCATTGGCTACAGATGGGACGCGAGGTCTCTCAACCGCCCCGCATCTTCAGTGTGAATTGGTTCCTTACCGATGACCAGGGGCAATTTCTCTGGCCCGGTTTTGGTGAAAACATGCGCGTCTTACGGTGGATCGTCGAGCGAACGCAGGGAAGAGGCGTTGCCATCGAAAGCCCCTTGGGATGGATGCCGCGCTATGAAGATATCGACTGGACCGGACTCGAGAGCATTACACCGGAACGCTTCCGCGACCTTGAGTCGGTCAACAGGGAATTGTGGAAAAAAGAAATTGTCTCGCACGAGGAACTCTTCGTGAAACTCTACGACAGGCTCCCGAAGGAATTTCTCTACATGCGCCAGCTCATCCTCTCGGCGCTGTGGCGATCGCCCGAGCATTGGGAAATATCGTACGATATATAAAAAATTGCTGTACCCGCGCTGCCCCGGCAGCGGCAAAAAATCAAATACCTCAATCATACAAGGAGTGTACAATGAAAAAATTCACAGCAGTGGTGTTGGCGGCTGTCGCGCTGTTCGCATTTGTCAATCTTCGCGCTGAAGATGCCAAAAAAGATGGCAAGGCGATTTTTGTCGCCAGCAAATGCGACAAGTGCCATACGCTCGATGCAGCAGGCATCAAAATTGCACCCAAAAAAAATGACCTCACCGGCGTTGTTGCGAAATTGCCCGCCGATAAAATGGGAGCGTATTTGATGAAAGAATCCGACCTGAACGGGAAAAAACATATGATGAAATTCGCCGGCAGCAAAGAGGATCTGGCCCTGCTCACAAAATGGATCGCGTCCTTCAAGCCCGCGAAAAAATAATCATTTTTTGTGCATAGTTTTACTGAAAGCCGTCCGGAGATGCTTCCGGACGGCTTTCTTATTTTTGGGGATTGTGAGGCCCGCATTCCCGTAAATTGGAATGCAAAAAAGGTAAAATGGTTGGAATTCAATAAAATATGAGAGTCTTACTAATAGAAAGAGTGGCATAATAATTGCACTACTAATGCGTATTATAGGGGCTTCCCCCATCCGAATGGAAAGGGGAGACACACCCACGCCGTTGTCCGGATACAGATTTTTTCCGCACCGATCGCACTCTGATCCACGTTGAAGAGAAAGAAACCGTTTTTAATGTACAGGAAAGCAATACGATGCAATGAGCCCGGCCGTTTTTCGACGCTCGACCATTGCGAGGGATGCGGGCTTTGCAGGCGCTTTGCGCCGGGCAATGTGACATTCGATCCGTCGGATGCATTTTGTTACGTCTATCGGCAGCCTTCAACTGTGCAGGAACTTGCATCCATTCACAAAGCAATGGAACTCTGTCCGGTCCGCGCGATGATGGAGCAGGACGACAGTTCCCGGAAAGGAATCCAATAACCCTCCTCTACGATCGACCACAGGGAACTCGCTATGGACTCCATTACGTTATCGTCACATAATATTCAGAAGATGCTGCAGGACTATGCGGCAATCGACATGCTGAGCCATCAGCTGGAAAAAGTCCTGGACTACTACGAAGAACATCCGCAGTATCCGCTCGACATTAATAAACTGAGAAAAACGGTCATGGAGGTCCATGCCCGGAATGCGGAAGCGGCGACACGGCTTTCCGAAGCTGCACATGATCACCCCAAGCATTCGTGAAAGGGTGCTCTCGGTCTCATATTTTCTCGTTGTTGTCCGCTCTGGACAAAACGCCGTGTGCAGTTGAAATGTGATTGGTCCGTGTGATACCACATTGAGAACATGATATGCAACTTATTCAATCGAGCAAAAGAGAGGAACACTATGGAAGCAGATGAATCAATGGAACGAAAAATGGTGACGATCGACGGTAATGAAGCCGCCGCATACGTCGCTCATAAAACGAATGAAGTCATTGCAATTTATCCGATCACGCCGTCGTCCAATATGGGCGAATGGTGCGATCAATGGTCGTCCGAAGGCCGTAAAAATATCTGGGGTACGGTGCCGGTCGTGGCCGAACTTCAAAGTGAAGGCGGCGCTGCCGGCGCCGTCCACGGTGCATTGCAGGCCGGTTCGCTCACGACGACCTTTACGGCGTCGCAGGGTTTGCTCCTCATGATCCCGAACATGTACAAGATCGCCGGCGAATTGACGCCCACGGTGTTCCACGTTTCGGCCCGCGCGCTGACGACACAGACGTTGTCCATCTTCGGCGACCACTCGGATGTGATGGGCATTCGCCAGACGGGCTTCGTCATGCTCGCATCGCACTCGGTGCAGGAAGTCATGGACTTTGCGCTCATCTCGCAGGCGGCCACACTCGAAGGACGTCTCCCGATCCTCCATTTTTTCGACGGCTTCCGCACGTCGCATGAAGTGATGAAGATCGAACAGCTGAGCGATGCGGATATCCGCGCGATGATGGATGAAGAGCTCATTCTCGCGCACCGCCTCCGCGCCATTAACCCGGAAAATCCGCTGCTTCGCGGAACAGCTTCGAATCCCGACACGTACTTCCAGTCGCGCGAAACATGCAACCCGTTCTACAACGCATGCCCGGGCGTGGTCCAGAAAACGATGGATAAATTTGCCGCACTCGTCGGACGCCAGTACAATCTGTTCGATTATTACGGCGCTCCCGATGCCGACCGAGTGATCGTCATCATCGGCTCCGGTTCCGAAGCAGTGCATGAAACGATCGACGCGCTCGTCGAACAAGGCGAAAAGATCGGCGTCATCAAAGTGCGCTTGTTCCGTCCGTTCTCCATCAAGCATTTCGTCCAGGCGCTTCCCGCAACGGTGAAAGCGATCGCCGTGCTCGACCGCACCAAGGAACCGGGCGGCCTCGGCGAACCGTTGTATCAGGATGTGCTCACGGCCATCGGCGAAGCAATGAACGACGGCATCGCCCCGTTCACCGTCGCCCCGAAGATCATCGGCGGCCGTTACGGAATCGCAGGCAAAGAGTTCGTTCCCGCTCATGTGAAGGCGATCTACGATGAACTGAAAAAAGACAAGCCGAAAAATCATTTCACCGTCGGCATCAACGACGATGTCACGCATACAAGCCTTACCTGTGACATGTCGTTCGTCACAGAGAAGCCCGATGTCGTGCGCGCGATGTTCTACGGCCTCGGCGCAGACGGCACCGTGGGCGCGAACAAGAATTCGATCAAGATCATCGGCGAAGATACGCCGTTTTTCGCGCAGGGCTATTTCGTGTACGACTCCAAGAAATCGGGCTCGACAACCACGTCGCATCTGCGGTTTGGTCCGCGCCAGATCCGCTCCACGTATCTGATCACTGCCTCGAGCTTCGTCGCATGCCATCAGTGGATGTTCCTCGAAAAATTCAACATCCTCGAGAATATCGTCGAGGGCGGCACATTCCTGTTGAACAGTCCGTTCGGACCCGACACCGTCTGGGATCATATTCCCCGGCCGGTGCAGCAGGAGATCATCACGAAAAAGTTGAAATTCTATGTGATTGACGGATACGCCGTCGCCCAGAAAACAGGCATGGGCAGCCGCGTCAATACGATCATGCAGACGTGCTTCTTCGCCATCTCCGGCGTGCTGCCGAAAGACGATGCCATTAAGGCCATCAAATATTCGATCAAAAAAACATACGGCAAAAAAGGCGAAGAGATCGTCAAGATGAATTACACCGCTGTCGACCAGACCCTCGAGCATCTCTTTCAGGTCGAGATCCCTGCGACAGCGACCAGCACGCTCGAACTGCCCCCGGTCGTTTCGGACAAGGCTCCCGATTTCGTAAAATTTGTGACGGCGAAAATGATCGCCGGCAAAGGCGACGATCTCCCGGTGAGCGCTCTGCCGAACGACGGAACATTCCCCGTGGGAACGGCTGCGTGGGAGAAACGCAACATCGCACTCGAAATCCCGGTGTGGGACGAAAACCTCTGCATCCAGTGCGGCAAGTGCGCGCTCGTTTGTCCGCATGCCACAATCCGCATCAAAGTGTACGACGAAAAAGAACTCGCCGGCGCTCCCGAGACGTTCAAGAGCACGCCGTACCGGGGCAACGAATACAAGGGACAGAAATACACGATCCAGGTTGCAGCCGAGGATTGTACCGGATGCGGCATCTGCGTCGAGATCTGCCCCGCAAAGAACAAATCGGAAGTGCGCCTGAAGGCCATCAACATGAAGGAACAGCTGCCGCTCCGCATACCCGAGCGCGCGAATTGGGACTTCTTCCTCGGCCTTCCCGAAGCTGACCGCACAACAGTGGCAATGGATACGATCAAAGGCTCGCAGTTCCTGCAGCCGCTCTTCGAATTCTCCGGCGCCTGCTCGGGCTGCGGCGAAACTCCGTACGTGAAACTGGTCAGCCAGCTCTTCGGCGACCGGACACTGGTTGCGAACGCGACAGGCTGCTCGTCCATCTACGGCGCCAATTTGCCCACAACACCGTGGACGAAAAACGCCGACGGACGCGGACCCGCATGGGCGAATTCACTCTTCGAAGACAACGCCGAATTTGGTCTCGGCTTCCGCCTCTCGGTGGACAAGCACATGGAATACGCACAGGAATTGCTGAAGCGACTTTCGACAACGATCGGCGAACAGCTTGTCACCGATCTCATCACGGCAGACCAGTCTACCGAAGCGAATATCTACGCGCAGCGTGACCGTGTCAAACTGTTGAAGGAGAAACTTTCCGGCCAGACATCGATCGACGCCCGCCAATTGGATTCACTCGCCGATTATCTCGTGAAAAAATCGGTCTGGATCATGGGCGGCGACGGATGGGCATACGACATCGGCTACGGCGGGTTGGACCATGTTATCGCGTCGGGAAAGAACGTCAACATTCTCGTGCTCGACACCGAAGTCTATTCGAACACGGGCGGACAGATGTCCAAGTCCACGCCCCGCGGCGCGGTTGCAAAATTCGCGGCTGGCGGCAAATTGACAGGCAAGAAGGACCTCGGCATGATGGCGATGACGTACGGTTCGGTGTATGTAGCGCGCATCGCAATGGGAGCGAACGATCTTCATACGGTCAGAACCATCCTCGAAGCGGAAGCCTACGACGGCCCGTCGCTGATCATCGCCTACAGCCATTGCATCGCGCACGGCATCAACATGGCCGAAGGCATGAACAACCAGAAACTTGCCGTCGACAGCGGTCACTGGCCGCTGTTCCGGTACAACCCGGCGCTTGCGCTGGAAGGCAAGAACCCGTTCAAACTGGATTCGAAACCTCCGAAGATCAAGTTCGAAGAGTATGCATACAAGGAGATCCGGTATAAGATGTTGACCAAGAGCAACCCGGCAGAAGCGCACCGGCTGCTGGCACTCTCGCAGCAGGATGTGGACGATCGCTGGAAGCAGTACGAACAGCTTGCGGCCGCGAAGTTCGGCCCGGCCGAAGTGAAGTAACATGCGGCAGGCGCACCGATGCAAGACGAGTTGTTAGCTCGCCCCGCGCGCGGTGTCAAAAAAAAACCACATGCCTCACCGGAATGCGATCTGCATTCCGGTGAGGCATTTTCATAGCAGGGCAAGATGTTATCTCGACCTGGACGAGCTGACCGTTCGTCCTACACGGACCATCTATGCCGCAGATTATATTTATTGCCGGGCGAGCTAACAGCTGGCCCCGCTGTTGCTGCTCTCTTTCCGCCTCCTCGGTTTTCGCTTCCCCTCGCGTGCAAGACAAACTCCCTAACGGAAAAGAGACAATCACATCTTTCCTGCACCGTATATCCAGCGTATATTTATCACGAACACAGAGGGAAGCAGCGCTCACGCCGGTCAAATGTGGAAAGCCGTCAAAACGGTACTGAACCGATCCTTTGTGTATACTGTCTGTTATTCCCTTCACTTCATTCGGAACAACGCCAATGAATTGGTTTATCAATCTTAACATCAAAGACAAACTCATGTCCGGGTTTACCTTTATCGCCGTCATCGCCGCAGTGATCGGGGCAATCGGAATAAAAAATATTCGTGAATTGGATGACAGCGGCACCGAACTGTATTCCACCCTGGTACAAGTCGAATCCATTGGTGATGCCTCCACAAATTTCCAACGAATGCGTGTCGACATCGCCAATATGGTCAATGCTGAAACGCCGGACGAAACACAACTGTGGAAAAAAAATCTGCTCGAACGGCGGGCCGATATTACGAAATTCGTCGTCGATTTCGAAAACGCACCGATGTCGGAGCAGGAAAAAATTGGAATTGCGGATCTTAAAGCACAGAGGAAAATTTTTATCCCCCTCGTCGATCGCATGGCCTCCCTCTGCGAAACGGGAAAAAGATCCGAAGCGAAGCTGTTATGGAAGGGCGAGGCTGAAAGTGCGCGTGTAAATTTCCAAAACGCCCTCGCCAAATTAGTCAGCATGCAAGTGGGTGAAGGGAAGGGACGATCCGATGACAACACGAACCTTGCTGCTTCGGCGACAAAACAGATGATCGCGTTCATTGTCGTCGGTTTTGCACTCGCCATTGGTTTCGGGCTGCTCATTTCCCGTATCATCACAAAACCGCTGGCACAGGGTGTCGCAATGATGGATGAATTAAGCAAGGCACATTTAGGCGTCCGGCTCAACCTGGATCGCACAGATGAGATCGGCGTCCTGGTACACCGTATGGATAGCTTTGCCGAGGTGCTTCAGGCAATGGTCACGAACATCTACACAATTGCAGACGGGGACCTGAATGTGGAAATAAAGAACCTCGACGATAAAGACGAAATTGCACCGGCTATGATCAGCATTGTGGAAGCGCTCCGTGACCTTGTCGCAGAATCGACAATGCTCACGACTGCTGCAGTCGACGGCAGACTCGGCATACGGGGACGCTCGGAACGTTTCAAGGGAGGCTACCGCGAGATCGTGGACGGTGTGAATCGCACACTCGATGCCGTGATACTGCCGGTGAAGGAGGGATCAGACGTGCTTGCCGTCATGGCGAAAGGCGATTTGCGGGTCCGCATGACAGGGGAGTATAAAGGCGATCATCAACTCATCAAGAACAGCATTAATCTGCTCGGCGAATCGCTGGACAAGACACTCAATGATGTGAGCGAAGCGCTGTCTGCCACAGCAAGTGCGAGTTCCGAAATTTCATCGAGCACGGAGCAAATGGCGGCGGGTGCTCACGAACAAACCCAGCAGGCGGCCGAAGTGGCAAGCGCCGTCGAACAGATGTCCAAAACGATCATGGAGACCACAAAGAATGCCTCCGAGGCTGCGAACATGGCAAAACAGTCTGGCACTTCGGCCAAAGACGGCGGCCGTGTTGTGATCGAAACGATCGAAGGGATGGCGCGCATTGCTGAAGTGGTGAAACAATCGGCGGCGACAGTGGAGGCGTTGGGCAGCAGCAGCGATGAGATCGGCGAAATCGTTCAGGTGATCGACGATATTGCCGATCAAACCAATCTGCTTGCGCTCAATGCGGCCATAGAAGCAGCCCGTGCCGGAGAACATGGGCGGGGCTTTGCCGTGGTTGCCGATGAAGTGCGCAAGCTGGCCGAACGTACAACAAAGGCCACAAAAGAGATCGCCGTCATGATCAAGCAGATCCAAAAAGACACTGCCGGCGCGGTTGCGTCCATGAACCGCGGCACTCTCGAAGTTGAAAAAGGCCGCAAGCTGGCCGAACAATCGGGCGTCTCACTCAGGGAGATCATCGATGGGGCGGAGAGAGTCGTCGATGTTGTGACCCAGGTTGCAGCCGCAAGCGAACAGCAGTCGACCGCGAGCGAACAGATCAGCAAGAACATCGAGGCCATTTCATGCGTCTCACAACAATCGGCGGCGGGCACACAGCAGATCGCACGCGCGGCCGAAGACCTCAACCGGCTGACGTCAAATCTCCAGACGCTGCTCGGTCAATTCTCGATCAGCGGAGCAGCGACGGGCGCACATCGGCGCGACGAACGCGAACTCACCGCGGTCCGCGCGAACACACGTTTCCTCAATTGATGACGAGCTGTTAGCTCGCCCCGTATGTCAACACATACATACATGCCTCAGACGAATCATTCACCTGAGGCATGTGGTTGTTATTTTGTCAGCACCATTTTTTGTACATCGGTCCATATGGCCGTTCCATGCTGGGCCGTCATGCGGTAAAAATAGACGCCGCTGGACAAACCTGCACCGTTCAACGAGACGGTGTACGACCCTGCTTCCTTGTTTCCCTCTGCCAGCATCAATATCATTCGTCCCATCACATCGTACACTCGCACAGTGATCATGCTTCTCTCGGGCAGCGAATATCCTATTGTCGTACTCGGATTGAACGGATTCGGATAGTTCGGGCCAAGAGAAAAATTCACCGGGATATGCTTGTCATGATCGGCCGCTCCAGTGATCCATTCTTCCGACGACCGCCGCCATACTCCGCTGCCGAGCGTTCCGGCCCACAAATTCCCCCGTACATAGGTCAATGCTGTCGTATACGCATTCGGGATACCCCGGCTTAATGGTCTCCACAGGGATGTTACGTTCTGGCCGGCGAAAAAAATCCCCTCGCCGTTTGTCCCCGCATAGAAGGAGAACCCGCTACCATACAACGATAAAACATTCCTGGGTGTTGAAGATGGGTCGAGCAGCGTCCAGCTCATGCCGTTGTCGGCAGAGAGAAAACAACCGCCGTCCGTTCCGGCGCAGACACCACCGTTTAACTTTGCAAAAGCATGGACGGAATAATCTGTCAATCCGACTGCTGTCCATGGTATGCCTCGATTGGTGGAACGGAAGACGCCTCGCGCAGTACCGGCATAAAGAATGGTGTCGACCATGGCAAGTGATTGAACATAGGTATTCGCCAAGCCGCTGTTCGACTTCACCCAGTGTGTTCCGTTGTCCGCAGAGACAAAGACACCGTCATTTGTTCCGGCAAATATCGTCGAGCCTGAGAGAGCGAGTACATTCGTGTGCGTTGGTGTGGAATCGGCGATGGCCCAGCTTATGCCTTTATCCAATGATACAAAGACGCCGCTATCTGCTCCGGCGATCATCCTAGAGCCGGAAACAACGAGCGAGCTCACAGACGCGCGCTTCACGCCGATGTTGTACGGTCTCCATGCTGAATCGATGAAGTTGAAAAAAAAGACGCCGCGATCGGTTCCGGCGACGAGGTCAGTGCCTACTGTGGCAAGCGCATTGACGTTCACGACATCGAAGCCTGTGTTGTTCCATCGCGCGCCATTGGTGGTCGACACAAAAACTCCGCTTCCGTCGCTCCCGGCAAAAAGATTCGGTCCGTTGACGCCGAGCGACAGAACACGCATGTTCGTCACGCCGGTATTAACGCTTGTCCAATCGTCGCCGTTGTTCTCGGAACGAAAGACGCCTCCGCCGTCGGTGCCGGCAATCAGAGCCGATCCGGAAAGAGTCAGAGCATTGACCACGTGATTCGTTAATCCGGTATTGACACTTGTCCAACTGGCGCCGTTGGTGGTCGAACGAAACACACCGCTGTCAGTCCCTGCAAAAAGATTCGCGCCGGATACGGCAATGGCGCGAACTCGAGCCGCGCTTCCGATAGTGAGCGCTGTCCATGTCGCGCCGTTGTTGCTGGAAAACGAGACACGGCCGCTATCCGTGCCTGCATACAGACGGCTGTCGTTTTTCAGCAGTGTATACACGGGCGTACGATCTAATGCTGTAAACATCGTCACCAATCGTGCTCCGTTGATTTTTGCGACAAAGAGGCCATAAGGCGTCCCAAGCACCAGACTTGTGTCGGAAACCGCAAGGCATAGGACGCCTCGATCACCATACTGGCCATAGGGGACCGATTTCCAGCCCAGTCCGTTGTCGGCATACAGAAAGATGCCGCTCTCGGTTGCCGCAAAAAGGTTCGGACCAAAGACCGCCAGAGCGTTCACAGTGGACTTTTCCATGCCGATCGAGGTCCAGTTCCATCCGTAATCTGTGGAAAGATACACGCCGCGGTCTGTGCCGGCATAAAGATTTCCGCCGGAAACGGCGAAGGCATGAACGTCGCCGCTCTCAAGGCCTTTCCATTGTGTCCAGTCGGCCCGCATAGGAAGGGGATGCATGAAGGAAAATAATACAACCACTACTGCCGCGACTATCGTCTTCACGTGTATCAGCTTTCTCGAAGCGACGCGTGCCGCCGTCTTGTGTTGTCATCACCAGTATTTTCGTATCGGTCTGCACGGAAGTTCCGTGCTTCTAGCGCTGGCGGAAGACTTCGTACATGAGGAGGGCGCCGGCCACAGAGGCGTTGAACGAATCCATCGTGCCGCGCATGGGAATGGAAACGAGAAAATCGCATTTGTCCTTCACGAGCCGCCGCATGCCGCGGCCCTCGTTGCCGACAACGATGGCGAGCGCCATCGTGTAATCGATCTGCGTGAACGGTTTCGGGGCCGCAACATCCGTCCCGACGATCCACACGCCGAGTTCCTTGAGCTCGTCGATGGTCTGCGCTATGTTCGTGACTTTTGCAATGGGGAAGTGGATGCTCGCCCCGGCCGATGTCTTTGCGACGGTCTCGGTCACGGAAGCTGCATTGTGTTTCGGAATGATCCCTCCGTGCGCGCCGACGCACACGGCGCTTCTGATAAGCGCGCCCAGATTGTGAGGGTCTTCGATCTCGTCGAAGATGAGTATGAAGGGCTTCTCGTTCCTCTGCTCGGCCACCGCAATGATGTCGTCGACCTCGCAATATATTTTTTCTCCCAATACGGCGAGCACGCCCTGCGTCGTCTGCGAATCCGTATACTTGCTGAGTTTTTCCGCCTGGACGTCCGTGCAGAGGATGTTCCGTTCGCGCGCCAGCATGCGGATCGTGTGGATCGCTTCGCCGTGCGTGCTCTTCGAGATGAGTATCTTTTCAATCAGCGTTCCCGATTTCAACGCCTCAATGACCGGATGCCTGCCCGTGATTACATTCATAGTCGTACCTTATGCATGCCCCGCGCGAGGCGTTAAATTTCACATCCGCCCTGATGCGGTTTAGATCTTGATTTGCGAACGCAGATGACGAAAGCCGATCGCACCCATGGTGATAAGAACGAGGGCGATGATCTGCGCCTCGGAGAGTCCCAGAAGAAACCGTTCGTTGAGCCGGAAAAATTCAATGATGAACCGCTCCGCTCCGGCAAGCACGAGATAGGCGGCGAACACCGTTCCGTCGGGCCCGAGACGTTTGCGCGCCTTCCATAAAAAATAGAACAGGATCGAACAGAGTAGAAATTCGTAGATCGGCGTGGGATGGCACAGTGTCGCATCCGGCACGACTCCGTGAGGATATTTCGAGGCGATCTCCGGAAAATCCTTAAACGCCGCCGACGGAGGATACGTGCCCTTCGAATAATCCGTCCCCCAGGGAAGCGACGTGGGAAATCCGTAATCCCCGTCTCCCGCCAGGTGGCATCCGATGCGGGCGATGCCGTACGACAAGAGCAGCGGCGGCGAGGCGGCATCGGCGATGCGCCAAAAACTCACATGCTGTCTGCGAAGATACACGGCGATGAGAATCGTTGCAAGGACGAATCCGCCGTAAAATGTCAAGCCGCCCGGAGAGAATGCCATCCTCCACGGATTGTCGATGAAGTCGCCCCAATTTTCGATCAGAAACAAGATCTTCGATCCTGAAATGCCGCCCACCAGCGCCAAGAGCGTGATGGTGCTGCCCATGTCGGGATTCATCTTCTTGCGCCGCAGCTCGCCCGTCAAAATGGTGGAACCGATGATGAACGAGATTCCCATCATCAGCCCGAAACTATAGATCGGAAGGCCCCCGATTGTAAATAAGACTGGACACATGCTCGAACAACTTTCTGCTGTAAAGGAGGAAGAGGAACCTTATTTGTGGCCCGGAACGGCTCTGTGGATGTCCGGCTTATGCGATGGTTTCTGCATGTCGTCGGTCCGCTTTGCCTCGAATTCGTCGCTGCCTGTGTACACTGCGATGAACGAGTGCTGCGGCATGTCGATGAGTTTGACACCGGTCGGACTGACCTTCACGGTGACCGTGTTTTCCTGGCCGTCTTTTTTAATGAGCGTAAAGTGGACCGTGCCGCTCAAACCAAAATATATTTTATCATACCGCGCTCCGCCGATCGCCGGCATGCTCATCGCGGGGGCGCTGAGTCCGTGAATCTTCCACGTGACGGTTCGTTTCGCGCTCGATTCCTCTATGAGAATCTGATAATTGAAATTCGTGAACTGCTTCACTGTTTCCACAAGGAACAGCATGCCGTGCTGTTGCAGCGTTTCGTCGAACGCGGGCACGACCAACAGTCGATATTCGATGTCTATTTTCTGTTTAGCAGCCATAGGTGAAAGAGTGTGAGTTGCCGCCGGTGCGCGCATGGGAGACCGATCCCCGCTGGGTTATCGCATCACGGCATCGGCAAGAAGACCGAGTTCCACTTCACGATTTGTATGGTCGTCCAAATTTCTGAGCGTCGCCCTGCCGGCCGCTAATTCGTGCGCGCCGACAACCACGACATGCCGGGCGAGCTGCCGGTCGGCTTCGCGCATCTGTGCTTTCAAACTTCTCTGCAAAAAGTCTGTTTCCACCGCCACACCCCGCGAGCGGAGTTCCATTGTCGTTACGATTGTCCATCCGCGCGAGGCCTCGTCGGCTGCCGCAAGAAACAGTGCGGGCCGCAGTGCGGGAACAGTAAAATTATTTTTTTCAAGGACCATCATCAACCGTTCGATGCCTGCGGCGAAGCCGACTGCCGGCGTCTGTTTTCCTCCGAGTTCCTGTGTGAGCAGGTCGTACCGGCCCCCCCCGGCCAGGGCGCTCTGCGAACCCAGTTCATCGCTTGTCAATTCGAACGCCGTCTTGGTGTAATAATCGAGTCCCCGCACAAGCCTCGGATCGACGACGAATGGTATGCCCATGAGCGTCAGGAGTTCCTTGACGCGCTCAAAATGGACGGCGCATTCCTCGTTCAGATGATCGGTGATGCGGGGCATGTCCTTCGTTAAGGCGAGATCCTTCTCGTCCTTCGAATCCAGAACGCGCATCGGATTCTGTTCGATTCGCTTTTGGCTCTCCACCGACAGTTGATCGGCGATTGTCATCAGCTCAGTGCGCAGGAGTTCCTTGTAGCGCGGGCGGCATTCCTCGTCGCCGACCGAATTGATCTTCAGCGTGAAATTCGTGATGCCGAACTGCCGGTAGATCTCTGCGGCCATCGCAATGATCTCGACGTCCGTCTCAGGCGTCGGCGATCCGATCGCCTCCGCGCCGAACTGGTGGAACTGGCGGAGCCTGCCTGCTTGCGGACGCTCCTGCCGGAACATGGGCGCTATATAATAGACCTTCACCAGCGGCTGTGCTTCGCCGAGATTGTTCTGAATATACGAACGGACCACCGATGCCGTGCCTTCGGGACGAAGCGTGACGCTGTCCCCGCTGCGGTCGGTGAACGTGTACATTTCCTTGCCCACGATGTCCGTCAACTCGCCGATCGAACGCGAAAATAACGATGTCAGTTCGAACATCGGCGTGCGTATCTCTTTATAATTATACCGGTGGAATACGCCGCGGACAACTTGTTCCACATACTGCCATCGGGATGAGTCCGACGGCAGTATGTCTTTGGTGCCTTTGATCGATTTTAGTATCACGGAAAATATTCTGGTGGTGGGGGTGGCGGCGTTGAAGAACGGAAGATGATCCTTCTCCGCCTAGTTGTCTAAACACGCCGCTTCTTCGGTTCTAAAAATTTCCATCACGTCTTTCGGTTCGGCTGCCTCGAGCAATTTTTTTCGAAATTCTTCCTTGTTCATCAGCCGTGAAATTCTGCTCAACAGCTTGATGTGGGGCCCGACCATGTTGGCCTTGCCGATGAGCAGGAAGATTAAACGGACGGGCTGTTCGTCAAGCGCTTCGTAATCGATGGGTTTTTTTGTTACCGCAAATGCCGCGACAATATCCGACACCGCATCGGTCTTGCCGTGCGGGATGGCGAATCCGTTGCCGACGCCGGTCGACATGATCTTTTCACGCTCGAAGATCGCCTCTTTCACTTTTTCCTTGTCGAGCACTTTGGGCGACACGGCAACCAGATCAATTAAAGAGTTGATGACGTCGGACTTTGAATCACCCTCCATGTTGGTGAGAATACGCGTTTCATCGAGGATATCGCTGATTTTCATGACTGCTCGCTCTCCAGTTAATAAAATAAGTATTCCAAATATAGTGTTTTACCTCTGCAATGTAAAGGGCGAATCGACCGCCGCGTGCCGCGCTGCCGGCCTCCTACTCGCCGGTGTCTGTCACCGGCGCAACAGGTTCCTGCCGTTCGAAATCAAAGAGGGTCTTGCGTTTCAGGTCTGCTACGCCAAGCTGATAATCGATGAGCGCGCTGAGGCTGTTTATCTTCGTCGCGGTCAGCCGCTGCTGCGCCTGCGCAAGATCATTCCGGCTGATGGTGCCGGTGCGGAATCGTTCGATGCTGATATCATACCCTTTTTGCGCCACGGCCACATTCTTTTGAAGTACGCCGATCCTCGATTCGGCGGCGCTGATGCGCCCGAGCAGGTCCAGGATCTCCTGGCGCACCTGGTTCAGCACATACTCCCGTGTCGCAAGAGCACTCTCGTATTGCACTTCCGCCGCCTGTACGTCATACGAATGCGCCCCCCAGTCGAAGAGCGGCATGGACACGCTGAGCGCCGCGCTTCGCGACCGCGCATAGTTGTCCAGAAGGTCGTTCGGATCGGTTGCCGACTTGTTGTAGCCGAATGTCGCAGCCACATCGACGCGGAATTCGCTACGGGCCTTTGCCGCATCGATGTCGAGTGTGCGCTGCTGTATGGACCGGGCGGCGGACAGTACTTCTGCGCGGTTCGCCAATGCGGTTTCCATCACGCGCGCGCTGTCGATCCGTATCGGCGTGAACGTCATCACTGCTGAGAGTTCCAGCGCTTCGGTCAGCGGCATTCCCATGAGCATCCGCAGCGCATTCTTCGCCCGTTCCACCTCGCGCGACGCGTTCAAGAGATCGTTCTGGCTGCCCGCCAGATCCACTTCCGACTGCAGCGCCTCGACCTCGGGGATCAGGCCGAATTCAAATTTTCGCTTGGCGGTCTGATACGATTCTTCGTTCTGACGCACCTGCTCCTTCACAATGTCGACGCGCTGCGCGGCCTCGTAGGCGGTGTAAAAATTTTCCGTCACGGTGTAGACGATGTCCAATTGATTCTTGGCAAAATCGGTCCGCGCCTGCTCGAATGCAAGGGAGTTCCGTTCGCTGGTGAGCCGCAGCAGATTTGTCGTGAAGAGCGGCTGTTTGTATTCCACCAGCACATTGTTGAAATAATCCTTCCCGCTCGCCGAGCCGCTATTCCCGCGGGTCTGGTCGCGTCCGAAGACGTAATCGCTGATGCTCAATGATCCGCCCGTAGCGAGGATCGGCTGTGTGATCGTGAGCGTTCCCTGCATGCGTGTCGTCGTCAATTCGTAATACTTGTACTGCTGCAGCAGCGGATCGAATTGATTCGAGAGCGACTCCTGGTAGTTTGGAATGTCGAGCGAAACCGCGACCGATGTGCGGAGCTTCCGCCGCGCCGCCTCATACGCGTGTTTGGATGCGCGGTATTGAAACGACGCGTTCTGTACGGCGTACCCGCGTGTCATCGACCGCTTGATGCACGCATCGAGCGTCAACGCGGATTGTCCCTGTACAGCGTGTGTCCAGGTGAAGATCATGTATACTGCCAAGGGTAGGGAATGCTTCATGGAGATCAGGCAAATGGGGTATGGAGAGCTGTTCATTTATTCGTACCGGAGCGACTCTATGGGATTCTGATAGGCGGCTTTCCGTGCGGGATAATACCCGAAGGCGATCCCGACAAGCGCAGACACCGTGAACGAGATGAGCACCGCGGGCACGGAGACGACGGTTTTCCAATCGGCATACATCGTGATGCCGACCGTGAGCGCATAGCCCAGGACGATTCCCGCGATCCCGCCCACAATGCTCAGAAAAATTGCTTCAAAGAGAAATTGCCCGAGCACATCGGCGCGTGTGGCGCCGATGGCGCGCCGTATCCCGATCTCCTTCGTGCGCTCCATGACGGAAGCAAGCATGATGTTCATGATCCCGATGCCGCCCACAAGAAGCGAAATGCCGGCAATGGCTCCCATGACGATGTTGAATATCCGCTGCGTCTGCTGGCTCTGCTCCACAAGCGCCTCGGGCACAATGATCTCATAATCATCCACACCGTAATGCCGCCGCTCCATGATGCGGCGGATGATGCCCGAAGCCTCTGCGAGATCCGATGTTGCGTCGACTTTCACCGCCAACTGGTTGATCGGCGGTTCGGGCGGCGTCAGGTCGGGGTTCTGATCGATGCCGTTGACCATGACCGTGACGTGGTTGACCTGGCTCTTCGTGTGCGACAGTTTCAACTGCGCCGTGGTCAAAGGGATATAAACATCCATATTTAAATTTCGGACGGTGACCGCCTCTGTCTTTTTTCCCGGCGCGGCGCGGCGGTCCATGACGCCGATCACGGTGAACCACAGATTGTCTATCTTGACCCGCTTGTCGATCGGATTTTCAAATTGAAAGAGCGCGTCCTTGACATCCCCGCCGATGACGCACACATTTTCCTGCGTGGCGACGTGATGCTGAAGGATGAATGTGCCGTTTTGTATGCGGTAATTGAATGCCTCCAGGAATTCGGGCGTCGTGCCGACGATCTTCGCGTCGTTCCGCGCGCTCTTGTAGAGCACCGGCGTCGTCTTTTCCCATTGCGGCACGACCACCTGCACGAATGGACAAATCTCGCGCAGCGCATCGCAGTCGCGCATGTCCAGCCCCGGCGAGAAATTCGCCTTGGCCTTGCCGAAACTCTGCTGGCTCGGCTCCTTCGCCCGGATGATGACGTTATTGACGCCCATCAATTGTATCTGTTCCAGCGCTTCCTGCCGCGCTCCCTCGCCGATGGACAGCATCGCGATCACCGCCGCGACACCGAAAATGATCCCCAGCGCGGTCAGTAAAGAGCGCAGCTTGTGCGTCAACAATCCCGCCATGCCGACGGCGATGTTCTGAGGGATGTTCACGGCTTCTTCTCTTTCTGCGCGCCGGAGCGCTTATCGCCCGCCGTTGGTTCTTTCACGGTCGGATCGCGCAGCGCCACCATGTCGCCTTCGCGCACTCCGTTTTGGATGATGATATAGTTGCTGTTCTTCACTCCGAGCGTTACCTCCTGAGCCCGGGGATGCCTGCCGTTCATCGCATACACAACGGTCCTGCCGTCTTTTTCAAAGACCGATTCGATGGGAACGGACACCGCTCCTGGGATCGTTTCGATGATGATCTCATTCCCGGTGGTCATCCCCGGCTTCAGGATCGGATCGGTGCCGTTGATCGTCAGTATCACTTCGAAAGTTTTCAGATTCGATGCCTGGTTCTTTTGCTGGCCGATGGTGCCCACCTCTGCGATGGTTCCTGCGAAGCGCTTTTCGGGAAAGGCGTCGAGCGTGATCTTCACTGGCTGTCCTTTGTTGACCTTGCTGATGTCCACTTCGTTGATGTTCGTCACGACCTGCATCTGCGACAAGTCGGGAAGGCTCACCAGCGACATACCCGGCCACGGCGTATTGCCGACCGAAACTTTCCTCCCCGTGTTCCAATTGATCTCGTAGACGACGAGGCCGGGGATCGGCGCCGTCATTGCGTAGAGGACCTTCTCCTCGTTGGCGCGTTTGATATCCGATTCGATCTGGTGAATACGCAGCATGAACTTGCTCGTTTCCGTCCTGTCCACGATCACCTGTGTGGCGATTTTTTTCTTTGTCTGCTCCCAGGCTATGCCGCTCTTTTGAAGACTGATGTCCGCTTCCTTCCGCGCCACATCGGATTCGAATTTCATTTTTTCGACCTGCAGCTTCGCCTGATCGTACGTCAGCTCCGCATTTGTCAGCGACGCGTCCTGATCCGAATTGCGGTATGCCTGATCGGCGACCATTTTTTCGTAATCCGATTGCGCAATACTCAAATCGTTTTCCTTATCCGAGATCTGCTTGTCCACGTCCGTTGTCGCGAAGCGGATCACGTCTTCCCCGGTTTTCACGGTTGTGCCCTCGGGGACCAGGTAGACGATCTGCAATTGTCCGGCGCGCGTGCGCGGCGTTGTCAATGTGACGGAATTGGCTGCCCGGATCTCGCCGCTAACCGAGATGCTCACCGAAAAATCGCTCCGCTTCGCCGCTGTCGACGCGACGGAGAGTGTATCGGGAACGGCATAGGCAATGATCACTGCAAGCAGCAGTACGCCGCCAATGCCTGGCACGTATATTTTTTTCTCGCGGAATCGCCGGAGGTATGCAAACAGGGTGTTCATCGTTGAGGCCTTTCAATGGAAAGATAACGCAGCTCAAAAGATTGTAAACAATTGTGTTGAATGCAAGTGAAAAAACGAGCTGTCTGAATTTTCGTTCGAACGTATTTGTTCCTATATTACATTCTTTGGCACCGCTCGTTGGAGGGCGAAATGGTTTCTTGCCCACACCGCGAAGCGGTGTACACTACTGTCGTCGTTACACAAATAGTACAACCCCGAAGGGTTGACACCTTTAGCACTTTCGGCATCCAATGACGTATTGTCTTTCAGCATTACTATGTCTCCTTTCCCTTATTCCGCCATACGCCGCTGCGGCAGCGGAATCGGATCGCGGTTCGATCGAGGGCACTGTCCGCATTCCCGACGGAGCGGCCGCGGGTGCGACGGTGATCGTTGATGGAACCAAACTCGGCACAACGACCGATGCGCAGGGACGCTTCGTCATCGACAACGTTCCCGCCGGGACGTACCATATTCTCGCGAGGCTCATCGGCTATCAACAGCAGTCTGTGCCGGACGCCGCGGTCTCGATAGGGAAACGCACACGCCTCGACATCACGATGCGTTTTGCGGCGGTCGAGATGAACACGGTCGAAGTGACTGCATCCCGGCGGCGCGCGGCAGAGGATATGCGGCCGAGCGTCGTGAGCATGACCCCGCGTGAAGCGAAATATCTACCCGGCGCTGCCGAGGATGTGCTCCGTTCACTGCGCTCGCTCCCCGGTGTGCTCAGCGTGAACGATTTCTCTTCACAGCTCGTCATCAGGGGATCGGGGCCCGACCAGAATTTCATCGCCATCGACGGTTTTGAAGTGATCAATCCATACAGGCTCTACGGATTTATTTCAATGTTCAATCCCGAAACAGTCAGCGAGATCAGCCTTGAAACGGGAGGCTTCGGCGCGAAATACGGAGACAGGCTCTCGGCCGTGCTCGATGTCCGCAATCGGGAAGGAGCGTCGGATCGCCCGCTCCACGGTAAAATGAATTCGAGCCTCACCAACGCAAACATTATTCTCGAGGGGGCCCTGCCGACAGGCGGGTCGTGGCTCATTTCAGCGCGGCGCACGTACTACGATCTCATCCTCGCCCCGTTTTTGAAACAAACGAAAGTCGTTGAAGGCGATGTCGCATTGCCGAATTTCCGTGACGTTCAGGCGAAAATCGTATTCCCGATCAACGACAAGAATAAACTGCTCGTGACCGGCATCAGTTCGCGCGACGGCGCCCAACTCACTTCCGGCACGGACAGAAACAGGCCCGACAGTGTGTCATTCCTCGACGAGGCGTATAACACGCTGGCCGGAATGACGTGGCAATACACGCCGTCTTCGTCGGTCGTCGCGCAGACGCGGCTCTCGTGGTACCGCAACAGCGGCGCGGGCGCGTTCGATGGTTCCTTCATTGATCCCTCCCAGAATAGCGGCGACCGATCGCGGTCCGATACGCTCGGTCTTCGCTTCTTCGCATTTGGCGTCGACTACGACTACACATACACGAAGGTCACGGTCCAGGAAAATTTTTCCGTTTCGGCGGGCGATCACTCCATCGAGACCGGAGGAGGCATCGACCGCTTGACGACCGAACGCATCCGGTATTTCCGCCTCGACGAGGTGTTTAAAAATCTTCTTCTTTCCCGAGGCCAGGCGCTGCCTCACGATCTTGCCTCCACGCTCTCGTATACGCGGTGGAACCTGTTCCTTCAGGACCGCTACAGGGTGTTCCCGACTCTCTTCATACAGCCCGGACTTCGTTTCGACCGGTATGAAATATTGAACCGCTCGTACCTCGCGCCGAGACTTGCCGCGTCGTACGTCGTGGATCCGCTCACGACGCTGCGCGCCGCGGTCGGTACGTATTACCAGTCTCCGGGCATGGAAAAACAGGACAACCGCGCCGCGTTGGATTTTACAAACGAAACAATGAGCGGTCTCCGCGCCGAGCGCGCCGACCACTTCATTGCCGGCATCGAACGCATGGTGTCTGCCGAATGGCAGATCAAGGCCGAATCGTATTATAAGCGGTTCACGAATGTTATCGTGCCGCAGAAATTGCAGGGCATGATGTGGACCGCCGGAGGTACGAACATTTCCGTCTTGTCACCAGCCGGATGGACGCCTCCGGTTCAGACGATGCGCGATTCGCTCACGACCACGCCGGTGAACGATGCCTCTGGCCGCTCCTACGGATTCGAAGTGATGCTGCAAAAACTCTACCTCACTGCCGGCGATAAACTATCGGGATGGATCAGCTACGCGCTCTCGTATGCCGACCGCGACAGGCACGGACTGGTCACGCCGTTTCTCTTCGACCAGCGTCATGCAGTGAATATTGTGGCATCGTACAAGTTTGCCGACCGGTGGGAACTCGGTGCAAATTTCACGCTCCGATCAGGCCGGCCGTTCGCGCAGGCAATCGGTGTGAAGCCGCGCCTGCGCATCGAGACACTCAACGGCGTTCAGTCGGCATCGATTCTGACGGATGCTCAGGGGAAAGTGATCCTGGATGTGGACTACGAAGTGGATCAATACTCGGGACGGTTGTCGCTCTATCATGCGCTCGATGTGCGCGTGACGACCTATCCGCAATGGTGGGGGCAGCAGTGGTCTGTCTATCTGGATGTCACAAACATCTACAACCATTCGAATCAGCAGCAGATCAATTATTTTATCGACGACAGCGGGGCGTTGAAGCAGCGCGTTACGAACGGATTGCCGATATTCCCTGCGCTCGGGTTCTCGGTGCAATTGTAATGCGACCGTAACTCCTGAGTAACTCACAAAAACGTGCGCCGCTTCGCTCGAGCGGGCGAGATACCATCTCGCCCTGCATGCGCACCGATGCAACGGCAGCCAGTTACTTCGAGAAAAAAATTTGCCGTCGGCGAACGGAGCGCGCTACTCAGTGTGCACCAAAATCATTGTCATCCTGAGCGAAGCGAAGGATCTAAAACAGTGGTCGATACAGGCAGCATGTAATTCATACTTGCCGTTGTTCATTGCTTATGCGGAACTTTTGGCAGACCGGCTTTTGCAGTAGCCTTGCAAAAATGCAATTGCCCCGCGCAGCAATTTTTTCCCCACCGGCTGGGGCAGCGTGACAGCTCCGATATCCGTTGGAAGCACCATCCTCACTTCTCCCGCCTTCGCCTTTTTGTCTATGAGCATCGTCGCGTACAGCTCGTCGAATACGAAGGAAAATTCGTCCAGGCGCGGCAGGGGGATATCCGCAATGTCTTCCTTCAACACGTCGAACGAATGCTGCGGCAGTGCGCCCAGCTTCACGGCTATCCACGCTTCGGCTAGCATCCCCAGCAGCACACCTTCGCCATGTTTCAGTGTGCTATACCCGCCTGCTTTTTCGAGCGCGTGTCCGATCGTGTGGCCGAAATTCAATATTGCCCTGCGTCCAAGCTCCCGTTCATCGCCGGCCACGATCTCCGCCTTCATGCGGCAGCATGCAGCCACGATCGACTGCAGGACAGACGCATCGCGGGCCAGTATTTTTTCATGCAGCATCGCGACCGAATAATAAAATTCGCTGTTCATGATGATGCCGTATTTGATCACTTCTCCCAGTCCGCAGATGATCTCGCGCCGGGGAAGCGTCGACAATGTCTGCACGTCCGCAAAGACAAAATCGGGCTGATAGAACGCCCCGATCATGTTCTTCCCGAGCCGGTGGTTGATCGCCACCTTGCCTCCCACCGAACTGTCTACCTGTGCCAGCAGCGTCGTCGGCACCTGCACGAAGCGGATGCCCCGCTGATATGTCGCGGCAATGAATCCCGCCAGATCTCCCACGACCCCGCCTCCGACGGCAACGATCGCCGCACTGCGTTCTATTCTGCGGCTCAGCAGTTCGGCAAAGATCGCCTCGGCGCGCCCGAACGATTTCTGCTTCTCTCCCGGCGGGACCACGATGAGCAAGACGGTGCACCCGGCGCGCTTCAGGCTCCGTTGCACCTGTGCGGCGTATGTCCGTTCCACATGCGAATCGGTGATGACAACGACTGTCTCCGGCAGCTGGTGCTGCCGATAATATTCGCCGAACGAATCCAGGATGCCGGCGCCGATGTAGAGAGGGTAGCGCCGTTCGCTTAATTCGACATGGAGCGTGTCGATGCCGTCATGTTTCGATGAGGCCGCGGAGGTGTTTGGTGAGTTCATCTATGGTCATTCCGATCTTTTTGTCGTCCGTGTGCATGATAATATCCGCACGATCGTAATACGGCGTGCGTTTGTCCAGCAGGGTCCGGATCTTTGCCATCAGCGGCTCGCCGTTGAGCAGAGTCCCGTTCTCATCCCGCAGCATCGGACGATCGCCCTTGGCGTGGAGGCGCTTATAGATCTGATCTTCGCTGATCTTCAGATACACGACGATGCCTGTCGATTTTATGTACCGCAGCGTTTCCTCGTTCGCGATCGTGCCCCCGCCGAGCGAGATGATGGTCTTGTCCGCCCGGGCCGCGATCTCTTCCAGGACAGTCCTTTCGATGGAACGGAAAAACTGTTCGCCGCGCTCCGAAAAAATCTCGTTGATTTTTTTCCCTTCGCGGTGTTCGATCGCAACGTCCAGGTCTACGAAATTGTAGCCGATCGTATTGGCGAGGATCGGACCGATCGTGCTTTTCCCGCTGCCCATAAAACCGATGAGGAATATGATGCGCTTGACGTCAGGGGGTCGATTTTTCACACATGCTTCCAATGAATCCAACCGGTGAGTGCTGCGTTCGAAAAAAAATAAATCCCGCTCAGCCATCGCGCGGGATCAAGGCATAAACCCTCTATCATAAAAAATGAAATTTAAAAAACAATCGCAAGTCCTGCGGAATAATTAATTCCGTTAAGATTGATCGCCGTGTGCGACGGTTCCTGGGCCAGCGGTACCGGAACACCCTTGATGAGCGTCGATTTCTGATCGAACACATTCGTTGCGTTGATCTGCGGATCGCGAAAGCGCAGATGCGCATCGAGCGCCAACAGGGGAGTGAACATCCACCGGATGCCGGTGGAAACATGGATCCCCATCGTGCTGGCGATGTCCGTCGACCGAGACGCGGCAGAGCCGACCGACGAGGTTCGCCTGCCGGTGTAATACCCGAGGCCGCCCCCGAGATAAAATGCGAATGTGGTGGAGCTGATCGGGACAGTATAATACATGCCGGCTTCGACCGGAACCATCTCGTATCCGTTCGTGCGCGGTATGATGACCGGGCCAGTGGGACCGTCATAGATGGCCGACGTTTCCACGGTCCCGGAAATTTTTTCCACAGAGATACCCAGAACCCACCGCTCCCAGAACGTTCGAACACGCACTTCCGCGCCGATCCCATAATTGATGGGAATGTTGGTGATGTCGGAGTACAACTGGGGATTGTCTGCGTTGGAAAAGATGCGCGTGTTGGTCGTGAACGACCCGTTAAAGAGGAGGAGAACGGAGTTCTCGGCGTCCGCAGAGAGTGCGTACGCCGAGAGCATGCTTATCATGAACGTCCATCGAAGCACGGAGTGCCTCCGTCAATGTGTAGCTCTTACCGGAAGAAGATGTCGCGATTGTCTTCGATCTTCGCGCTTTCCTTCATTTTATCGAGCCAGGCCGAGAGCGCCCGCTGTTTCTTTTCCTGGAGCATCTGTGCCGAGAGCACCGTCCGCTGCGCCGTTAAGGCGGCATTGTCCACTGCCGGACGTGCTGTGACTTTCAACAGATATACGCCGCGTGAACCTTCGACCGGCTGCGATACTTTTCCCGGTTCGAGCGATTTTGCCATGCCGGAGAATGCATAATCGCGTCCGATGCCGGCAATGGCGCCGCCGTAGGTGAATGTGCCTGTCGTGTCGACCTTGATCCTGGGATCGCCGGCTGCCAGTGTGCGCAGATCTCCGTTGTCGCCGATCGAACTGCGTTTCTGTGCGGCGAGTTCCTTCAATTTTGCGAGCTTCATCTTAAAGACCACGCGCGACTGCAATCCCTGTTTCACTTCGTCAAACGGGCGCACGCCTTCTTTTTTGACATCGGAAATTTTTGCGACAACATACCCGCCGTTTACCTGATAGACTTCGCTGACATCGTCGAGATCTTTCTTGAAGGCGAACTTGTTGAGCGATTCAAAATATCCGAGGCCCGGCACCATGGCCCCCTTTTGGAACTCAGGCGTCTCTTGAACCGGCAGGCCGAAGCTTTCGGCATCCTTTTCGAACTTGCCGTCCTTTGCAACATACGCGAAATCCTGCGCCCGCTGGAATGCCGCGTCGCGCGTCGATCCGCTTGTTTTGATGCTCATGAGAATGTCGGCAACCTTCAATTCGCGCGTGTCGCGGCCTTCAATTTTAATGACATGAATGCCGAACTGCGTCTTCACCGGCCCGATGATGTCGCCGGTTTTCCCTTTCAACGCCGCTTCTTCAAATTCTTTCACCATGCGTCCTTTGCCGAACCAGCCCAGATCGCCGCCCGAAGAGGCAGCGCCCGGTTCAGTGGAAAATTGCCGCGCAAGCGCTGAAAAATCCTCGCCCTTCTTGGCGCGGGCAATGAGATCCTTGGCAAGCTTCATCGATTCCGCTTCTTTATCCTTCGCACCGCTGAGCAGAATGTGCTTCGCCTTCACAAATGTGTCGGTTCCCGTCTTCTCTTCCACAATTTTCATCAAATGGATGCCGTCTGCGTCGTTCACCGGTCCGATGATATCGCCGGCCTTTGCCGAGAAGACTGCTTTTTCCTTCGCAGGCGATGCTTCGCCATGCTTCACGACGATCGGTTCGGTCTTGCCTTCGGAATATTTTTTCTGAAGATCGGCAAAGTCCGCTCCCGTTTTCGCCTGCTGCAGCACGCTGTTCATTTCGTTGATGACGTCTTCGCTGTCCTTGGCCGAGGGCTGGTCGTTGAAGAAGATGTACTTCATTTTACGGAGCGCGGGATTCTTGAACTCGACCTGATGCTCGTTATAGAATTTTTTCATGTCGTCGTCGCTCGCGGTCACTGCGGCATCCGGTACGAGCACGGAGGGATCGAAGAATGCATACTCCGCATTGATCTTGAGATTCTGGTCCATGAAGCGCTGTTCAACATCTCCCGGCGTCGCTCGCACGGTCGACAGGACAATGCTCTGCATTTTTTCTGCAAGACGCTGCTGCTTCAATGCCGATTCGACCTGCACCCAAATATCCTTGTTGCGCGGATCGTTGAGTGCGCTTTCATACGCTGCGCGGTTAAACCGACCCGTGGAATCACGGAACTGCTGCGCTAAAAATTCGGGTGGATTCTCGCCGCGCACCCAATCCACGATCTCCTGATCGGTCACTTTCAACCCGGAGCGTTCGCTTTCCTGTTCTACAATCGTCTGCGTCACAAGCGCAGTCCATACTTGTTCGCGGATGGTGCGGAGCGTATTATCATCGGTTTCCTGCTTCGATTGCGCTTTTTGCTGCTCGGTCTGTTTTTTGACGAGTTCGGAAAATTCATTATAGCTGATTTTCTTCCCGTCGATGACCCCGATCGTGTCGTTATGCTTTGAACGGATGCCCGCATAATCCATTCCCCATTCGAACACAATGGTAATTAAAAAGACAACTACGAGACCAATTAAGATGGCAGGCATGCTGTCCCGCATTTTCGTCATAATAGGCATACTGAGATAGTGCTCCTAACTGCATTACACATGATGGTGATTGATGGACATTATAGTCTTTAGTAGAAAAATATAATGGAAAAACGCTTGAAAATCAATGGAAGATTTTTCTGAAGAGGAAAAATTTTCATTGGTTATTTTTCGCTTTTTCCCCTTGCGGATGACATCGATTTCTCCTTCTTTGTAGCATCGCTGTACAACACCGGCTCATTCAACCAGATCTGAACGATGATGAAACGATTATACGCGCCTTGGTTATGGTTGTTCCTGCTGGCTGGAACAATCGGGAACGCCGACGCACAAGGGCGCTCACCGCTCCCCAATGTCTATCGTGTCGATTGCGGCACCATTGGTGGTTTCAATGTCTGGATTGTTGATGGCAAAGCCATCCGTGAAGTTGTCATACCCGAATTCCTCTACGGCGGCAACCATGAACGGTATCAGTGCGTGCCCGCCGATGAAATATGGATCGACCATGCGATATCCTGCGAGGAATATCATTATACCCTCATCCACGAATTATGCGAACGTGAATTGATGGCGAAACACGGATGGACCTATGGTGCGGCTCATGACAGCGCCCTTATGATAGAGCAACACCTGCGGCAGGATGATTACAGCATGTGCGCCGAGCACGAACGCCAATTGTGTCCTGTCTCACCGACCGATTGTGACGGCGCGAAAGAGTGTATGCGTCTCGGCGATTCCGTGCATCTCCATGGTGTCTATCGCGTCCGCGTAGGAAAGCGGGACTCGGTGGACGTATGGATCGTCGACGGTGCCGCCATACGGCGAGACGTATTTCCTGATTTTGGACTGAGCGGAAATGATCGCGCATATCACTTCATTCCGCCCGGAGAAATATGGCTCGATGCCCAGATCTCGTGCGAAGAAATGGAATTTTCCATCGCCGCCGAGTTGGCAGAGCGAACATTGATGGTGCGGGGAATGCCCTACGACGATGCATATGAAAAATCATTAATGGGCCTCCGCCGTCAACGAATACGAGCATCCCGCAAGGCAGCGGCAATGCCAACGATTCGTCTTCCGAAGGGACAACTGCAGCAGTGATCTATAAATTCTCGTTCGACATTCGCTGAACCGAAAAATGTACACCGCTGAATCAACAAGTACGGAGATTACTATGACGACATTCAAGAAGCGTTGCATCGTTGCTCTATTCATTCTTCACGTTGTTCCAATACTCCTCGTTGCTCAGGCTGATTCATTACGAACGAAACTTGACCGTATCATCGGACGTGCCAACGGAACTATCGGCGTGGCCATACGCGGATTGGAGAATGACGATTCACTGACGATCGACGGCCATGGCAACTATCCAATGCAGAGCGTCTATAAATTTCCGCTTGCATTGGCCGTGCTCAGCCTGGTAGACAAAGGCGCATTAGCGTTCGATCAACGCATCGTCGTGAAAAAGGACGACCTGCGTCCAAACACGTGGAGTCCTCTGCGAGAAAAGTATCCCGAGGGAAGTAGTGCTGTCACCCTGGATGAACTGTTGACGTATACTGTGTCGGAAAGCGATAATAATGGATGCGATATTCTCTTTCGACTGGTGGGAGGGCCGGACAGTGTCAACCGCTATATCCACGGCCTTGGCATCACAGAGATGGAGATCGTCGCGACCGAAGCGGAAATGCACCGCGACTCGGATGTCCAGTATAAGAACTATAGCACTCCCGCTGCAATGGCACACTTGCTCCACACGTTCTGCCGCGATAGCATACTCTCGTACAAGGGCAGGGAATATCTCTGGCAGCTCATGGTAAAGACGAAATCGGGTCCGCAAAGACTCAAGGGCCTATTGCCGGCAGGAACCATCGTTGCTCATAAAACAGGTTCGTCCGGGGTCGATGAGAAGGGGATGGCCGCCGCGACAAATGATGCCGGCATTGTGACACTCCCTAATGGCCACCATTGTATTATTGTCGTTTTTGTTTCCAACTCCAGCGCCGGAGACAATGCTCGTGATGACGTCATTGCGAACATTGCAAAAATTGTATGGGATGTGTATTCCCTTAGACAGTAATTGAAACATATTGAGTAAATAAGTACATTACAAAGCGCCATTCATCGCTCAGCGCGAGTCACACATCACATAGTATTTAACACCAAGCTTCTCTGAATGCGGCGAATACTTTCGAGGGAAGTTTAAAATGAAGTACTGTCTTGGAAAATATTTCGGCACGTTCTCGAGTTCATGTCCGGTTAAACCGGTGGATCAATGCATTCCCCCGTATCGCGGGTGTAGCGGCTCTCACAATAGGGAGTATCGTCATTGTTGGCTGGATAGGTAACATCCCGCTGTTGACGAGCGTTTTTTCCGGTCTGATCCCGATGAAAATAAACGCAGCAATTGCGTTTATTTTTTCGGGAATATCTCTGCTGCTTCTCTCCAACACGAGAGAAGGCGTGTGGAGGATGGCAGGCAGGGTATCCGCGTTCCTTGCCTGTGCGATCGGACTCGTTACGATTGCAGAATATGCCTGCATGTGGGACGCGGGTATCGACCAGTTGATCTTCAAAGAAACAATGGTACCTCCCGGCACTCTCTTTCCGGGACGAATGGTCCTCAATACTGCGATCGGTTTTTCCCTCCTTGGATTCGCGTTGATGATGATCAAGAGGAGGAACCAATGGGCCGAAAAAATCGCACAGGTTCTTGCGCTCATCGTCGGCCTGCTCGGTTTGCTCGCCCTTCTCGCGTTCGTCTACGGTGTATCAGACTCTTCCGGGTATGTCATTCACACACGCATGGCACTCAATACATGCATCTCATTCATTCTGTTGGTGCTTGGAGTGCTCTGCCTGCAGCGGAACGTGGGCTTCGCTCGTGTGCTGATGAGCAATGGGTCGGGCAGTTTTGTGGCTCGCCGTCTCATGCCGGCTGCAATAGTGGTGCCGGCGGTACTGGCGTGGTTGGTCGGCTTGGGCGAGCACGTATGGTATGGAGAGCAATTTGCCGATGTGGTCGCCGCTGCGGCAGATATGGTCGTTCTTGTCACTCTCGTGTGGGTGATCGGGCGATCGCTCAACAAGACCGACCGCGATCGCGAATATTCTGCAAAAACATTGCGTGAAAGTGAGGAGCGATACCGATCCCTTGTCGAACATCTCCTGGAGGGAATTGCGATGGTGGATCGCGATGAGAGGTTTTCGCTCGTCAATCCGGCTGCGGAGGCCATTTTTGGCGTGCCACCCGACGGGCTCATTGGCCGGAGTATCGCCGAGTTCGTGGATCCGGATGAATTCTCAAAAATCCAGGACCAATCCGGCATGCGACAAAAAGGCGAGACGTCCAGGTACATCATACAGATCAATCGGGTGGATGGCACGAAACGTCAGCTGTTCACAACGGCCAGCCCGTATTATGATAACGACGGCATCTTTATCGGAGCGCTCGGGCTGTTCCGTGATGTTACCGATCAAAAAAAAGCCGAAGCCGAGCTCGTAAAATTTCGGAAGGCGCTGGATACTTCTGGTGAAGCAATTTTTCTCACTGACGAAAAGGGTATCATCACGTTTGTCAATCCGGGATTCACAGCGATGTACGGTTATACCGCTGAGGAGATCGTCGGTAAGGTGACTCCGCGCATACTCAAGAGCGGAACGATGGGAGTGGACATTTACGAAATGTTCTGGAAGACCCTGTTGAGCAGCCAGGAAGTGAGAGGGGAACTGAAAAATCGCAGGAAGGACGGAACCCTCATCGACATCGAAGGATCTGCAAACGCGATCTATGATGCGGATCATAGGATCGTCGGCTATTTGGGGATCCAGCGCGATATCACCGAGCGCAAGCGCGCTGAAGAGGCGCTCCAAAATGAACGATTGCTGCTTCGCACTCTCATTGATAATATTCCAGATTCCATTTATTCCAAAGACCTGACTAGCCGGAAGACGCTTGCCAATGCCGCAGACCTGCAGCACATGGGAGCATCGTCCGAATCTGAAGTGATAGGGAAAAATGATTTTGATCTTTATCCGAAAAAAATCGCCGAACGTTTTTTTGCGGATGATCAATCGGTGATACAAACAGGCCAGCCGGTCCTTAATAGAGAAGAATATGTATTCGACGAGAAGGGGCAGAAACGCTGGCTGCTCTCCTCCAAAATTCCTTTGAGGGACAGGGACAACAAGATCATTGGAATCGTGGGCATCGGGCGCGACATTTCCGATCGCAAGATCATGGAACAGGAACTGCGCAGCGCCCAAAAAATGGAAAGTCTCGGCATTGTCGCAGGCGGCATCGCGCACGATTTTAATAATCTTCTCAGCATCATGATGGGGAATGCCTCTCTCGCGCAGGATCAATTGCCTGTGCAGCATGCCGCCCATAAATATCTTGAAAGAGTATTGTTTGCAATGGAACGCGCATCCGACCTGACGAAACAAATGCTCGCCTACTCCGGAAAAGGAATGGTTGAAATTCAGACACTCGATATGGCCGATGTGGTCCAACGCCATATCATTCTGTTCAACGCCTCTTCGTCGAAGAATGTCACACTGGAGACGCATATGCCTTCGCTTCCTGTGCATGTCAGTGGAGACCCCGGACAGATGAAACAGATCATTATGAATCTTATCGCCAACAGCTCAGAAGCAATTGGAGAGAAACAGGGAACTGTCAGTGTTACGCTCTCTCACGTCACGATGGGGACTCAAGAGCTGATTCCATACACCCGCATCATGACGATACCATTGAAACCCGGCGCATATGCATTGTTGACGGTGAGCGACACTGGAAGTGGAATGGACCGGGAAACGATGGATAAGATATTCGATCCATTCTTCACAACCAAATTTATTGGGCGCGGATTAGGCCTTTCTGCCGTCTTTGGAATTATTCAAGGACATAAAGGCGGCATCACCGTGGAGAGCGCTGTGGGAATAGGAACGACTATCCGCGTACTTTTGCCTGCGAGAGATCTCAATGAACAACAATGATGACAAACAGCATGTCCTCCGTTCCCCCCATTCTCTCCGCCGGGATATGGTTAAGGTCGGAGGTATCGCCGCAGCCTATTTTGCGGTCAACCAGGTATCATTTCTTTTCCCCGATTCCAATCAGGTTCTTATGACCGTGTGGCCGGCTGCGGGAATCGGCTTGGCGGCCCTTCTGCTGTGCCCCCGGTATTTATGGCCCGCCGTCATCGCTGCTATTTTTGTGTCAGGCAACGTGGCGAACTTCCTTGCCGGGCGGGCACTGATTGACAGTATCGGATTTATGACTGCGAATATTCTCGAATCGCTTGGCAGTGCGTGGCTCATCACATTCTGGTGCGGAAAAACCGTCCGCTTTACTTTGATCAATGAAATCCTGGCATTGATTTGCGCCGCAACCGTTTTGAATGCATTCACCGCCACGATAGGTGCCGGAACAGCCTCGCTCACGCATCTTGCCCCCTTTTGGAGCTTTTATACAGCATGGTGGATATCCGATGGACTGGGTATTTTGCTTATTACGCCGCTTATTGTTGCATGGAACGTGCGCATCGTTTCATTCGCCCATGTGCGATGGTCCAGAGTGTTAGAGGCAAGTGTGTTCTTTTCCCTTTGGAGTTATGCCGCGTGGATGCTCTTCTCCACGCACGGACCTTTCACACTGTCTGTTGTGCAACCGTATATGCTCTTTACACTCCTTGCCTGGTGCGCGTTCAGGTTCGAGCAACAGGGGGTCACGTTGGCGCTCATTGTGCTTGCCACTATCGCAGCGACGAGCGATGCGGTCATGACCGGGCCATTGATTTGGGGAGGAGTCACTCCCGCTGCACGCTTATTGCATGTTCAGCTTTATATCGGGTTTGCGAGCATTACCGGTTTTTTGCTTGCAGCCAGTTACACCGAACGCACGCAATCTGCAGAGACGCTGCATGCGAGCGAACAAAAATTCCGGACGCTCTTCGAAAATATGACCGAGGGCGTTGCCATCCATGAAATGATCTACGAAGACGACCGTGCAATTGATTATCGGATTCTCGATATCAACCCGGCATATGAGAAGCACACGGGTCTTCCCCAAAGCACTGCGCGCGGCTTGTTGGCGAGCTCTCTCTATGGGACGGGCGTACCGCCGTACTTCGATGAATATGCCGCTGTCGCTTTGAGCGGTGCGCCCTATACGTTCGAGACGTATTTTCAGCCTCTCGATCGGCATTTTCGCATCAGCGTCTTTTCCCCGGGCAAGGGATTTTTTGCCACTGTCTTCGAAGACATCTCAGACCGCCGGCGGAAGGAAAAAGAATTGCAGGAAAAAAATGCCGAGTTGGAACGATTTACCTATACGGTATCGCACGACTTGAAAAGCCCTCTCATCACGATCAAAGGATTTTCCGGAGGTCTCCTGAAAGATTTATCGGCCGGCAGATACGATCGGTTCGGGCCCGACCTCAAACGCATTGCCGATGCCGCCAATAAAATGAATGGCCTGCTCGACGATCTGCTCGAACTCTCCAGGATCGGGCGTATCGTCAACCCGCCAAGCGAGGTTGCGTTCGACGCCTTGGCGCGCGACATGGTCTCGTTGCTTCATGGCCCCATCTCCAAAACTAAAGTGAATCTCGTTGTGCAGCAGGGCCTCCCCGTTGTGTATGCAGACCGGAGACGCCTTGCCGAAGTGCTTCAAAATCTGATCGAGAACGCCCTCAAATTTATGGGAGGCCAACCGGACCCTCGCGTCGAAATCGGCATGCGGGAAGAAAACGGTGAGCGGATTTTTTTCGTGCGCGACAACGGTGAAGGGATCGATCTTAAGTATCATGAAACGGTCTTTGGCTTGTTCAACAAACTCGATGCCTCCACAGAAGGCACCGGCATCGGGCTTGCTCTTGCGCGGCGCATCATTGAAGTGCATGGCGGGAAAATTTGGGTTGAGTCCGAAGGGAACAAGCGCGGCTCGACATTCTGTTTTACAGTGCCCTCCGTCAAATTTACACGAAAGGAACTATCGCAATGATCGGCGATCCGTTAACGATTTTACTGGTGGAAGACAATCCGGACCACGCGGAATTAGTGAAACGCAACCTTGCGGAATTTAAGGTGGCCAATAACATCCATCATGTCGGGGATGGCGAGGCGGCGCTCGACTATGTGTGCGGCCGCGGGGCGTATGCCGACCGGACAACATATCCTCGTCCCGACCTCGTCCTTCTGGATTTGCGTCTCCCGCGCATCGACGGCCTTGAAGTCCTAAAAGAAATCAAGAATGATAAAGCGCTCCACACCATTCCCGTTGTCATTCTCACAACATCAGACGGCGAACGCGATATGGCAATGGCGTACGAATATCACGCCAACAGCTACGTGACAAAGCCGGTCGATTTCGACAGCTTCGCGCAATTAATGAAAGACCTTGGATTCTACTGGCTGGCGTGGAATAAACGTCCGTTCTGAAACACGATCTCAAAGAGGGGGGCACGAGAGATGAACGCTGCCGTTCGCAGCCGGTAACAAGTTACACAAGAAGAAACAATGCTCAGGAAATAGTTTTTGAAAGAACATTCGCATGAGTACTAAAGAATCCATATTACATATTCTCGTCGTTGAAGATGAATCGGGGCACGCAGAGTTGATCCGCCGTGCGTTCGAGGGAATGGCGGGACAATACATCGTATCGGTGGCATCGACGATCAAGGATGCGCAACAATTGGCGGCCCGGCGAAAACCCGACCTGGCGTTGGTGGATTACCGCCTGCCGGACGGACTCGGGAATGCGGTCATCGCCTTGGGGAAGGATACGTTTCCCGTTATCATCCTGACATCGCATGGCGACGAAAAACTGGCAGTCCAGGCCATCAAGGCGGGGGCAATTGATTACGTTGCCAAATCCCCGGAATCATTCGAAACGCTGCCCCATGTGGCGGACCGTGCATTGCGTGAATGGCATTCAATGCAAGACCGCAAGATGGCTGAAGAAGCGCTGAAGCGAAGTGAAACGAGACAGGGTAAAATGATTTCCAATATCTCTGATGTGATTGTCATCATCGACCAGGAGGGGATCAATAGATATAAAAGTCCGAACATCGAGAAATGGTTCGGATGGAAACCGGAAGAAATCATCGGCTCGGGCGCGCTTGAAAATGTTCATCCGGATGATATTGACTCAGCTCAGAAGTTTATTGCGTCGATTCTCGGCCAACCCAATAACTCTGCAACAACAGAATGCAGGTATCGGTGCAAGGACGGCAATTACAAGTGGATAGAATTTACCGGAGTAAATCTTTTACACGATCCGGATATTCACGGACTTTTGGGAAATTACCACGACATCTCCGAGCGCAGGCAGGCGGAAGAAAACCTGCGTCGGATCGAAGAGCGTCTCAGGCAATCCGAAAAAATGGAAGCAGTCGGACAGCTTGCCGGCGGGATCGCCCATGATTTTAATAACGTACTGGGAGGTATCATCGGCTACACGGACATATCGCTCGGATATGTTGAGAAGGGTTCCATGCTGGAATCAAATCTTCTTAAAGTTTTAAAGGCTTCCGACAGAGCAAAGAATCTCGTGAAGCAGATACTGGCGTTCAGCAGGCGGGACAACCCTCAGATGACTGCCACTGCTCTTCGGCCGATCGTAAAAGAGATACTCGATCTGCTCAGGTCATCGATCCCTTCGTCTGTCAGCATAGAGTCGGACCTGCAAAAAGATGTCAAAACTGTTATAGCCGATCCCACTCAAATTCATCAGACGCTTCTTAACCTCGCCACAAACGCAGTGCACTCCATGAACCGCAAAGGGACACTGACTGTCCGGCTCTATACGGTGCATCTTGATACAATGGCGCCCGGACAGATTCGGGATATTGTGCCCGGGGAATATACGGTGATCGAAGTTGCAGATACCGGATGCGGCATGGATGCCGTTACATTGTCAAGAGCCTTCGAACCTTTCTTTACGACAAAGCCAATGGGTGAAGGCACAGGCATGGGGCTCAGTGTTGTTCTCGGGATCGTGCAGTCGCACGGCGGGGAACTGCAGGTGGAAAGCCGGGTGGGGAAGGGCACAACCATCAGGATGTTCCTGCCTGTGAACGAAGAACCGGTTTCCTCTCTACTCAAGAAGGCCGCCCGATATCGCTTCACCGGCGTCGAAAAAATATTGTTTGTCGATGATGAAGAAATGCTCGTCGATATGGCCGAAAGCATGCTCAGCCCGCTCGGGTACACGGTCACCGGCATGAAAAATAGTGTGGATGCCCTCACATTCCTCAAGAAAAAAGCGTCCCAGATCGACATTCTCATCACAGACCAGACAATGCCGGGCATGACGGGCATTGAGCTGGCACAACAAGCCCTGACGATCAGACCCAGCCTCCCCATCATTTTGTGCACGGGATACAGCCATGAGGTCAATCCTGAGCGGGCGGCCGCGATTGGCGTCAAACAGATCGTGATGAAACCGTATGGAGCCGATGACATTAGTAAGGCAATACGGGAAGTCCTCGACAAATAAAAATACGAGTGATGGAGGGCGCTTTGGGTAGGAGCGTGCAAATATGTATTGCATTTATTTATTTAATAGAGTATACTTTTTTTCCAAGTATCGTGCTCATGTGCGCACGGTCCCTGTAATCGCAGCCAGTACAAGCTCCATTCAATTCATCTATCATTCAAGGAGATCCACATGATGAAAAAATTACACATTCTTTGTTTTACCGCACTTCTCGCGTTAATGGCAACTGTTACATACGGGCAGATCACATCGGCAGCATCCGGTAATTGGAGCGCAGGTGCAACGTGGGTGGGCGCCAAAGTGCCCGCAGCGACTGACAACGTGATAATAGCAGCAGGACATACGGTTACAATAGACGCGGCTGCGGCTGTCTGCAACAACCTGACGGTCAACGCTGCCGGTGTCGTAAAATTTAGGAATGATGGAACTGCCGCCGGCATTACGGTTAATGGAAATCTTCTTGTCAATGGCAATACTGCAGCCCGAGGCGCCTATGGAAGGTTTATCAGCGATTCTCTCGCCGCGCCTGCGGCATTCACCGCTCACACACTGACCTTAAATGGAAACCTGACTACCGGTGCTGGCGTCGACTCATCCGGCAGCATCATTTTCAGAATGGGGTCCACCAACGCCGATATTGCCATCAACAAAGCCCAGGGATGCAATGTCACGTTTGCCGGAACCGGCAACAGCGTCATCACGCTTCAAAAAACCGCCTATACGCCGACGTTTGAAGTGTTCAATGGCACAGTGATCAATAAAACGGGCACAGCCAAAGTTGTACTCTCGGGCGGCAATCTTTTTCAAAACACGAATAGCACAACGGGTCCCGCATACTTAATCTTCACCTCGGGCATGGTCGAGACGGGAGCCAACAACATTTGGGCTGTTCTGGTGACGGCGGCTGCCGGAGTAAATACCGCTACCAGTACAATGTATGTGAATGGAAATTTGGGAAGAGGAATTACTTCGAGCGGTGGGGCTCGCATTTTCGATGTCGGCGATGCAAATGGATATAGGCCGATAACAATCTACCCCGTCGCAGTGCCGTATGTAAGCCAGCAATATTTGGTTGTTCGCGCAATTCCCGGAAATGCGAACACCGGGTCCAGTCTATTCACGGGCAGCATCGATAAAGTGTCCGCTGTGCGGTACTATAAACTGACATATTATCAGGGAGCGAGCACGACGACATCATTTTCATATTCCTATTGCTATATGGTGTATGGAATCGATGATGGAGTCGCTGCCGGCAATACCAATTTGAGGGTCGCCTATTCCGCTGACAACAGAGTAACGTGGAATGGAATGGCGAATTCGGCTCATACGACTTCGCTGGCGACGCCTCCGGTACAAATTAAAGCAACGGCCCTCGCCAGCGGCAACCCCGTGCTGAATGACGGTCAATCGATGTTCATTGCCCTGGCACGCGCGAGCGGAACAACGGAAAATTCTTTGACATCAAGCGGAACCTCTGTTGAAGTGAAGAATGAGCTCCCTTCAACATTTGAACTATCGCAGAATTATCCCAACCCGTTCAATCCATCCACGACGATACAGTATGCATTGCCGGTCAACAGCGACGTCACATTGAGCGTCTATGACGTGCTTGGCAACGAGGTGGCATCCCTGGTGAATGGACATCAAGAAGCAGGTGTGCATTCGGTTCAATTTAACGGCGCGTCGTTGTCAAGCGGAATGTACTTTGTTACACTGCGCGCAGGGAAGTACAGTGAAAACAAAAAAATGATGCTGTTGAAATGAGTGCCAAGCTAACCTATTCCTGCTCTTATTAGGTGCTGAGAAGTCCTTAAAGCTAATTGCTTTATGGACTTTTTAGTTTTATGCAAGGCGCAATCGGCCTGACTCCATGCACGACTGTCGACGGCTCGTAGGTGCATCTGTTGACGTACATATATATTCTTTTGTCGATCAATCAATGGCATAGTGTTGAGTGGGCGGGTTGTGAGGTGAGGGTCGGTCGGCATAAAATGTCATTATTTTTGAAAAATTGGTATATTGGTATTAATGCTTTTACGCACACATGGTGTTGTACACAGAGTTTCAATCGATCCCAAGCAGGAAAAACCATGAACCTCTTTAAGCGAACATCATTGCCACTATCGATTCCCCGACATTGGCTGCAGACGGCTGTGCTGGCCTGTGTTGCTCTGGCGTACTGGACCATACTGCGTCTCGGTTTGTTGTTTGTGGCGCAGCCTGAGGGCACCGCATCGATCTGGCCGGCGAGCGGATTCGCGTTGGCGATCCTTCTGCTTAATCCCCGACACCAGTGGGCGAAATTCCTCTCGGTTATTTTTGTCGTGAACGCGGCGGGCAATTGGAACAGCGGCAATACTTTGCCGGTGAGCCTGGGTTTCGCACTGGCAAACATACTGGAGGCGTTCCTTAGTGCGTGGGTGCTGGTCCATTTTTGCAAATCAAAAATTACATTTGGGCGGACAGTTGAAATAATTGTGCTACTGGGGGCGGCTGTTTTCGTTAATGGTATTACCGCCATACTCGGGGCGGCGGTATCGGACGTGGCCTTCGGCACTCCGTTCGTAAATAGCTGGATGGTGTGGTGGGCAGCCGATGGATTAGGGATAGTCCTTGTTACACCATTCATCGTCACCTGGGCTACTCATCAGCATATGCTCCGGTCCGTCTCCCCTCGCTGGCTGATTGAAATAGTGTTGTCCACGGTATTATTGACAGCCTTCGCATGGTTATTGTACGGGTCATTCACCATCGCCGAAAAACCCCTCCTGCACAATTACATGCTTTTTCCCGTTTTGATCTGGCTGGCATTCAGATATAGTCCGCGCGGTATGGCCGGCGCATTGTTCATCGTGGCGACGATCGCTATTTGGAATATACTGCATGGCTACGGCATCTTCGCATACGTCGGCCAAACGGTAACCGAACGTCTTGCAGCAATTCAGATATTTCTCAGTGTGGCGGCATTTTCGGGCCTGGTTCTGAGCGCTATCGTTACAGAAATGAGGCTGGCGGAAAAAACGCTTTTGTTAACACGCATGAGTGTCGAATCTGCTTCAGAGTCACTATTCTGGATGAAACCAAATGGTACGTTTGTGGATGTCAATGAAGCGGCTTGCCGCATGCTTGGGTATACACGCGAAGAATTACTTCAGATGTCAGTTCCGGATGTGGATGCGCATTATAACGCGGAAAAATGGGTGCAGCATTTCCCGGAACTACGGAAGCATGGAACATTAAAGTTAGAAACAGAGCACCGAGCAAAAGATGGAAGGCTGATTCCGGTAGAAATTGTTGCAAATTATATTCAACGGGGTGATGAAGAATATAATTGCGCGTTCGTTCGCGATATCACCGAGCGCAAAAGGGTCGAGGAACAATTACAGAGAACCAGCGAGCGCCTTCATCTTGCTACGGTATCTGCAAAAGCTGGGGTTTGGGATTGGAATCTTCAGACAAACGAAATGATCTGGGATGACAGGATGCTGGAACTGTATGGACTGACTGCTGAAAATTTTCCAGGCGGCAGTGAAGCCTGGACGCACGGATTGCACCCCGATGATGCTGCTAGCGCGATCGAGAAATGCCAGGCGGCCATACGAGGAGATCGGGAATTTGATACGGAGTTCCGCGTCCAGCATCCTGACGATACGATCGTGTATATTAAGGCGAACGGCCTTGTCCTCCGTGATGGTAATGGAATAGGTGTCAGGATGATCGGCCTGAATACTGACATCACCGAACGCAAACATGGTGAAGAAAAACTGCACGAGAGCGAAGAACGATACCGCTCTCTCTTCGAGCACGCTGGCGATCTGATCCTCATACTCGAACTTTCGCCGGATGGGCCCCCTATCATCAGAGATGTCAACAACATGACGCTCCACTCTCTCGGCTACTCCCGCGACGAACTTCTCAACAAGCCGATCGGATTCATAGAGCCGGAAGTATCCATGGCAACGATCCATGCCAGAGCGCAAGTGATCCTAACCAAACAGCGGGAGGGCCTCGAGAACATGACGCCGGATTTCGAAATCCGCCACAAACGCAAAGACGGTTCCTTCTTCGATACTGAAGTCAGAGCACAGCAGATCATGGTTGGAGGGAAGCACCTGGCAATAGTCATCGAACGCGACATCACCAAGCGCAAACAGGCGGATGAGGCGCTGAACGAGAGCGAAGACAAATTCAAATATATATTTGAATATTCCATGGTTGGAAAATCGATCACCCATCTCGATGGCAAGGTTCATATGAACAAGGCGTTTTGCGATATGGTCGGGTATTCCATCAAGGAAATGCAGGACGCAACATGGCAGGACATCACTCATCCTGATGATATCGAGTTGACGCAGCGCCAAATTGGATCGCTCATCTCGGGCGATCAGGAATCGGTGCGGTTTTTCAAGCGGTTCATTCATAAGAAGGGCAGCGTTGTTTGGGTGGATCTAAGTTCAACCATGCGTCGCGATAAACAACACAAGCCGCTGTATCTCATGACCACCGCCGCAGATATCACAGACCGAAAGCATAACGAACTCGTCCTTGCCCAGGAAAAGGAACGTCTCTCTGTCACACTGCGCAGCATTGGCGACGGCGTGATCACCACCGATACGGACGGCAGTATCGTCATGATCAACAGGGCGGCCGAAGAATTGACCGGATGGAAATCGGAAGATGTTGTAGGACGGCCATTACCGGAAGTGTTTTGTACTCTCAATGCAATTACTCGCGAGCCATGTGACAATCCCGTTGAAAAAATTCTCAGCACAGGAAATATTGTTGAATTGGGCAACCACACGTGTCTGATCTCTAAAGACGGCCGTGAGATACAGATCGTCGATAGCGGAGCACCGATCCGCGATAACGAGAGCAGGATCATCGGTGCCGTCCTCGTATTCAGAGACATGACCGAGAAGGGGAAACTGAACGAGGCCATGCAGCGTGCACAAAAATTGGAAAGCCTTGGCACACTGGCGGGCGGCATCGCGCACGATTTCAACAATATGCTTGCGGGTATTTTTGGGTATTTGGATTTAGCCAAAGAGTCAATCGCCACGAATAACAGTGCCCAAGTCCCGAAATACCTGGACAAAGCCCTCGGCGTGTATGACCGCGCCAAAGGGCTCACCCAGCAGTTGTTGACATTTTCGAAGGGTGGCGCTCCTGTTCGCAAGACACAATCGATCGCTCCGCTCATTCAGCACAGCGCAACATTTGCCCTCAGCGGATCGAATGTGAGCTGTCAGTTCAATCTTGCGGAAGATCTGTGGGCCTGCGACTGTGACGAAAATCAGATCGGGCAGGTTATCGACAACATCGTCATTAATGGAAAACAGGCGATGCCGAAGGGCGGGGCGATATGTATATCATGCACGAATGATAAGGAAGTGCCGGGCCATTTGGGAATGTTTGTTCGCATCTCTATTAAAGACGAAGGCCAGGGGATACCTCACGACATCCTCCCCAAAATATTCGATCCGTTCTTCTCCACTAAAACAACAGGCCATGGCCTTGGATTGGCCACAGTGTTTTCCATTATACAACGACATGATGGTTGGATAGATGTTGAATCGACGGTTGGCAAAGGATCGACATTCCATATTTTCATTCCCGCGTCGCAAAAGACGGCAGCCGGTGGCATCGGAAATAATACACTGAAGCATACGGGCACAGGGACGATCCTTGTCATGGATGATGAAGAATTTATTCTCGAGATACTCGACAGCATGCTCCAGGAAATGGGTTACACCGTGGTGCAGGCGAATAATGGAAAGGTAGCGCTTGCCCTTTTCACCGACGCTGAGAAATCAGGGCACTCATTCGCCGCCTCTATTCTCGATCTGACCATTCCCGGCGGGGCCGGCGGTAAAGAGACCGCCGCTGCAATGCTAAAAATAAATCCGAATTCCGTCGTCATCGTCTCAAGCGGGTATTCTGAGGACCCGGTGGTTTCTAATCCGACCAAGCATGGATTTACCGACAGGATCATCAAGCCGTATCGGAAGAACGAACTGACGGAACTGATGATGCGTGTAATGATCAGATCATCGTTGACTATCCTGTAATCGAGCCCGAGGATATCATGGCGTTGATACAGATCGCATCGCGGTTGACGAGGGTCAAATCAATTCAGAAGGTTGTTGCATGAAGTACCTGATCGATGCCCAACTGCCATTATAATGGGAGACTACAATATCCCGCAGGAGCAAAAAATACTCCGATCCTCCTCTTGCAAATCCTCTTTAGAATCGGTAACTTATTGGTTCAAATACCGAATTATAAAATGGTTACTAAGTGGTGACCATCTATGCACTGAAAGGTACAAAATCCGGCAGTTCGAGCATCGTTACCCTGCACAAACTGCCGAATCCAGCACGAATTCAAGAATATGCAACCGGCGTGTTCGTCTAACGGTTAGGACGGAGCCCTCTCAAGGCTTAAATACGGGTTCGATTCCCGTACGCGCTACTACTCATCTCGATTCCCCCCCCCAAAAAAAAATGTCCTTCGTATTATCCACTCATCGTATTGATGAGGGTAAAGCGCTTGCTTCAGATCTATTCCCATTGCTATAATAATCCCTTCCGTTCAGACTTGTGACCCAACTCTGTCCATACAATCCCTGATGTGTTGTTGATGCGGCAATAACGGATATAAAAAAGCAGTCTTGTCGCCGGGGCTGCTGTGTCAAATCGCCACACGTGCCACCCAACTCCGTACATAATCGCCCATAAAATCCCGTCCCCAGCCGATCTCTATATCCGCTATTGCATCCTTGTTTTGTGATCCTCATGTCGTACATACCGATGCTGTGCAATTCTTACCTTCATCACGCCTCTCACACTGCAATCATTACAGACATGGGTGTACTCGCTATGGAATTTCTGCACTCCAATGTAATCTTTGCCTGTACATTCTACAAAATACACCGGCGTGAAGAATACTTTTAAATAATTTTTTTCAAAAAGGCCGAATTTATTGAGTGAAACCGATCAGTGGAAATAACAAGCCGATTGGCACAGTTGTTGGGACCATGTATGTATAGCCAAGAACAATAGACCACTGAGTGGCAGAACGGCTTTCTGCATGCCCACAAAGAACAACGAGGAACACAATGAAAACTTTATCGATCACCTTCAGCATCCTGACCGCCTGCATCGCCCTGACCGCATCAGCATTTGCATCGCAGTCATACAATGACGTGCTGGTCGTTATCAACTCGAACAGTGCCGTGTCTGAACAGATCGGATCGTATTTTGCAACGCAGCGCAACATCCCGACAACGAATATCATTCGGATCGCGGTTCCCGTGACCGAAGAGATCACCGATGCGGAATTCCAGGATCTTCGCTCGAAGCTCGAGACCATCATTGTCGCCCGCGGCCTGCAGAACACCGTCAACTATATCGTGACCACGAAGGGGATGCCCTTAAAGATCAACCGTGGCAATTTGTATCTCAACGCATCGGTCGAAAGCGAACTCATGCTCATTCTCGGACGATTTCAGTCGTATATCGGCGGATACAGCCGTATTTTTTCGCCGTATTTCGGCGTGCATGGCGATTTTTCGCACGCCGTTTACGACATCTACCTGGTGACGCGCTTGGACGGATACACTGTGAGCGACGTATACGGACTGATCGACAGAGCCGCAACAATCCCGTCCTCCATCCCCGCCTCGGCCGCATTCGTGATGGACCAGGACACGTCATGGGACAGTCAGGCCGGATATTTGAACACGAACATGACGAACGCAAAAACACAGTTGCAGGCAAAGAACCTGAATGTGACGCTCGATAAAACGAGTCTGTATCTCACACACCAGACCAATGTGATCGGATACGTCAGCTGGGGAAGCAACGACCGCTATGCATCGCTTGTGACTGACCATGCGAAACAATATAACACCTATCTTCCCGGCGCGATCGCCGAAACATATGTATCGAACGGTGCGCGCAGTCTATCCGCCCCGATCGTCTATGGCCAATCTGTGATCGCGGATATGATCGCCGAAGGCGTGACCGGTGTCAAGGGATATGTGTATGAACCGTATTCAAGCGCAATGGCCGATGTAAGTATCCTGTTCCCGATGTATGCGGACGGATATTCGCTGGCAGAAAGCTTCTTCAGCGCGTCACCGTTTCTTTCGTGGATGGATGTTGTGATCGGCGACCCGAAGTACCGCGTCGTGAACACGAGGATCGGTTCCAGTGCGAGTTCCTCTGACTCGACCAGTGTCTCGCATCCGCTGCCCGTCGAGTTGACAACATTCCGCGCGAATGTCGTCGGCACCTCCGTCTCGCTTGCATGGGCAACAGCGACAGAAACCAACAACTATGGATTCGACGTCGAACGCCGGTACACGAACGGCCTCTGGAAGAAAATCGGATTCGTCGCCGGCAACGGCTCATCGAACCAGGCTCATACCTATTCATACTCCGATAACATGCCCATGGCCGGAACGGTTGTCTATCGCTTGAAACAAGTTGACCGCAACGGCGCCTTCGAATATTCGAAAGAGCTCAACGCCGCAGTGTCACGCACCGGCCAGGAAGCGTCGAAATTGCTCGGCAATTATCCCAACCCGTTCAATCCGCAGACCATGATCAAGTTCCAGCTCTTTCAAGCCGGCACGGTCAGCGTGAAAATATTCAATGCGCTTGGTCAGGAAGTGGCAACACTCGTGAACGGGGAGATGCAGCAGGGCGAATATGAAGTACCGTTCAATGGAGCGAATCTGGCGAGCGGTATGTATCTCACCGAGCTTCGTGCGGGCGGCGTCGTGTCGGTGCACAAAATTCTTTTGACGAAATAAGCGACTCGGATCGCATCAACAACATACACAGTCAAAATATTATTAACAACATAACCTTGGTGGATATTATGGAAAACATGACCGAATCAATGACGGAACGATTACTCTGGGTGCATGAATACGAATCGTGTCTTAATATCAACACCGTGTGCAAAAAATACGCGATCAGCCGTAAGACGCTCTACAAGTGGTTGAAGCGCTACCGCCGTGCCGGACAGGATCCGGAAAGCCTCGTCGACCAATCGCGCACACCGCACCGGTCTCCGAAGCAGACCTCGGGAGAGATCAGCGTTCTGGTCCAGCAAATGCGCAACGACACCGGATACGGCCCGAGAAAAATTCGCGATATTTTGCTCGAGCAACACGGCATCAGCCTGTCGGAACGCACCATTTGGAAAATTTTCCAGCGCACGCCGATGAGTCCGGCAGCAAACATCCAGTCGATGCGCGAGCAGTTTGCCAATCCAGTCGTGCCGGGCCACGTGATACAGGTGGGTGTGCTTTCCGTCAGCGTGCCGCTCCCGCACTCGCATATCGTGCAGTACACGGCGTTGGACAGCATTACCCGGCTGCGTGTCGTAAAATTCTATCGAACGCATTCGACGCTCAATGCACTCGATTTCATACAGCACATGCGCAATGCGTTCCCGTTCCCGATCGTATGCGTTCAGACGAAGATCGACACCGTCTTTACAAGCATCGTGAACCCCGGAGCGAAGACCCATGCCTTCTCGGCGAACGTTGAAAATATGGGTATGACGCATATCCTCGTGAAGCGCGGTGGGATCGTGCGAAACAGGAAGGTCGACCGGTCGCACCGCATCGATGAGAACGAATTTTATAAGACTAACACAGAGTGGGAGCCCGAGGAACTGGTGAAGAAGATGCAGGCGTTCATCGATGGATACAACAACACCCGTAAGGCAAGCGAACTCGGCAACAAAACACCCGCCGAAGTTCTCCGCACCTACGGCGAGTATAAAAAAATGAAACAATTTAAGGCCGCCTGACCGGATGCCCAAAGAGGTCTCGACCTCCGCAAAAAAAAACACCGCAGGAGCATTCCTCCGCGGTGTTGTTATTTAAGGACGAAATGTTACGGCGTGTTCCTGGCATGCAGAAAAATGGCGATCCCCGAACGGCTCCGATTGACGCACGCGGGTAGTTCGCCGTGCGCATTCGATGCACGCTCGTTAAAATTCGGCGCTCAGGCCGATGGACGGCAGTATTCCGATGCTTGAGAGCTGTTCGGTCTGTTTCAGTTCCTGGTTATAGCGCGGCACATCCACCGGCTTGCGATTGTAGATGTTCTGTATGTCCACATATGCGATGAACGACCAGCCAATAAACATCCAGCGCCGGTCAAGCCTGACGTCCAGACTGTGATTGGCAACGATGCGTTCAGTGTTGTACAATGCCGGGTCTTGTGTGCCGTCCGCATTGAACGGCGTGTACGGCCGGCCAGTCGCATAGCGGAATTTCATGCCGGCTTCCCATCGCTCGTTGAATATATACCCGCCTCCCACATTGACGATCCATCGCTGATCGAAACTTCCGGGGCGCTCGATGCCGTCGAGCGCGGTGAATTCCGCCACATTGTAGCTGATGCTCACCAGCCCGTAGTAGGGCACATCGGACGATTTTTTCTGCAGGAAAAATTCTACTCCGCGGGACCGTCCCGTGCCAATGCTCGCCAGTGGATCAGTGCCGTACGATGCAAATCCCTCTTCCGCCCCTCCGAACCCGGCGCCGGTGTTGGCCATGACCAGATACGGCCGCGTGAGGCTCACTGGATACTTTCCATAGTCCTTGTAATAGGCTTCGAGGCTGAGCTTCACATCATTTCTCAACAACCGGTCCCAGCCGGCAACAAGCTGGTCGACGCGGATGTGCTCCAGGTGTGCATTCACCGCCGGATTAGAGACGAGCCAGATCATGGCGGGAGCCTGATGATAGCGCCCCGCGCTGCATGTCAGATTCGTGATCTCGTCGAGAGCATACGACGCCGTGATGCGCGGAGAAAATGCGGAGCTGTTGGTGATCGCATTAAAATAATCCGCCCGAACGCCGGCGGTCACGCGAAGCCTGTCCAGTTGCTGCGAGTACTGCACGTACAGCGCTGCCTTATATGCCGTCGTATCATACGTTGAGTGCGCACCGAACGCCGCGCCGCCGAGACTCGACGTAAACGGGCGGAGGAACAGATCGCTCCAGAAACGGATCACTTTTCCCTGCACACCGCCGCTGAGTTCCGCCGTCTTCGAAAATTGATACACGATGTCTCCCCGGAGCGACGATTCATATTCGAGCGATTTGTTCGTGAAGATGGGCGTCAGGAGCGAGTCGTTCTGCCGTGTGTCGTAATCCACATACGATTGGCCGAGCGTGACGGAGGTATACCCGCGGCCAAGCAGATGCCGCCAGCTCACGCCTCCCACGGCCTGCTTCTGGTCGCTGGCGAGGATGCGTGAATTATCAAAACGCTTTTTCTCCGTCTCATTGAACTGCTTCACATCATCGAGCGCGGCAACGCCGACCACCGTGAGCCGGTCGTGCTCCGATAAGCGGAATGTCGCCTTCCCGAGAAAGTCCCAATATTCGGGAACGAAGCCGAATCCCGCCGCCTTAAAAATGAAATCCAGAAAACTCCTGCGTGCGGAAAAGATGAACGAACCATCCTGGTCCACCGGGCCTTCCAGATTCAACCCGAATTGCGTCGCGGCGATCGTGACCTTGCCGCCGAGCTTATCCGTGCGTCCGTCTTTCAGGTCGATCGTGAGCACCGACGACAGTTTGTCGCCGTACTGCGCCCCGAACCCGCCGGTCTTGAATGTCGTCTCGTTCACATAATCGAGGTTGATGAAACTCAGCGGGCCGCCGCTTGCCCCCTGTGTGCCGAAGTGATTGATGTTCGGCACTTCAATATTATCGACCACGAACAGATTCTCGGATGGTGCGCCGCCCCGCACGATCAGGTCGTTCCTTCCGGCCTGCACCTGCGCCACACCGGGAAGAATAGATACAGCGCGCACGACATCTTCCAATCCGCCGGGCAGCCTCCGTATCTCTTCTGCGCCGAGCGTCTGCAAGGAAATGGGCGATTCGTCATTCTTCTGAAAAAATTCGGTGGTCACGGTGACGCCTTCGAATTCCACGACCGTTTCCATCATCTCGATTGACAGACTCGCCGGCTTTCCGCTGGAGACTACGATATCAGTTTTGACGATGGGCTTATATCCGACCGCCGATACTCGGATGCCGTAGTTCCCGACGGGAATAGTGAAAATATCGAACGTGCCGTTCGCGTTCGTTGATGCGCCAAGCGTGGTCCCATTGAGCACCACATTCGCTCCAACAACCGGTTCCTTTGTCATGCCGTTGATGACCGTCCCGCGCAGTATCCCCGTCTTTGTCTGCGATCCCGATGGTGCTGCGCTCATCAATAAGAGCGCTACAATTGTGCAAACGGTCTTCATAGTTATTGTATTCCCCTGAGAGATCTGCTCGGTCTGTATCCTGTTATCAACAGGTGTAACACGCCAACCGGATGCATTTGTTCCGTCGGTAAAATATAAATTCTTCTACATGTTCTTTCATCGGTGCGCATGTAGGGCAAGATGGTATCTCGCCCGCTCGGGTGAAGCGGTGCAAATTTTTGTGAGTTACGAGGGAGCGATCATGGCCTCTATTTCATGGAACAGTGTTCCAACAGTATGCCGATGCTCGGGCTTCATCAGCACAGAACGGAAGATTACCGCCGTCGGCTGGTCTGCATGAAACGACGGGTAGGTATTGTAGATCGCCCCGGCGTCGACGGTGAGCGTTGCCACATAGATCGGGTGTTCTTTCCGCTCCATCAGAGCCCGGAATATTTTTTCGGTGGCTGCAGAAACCATCGACGCGCTGAATGGCTCGGTGCGCGGCAGGTAGGTGACGATGTCCAGGTCCGGGGAGGTGAAGGGAAGCACCACGCTGCTGTGCTTGGCAAGGGCGCTCCACTCAAGGGCGGCGGCGCGCGTTGCCGCAACGATCGGCCCCAATCCCTTGTCGCTCCTGAGCGGAAGGCACTGGAGCGTGCACCACAGTGCCGCAGCCGAGGCGCCGGCGCGCGAGCATTCAAGTGAAATTTCGCCAAGATGCAATTCTTTGGATGTGAAATAGGTGTACGGCGATTCATGCTTGTACAGCGTGCCGACAGAGGGATCGCGGAAGAGTATGCACCCGCAGCCGTACGGCTGCAGCCCGTGCTTGTGCGGATCCACGACAATGCTGTCGCACTCCTTCAGCGAGTGGAAGGGGGCCGCATGGATTGGCACCGGATCCTGTGCCGCGCAGAGCATGAAGAATCCTCCGTATGCCGCATCGGCATGCACGCGCGCACCGTACCGTTTCGCCAGCGGAATGATCCGGTCCAGCGGATCGACCGCACCCAGCGATGTTGTCCCCATCGTTGCAACGATGGTTCCGATTCCGCCCGATCGGAGCGCATCCTCCAGTTCACCCAGATCCATTCTGCCGTTGCCATCCGTGCGGATCTCTCGCGACGGAATCTGCAGCACGCCGCACATCCGTTGATGCGTGTAATGAGCCGCGGAAGAATACGCGACAGCTTTGTCTGGATGCAGCGTCCGGCCCACCCACAACGCCTCAATGTTCGCCATCGTCCCGCCCGATGTCAAATGTCCGAGATGTGTCGGTAAGCCGAACATCCGCGCAATATCCTCCACGGCATCCAGTTCCATGCGCGCAGTCGCCGGCCCGCCGTCAAGAGCGTGGTTGTTGGGATTGACAAGCATAGCGGTCATATACGCTGCGATCGCCACGGGATGCGGGGGCTTGATCATCTGTCCTGCATAGTCGGGATGGAAAAATGGGTAGTTCTCGCGCAGCCGCTCCGATAATGCGTCGAGAGCGGCGTGCGCATCCGCCTCGGACACTGCCAGCGTGCCGTCGGGTGAAAAATCTTCCCAGTTCGATGCCCACGCTCCGTGCGCGTCAATGCCCCGGCGGAGCATGTCCATCAATGATGTCGTTCCCATGGCGGTCTCATTCCTGTGTGCAATGCGCGATCAGTGCGTGTGCGATCCGAACCGAAATATAGCGGTGTTGTTTCTCAGAAACAAATTGAACATCGCGAAATAATTGAGTACTTTATCTTATGTGTTGACAATTTAAACCAACAGAATGTGAATGCTTACTACAGCCATTGAAGCCGCCCGTGAAGCGGGAAAATTGTTGCGTGAAGGCGTCGGCAAGATCACGTCCATCGAACGCAAACAGGGCGAAGCGACCAATCTCGTGACGGAGTTCGACAAACTGGCCGAAGCGCTCATCATCGCCAAAATTCATGAGCGCTTTCCATCGCACGATATTCTCGCCGAAGAGAGCGGGAGTCATGCGATCGTATCGGACTACCGATGGGTCATCGATCCCCTGGATGGAACGACAAATTTTGCACATGGGCTGCCGCTGTTTTCCGTCTCGATCGCCGTCGAGTATCGGGGAGAGATTGTTGCCGGTGTGGTATACGACCCGAGCGCCGACGAAGTATTCAGCGCTGAAAAAGGGAAGGGCGCATTTTGCAACGGCACCCGGCTCCATGTGTCGGCCGCCGATTCGCTCATCAACAGCTTGCTCGTCACCGGATTCCCGTACACCATCCGGGAACATCCGGGACGCATCATCGAGCATTTTAATAATTTTTTGATGGAAGCGCAGGGGATCCGACGACTCGGCTCCGCCGCCATCGACCTGGCCTACATTGCGGCCGGCCGGCTCGACGGGTATTGGGAAATGACGCTCTTTCCGTGGGATAAGGCGGCAGGCGTGCTCCTCGTCCGCGAAGCGGGCGGTCGTGTCACCGACATCCTCGGCAATCCCGACAGTATTTACACACCGAACACGCTGGCATCAAACGGCATCATCCATCAGGCGATGCTCGATGTGTTACGGAAGTCCCTCTAGTTTTTATCACTTAGACTGCGACTCTATGGCCGATCCGAAATATGTCATTCTCATTGTGGACGATGAACCCGATCTGCTGGACATCACGGCCTCGATCCTTGAAATGGAAGGATATTCTGTTTCCAAAGCATTGGATGTTCCTCATGCGCTCCAGATGCTGGAAACGATCACACCCGATATCATCATTTCCGATGTGACGATGCCGGAATTTTCCGGGTTCGATTTTTTCTCCCGTGTCCGCCAAAATCCGCGTCTCCAAAACACTCCGTTCATCTTCGTGTCGGGGCACAGCGATTTTGCCCATGTGAAGATCGGCAAAGAACTGGGCAGCGACGAGTACATCACGAAGCCATTCGAACCGGATTTTCTGCTCTCGGTGATCAAAGGAAAATTGAAACGCCGCCAGCAGCTCAGCGATTCGTTTACGCATCAGATAGAACAGATGAAGAGCCAACTCTTCAACATCATCTCGCACGAAATGCGCACTCCGCTCACCTCCATCCTCGGCGCCACGGAGATCCTGGCTGAAGGAAAAGATTCGCTCTCGGCGGAAGATTTTACCGAATTTCTCGAGATGCTCAAAGCAGGCAGCAAACGGCTCAACTCCATGGTGGAAGATTTCCTCTTCGTTGTGAAGATCGAATCGAATGACATTGTGCGTGAAGCCGGCAGCCAGGAGGGATTTATCTCTCCCTATCAGCTCATCGATCGCATCATGCAGGATTTCGAACCGGTCATCAGGAAAAAAGATTTGCGCATCACTCTGCCCGAGATCCAGGCCTCCATCGGACTCGCTGCGTATCTGCCGCATATCGAAAACGTACTCCGCCGGCTCATCGATAATGCGATCAAATTCACACCGCCCGGTGGCCTGATCGAGATTCGCTGCACGGAAGATGATGATGTGAGCACATTCGTGATCAGAGACAACGGCATCGGCATCGCAAAGGAATATCAGCTGGAGGTATTTCAAAAATTCTACCAGATCAACCGGGAAAAACACGAACAGCAGGGATCGGGGCTCGGTCTCTACATCGCGCAAAAACTGGCCGAAGCGAATCAATGTTCGCTCTGGCTCGAGAGCGAGACGGGGCAGGGGGCGACATTCTTCCTGAAGGTTCCGAAAACGCATCACTAAGCACATCACAAAACACATCACCGGCTGACTCCTTCACGTCAGCCGGTGATGTTCGCAGCTCACTCCGCTCTATGCCTGCCGGACTTCCGACTCATCACTCAAGATTCAGCGTCATCTCCAGGGCCAGGCTCAAAAAGCATGTGAGCGCGATAGTGGTGTTTGCCGGCGTAGCATTCTGCACCGACAGTTCGGTGGTAAACACCATTGAACTGAACAGGTCGCTGTTGCTCAGGTATGAGTTGATCGCGTTTATTTCCGTCTGCGTCAGAGGCAGGTCTTTGGCTTGAATGCCCAGGTAATCGTTGGGCTTGAAACCCGCGAGCGTCTTCGAAAATAACGTTGTTGCGCCGATGCCGCTTCCCGCCTTCAGCGTGAGTATGATGTCCCCCTGCAGCGACGGTACCGTGTTCGATGAAACGCAGAATGCCGCCGCCTTGTACCGCAGCTGCTTTACCTTGTCCTTGTTATCCCGATAGGTCTTCGAATCGTTCAGTGTAAATGTTCCCGTTTGTTTTGGTATCGCCGTAGTGTTGCCCGAAAGTGTAAAGGTGTAGTCGATGGGCATGTTTTGTACAAGATTCTTGAATGCATCTAAAATACAGCCGTTGAACAACAACGCCGCTGCCGGCACGATAAAGAGGAACAATAAAAAGCGAAATCGTTTCATGGCTCTTCTCCTGTTTAAAATTCAAAAGTTATTCCGGCAGAAGCAACCGGTTGTGAACCCACACTGTAATCGGCATTCAGCACGAAGAATCCAAGGCTCAGCGCGCCGCCGACCGTGAGTCTCATCGAATTATCTCCCGTCACATCGGCGGACACTTTTCTGTCGGTCTGTAATAACGGATTCGCGCTCGTGGGATCTCCCTTGATGTTGTAGTCGAATGTAAGCTTCGACGATTCATACTGCACGCCTCCATACGCAGTGACGACGGCAAATGTTTTACTGACCTGCCCGCTGAATGCTATATGCGTTGACGTGACCAAATTTTCGACGTTGAATTTATTATAGAGCACCTGCACGGCAAGATCGACCGGACAGAAGGGGATGTACTGGCTGACGCTGTGCTTCAGTCCTATGCCGAAGAGATTTATTTTTGTTTCTTTAATATTTAACGGAACATAGCGAAGGAGCAATTCGGTGCCCAAGATGCTCACCGTTGCCTGGGGAAAAACGAACGGCAGCGTCGATTCGTTCACGCCGCTCGGATATGTGATGAAGCCGCCCGGCCCCGAATAAACGCCCCCGTCAGTGCCATAGAACGTCGCAGTTTCATTCGTGCCCGTGGCCGATTTATACCCGGCGGGAATTGCGGGCGTGAATGTCTTTTGATTGTCGGGGATCATCATGATCATCCCCCTGACCCCGATGGAAAATCCGAAGAACGTGGGTATATGTGCGGTATGAAACGCGCCCGTATTCATGGCAATGCCAAGAGACGTCACCAGCGGTTTGGCAAATTGTGCTATTTCCTTTTCATCGATATAGCCAAAATGGCTGTCGATCTGCGATAAAGAAGGTGCGGTGATCAACAGTGCCAGCATAAGCAAGAGAAAAATATTTTTCATAAGGATTCCTCCTAATTTGATAGGAACGTTGATTTGTCCACACCCAGCGCTGATTTCGACGGCGCGGCCACCCGCCGCACATCCAATTCCTGTCTCTCTTCGGGAAATTAGCCATTCAATGGGTGAAATGCAAATACAAAATTTTCAGAAAATTGCACCGAAGTCAATATTAATGATTGCAAATCACAATGCTTTTTAATACTATTTACACAAGAGGACTTTGCTCACCACACTGCGGATACCGTATGACAAAATCGACAGGCATCAAAAAACTGTACTACTCGATCAGCGAGGTCAGTAAGATCACCGATCTGGAACAATACGTGCTTCGGTACTGGGAGTCGGAGTTTGAACTGCTCAAGCCTCAGAAGAACAGAGCTGGCAACAGAGTGTACGGCAATAAGGATATTAAATTGATCCTGCACATCAAGCACTTGCTGCGTGAGGAGCGGTATACAATAGAAGGGGCCAAGCAGATACTCAAGAGCTGGACATCGGAGCAGGAGGGAAAGCAGGAAACACTCTTCGGCGAGACGCCGGAGGAAAAACCGGTCGCCGTTGCCGCGTCGCCTGAGAAAAAGAATACCGCAACCGGCGATGCACTGAAGGCCGATTTGCTCGAAATGAAATTGCTTCTTGAAGAGCTCCTGGTGAAAATTTAATCGGATTTTCCTCTTTGAAATTCAAGTGGAAGTTCGTACATTGATATGCACGGAACGTAGCGCAGCCCGGCTAGCGCACTACCTTGGGGTGGTAGGGGTCGCGGGTTCGAATCCCGCCGTTCCGACGAAAACAGGCCAATTTGGCCTGTTTTTTTTTGGCCAAACCCCTGTTTTGAGTGTGTTTGGTAACCTGTGGTAACGCTCAACCGCTTTATCTCGCTATGACGCACTGTGAGTTTTGTAACCGGTTGTAACAAAACATGCCGATGAGAAGAAATATCTCATCGGCATGCTTTTTTCCTGACCGTTATTCGCCGGTCAACACTCTCACGAATGTCCGAGCGCCTCCTCCTCCCGTCTATCGTACTTCGGCGGCGAAAGGGGGCGGGGCGGTTGAAGTCCTATTTATCGCAAAGCATTGACATAGCACTAATAAGGCCTTATGTTAATAGCGGTTAAGGTTTCTTTCCACTATCGGTTGCCACGTCCGCTTAAACTCCACAGGTATCGTTATGTCCCTCACATACGCTCATGCTCCATCTGTCAAATTTTTATTGTTGTGCTGTCTGGCCTGTTTCTCAATCGATGTGCATTCGCAAAGCTCAGCCGCGTTGAACGCCTCCGCGCCCGAAACCACGCCGCACGGATATTTTTCGTCACCCATGATCACTCCATATGGCATTGTGTGTACGGACGAATTTTCTTCCTCGGTCTATCTGATCACGAACGGCGAGATGAAGAAAATTATCACGGCCCCTGGTTGCGGAAGATATATGACGTTGTCTTTCGACCAAAAGACCCTCGGCTTTAAATTCATCGATCCGCTGACGCGCATGCAATCGCCGGCGGTCTGTCATTTGCAATCACTCGTCATTGAAAAATTGGCGGCACCGGCAGAACTCTGCGGCCAGCCTTCCTTCGCCGGCGACGGAACGATTGTTTTTACCGTGGGCAGCCAGCTCGTGATAAAAAAAGAATCGTCCGTTGAACGCTACGATCTCGGTGTCTACTCCAACAGAACTCCCGTTTCACCCGACGGACGATATGTCATCTATAATAATGATGATCAACTCTGGAAATATGAACCGGCAACCGAAACGAAGGAACTCCTGACGGATGCGAAAGCCGGCTACGGCGATGCGCAATGGTCCTTCGACGGATCCCGACTGTCGTTCCAGTCCATCGATGCGAGAATCCTCGTGAAGAACCTCGTCAACGGCGAAACGGTTGTCGTTTCGGACGGCGAGAATGCACGATGGGCACCGGATGCCAACACGCTTGTCTTCCACAAGCGGGATATCGATATGACGAACATGCTGCTGAATAATTCCGATATCTTCCTTTATGATGCCGGCATGAACAACCTTGCGAAACTTACCAATACCCCCGGCATAAAGGAGATGGATGCTTCGTTTTCAGGCGGCGACATTGTCTGCCAAACCTGCGGCAGCCGCGAGATCCTGAAAATATCCCTCGATACAAAAGCGAACACCGTGCTCTTTAAAAGCTCACAGGCACTCGAGATCGGCGCTTTTATGGAAATACCGGCGGCGAAGACCCTTCGGCCGGCCAACGTGTCTGCCGTCGACTGGGAGTACGTGCACATCCACCAAGTGCTGCAGACCGGCACGAATTCCGACTGGTATAGCGGAAGCATAGGATATGCCTGCTGCGGTGCTTCCAGTGCGCTGGAAGCGATCGCCTCTTATAAAATACTGCCGCCCGATCCGATCTATTCGTATCACTATGGCATCTACAGCCCGTATGGAAAATATATTTCCGATCCGTACACCTATAACGGGGTGACGTATGCCGGCTATGGCGGAAGTTGGATGACCGGCGCACACGGATGCTTGTGGAATAACGGATCACCCTATTCCAATATCGTGACATTCCTTACCAACTACGGAATCAGTTCAACGCGAACTGACGACGTCACCTGGACAAGCGCCATGACCGAAATCAATCTGGGCTATCCATACATTGTCTGCAGCACCGGTCTGACGGCGGCTCATATCGTGATGATCGTCAAACAATACGGCACGGGTCATACAGTCTACGTCAATGACCCGTATGGCGATAAGAATCCCAACGGGTATAATCATTCAAAACTTGACGGCAAAAATGCCATCTACGACTGGTCGGATGCCAATACGGGCCACCAGCAGATCACACCGCTGCCGTGGGCTGTCAGCGCCAGATACCAGCGCAGAGAACAATTGCAATCGACCTATCCGAAAAACAATCAAACGAATATCATTCCCACTGCCGCGGTGAAATTGCAGTTCAGCGAGCCCGTTCTCCCGGCATCAGCCGCGGAGAATATTTCGCTCCTCGGTACAGACGGGAAGAACGCAGCATTCACAATCGATACGTCGTTGTGCTCTTCCGGCCTCGTGATCGTGGAGCCGAAGCAGCGTTTCGCTGATCATGCGGAGTATACGGTTGTCATAGCGCCTGCCCTGCAGAGCACGAATGCTCTGACGCTGTTAACACAAAAACAATTCAGCTTTACAACCGGGACATCCCAGGCGGCGGTCACTGGCAGAACGGTCATCGATTTTGAAGACGGCGCCGTCTGGCCAGATCCGGACAATACTACTGGAACCGTCGGCACGATTGCCGCCCAAACGTTCTTTGCGGTCGATAACAATCACCACACGGATGGAAAGGCGTCGGGAAAATTAACGTATGTATTCACTTCAACCACCGGCGGGGTCTGTTACCTCAAGAATCCTTTTCCCACGGCACTCGGTGCGAGCGCCGATACGTCCTTCGGCATGTGGATCTTCGGCGATGCAAGCACCAACCTGCTCGGCTACGTATTCGTAGACGCGCAGCTGAGGGAAAAAATATTCTATGTTGATACGCTCAACTGGACCGGCTGGAAATTCGCGCAGATACAATTGAGCAGCATCGCCGATACCGGCAAAAAAATGTTCGCGGGCATTGTCGTCAAACAAGCGTCCCTCGGGCTCACATCCGGCAGCATCTTTCTCGATCAGGCCGAGTTGTTCCAGACAGCAGTCACGGTCAGGAGTTATTCTCCCTCCGTTCTCACCAAAGTGGACACGCTCAGCCCTGTCGCCATCAATTTTAATAAAGCGATGGACAGGCAAAAATGTCAATCGGCATTCAGCATCGTTCCGCAGACCGCGGGCGCGTTTGCATGGGACAATAACGATGCGCGTCTCACCTTCATCCCTGCAGGTTCACTGAAACGCCAGACGGCGTATACTGTCACTGTTGATACCTCCGCAGCGGATGTCAACGGTCTTCATCTGAAAACACCGTGCTCGTTCAGTTTTACCACAATCAGGGTGAGGCTGATGCTCCTTAAAAAATATCCGGCGGCTCTGCAATCGGAGATCAGCAAAACAGTTCAGATCCGTCTGACCTTCGACGGCGCAATCGCCCCCTCGTCGCTTGCGAATAATGTTTCACTGACCGATGCTTCGGACAAAGCGCTCACTGTTAAAGTGAACAGCGCGTTGTATGCCGCAGGCATTATCATCTTTACACCGGGCACGGCGTTAAGTGCCAATGCACAGTATAAAATAAAATTGAAATCCGGAATCATGGATACGGAAAAACTGGCTCTGGGAGAAAATATTGACATTCCATTTTTCACTGAAGCCTCAACGTATTGCGACGGAGCAATAGCCGACAGTTTCGAAACAGTCAGCAATTGGATGCAGCCGGCAGTCAACGTCCAGAGCAGCAACGTGGATGCGGCCGGGACCGCATTAACGCTCTCCACAGCGATAAAATGCAGCGGGGACGCGGCGGGAAAATTAGCCTATGCGTTTTCCGGCAGGGAAGGACTGTGCGTGATGGAAAAGACTTCGGGACAGGCGATACATGCGGACGGATCGACTCTATTTGGCATGTGGGTCTATGGCGACCTCAGCGGCAACATCCTTGAATATCGTTTTAAGGATAATGCCGGCGGGACGTTGACGTGTGCTGTCGATACCGTGAACTGGACGGGCTGGAAAATAATGACTATCGCATTGAAGGATAAAAATATTGCGGCGTTCAGCGCAATAGCGCTTCGACAAATGAATGGCGCAGAAACCGCGGGCGAACTGTATTTCGACAATCTGCAGGTCAATACCGCGACGTCCGTGCCGGAGACCGCCGGCGGAGTGCCGATCGAATATGCGCTTGGCAATAATTATCCGAACCCATTCAACCCGGCGACAACGATCAGCTACAGTCTGCCGTTCGCAGGCAGGGTCACTCTCACGGTCTACGACATTCTTGGAAATGAAGTTGCCCGGCTCGTCAACGGTACACAGCCGGCCGGTTACCGCAGTGTGAGATTCGACGCTTCCGCCTTTGCTCTTTCAAGCGGTGTGTATGTCTACCGGATTTCGGCGTCCGCTTCTTCCGGCACCCAGGGCTTTGTTCAGAGCAAAACAATGATGCTTGTAAAATAAGCGTCAGGCTGCCTGAAAAGCTGCTTGATTCCGTTGATGTCGAAGGGTATATTTACATGTCTGGGAGCAGACAGGACGCGACAGCAGGCGATATTCCGCTCCCATAACGAATCACATTATCGATCATTCATTGCAGCGATTCTGCTTCACATACAACGGACATTATGAAAATTATCCTTCTTCTGCTCAGCCTCGCGGCAGCCACGGCGTCAGCGCAGCTCGGCACTTCGCAGCAACTGCTCGTCTCGGTGGGACCCGAATGGAACTCCCAGCACGGCACAATGATGCTGTTTGAAAAAACGAAGCAGGGCTGGAGCATGGTCAGGCCGTCGTGGAAGGTGACATACGGCGATTCGGGCATGGCATGGGGCCTCGGCGTGCATCCGCTGCCTCTCGATGCCCGCTTCAAACGTGAAGGCGATCGCCGCTCTCCTGCGGGGATCTTTGAGCTCGGCGCATTCTGTGGATACGATTCTGCCGCGCCTGCCGGCGTGCGCTACCCCTATACGCGCAGCACTTCGACGCTCCGATGGGTCGACGATCCGCTGTCGGCATATTACAATAAAATGATCGATGAAAAAAAAGTGCCGAAGACAGTGAAAGGCGCAACGCAATGGCGCTCCGCCGAGAGAATGAAATTCGAGGGCATCGACTATAAATATGTTATCTTCGTGAAACACAATCCGGGGTGCATTCCGGGAAAAGGCAGCTGCATTTTCCTTCATCTCAACAGCCCGGATAGAACTCCGACCGTCGGGTGTACGGCAATGGATGAAGAACAAATGCTGACTCTTCTGCAATGGATCGATCCGGGCAAGAGGCCGCTGCTCGTGCAGATTCCACGCGTGGCATATGGCCCATATGTCAGGCTCTGGGGCCTGCCGCCTCTGCCGTAATGTGAAAACCCATTGTGTCCATGGCCCGCCTGCTCCCGGGGGCGGTTCTATGAGTATTCCTTCTTCACCAAATCGGAAAAATACACATGACTCGTTTGGCAAAAACTAAAATCGTCTGTACGCTCGGGCCCGCATCCTCGTCCGTGGAAACGCTCGAGAAGATGATCCGTGCGGGCATGAATGTCGCGCGGTTGAATTTTTCGCACGGCACACATGACGATCATCTGCAGATGATGGCCCGGGTGCGCGAGGCTGCCGCCAATGTGGGCGAACCGGTCGCCATACTGCAGGACCTCCAGGGGCCCAAGATCCGGACCGGCATGCTTGCCGCGCCGGTACTGCTGCATGACGGCGACAGGTTTGCCATCACGACCGACGATATCATCGGCACAGCACAACGCGTCTCGACGACATACAAGCACCTTCCGCACGACGTGAAACCGGGCGATACGATTCTCATGGACGACGGCCTGCTCCAATTTAAGGCGCTTGAAGTGATCGACACGGACGTCATCACCGAAGTTGTCCACGGCGGCCTCCTCAAAAATCATAAGGGCATCAATCTCCCCGGCGTCGCAGTCAGTTCCCCGTCCATGACGGACAAAGATGCGGCGGATCTCCTGTTCGGCATTGCCAACAATATCGACTATGTCGCGCTCTCGTTCGTTCGCACATCCGAGGACATCCGGCATATACGCAAATTCATCTCCGACGCCATCGGCACGCGCCGCCTTCCCATCATCGCGAAGATCGAAAAACCCGAGGCGCTCGTGGATATCGACGGCATCATCGCCGAGGCCGATGCGCTCATGGTGGCGCGGGGCGACCTGGGCGTGGAATGTCCAACGGAGGATGTGCCGATCGCGCAAAAAATGATCTGCCGCAAGGCCAATGCTGCCGGGAAGCCGGTCATCATTGCCACGCAGATGCTCGAGTCGATGATCGAAAACGCGCGGCCCACGCGCGCCGAGGCGAACGATGTGGCCAATGCGGTGCTCGACGGCGCAGATGCGGTGATGCTTTCGGGCGAGACGTCTGTCGGGAAAAATGTTGTTACGGTGGTCCAGACAATGAGCTCCATTATCCGGAAAGCCGAAGAAGAATCGCATATGAATTTGTATCTCGATGAGACTGTCAACGACGAGCAAGTGGGTGTGTTCAAGGCGCTGGGCCGGTCGGCAACGATGCTCGCGAAAAATATCGACGCGGCAGCCATCGTGTGCGTGACACACTCGGGGGACATGGTGAAGATCATCGCACGGTACCGGCCGGCCACTCCGCTCATTGCATTCACCGATCTGGACCGTGTACAGCGGAGGCTCACGTTGGTCTGGGGAGTGCGGTCGATCCTCGTCAGCGCCATCGGGGATACCGATGCGACCTTCGCTCGCATCCATGAAGAGCTGCTCAGCTCGGGTGCGGTGCAGCACGGCGACTATGTCGTCATGACCGCGGGCATCCCGCTGCTTGCGCGCAATTCAACGAACACTATTAAAGTGGAGAAACTTCAATAGCTAGAGGATCGTGTCTGAAATGTAATCGTTGGTATCGTAGCGGACATCCTGGGCGCGGCGCTCCAGTTCGGTGACACGCTTCTGAAAGAGAAGCGGAATTGAAATGACGCCGGCGATGATGGCAGACCATTTGACGATGTTCAGCAGTACTTTCATTATGTGGTGAGTCTTATTGTCGTGCAGTTGTCGAATGTGCACCGGACCGTGCTGAAGGCCGGGTTTTTATTGCGAGAAAGATACCGAAAATTTCCGTCATCCGCCATAAAAAAAAAGCCCCGGGGATACATTTTCCCGGGGCTTTTTTTTCCTCTTGCACGTATCGGTGCGGTCCGATCACACATAGTATTTCTTCACGTAGTCCGAGACCATGCGGTGCGTGTTATATTGCGGCACGAGCGTTTGTATCGCGCGCCGCACGCGCTTGATCCATTGCGCCGGCACATTGTTCGCGCCGCGTTTATAGAACTCGGGGATGATCTGATACTTGATCACATCGTACAGGAATTGTGAATCCTGTTCGTCCTGCACCTGTTCCGATGCAGGCTGTTCGTCGCCGCCGATGGACCAACCGTTGGTGCCGTCGTACGCCTCGCGCCACCATCCGTCCATGATACTGCAATTGAGGCCGCCATGAATCGAGACTTTCTGTCCGCTGGTGCCGCTGGCTTCAAGCGGGCGTCGCGGATTGTTCAACCACACATCCGCGCCCGCTACGAGATACCGCGCAACATTGATGTCGTAATTTTCAAGGAAGATCACCTTGCCGAACAATTGAGGATGCTTCGTCAGGTCGATGATGCGCTGAATGAATTTTTTCCCTTCGTCGTCGCGCGGATGCGCCTTGCCCGCGAAGATCAGCTGCACCGGCTGTTTCGTATCGTTGAACAGCTCAAGCGTCCGTTCGAAATGCGAGAAGAGCAGCGGCGCGCGTTTATACGTGGCGAAGCGGCGCGCAAACCCGATCGTCAGCACGTCCGGATTCAAGATGTTCTCGAAGGCATTCGTCATGTTGCCGTACCGCGCATGCTGCTTCTGCATAGTCCTGCGCGCAAATTCCACAAGCGTCCGCCGCAGTCTGTAGCGCAGCGCCCAGAGTTCTTCGTCCGAAATATTCTGCGCGCTCAACGCCTTGCGCCAGGCTGCCGGCTCGAGAAAATGTTCGTCCCAGGCCGGTCCGATCTTTTCCGTCCAGAACGCATCGGTGACGGGATTCGACCAGCCTTTCATGTGCACGCCGTTCGTGATGTGCCCGATCGGCACCTTCTCGGTTGTCAGTTTCGGATAGAGCGGGCGCCACATTTCGCGGCTGACGTGACCGTGCAGCTCGCTGACGCCGTTGGCCGAGCGCGACATCTTCAACGCCAGGACCGTCATGCAGAACGATTCGTTCTGGTCGGTCGGATGGATGCGCCCGAGGCCCATCAATTCATCCACCGTCATTTTCAGTTCGCTTACTTTTTGGCCGAAGGCATATTCGAAGAGGTCCCGGTTGAAACGGTCGTGGCCCGCGGGCACGGGCGTGTGGGTCGTGAATGCGCAGTGCTTGACGACGCTGGCCACAGATTTTTCGAGCGGAACTTTATTGGCGATCTGTTCACGAAGCAGTTCGATTGTTAAAAATGCCGAATGTCCTTCGTTCATGTGGAAGATCGAGGGGGAGATCCCCAGCGCACGGAGCATGCGCACGCCGCCGATGCCGAGCACGATTTCCTGCGAGATGCGCGTTGTCGTATCGCCGCCGTACACGTGTGCGGTGATGTCACGGAAGCGCTCCTCATTTTGGGGAAGATTGGTATCGAGCATGTACAGCGTGCTGCGCCCGACCATCAATTTCCACGCGGCCACTTTCACGATGCTGAACCCGATCTGCACCGAGATCGTCACGGGGTTGCCGTGGGCGTCCGTCACCCGGAGGATCGGCAGTTTGTGCGTGTCGGCTGTGATGTATTCTTCCTGCTGCCATCCTTCCACGCCGAGACGCTGTTCGAAATACCCCTGGCGATAAAACAGTGTGATGCCGATGAACGGAACGCCCAAATCGCTCGCCGACTTTGTGTGATCGCCGGCGAGAATTCCCAGCCCGCCTGAATACGTGCGCAGGCTTTCGTGGAAACCGAATTCAGCGCTAAAATATGCCACCGGGGCCTTCAGCAATTTTGCATGCGCGGAGGCCCAGGTTTGCGTCTGCTTCATGTAGGCCGAAAAATGTTTGATCACCTTCTGTACGCGCAGCGCAAAATCTATGTTGGCCAGCCGGGCGAGAATTTCCTGTTCAGAAATCTCGGCCAGCAGCACCGATGGGTTGTGGTTCGATGTTTCCCAGAGGCGCGGCGCTAATTCGTTAAATATCTGCTGGGCGTCGAAGTCCCAGCTCCACCACAGATTGCGCGACACATCCCGTAAGCCTGTGAGAAGTGCCCGCGCGTCGACGGATTTTTTTTTCGTAGCCATACAGATTTTCCCGTTGTGTTAGGTTTCAATGAATAACTGATGCCATAAGAATGTAAATATAAATATTAAATTCCAGAAAACAAATGGAAGGGGTTCCATACTGCCGACCGCGGGTGTGAGTGTGACCTTCATCATCCCACGCATGTTGGTTCACGTGTGGAGCGTTGATGCCGGTGTCGGCGCACACCGCTCATGCAAGGTTCATGCGCGCGAGTTGTTCTGCTGTCATCAGCCAATCCAGCCTGCCCGCTCCTTGAGCAATGACGGCTCCCACATGCACGCATGCCACGCTTGCCGGCCTGATGCTGATCCGGGCATCGGCTGTGCCGTATGTTAAATACGAGATGCAGGTGCTGATGAATGGTTCATGGCTCACCAGAAGAATGTTACTATCGTTCGTGCAATGCCCCAGTTCTGCAAGCAAGTTCGACGGAGCTGCCTCCGGTGTGAGATGGTTGCACGTCTCGATCGGCACCGGATCGAAATAGCCCTGAAGAATCGCCGCAGTCTGCTGCGCGCGCACCAACGGACTTGCAAAGATGCAATGCACACGATGGATCACGCCGCAGAGCGCGCGGCCTACTCCCTGCACCGCGCCTTCGCCGCGCACCGTCAGCGTTCGTTCAAAATCGCTCGGGGCAATGTGACCTGCTTCACCATGGCGGATAAAATATAATATCATTCGTTGTATCAACTATCGTACGTGTATGCCCGCCCAAACGGGGCGGAGTCGCCGCAGGGCGAGTGTCGTCTCGCTCTGCGATGGGGGGACCGTGTGTCTCGGAAGTTCATTGAATGATACAATGGCGCCTACGGCCTGATCGCTGCAAACCCCGGCTTGATCACCTCGTAGATGATTTTAATGCGGTCCTTGTACGGAATGAACGCGCTCTTCATCGCGTTGATCGTCAGCTTCTCGAGATCGTCGAACCTCAATCCGAATGTTTTGTTCGCCACTTCATATTCATCCGTCAGCGTGATGCCGCTCATGAGCCGGTCGTCCGTGTTCAACGTCACGCGGAACTTGTACTTATAGAGGATGCCGAACGGATGCTCCTCCAGGCTGCGCACCGCTCCCGTGTGAACGTTGCTCGTCATGCATATTTCAAGCGGGATGCGTTTATCGAGCACGTATTGCGCCAGCGTTCCCATGCTGAGCACTTCGCCTTCCTTGATACGCATGTCTTCGATGATGCGGGTTCCATGCCCGATGCGGTGTGCGCCGCACCATTGGATCGCCTGCCAGATGGATTCCTTGCCGAATGCCTCTCCGGCATGGATGGTGATGTTGAAATTTTCACGCTGGATGTAATGGAACGCGTCCACATGCTTCTTCGGCGGATATCCGCCTTCTTCACCCGCGAGATCGAAACCGACGACGCCAAAATTCCTGAATTCAACGGCAAGCTCGGCCACTTCCTGTGATACCGCCGGCTCCATATGCCGCATTGCACACAGGATCATGCCGAACTGGACCTTGAAGTCCGCGCGTCCGCGTTCCAATCCGCGCAGCACCGCACGCACGACCTTGTGCTGGGCAAGTCCTTTCCCCGTGTGAAAAACGGGGGCGAAGCGCGTCTCGACATACACGACGCCGTCCTTCCGCATGTCTTCCATCATCTCATAGGCGATGCGCTCCAATGCCTCCTCGGTCTGCATGACGCCGCACGTATGCTCGAATCCCTCCAGGAACAGCGGAAGGCTTCCGCGCTGCGCGCCTCGCTGGAACCATGCGCTTAATTCCCCCGCATCCTTCGTGGGCAATTTTGTGTACTGCTGGTCTTGCGCCAAGTCGATGACTGTCTGGGGACGGACTCCTCCGTCCAGGTGATCGTGCAGCAACACTTTGGGCATTGCTTGGAGAATATCTCGTGAAAGATCCATAATGGTTCCAATGATTGGCCTCTCCCCGTCGCAGCAAGAGACAGAGTGCGCGAGAGGAGGTGCAATGGGTGAATGAAAATTAGTAGATTCAATGTAGGGAGGACTCTGTTCAGTTGCAACAAAAAACTCGGCGCCCGCGCACGCAGAGCCGGGGTCCCCATGAAGTGAGGCGAGGGGGTTGAAAGAATGGTATTATTTTTCTATGTTAGTGCAACCACAGGTTGTAAAACCTGCGCTCAGGCTGAAAGACATGATGCCGGTGTATGCTGCGCAGATACCCCTGAACACGTTACTGTTGTCCACCATGGTCCCCCGTCGCATCCGATGTGTGCTCCACCACAGCGTGCTGAGAGAATTTTTCGCTGTCGCAGCCGTCGCTCAACGGCGGCATCACTTCCGGCATCACAGTACTGGCGTGAGCCAACCATAGATCATGATCGCGCACAAAGTGAGGCATCTGAAAGAGAAAGGCGAACGCCAGTGGATTTACGAATTAAAGATATTGCACAGTTATTGCTGCTTTCCGAAAAAGAAATACAAAAATTAGTGAAGGCCAAGGGGATTCCTCACCAGATCATCCAGGATAGAATAATTTTCAATAAAGAAAAAATTATCGAATGGGCACTGGACAAGAGTCTTCCACTCAATCTTTCCGGAAACTCCCATTTCCAGGAGTACCATATCGGCAGCCTGCTGCCGCTGCTGACCGAAGAATCGGTGTTCTACAATTGCGATTTCACCGAGGACGGGTATATCGAACAAATGACGCACATGGCCTCGTTCGATCCGACTGTCGACCGGGACGTGGTGATACAATTGCTGAAGAGCCGCGAGCAATTAATGACCACCGCGATCGGCAACGGGATCAGCCTGCCCCATCCTCGCATCCCGCTTGTCATCGGGCGCGAAAAACCACTGATCCATTTCTTCTTCCCGTCCCGGTTCCTCAACCTCAATTCGCTCGACGGAAAACCGGTGCATACGCTGATCCTCATCATTTCACAGACGATCAAGCAGCATTTAAGTCTATTGGCGCACATCAGTCTGCTGCTGTCGAAAAAAGAAATTCAACTGGCGTTGGAACAGCGCCTGCCGTATCCGCAATTGATCTCGGTCATTGAACAATGCGAGGGGCAAGTACACCGATGATTGAATTTTTTGTCGCGGACTGCATGCTGCTCGCGCTTGCGATCATCGTCATTGCCGTTTCCCGCAGCCAATTCGTCCTCAATCGCGCCGCACATGGGCTGATCGCAGCCGCCACGGCCTGCGGCCTTGCGTTTACAACGCGCGCATTTTTTTTCCCGACACCCCCGGTGATCGTGCTCTTCGCGCACCCGAGCCTCGGGACTATTTCACTGTCGTTCGATAAGCTCTCGCTCTTCTTCCTCGGCCTCATCCAGTGCGGAGGGATCGTGTCTTCCATCTACGGCATCGGATATCTCTCTCACTACGAACAGACCCGCTCGCTGAAACCGACCATCGCTGCAACCGCCGTGTTGTTCTTGTCGATGCAGGTCATCGTGATCGCCAACCATGCGCTGCTGTTTTTGGCCGCATGGGAACTCATGGCGCTCGCCGGCTATGTCGGGATCGTCTTCGAGCGTGAAAAGGAGGAAGTGCAGCGCGGCAGTTTCATTTTCTTTGCGGCTGCGCACGTCGGCACGCTCTTTCTGTACCTGATGTTCCTTCTGCTCCATCAGCAGACCAACAGCTGGGAATTTTCAGCGTTCACACATCAGGCGTACCTGCCGTCTGCGATCACAACAATATTTTGGTTCGGCTTCATCGGCTTCGGCATGAAAGCCGGATTCATGCCGTTTCATTTCTGGCTTCCCGAAGCGCACCCGGTCGCACCCAGCCACATCTCGGCGGTGCTGTCCGCCGTCATGCTGAAGACCGGCATCTATGGACTCATTCGCGTCATCACATGGACGCATCCGATCGATTACTTTATTCCGGCCTCGCTGTTGTTCATTGCCGGCACGACGGCGATCTTCGGAATCTGGAATGCGCTCGCCCAAAAAGACCTCAAACGAATGCTCGCCTATTCCTCGATCGAAAATATCGGCATCATCGGCATCGGGCTCTCGCTCATGATGTTTGGGCTGCAGCACCAGCAGCCGCTGCTCACGTTCCTCGGACTCGCCGGGGCGCTCTTCCATACGGCGAACCATTTTGTCTTCAAATCATTGCTGTTCATGAGTGCCGGAACAATTTACCACCATTATCATCACCGCAATATCGAACTCATGGGCGGCTTGATGAAATCGGCGCCGCTCTTCGGCGGCATCGTCCTCATCGGCTCCATTGCCATCTGCGGACTTCCTCCGCTCAACGGCTTCGCCTCCGAGTTTTTGATATACAGCGGCTTCTTCGAGGCTTCCCGATCCCTCTCGTTGTATTTCCCATTCTTCATGCTCACTTCCGCCGTTGCCCTGGCATTCGTCGGCGGATTGGCTGTTGTCGCGTTCTCAAAAATCATGTCGATGGTCTTCCTCGGCTCTCCCAAACGGCCTCCCGAACACGATGTTCACATCACGAAGTATGAACTCGTAACCCTGTCCGCTCTTGCACTGGCTGTGTTCGTCCTTGGATTATTTCCGCAGATCGTTGTTGGCTGGTGCGAGGCAGTGTATCGGGATCTTTTCCCATTGTCACAAGGGCTGTCATGGTCGTCGTCCGTGGGAACGATCACATCGGTCGGAACGATCGCGGTGGCAGTGATCATTGTCATTGCGCTTATGATGATCGCCAAAACGAGGCTGGCCGCGCGCCGTTCCGTGCGCACGAGCGTTCCATGGGGCTGTGGATACACGGCACTCACTGCGCGTATGCAGTATTCGGGAACATCCTTCTCCGACGATATCGTGAACATTGCAGGGAAGGCGTTGAATGTGCACCACGATATTCACCTGCCGGAAATTCCTCTGCCCGCAACGAGTTCGTTCCGCACGAACGCGGCGGATCTTGTGCTCAACAGGTTCGTCGAACCCGCGGGCGCGTTCGTGTCCTGGCTCGTGGAATGGTTCAAATGGCTTCAGTCGGGCAAGATCCAGGTGTATGTGACGTTTTCAATCATAGCCCTGCTGCTCTATCTGTTCCTGGCGTTCCAGATCTGATTAAAAGGGGGGGGGAACTCACTGTATGTACTGTGCCATGTCATTCTGAGGGAGCTCGAGCGACCGAAGAATCTACAATGCTCATGACATCAGGCAGCATGTATTTATAGCTACTACTGGCAATCACCATTTTAGATCCTTCGCTTCGCTCAGGATGACGGTGATGTAGTTGTGTGCACGAAGATTCTTGACCCTAGTCTAGATGAATACCTCAGGACAAGGATTATCGGACGTTACGATCATTAGTGAAATATTTCTTATGGACGCTGTCTTTCTTTTCGGGTGCGGTTTCATTATCGCCGGTGCGGTCATCGCAGCGACTGTCCGCCCGTTGGGGCGCGCGCTGACGCTGTTCGTCGCCGCGGTCGTTCCCGGACTCGTCATGAATGCAGGCTTTTCCATCGAACGCATCGTCTCGCTTCCTTCGGTCTATCCACTGATACCTTCGATTCCCTGGTGTGAACCGTTCTTCCGGGCAGACGGGCTTGCGCTCTATTTCCTTCTTGTCGTCACGACCGTTGCCGTGCCGACGATCATCTCAGCACATTCGTACCTTCAGCAGCATCTGGGCAGGGGGGCGGCGGTCCGCGCGTTCCTCGTGTCATTCTCATTGCTGCTGTTGGCGACGCAGTTGGTCGTCCTCGCAAATCATGCGATTGTCTTCCTTGTCTTCTGGGAACTAATGACGCTCGCGGCGTATCTCGGCATGCTCCTGGAGAAGGAGAAGGAGGAAGTGCAGAAGGGAAGCTTCATCTATTTCACAACGACGCACATGGCGACGTTCATCCTATATGTCTTTTTTTTCATGCTTCATGCGCATGCGGGCAGCTGGTTCTTCACCGACTTCCATATCGCTCCCGATCTGGGGCTTCTTTTTTACGGCGTGTGCGGACTAGGATTTTTGGGCTTCGGCATCAAGGCGGGATTCATGCCGTTCCATTTCTGGCTCCCATGGGCGCATCCCATTGCACCCACGGTGCTGAGCGCGTTTCTTTCCGGAGTCATCATTAAGACCGGCATCTACGGGATCTTCCGGGTGATAGAATTTTGTTCTCCGCTGCCTGCATGGATCGGCATCCTGATCATGGTCGTCAGCGTGTTCAGTGCCATCTTCGGCGTGTGGTACGCGCTCGCGCAGCATGATATAAAAAAACTGCTGGCATATCATTCCATCGAAAATATCGGCATCATCGGCATCGGTATCGGCACCGGCGTCATCGGCATTTCGTATTCGGTCCAGTCGCTTATCTGGCTGGGATTTGGCGGCGCATTGTTCCATACGTTCAACCACGCCATCTTCAAGACTCTGTTGTTTATCGGATCTGGCGTCATCTATCAGAATTTCGGCACGCGCGATATCGAACGCATGGGCGGCATCGTTCATCGCGCGCCATGGTTCACGGCGTTGTTCCTCGTCGGAACCCTGGCCATCAGCGGCCTGCCTCCGCTGAACGGGTTCATGTCCGAATTTTTGATCTTCAAGGGGTTCTTCGAATCGGCATCGGCGCTCGGAAAATATTTCCCGCTGTTCATGCTGGTCATGGCCGTCGGCCTGGCATTCGTCGGCGGTTTGGCGCTCGCCTGTTTCACGAAGATCGACAGCGTGATGTTCCTCGGAACCGAACGGAGCAGTCTCGGCGCATTCACCGTGACAGCGGCCGACTATGCCGCAATGGGGTTTCCCGCGCTGCTCTGCATTTTGTTCGGCATTTATCCCCAGCCGGTGCTCGGGATCATTACTTCCGTTATTGCAAATAACCGATGGGGCATCGCCCTGCAGCCGTACACGATCTTCGCGCAATGGAACATGCTGACGCTCGTGTTCGTGAGCGTTCTCGCTGCGATCGGATGCGTGTTTGCCGCGAAGACGATCGGCGCTCGCCGGCGCGCGGCGCCTGCATGGGCCTGCGGATATCGCCGGCAGACTCCGAAAATGCAGTATACCGCATCGTCGTTTGCCGATGAGATCAACAGCATCGCAGCCGCGACGCTTCATCTGCGCACGCACACATCGGCTCCGGAAACGATTTTTCCAAAACGGTCGAAATTCGATTCCCACGCCGGAGATTTTTCGGAAGAGACGTTCGTCGCGCCGCTCTATCATGCCATCGTCGACAGGGCCGGCGCAATTGAATCGTTGAGCCGAACGGATATTCGGTACTATATTTTATTTATGTTAATTGTCGTACTGGTGTACGGCGGAGTCGCGATCGTATGGACATATTTTTAAATATCCAGGGACTGTTCCCATTCCTGTTCATCCTCGGCATCTCGCCGCTGCTGGTGGGCCTGATCAACAAGCAGAAGGCTCTGCTCACCGGCAGAATCGGCGCCCCGCTCTGGCAGCCGTACTTTGACCTGCTCCGGCTCACTCGGAAAGAGACGATCTATGCGGTGACCGCGTCGTTCGTCAGCCGTCTGGCACCGGTCGTCGCATTCGCCGCTGTTCTCATCTCGAGCCTCATGCTGCCGATCGGCTATGTGAAACCGATCCTGAGCTTCAACGGCGATATCATCGTGTTCGCCTACCTGCTCGGCCTCGCGCGCTTCTTCCAAATTCTCGGGGCCATGGATATCGGCAGCTCGTTCGAAGGCATGGGCGCCGCGCGCGAAGCCACGTTTGCCGTCTTTGCCGAACCCATCTATTTCTTCACGCTCGGCAGCCTGGCGTTCATCAGCGGGCACACGTCGATCTATGATATCTACCATTCCATACGGCTCGATAATCCGACATCGCTCGTGTTCATCATCGTCAGCTCGATCTCAGCGTTCTTCCTGATGATGACCGAATGCTCGCGCATGCCTATCGACGATCCGAACACGCACCTGGAACTGACAATGATCCACGAAGTGATGATCCTCGACAATTCGGGGATCGACCTTTTCCTCTATCAGTATTCGAGCTTTATCAAGATCATGATCTATGCGATCTATGAGGCATCGTTCTTCAATCCGTTCAGCATGCAGAATCCCTGGCTGGGGTTTTCGGTGTTTATTGTCATGCTGCTGCTGCTCACGGCCCTCATTGCGTGGGTGGAAACGATGATCGCGCGCTTTAAGATGAAGAGCATTCCGCAGTATCTGCTGTTCGCGACTGCGATCGGAATTCTCAATTTGCTTATTTACACGTTCGTCCGCCAATAACCGAAAAACAAATGCAATGGAAAATGTACTGAGTATTTTGTTCTGCCTGACGCTGCTGTATATCGTCGTCACATCCCGGCTCAAAACATACGTGTCGATATTGCGCACGCAGGGCATACTGCTTTCGGCGATCATGGTGTTCCCGTTCATCAACCATCTGTCGGTGCACATCCTTATCATCCCGATCACATCGTTCATCGTGAAGGCGGTCATCATTCCGCGGTTCATCAATAAAATCGTGATCGATCTCGATGTGAAACGCATCGTCGAGCCGAGCATCCAGCCGTTCAACTTTCTTCTGCTCACCGTCGCGTCGATGTCCGTCATGTTCGTCTCGGCCCATGTGCTCTCCGGCTTCACGCCCATCGAACCGATCCCGTTTGCTTCCGCCTTTTCGGCAATCATCGTCGGGATCTATATCATCATCTTCAGGAAAAAGCTCATCGTCCATGTCGTCGGTTTTATGATCCTGGAGAACGGCATCTTCCTCTTTGGAACCTCCGTCGCAGGCGAAATGCCCACCATCGTGGAACTCGGCGCCATGCTGGACGTCTTCGTGGTGGTGTTCCTCATGGGTATCACGATCAATAAGATCCGTTCCACATTCACTCAACAGGATGTGAGCGTTCTTGGAAGGCTAAAAGATTGATGACCGAACTCATTATTTTGCTTGGACTGCCATTGATCGGCATCGGGGCCAATTATCTGCTTCGCAGCAGAAAAGCGCAATTCGGCATCTCGCTGCTGATCGCCGGCCTGCATCTCGGTGTTTCGTTCCTCATTTTTTCCGGCGTCGTGCATCCGGCGGACAATGAATTTATTCGCTTCGATGCGCTGAGCCGGCTGTTTCTGTTGATCCTCTCGCACGTCTATTTCTGGGTCGTGCTCGTGTCCTATTCGTACCTCAACCGCCCGACGCTGGTGAACGAAGAATCGGGGAAGCGGCTGTATTTCATGATGCTGAACCTGTTCCTGTTCGCCAATACGATGGCGCTCATCAGCAACCACCTCGGATTGTTCTGGGTCGCATCCGAAACCACCACGCTCAGCGTCGCCCCGCTGATCTATTATTACGCGGATGAAGAATCGCTCGAGGCGATGTGGAAATATCTCTTCCTGGTGTCCGTGGGCATCGCGTTTGCATTCATCGGATTGCTCTTTCTCACGCTCTCTGCCAGCGGCACCGCGATCGCCGGGCAGCAATTGCTGATCTCGACGTACACCCGGTATTCGGTCCTCCTGAATCCTATCTGGCTCAAGGCAAGCTTCATCTTTGTCTTAGTCGGATTAAGCACCAAGATCGGCATCGCCCCGATGCATCCCGGAGACATCGATGCCACGAGCAATGCCCCGAGCCCCATTGCAGCGCTCATGTCGGGTTCGCTCAGGGGCACGGCACTCATCGGCGTGCTCCGCATTTATCAAATTATGGTGCCGACGGCGACGGCCGAATTCGCCCGCACAATCATGGTCATCGGCGGCATGTTCTCGCTCTTCGTCGCGTTCGTCTTCATGTTCAAGGTTGTTAATTACAAACGCATGATCGCGTATTCGAGCGTTGAGCACCTCGGGCTCATCACGCTCGGCATCGGCACCGGTGGCATCGCATTTGTCGGAGCGATGCTTCATACTGTGTTCAACTCGCTCACCAAAATGGTGCTGTTCTTCAATGCGGGCAATATCCATCGGTCATACCGCTCGCGCGAAGTGTCCTCGGTCTGGAACGTGCTCAACGCGATGCCGTGGACAGGGTGGCTGTTCCTTGCGGGGTTCTTCGCCATCATTGCGATGCCGCCCTTCGGCATCTTTTTCAGCGAGTTGATGATCTTCCAGGGACTGATGTCCAGGCCGTGGCTGCTCGCGGGCGTGATGTTCCTGTTGTTCTTTATATTCGTCGGCATGAGCAAAACCGTGTTCCGCATGCTCTACGCCGCTCCGCCTTCGGATGCGGTGCAGGCGGAGATCCCGGCCGAAAAATTCGACATCATGCATTTTGCGTCGATCGTGCTGCTTGCAGCACTGGTCGCGCTTGGCGTCGGCATGCCGGCGCAATTATACGCAACGGTCGTTCAGATATCTAAAGATTTCGGGATTGTCCTGTAGGGCGGGCTGTTCGCTCGCCTGCGTCAAGAATCTTCATGCATATGACATAAGTACTCTGACATTCTGAGCGCAAGCGAAGAATCTTGCATCGTGTTAGCACCCGGCGAGATTCTTCAGTCGCTCGAGCTCCTTCAGAATGACAGGGGCTATTTTGTGTACGCTGAGTTACTAATATCCACTATTATGATCTCTTTGTCGGTACAAAATCATCAGCCGTTTGCGATCGGCGATATTCCCATCGTCTCCATTGCCGAATTCGAGGCGTCGGTGCGCGAACTGTTGATGGCGCATTCGCGAATGATCGGATTGTTCGGAATGGACCCATCGGCGTCTCCCGGAACGGTCATCGCAGTCCTGGCCAACCGATTGTCATCGTCGATACACCTGGTAGGCACAACGTTCACGCCGACGGAAAATCATTTCGCGAGCTTCGCGGGGGAATATCCCCAGACGCATTATTTCGAATGTGAACTCGCGGAGAATCACCATGTCATCCCCGTTGGCCATCCCTGGCTGCGTCCCGTGCGGAAACAGACGACGGTGCTGGGCGATCAGCCGTATTCACTGTATGCGATGGAAGGCGAAGAGGTTCACGAGGTTGCCGTCGGGCCGATACATGCAGGCATCATCGAACCGGGCCATTTCCGTTTTCAGTGCCATGGCGAGGAAGTATACCATCTCGAGATCAGTCTCGGATACCAGCATCGCGGCATAGAGGCAATGCTGCTTGCTGCAGATGCGAGGCAGCGGAACATTCTGTGCGAATCGATCGCCGGAGACACGGTGATCGGCCATACGATGGCATACACGCTCGCCATCGAGGCACTGTCTCACGCCACGGTCAGCCTGCGGACGCAGGTTCTCCGCACGATCGCCGAAGAACTTGAACGCATCGCGATGCACCTTGCAGGCCTGGGCGGCATTGGCAACGATATCGGATACGCCATCGGTGCGTCGTCGTACGGGCGGCTGCGGACTCTCGTGATCAACAGCTCCGCGCTTCTGTGCGGCTCCCGCTTCGGGCGCGGTTTTATCACTCCGGGCGGACTTCGGTTCGATCCCGCGGACGAGGCGCTCGAACGCATCCAGGACAATCTGCGCGTTGTGCAGAACGATATCGCCGCGATCAATCGTGTGATGATCGAATCCACGAGCGTCATCTCACGGCTCGACCAGACGGGTGTCGTCACGAAAGAGTGGGCGCGATCGATCGGGATGGTCGGACCGGCAGCGCGCGCGTGCGGCATAGAGATCGATACGCGCAGCCAATTTCCGTACGGCACGTACCGGTATACACATCTTCCGCTCATCACGCTGTCGACAGGCGATGTCTTCGCGCGGACGCGCATGCGGTCTTTTGAAATAGACGAATCGCTCCAATTTATTTTCGATCAGCTGGAAAATCTAGCCCCCGGTCCTGTGATCGGTCCATTGGCCGATATGCTGCCCGAGTGCGGTGTTATCTCCCTCGTCGAGGGGTGGAGGGGTGAAATTGCCCACTGTGCCTTCACCGATGCCGCCGGCGCGTTCACGCGCTATAAGATCAAGGATCCGTCGTTTCATAATTGGTACGGCCTGGCGCTCGCGATGCGAAGCGTGGCGATCTCCGATTTCCCACTGATCAACAAAAGCTTTGACCTGTCCTACGCCGGACACGATTTATAACAAAGGAGAGTTATGATTGAAAGCATTCACCTCCGTGTGCTGCAGGGCGACCCGATCGTTCACGACGTTCATCATGCCTCACTGCCGCCGCTCTTTCGCGGCATGCCCGCCCTCCATCCCGAAACATGTCCGGATGGCTGCGGCACATGCCAGTCTGTGTGCCCGACGCACGCGATACAGCTGAATCCCCTGAAGGTCGATCTCGGGCTGTGCGTCTTTTGTCCGTTGTGCGAACAGGAATGTCCCGAACAGGCCATACATTTCACTAACGAATACCACATCGCGTGCAGCACACGCAGCCAGTTGGTCGTCGACGGATCGCAGAAGAGAATCACGCCTGAGCTTGCCTCGAAGCAGATCCGGAAATATTTCGGCAGCTCATTAAAACTACGTCAGATATCGGCGGGCGGGTGCAACGGGTGCGAGGCGGAGTTGAATGCATTGAGCAATGTGAATTTCGATATGGGACGTTTCGGCATCGAATTTGTCGCTTCACCCCGCCATGCGGACGGTATTGTCATCACCGGCCCGATCACCAAGGCTATGGCCGATGCGGCGTTCATCTGTTACGATGCCGTGCCGTCTCCGAAAATCGTGATCCTCGTCGGAGCCTGCGCCGTCTCCGGGGGCATCTTCCAGGATTCCATGGAAGTGAACCGCGAGTTCCTCGAACAGCATCCCATTGACCTATTCATACCAGGCTGCCCGCCGCACCCGCTCACATTCATTACGGGACTGCTGGACTGGTTCGGGCGGAAATAATTGGTGGGTATACATCACCAACGTATCCCGCCCGTGCATCCTCTTTTACGAGAGCTTAGCTGAGACGTGCGGCTGCTGCTTCCATGATATGCTGCGGTATGACATCGCTATTTGAGCGACCCTGTGGGTTTCGTTCCATTTTTCTTGTCTCTTTTCGCGGCTTGCTTTTCTTTCGGCGTTAGCTTCGGCGCCTTCTTCGTGTCTTTTTTGCTGTCCTGGCCTTTGCTCATTGCGTTAATCCTTTCGAGTTGTCAGTGATTGTACTCCACCCCGCCGTTCGTGCGGGATGGATGCATCGGACAAATGTATATAGATCCATGTTCAATATCAAGAATGGGAGCACCGATCTGCGTGCGTTAAAGGACAGGCCGAATCATTGTTACCCATTACTGTAAAGTAAATTTAGTTCTTCCCCCGAAGGTATTGCTTACTACAGATTTTAATGCTATCATTCCGTCACCATTAATTCCTCTGGATCTTTCGCCCGCAATGACACCGACTGCCACGTACGGCGAGCTGGTTCATCGATATCATATTCACGTTCCCGTAATTCACCATCATCAGTCGGCGGAGTTCACCTATGAATGTTCGCATCTACCATGCTGTATGGCTGCTCATGGCAGTTTTTACCTTCCAGGCCTTTCCGCAAAATAACGGCATCAACGTCGATGCTATGCGGGAGAACGCCCAAATGGCACAGAATAAAATTTCTCCGTTGTATGATATCATCGACGTCAAAAAGACCGATGCAGTGTTTGAAATATACTACTACATCAACGGTTCGCAGGACGACGAATTTGAAGTATCATTGGTCCTGGTCCGTGAAAGTGACCCGAACTTTCGCATCATTCCCCGGCACATCATGGGGAAAATTGGCGTTGGATCGTTTTCCGGAAAAAATAATTCGATCGTGTGGAACTATAAACAGGATATTCTCAAAGACTTAAAAGGGAATGATTACCGCTTTGACCTGACCGTTCGTAAAATCGAACAAAATTCGTTCCCCTGGGCATGGGTCGGAATCGGTGCCGCAGCCGGCGGCGCTGCCGCAGTATTGCTTCTCGGAGGCAAAAATAGCGTCGATACACCGGGTCAAACGGCGGTTGCAGGAATTCCGGCGATCGGCGTTGCACGGCCAAATTAGAGGGACACTACCATGAATAAAGTCATCCATATTGCCATCTTCGCGATGTTGTTCTGTGGCATACTGTCGGCGCAAGTACGAAGTAAAAAATTCTCATTCACCGAAAGCGGCCTGCCAGACCTCTATGCCACGATCGATTTCATCGACAGTAACGGAAATAAAATTCTGGAAAACCGTGAGTCCGGGAAAATTATTTTGACGATCACGAATAAGGGTAAATCAAAAGCCCAGGGTATTCTGGTTGCTGTTAATAACCTTGTTCCTGACCCGGAACTAAAAATATCGGATCCAAAGCAAGTGAATATCCTGGCGCCGGCCGACTCAGTCAGGCTCGAGTTCTCCATCTCCGCATCGAAACAGATCAAAACACAAGAAAATAAAATTGAAATTCTCGTCACCGAGAATGGTTCGATGCAGGACATGGACCCTGCATACCTCATTCTGCCGACATTGGCATACGATCCGCCTAAACTGCAGTGTGCCGGACTGGAAGTGATCGAAGTAGGGGAGGACGTGGATGTAAAAAAAGCGGATGGCCAGTTGCATCCGAAAGAACGTGTCTACATCCGCGTCGTTGTGCAGAATGTCGGACAGTCACCGGCCCCCAATGTGACGTATTCACTTGAAAATACTCATCAAAGCATTCGCATCGAACAGGCCAGCGGCGTGCTCGGCACCATGCAGCCCGGCGAATGGAAGGAATTTACATTTAAAATTACGACTCCCTCCGCGCAGCGCATGGCTGATATTAAGGACAAGCTGCCGCTCTTTCTGACCCTGCGCAATGATGAACTTGAAGGCCGCCTCGAGGGGTATCAATTGCCGTTAAAAATCGATCAGCCGCCAATGGCGCAAAATATTGTCGAGGTGAAACCGCGCCTCGACAACGTGAAAAAAACGTTCGCCAAATTTGAACTGTCCAATAAGTTCAAGGCGAATATGGACAACGTGATTGATATCCGGAATGTCGGTCAGAGCATATCCAAACGGGCACATTCCATCGGTGTGGTGATCGGCGTCGAACAATATAAGGATATCGCGCCGGCGCCCTTCGCCGCCAACGATGCGACCGTGATGGCTGAATATTTTAAAAAAGTGCTCGGTGTGGAACAGATCATTGTGCTGAAAAACGACGAAGTGACATATTCAAGGATGGATGATATCTTTAATCCGCTATCGGGCGAGCTGGCTTCCGCTATTAAAAAAAATGAAACCGATGTGTTTGTTTTTTATTCCGGCCACGGCATTCCGGATAAAACCGGCGAGACGACGTATCTGTTTCCCAGCGATGGGAAGATTTCGAACCTGGAAAATAGAGCGTACTCGCTGCCAAAATTCTATGCCGACCTGAACAGACTCAATGCTCGCACCGTTACCGTCATACTCGATGCCTGCTTCAGCGGTGCGGCGAGAAAAACTCAGAACACGCTGCTTGCCAACCTGACGGGACAAAAGGGGATCAGGCTGAAAATTAACCGCCCCTGGGAATCCTATAATAATTTTACCGTCATTAATTCTTCGACCAGCGACGAAACCTCTCTCGGTTTCGATGAAGCCGAAATGGGGCTCTTTACCTATTATGTGACTGCCGGATTAAAGGGCGAAGCGGATAAAAACAAGGACGGGAAAGTCACACTCGGCGAATTGAAAGAGTATGTCATTGCCAACGTTATTGAAACGTCGCGTAAAAAAAGCGGCCTGCAGACTCCGGAATTTTTCGGGGATGAATCGCAAATACTTGTCGAGTATAAATGAACATGAGAACGGTACTCTGTGTGACTCTCCTTTTTGCTTCCTCTCTTTTTTCACAGCAGTGGTTTAAGGGAGGAGCAACAGTCGTCGGCAGCGAGAACGAAAGTCCGTCACAGCTTCGGCAGCGCGCACTGCAGCAGGCGCGTGTGAATGTGCTGCAGCAAGCCGGAATTGCAATCCATTCGACGCAGGTTCGATTGCAGGGTGACGTTGGCAGACTCGCTGTGGATATGTACGGCGCATTCGCTCAATGTGACACCCGGGGCATCATTGTTGAAGAACGAAATCTGAAAATCACCAGCGCGTTTATCGACGTGAACGGCGTCCAGCTTCCGCAAATCATTGTCTATGTTGAAGCCCTGATAGAATTGCCGCTCGGTGAAACGGACAATACGTTTGAAGTGCAAGTGCACACAGACAAACAATCCTATGTTGAAGGGGAAGACCTGCAATTGACCATTCGTTCCTCAAAAAGCGGATACCTATCCTTGTTCCAGATTAAAAACGATTCCTGCTTTATTCTCTATCCTCATCCATTGCTGCCGAAAACAAAAGACAACCGCATCATGGCCAATGTGGAGGTCGAGATTCCTCCCCAGTCGAAACCGTATTCGTACGTATTGGACCTGGAAGGCGGAGACGGCGAACGAGCGATAGAATTTATTATCGCGATCGTGACGAGTGACAATGTTCCCTGCGGTGGCATGAACAGCAAAAAAGAATTTATCACGCTGCTCGAATATAACACCTGGCTCGCGAAGATCCGTGTGGATCAGCGATGTTCCGCGAGCGCTCAGATTCAGGTTGTTAAAAAATAATGGGATGACCATGAGACACTTAAACAAAACGATTCTGCTTCTGTCGCTCTTTGTCGGTTTATCGTATGCGCAAAGCGTTGCCGGCTCTTCTAACGTTATGACTGGGAAATGGGTGTTCTCCATCTCGGTCAACAATACCGCCAATCCCGCAACGCTTACCGATTACCCTGTGCTTGTCAAGGTCAATACGTCCGTCCTTATCACGCAGGGGAAAATGAACGCCGATGGTTCGGATATCCGGTTCACGACCGATTCAACGAATGACCTGTCCTATTGGATCGACCCCGGTATCCAAAATGAGTACGGCATGAATCACGATAGTACTCACATCTGGGTGAAAATGCCGGTCATTCCGGGATCTGCCGTCGCCGCGCTCTCGATGTTCTATGGAGATCCGACTGCCGCCGCCAAAAGCAATATCGGCACGACGTTTTTGTTCGGAGACGATTTTAACGACAACAAACTGGATACCGCGAAATGGCAGATCGTCTACGATGCCCAGGGAAAGATTGTCGAGCAGAATCAACGGCTCGAGCATCTTTCGCCCGCAACGAATCCGCAATCGAACTCGAATCTGTACTCAAAGCCGCAATTCACTGGACCGATCGTTCTTGAGATGCAATTTATAAAAGGCGGATACATTTACAGAGCCGCGGGATTGACCAGAGTCGTCGGGGATTTTACCAACTCGGCATATTGCCAGTGGCAGGACTGGGGATCGTTCAGCGCCGGTATTTTCGTGCGCGGTGTTCAAACCGATGCCCCCCTCAGAGACGATTATTGGAGCACTACGTATAATCCCGAATATTACCTGCAGATCATCCGAAAGTCTGACGGCACGTTTATTTTTACCGAATCTGTTCCCGCATCCGAACCCGGCGGTCCGTGGTCCGGGTCCGCCACGATCATCAATAAAACAATGCCGCTGGATTCCGCATTTAAAGTCTACGCGTATGACAGGGTCTGGTCGCAATCCGGAGGGAGTACACTTCCGCGATTTGAAGATAATATCCGTGTGCGCAAATACACGAGTCCCGAACCGTTCACGGTTCTTGCTGCAGCGCCCGCTGTGCCGCCGACAATTTCCTCATTTGCTCCCGACTCCGGTCCGATCGGTACTGCTGTCGCCATCACCGGTACGAACTTCAGTACTACCGCTGCAAATAACATTGTCTGGTTCGGCGCGGTGAAGGCCGTGGTGACGTCAGCCACAGCAACGCAAGTACAAGTTAAAGTTCCAATCGGAACAACCTATCAACCGATCACGGTCACCGTGAATGGATTGACTGCATATTCCAGGAATCCGTTTTCCGTGACATTCACCAATTCACGGAATTTTGATACCACGGCCATCGCTTCAAAAGTTGATTTTACAACCGGAATTTTTCCGCAGAGTATCATCATTGGCGACATTGACGGGGATGGGAAACCGGATATAGCCGTCACCAGCAATAACAGCAATGCTGTTTCCATTTTCAGAAACACGAGCACTTCCGGTTCCATGCTGGCGGGGTCATTCGCCGCCAGGGTCGATGTTCTCACGGGAACGAATCCATGCGGCGTCGTCCTGTGTGACTTCGACGGGGACGGCAAATTGGATGTAGCAGTCGCTAATGGCCTCGACAATACGGTATCGGTGATCAGAAATATCAGCACAACCGGTTCCATTACCACGGGTTCCTTCGCTGCAAAATTCGATCTACCGACCGGACAGTATCCGTATAGCATTGCGGTCGGCGACATCGATGGTGACGGCAAACCGGATCTGATCGTCGGTAACTATGGTAGCAGTTCCGTTTCTGTGTTCAGGAATATAAGCAGCCCTGGTTCACTTGGTATCGGCTCGTTTGCTCCGAAGGTGGACATTGCCGCGGGCGGCAATGTTCAAGGGATTGCCGTCGGTGATATCGATGGCGACGGCAAACCGGATATAGCCGTAACCCTGTGGGGCGGCAGCAACGCTGTTGCTGTGTATAGAAATGTCGGCACCTCCGGCTCCATCACTGCAGGGTCCTTCGCCGCCGCTGTGAAATTGACTGCAGGAGTCAATCCCTATAGTGTTGCGATCGGTGATGTGGACGGCGACGGCAAGGCCGATGTGGTCGTATCAAATTTTGGGAGCAATTCCGTTTCTGTTTTTTCAAACACCGGGACTTCCGGTTCCATGACCGCGGGGTCATTTGCTGCAAAAGTTGATTTCGCCACGGGGACTACTCCTTATTGCGTTGCCCTTGGTGACTTGGATGGCGACGATAGACCGGATATCGTCGTTGCAAACAATGGCGGCAATACAATTTCGATTCTCATGAATCGGAGCAATATCGGCTCCATCATTCCCGGTCACATCATTGCCAGTTCATTCGCTGCGAAGATGGATATCGTTACAGGGAAAGCTCCGTATGCGGCCGCCATCGGTGATGTTGACGGAGATGGCATACCGGACGTGGCTGTTGCAAATTATGGCGCCAATGCCGTATCGGTGCTTCGGAATACGATCGCCACTCCGGCTGTATTTCTGCCGGCCGCGCCAACGACACTGTTGGCCGCCGCTGTTTCGCAATCTCAGGTCAATCTTACGTGGACATCAAGCGCAACGGGCTCGCCTGCATCGTACCGGATCTACCGTTCTGCATCTTCCGGTACAGGATATGTAAAGATCGATTCCGCGAGCGCGTCGCAGACGAGTTACGCTAACATAGGATTGAATCAGAATACGATTTATTGGTATCGGGTTACAGCAGTCAATAGCGCAGGTGAGTCGTCCCCGTCGAATGAAGACAGCGCAAAAACGTTCAACACTGCAGCACCGACGATCGCTCTCTCTGCAAAGTCATTGGCATTTGATACGGTTGCTCTCGGCGCACTGTCCAAAAAAACACTGGTCGTCACGAATACCGGCGATGCTGTTCTCACCGTCACCGCATCCCTTCAAACAAACTCCGTGTTTACATTAAATAAAATTTCGTTGGGCGTTCCTGCTCACGCCAGCGACAGTATCATCATTACATTCACACCGGCCCTTGCGGTACAATATAAGGACACGCTAACAATTGTACACAATGCAACCGGCAGCCCGTCATTCGTGGCATTATCAGGCACCGGCAAAGCAACAGGCAGTGTTGCGACGATCGCTGTTGCACCTGCTTCAATTCTCATCATGAAAAACGGAACGACGGGCACATTGTCTTCCGTCTCCATCACTATTTCAAACAGCGGCCAACAGACCTTGACCGGGACAGTTTCATACAGCGGTACGCCATTGCTGCAACTGACATCGGGCACAGTATTGTCCGTGGCGGGAGGCACATCGTCGTTCATCACTCTTCAGCAAAATAGTTCACAGACTCTCACTGCAGGAACGTATAACGCGGCCATTGCCATTACACATAATGCCGTGAGTGCACCGGTGAACATTCCCATTGAAGTGCGTATCGTGGTCATTCCTCAAACAATCGACGTCACGAGAACCATCACATTTTCCACTCCGGACAATCCGATGAGTTACAAACTGGTCAGCATTCCCGGAGCCACACCGCATGGGGCGGCATCGGTGCTGCCGGGCGAGTATAAGACCGATTGGAGAATGTATCGCGATAATGGGGTCTCCGCAAATTTCATTGAATATGATGGATCGTCCGCATTCGACTTCGGAGCCGGCAAGGGATTTTGGGCGCTCAGCAGAAAGGGATTCATCGTTTCCGGCAATGCAGCGAATGTCACGACGTCTACCGGTCTGTATTCTGTGAATGTGCAGCCAGGCTGGAATATTATTGCCAGTCCCTACGAAAAGTCTGTTACGTGGAGCGAGGTGGTCAAACTCAATGCATTATCGGCTAATGCGGTCATTTACGATTGGAAAAGCGGGGCATGGGTGCAAGCGTCCACCATGATCCCTTTTACCGCGTATTATTTCCTCAATATTGGCAACGCGCCGTCTCTGTTGCTTCCATACGATCCCGCGGGATCCTTTTACAAAACCGACCGTGAACTGGATGCCGTTCCGTACGTCAGCGACCGTGCAATCCGGTTGTCGCTGTCATCAATGGGAAGGGAAGTCGCTTCCGTGTATGCCGGGTTCGATTCAACATCCTGCACGGATTATGATGTGAAAGATTATTTTGCGCCCCCGACGACCTTCGCATCGGCAAGTATCGTCATCGATAACGAGTCGCCGTATATGCCTGCAACGCGTCTGTTCATCGACCACAGAAAGGAAGTGGGGGATGGTCAGATATTCGATCTTCTCCTCCACAACAAAGCGGCGGCTGAGGCATATCTGCATGCCGAGGGAATGCAGTCGATGCCGAACGACGAAGTCTATCTGTATAATGTGCTGTCGTCCGCATCATACGATCTGAGGCAGCTTCAGGCAATACCTGTTCCTCAGAGTTCGGAGGAAGTGCGGTACCGGCTCGTCATTGGCTCAAATTCCTATCTGCAGAAGAATGGAGTCCCTTTAACGCCGACGGAGTTTGCACTCTCCCAAAATTATCCCAATCCGTTCAATCCGTCGACCACGATTCGCTACGGATTGCCGTCCGCCGGACGCGTATCAATTAAAATTTATAATACGCTCGGTCAGCTCGTTGAAGATCTTGTGAGTGCGGAACAATCCGGCGGCTGGCATGAGGCCGTGTGGAACGCACATGCCGCGAGCGGTGTATATTTCTACCGCATCGAAGCAGTCGGTCTCACCGATCCAAACGTTCGTTTCACGCAGGTCCGTAAAATGATGCTTGTGAAATAAAAAAAAGCCCTCGAAAGAGGGCTTTTTAATAAACCCCCGGCACCTTGTGCCGGGGGTCAGCAGTGTGATACGCATCGCATCAGTGGGCTTCGAGCCAGTTCTCCCCGACGCCGATCTCCACTTCGATCGGCACATTCATCGCAAGCGCATGTTTCATCTTGTCTTCCACGAGCGCGCGCACAGGTTCCACTTCCTTTTCGTACACTTCAAACACGAGTTCATCGTGCACTTGCAGCAGCATTTTGCTTTTCAGCTTTTGTTCCCTCAGCGCCCGGTAAATGTCGATCATGGCGTGCTTGATCATGTCGGCCGATGTTCCCTGTATCGGCATGTTGATGGCCTGCCGTTCCGCATTCTGGCTGATGTTCTTGTTGCGGCTGTGTATGTCCGGCAGGAACCGGCGCCTGCCGCTGAGCGTTTCCACGTACCCGTGCTCGCGGGCGAACTCGATCGTTTCGGCTATGTATTTCTTCACATTCGGGAACCGTTCAAAATATTTTGCGATGATCTCTTTGGCTTCGCTCTGAGGGATTTCAAGCCGTGAAGCGAGTCCGAACGGTCCGAGTCCGTACATGATGCCGAAATTCACTTCCTTTGCCTTGCGGCGCATGTCCTTGGTGACGTCCGCCTGCGGCACATTGAATATTTTTGCGGCGGTGGAGGAGTGTATGTCCTCGCCCGCATTGAAGGCTGCCAGGAACCCCTCGTCCTGCGAGATGTGCGCCATTACGCGCAGCTCGATCTGGGAATAATCTGCCGAGAGGATCTTCATGCCTTCGGCCCCGGGGATGAACGCGCGCCGGATCTCGCGTCCCATTTCGGTGCGTATCGGGATGTTCTGAAGGTTTGGATCGCTGCTCGAGAGCCGGCCCGTGGCTGCCACCGTCTGATTGTACGACGTGTGCACCCGCCCCGATTTCGAATGGATGAGTTTTGGGAGTGCATCCACATATGTCGACTTTAATTTTTGCAGCTGCCGGTACTCCAGCATATGGGCAACGATCGGGTGCTCCTTCTGCAGCGCCTCGAGCACGCCCACATCGGTTGAATATCCGGTCTTCGTTTTTTTGGTCGGCGTCAAGTTCAGTTTGGTGAACAGGATCTGCGCAAGCTGCTGCGTGGAGTTGATGTTGAATTCTTCGCCCGCCGCGGCATAGATCTGTCCGATCAGAATTTTCAATTGCTTGTCCATCCTGGCCGACATGTCGTGCAGGAACGGCACATCGATGGCGATGCCCGTCTTCTCCATGTCCGTGAGCACTTCGATGAGCGGAAACTCGATCTCCGTGCACACCGTCGTCATGCCTTGTACGTTGAGCTTGTCGTGCAGCATGTCGGTGAGACGATAGGTGATGTCAGCGTCCTCTGCGGAATAATTGCCGACCACGTCGTAGGCAATGGTGCGTATGTCCTTTTTGCCGTTGTCGGTCAGATCGTCGAACGACACCATCGCATAGTTGAGGTGTTCAACGGCGAGCGCATCGAGATTATGTTTGCCGTCGGGGCGCAGGACGTAACTTGCCACCATCGTGTCGAAGTCCGCCCCCTGCACGTCAATGCCGTACCGGGAGAGCACCAGCATGTCGTATTTGATGTTCTGCCCGTATTTTTTTACGCGCGAGTCGGCGAAGATGTTCCCCGTGTCTCTCACAAACTGCTCGGGACGGATGGAATAGGCGTCTGTCGTGGACGCACCTGGTGCGTCGAACAGCGATGTCGCCTCTCCGGGACCGTCGCAGTGCACGGGAATGTAATACGCCGTGCGCGGCTCGAAGCAGAAGGCAACGCCCACCAGTTCCGCGCGCAGCGAATCGGTCGATGTAGTCTCGGTGTCGAAGACGAATGCCTTCACCTTCTTCAGCAGGGATATGAACCGAAGATAGGCGGCGTCCGAATCGACGATAATGTATGTGTGCTCGTCCGTGCGTATATCCGATAACGGTGCGAGCACTTCCGCGGCAGTCTCGGCGCCGGCATTCGCCGTCCCGTTTGCTGTATCCGCAGAGGACCCGTCGATTCCTGTCTGTCCATGGAGCATATCCGCTTTTCCGGATGCCCCCGTTCCAGTGCCGACATCCGCGGCACTGGGTCTGCTCTGCCCGCTTGTTTCACCCTGCACGATATCTACGGCACCGGGGCTTCTCTGTCCGTTCGTATCACCCAGCGCGGAATATCCGGCACCGGATACTGCCAGTCCCGATTGTTTCAATTGCTCTTTCACGCGCCGGAGGTGCGAACCGAATTCAAGTCGCTCGAAGAGCGCGATGAGCGCCGGCAGATTCCTGCCCCGGGCGCGCAGCGTATGAAAATCGATCTCAACGGGTACGGCCGTGTCGATGGTCACGAGGTGCTTCGAGAGCGCCGCCAGTTCCCGATGAGTGCGCAATTTTTCCCTGACGCCCTTCTGCGGGATCTCTTCGAGATGGACATAGATGTTCTCCATCGTTCCGTATTGTTGCACCAGCGGTATCGCCGTCTTTTCGCCGATCCCCGGTACGCCCGGCACATTATCGGACTGATCGCCCATCAACCCAAGCACGTCGATCACCTGAGAAGGGGCAACGCCGAATTTTTCCATGACGGCCTTGTCGTCCAGCACCTCGTCGTCATTGCCCGCCTTGCCCGGACGGTAAATTTTTACCAGGGGGGAGACCAGCTGCATGAAATCCTTGTCCGAGGTCACCATGTATGTTTCAACATTCTCTTTTTCCGCGCGCCGGGCAAGCGTGCCGATGATATCGTCCGCCTCGAACCCGTGCAGTTCAACGACGGGGATGTGATACGCCTTCACGACGTCTTTGAGTATCGGCAGGCATGCCGCCAGATCCTCCGGCATTTTCGTGCGCGTCGCCTTGTATTCCGCATAGGCAATGTGGCGGAATGTCGGCTGATCGGTATCGAACACGACGGCGATATAGTCGGGCGCATGCTCGTCCAGAATTTTATTCAGATAATTGACGAACCCGAACACGGCGCTCGTATTTTCACCCCGCGAATTGACGAGCGGCTTCGCGCCGAAACTATAAAATGCCCGATAGACCAGTCCCATGCCGTCCAGTAAAAACAAGCGTTCCCGCTGCGATGATGATGCCATGTCCGTGCCGCCTTGAATGTAATGTGAATGTCTTTAGTAAATAAATATACCCAACATCGTGCCGACTTGCAAAATGGCCGCGGATGCGTATATTGTATGTCTATGAATATTTATATCGTTCTTGTGTTTCAGGTCCTGATCTCCAGCGGCACCCATCTCGTTGCCAAAGCAGTCGCTACCGATATTAACGCCGTGGTGCTCACCTGCCTCCGTTCTGTTGTCGCTACCGCGGCGCTGCTGTTCATTTTCTTCATCAAGGAAAAGCGCATCAAAGTGCAGCGGGAGGATTACGCCATGCTCGCGTGGCTGTCGTTTCTGTGCATTCCGTTGAATCAATTTCTCTTCCTCTACGGCATCCGGTTCACGCCCGCGGCGAACGGAGCGCTGTTATACGCCACAACGCCGAGCTTCGTGCTCCTCCTCTCCCATATTATGCTCAAGGAAGCGATCACCCGGAGGAAACTTATCGGCGTCGCCATTGCGTTTGTGGGTGTGCTTGTTGTCGTGTTCGAACGGGGCATCGATCTTTCTGCGGACTATGTGTGGGGCAATGCCATACTGTTGCTGGCCGTGCTCGCCTGGGCGCTCTATACGATACAGGGGAAACGCATGATCGTGAAATACGGGGCCTTCCACATCAGCGCGCTCTCGATGATCGGCGGGACGATCATGTTCCTGCCGCTCGGGCTCTACGGATTGTCGGGATTCGATGTTACGACGATGACGGCGCTGCACTGGCAGGGGATCGTCTACCTGGGATTGGGAACGTCGATACTCGGATATTTTCTCTGGATGTATGCGATCGGCAAGATCGATACCACGAAGGTGGCTGTGTTTTCAAATGCACAGCCCATTGTGACGACGATCCTCTCCGTGATGCTGCTTCACCAGTCGTTCAGCGCGGCATTCATCGTCGGCGGCTGCATCACGATTGCCGGCGTCGCCCTCACGCAGATGAAATAGGCCGCTCACGATTAAGGTTCTATCGCGAACGGCCACTCGCGCTGCATGCGGGCCCGTATAAAGAAGACGATCGTTCCCAGCGAGATCACCGTCAATCCGCCTGCCACGAATGCCGGCCCCGTCGAGAAAAAAATTGCGCCCCACGCGGTGATCGCGATCACCGCCGGCAGCGGAAAGAGCGGCATTCTGTACGGAAGCGCCGCCGCCCCGATCCGCCTGCGCAGGATCATCACCCCGATCCCTCCGCCGATGAACTGCACGATGATCCTCATCGCGAGTATGGCCTTGATCACATCCGAGAGCCTGAAGAGCAGACTGAACACGAATGCCGTTGCGCCGAGCGTGAGAAGCGCGACATGCGGAAAATGTTTTGTCGGATGCAATCTTCCCATCACACTGAAAAAATTTCCATCGAGCGCGGCAGCGTACGGTATGCGCGAGTAGCCGAGCATCACGGCAAAGAGCGACGCGAATGCTATCCACAGCACAAGCAATGTCGCAATGGTGGCCGCGCCGCCGCCGTACAACCGCTCCACCAGCGTGCTCACAATGAATTGCGAATGCATCGATTCCTGCCACGGCATCGCTCCCAGCACGCTCACAATCATTGCAAGGTAGAGCACGGCGATTCCCGCGATGGAAAGGAAAATGGAGCGGGGAATGACGGACTCCGGATTCTTGATCTCGCCTCCCAGATGACACACATTGTAATACCCGAGATACGTGTAGATCGTCTGGACCGTCGCCTGTCCGAGCGCGACCATGAAGACCCATGAAAAGTCCCAGTGATGTTCCGCGGGAAAGGTGATGAACGCGGGATTGAAATGGGAGAGTCCGCCGATGATGAACCACAGCATCGTGCCGATCACACCGACCCACAGCAGCACGGTGATCTTGCCGATCGTCGTGATTTTCCTGTATAAAAGCGCGACAAGGATGATCACGAGCGTGCCGGATGCGAGCTTCTGTGTGACGGTGGTGAGCGGAACGATGTACGAAAGGTATTGCGCGAACCCGATGGCCCCCGAGGCGACCACGAGTGGAGCCTGTATCATCGTCTGCCAGATGATGAGGAACGACATGAATTTGCCCCAGCGCTCCTTGCCGAATGCCTCGCGCAGGAAGACGTAGCTTCCCCCGGCCCGGGGCATTGCGGCTCCGAGCTCGGCCCAGATAAATCCGTCGAATACCGAAAGCAGCGCCCCCGCTACGTACGCCCAGATCGCGTCTGGACCATTCATCGTTTTGATCACGAGGGGCAGCACGACGAACGGCCCGATGCCGATCATATCGATCATGTTCAGAGCCGTCGCTTCTTTCAATCCGAGCGCGCGGTCGAGCTTTTCCTGTCCCTGAGGTGCCGTTGTCGTCACTGTGTGTTCCCTGTGATGAGTAAAATTGACGCCTTCAACGCTGGTGTGCCTGTTATTGCTGGAGCAGTTCGAAGAGCTCTCCGAGTTTCGGCACGAGTATAATTTCCGTCCTTCTGTTTTGGGCGCGAGCCGCGGGAGCATTGCCTTCGGCCAGCGGTGCATATTCGCCCCGGCCCGAGGCAGTGATACGCGCCGGCTCCATCTTTCCGTCCTCCGTCAAATAGCGCACCACCTGCGTCGCGCGCATTACGCTCAGATCCCAGTTGTCCTTCAGTGCGCCCAGATTCGCCACCGCCTGGTTGTCCGTGTGTCCTTCCACAAGAATGGAAATATCGCGCTGATTGTTCAGCACGTTCGCCAGTTCGATGAGGGCCGCCTTCCCGCGCTTATCGATCTCCGTCTTGCCTGTCGAAAACAACAGCTGATTGGACAGTGACACGTAGAGTTTGCCGCCCTTGATGTTCAGTGTGAGTCCCGTATCCTGGAATCCGAGCAGCGCGTCGGCAAGCCGGTTCTTCAGGGCGACAAGCGACGAATCGCGAGCGGCGAGTTTTTGTTCGGCCTCCTGCAGCCGGGCTTCGCGCGCACGGATCCTCTTCTGCGCTTCCTCCAGCGCGGTCACTGCTTTCTGCAGTTCTTCCTTCGTCGACGCCTTCGCCTGCAAATAATTTTGATAGAGGGTTTCGTAATCATATTGCGCCGAATCGCGTTTGTGCTCGAGGTCCGCGATCGTCGTCCGGCACACTCCAAGCAGCGAATCGTACGACGCGATAACCGTGCCCAGAGAATCCGCCTGGTGCCGGACCGCATTGCGCGATGCTTCCATCTCCTCATACTTGCCGAGTGTTACGCAGGATGAAAGAAAAAATGATAGTGCCAACAACGTCAGTGGAATAATTTTCATTGTCATTCGATTAGGTGTGAAAGGAAATGTATCGTTTACAATCTCGTGCGATAAACGTTATCGCAGGTCCGCCGCGAACCACGATTTTGTCAGGTCGGCTGCGTAGGAGAGTCCCGTGCGATGATAGAATTCGTTGTTGTGCGGCGAATAGTCGTAATCCACTTGCCATTCCTGCCCGTGACGCGCGATCGCGGCGAGAGCGTCTGCGATGAGGTCGACTTCCTTCCCAGTCGTGGTCGGGTGCAGCGACAGTCTCACCCATCCCGGCTTGGCCGACAGGTCCCCGTGATCGATCTGGTTGGTGATACGGTGCGAATGTTCCCTGTCCACATGCAGCAGATAATGTCCGTACGTTCCGGCGCACGAACAGCCGCCTCGCGCCTGTATGCCGTACCGGTCGTTGAGCAGACGCACGATCAGATTGAAGTGAAGGTGCTCGATGTAAAACGAAAATACCGGCAGCCGTTCCTCTATGCCGTCTGCGAGAATGTGCAGGCCCGGCACGGTGCGCATGCGTTCGAACATCATCGAGCACAGTTCCTTCTCCCTCTCGGCGATCTTCTCCACCTGCATTTCTTCCTTCAGCATCACTGCCAGCGATGCTTTGATCGCCTGCAAAAATCCCGGCGTCCCCCCGTCTTCGCGCATTTCGATGTCAGGGATGTACCGATGCTCTCCCCATGGATTCGTCCACAGCACTGTTCCGCCTCCGGGCTGGTCCGGCGTCTTCAATGTATAGAGATCCTTGTGAAGAATAAGCACGCCGGGCGTTGCGGGACCGCCGATGAATTTGTGAGGGGAAAAAATGATCGCATCCAGACGTTCGGCATCCTCAGCCGGGTGCATGTCTATTGAGACATACGGAGCCGACGCGGCAAAATCGACAATGGCAATGCCGCCGTGTTCATGCATGATCGTTGCCAGCGCGTGGAGCGGTGCCTGTACTCCCGTCACGTTCGAGCATGCGCTGAACGAACCGATCTTTATGCGGCGGTTCCTGTAGCGCTCAAGGGCGGCCGAGAGATCGTTCGTATCGACATGTCCGTCAATCGTTGCCGCCAGCACATGCACATCGGCGAGCGTCTCGTACCACGTCGTTTGATTGGAATGATGTTCCATGTGCGTGACGAACACCACCGGAGTATCCTCTTCGCTGAGATGAATGGAACTGCGGAACTGCTCGGGCGCCTTCACTCCCAGTATGCGCTGCAGCTTGTTGATGCCCGCCGTCATGCCGGTGCCGACGAACAGCAGCGCGTCGTCCGAACCGGCGTTCACATGCCGCTTGATGATCGTATGCGCATGGTGGTACGCGCTCGTCATCAGCTGGCCTGTGATCGATGAATCCGAATGTGTGTTCCCGACGAAGGGGCCGAACGTCTCCAGCAGGCGGCGCTCGATCGGTCCGTACAATCGGCCGCTGGCGGTCCAATCCGCGTAGACAATGGTCTGCTCGCCATACGGCGTCGTGAACGTTTGAGCAATGCCGACGATATTGTTGCGGAAAGGGGAGAAATACTGTTCCAGAGCCACGCGTTCGCCTCGTTGAGTGAATATTTTTGTCACATGAAAATACGAACGAATGCCGAACAAAACAAGCGTAATGCATCAGTCTTTTTTTTCGAAAGGCGTGATGACGGCGGACACAGTGATCGGATTGGACTATGTACGCTCAGTCTGCTATATTATACGGTCATCCTCAGTTGCTTTTTGCGCGAAGAGAGAATGCCCTGATGTCAGCGCCGCCATCTTCTTCAATAGAATTCCGGAAACGCACATGAAAATTATTTCCACAAATATCGGCCGGATACGGGAAATCCTGTATCAGGAGAAGATGATAAAAACGGGAATCTACAAAGAGCCCGTCGAAGCGATAGACATCCGCAAGTTCTTCGTCGCGGAAGACACTGTCTCGGATGTGCGCGTCCATGGCGGCGAATACAAGGCGGTGTACGGCTATCCGTCTGAACATTATGAATTCTGGCGCAGCCAATACCCTGACGTAAAAATGGAGTGGGGAATGTTTGGCGAGAACATTACGACAGAAGGATTGCTCGAAACGGACATACTCATCGGATCTGTGTACAGGATCGGCACTGCGCTGCTTCAAATCACCGAAGCCCGGATGCCGTGCTTCAAACTTGCCGCCAAATTCGGTTCCAATGATATCATACGCCGTTTCATGAAAAGCCGCAAATCGGGATTCTATTGTACGGTGCTCGAAGAAGGTAGAATACACGCGGGAGACGCGATATCGATGGAACGAGAAGGCACGCCTGGGTATACAATTGTCGATGACGTGAAGAAGCGCGAACGGGATGAGTGAACGTCACTATAAGAGGGAGGGTGCAATGAATCAGAAGGTGCACGACATAGCGGAAAAACATTTCCGCAAGAACTATGACCAGCTCGGCAAGCGGGAACAAAACGTTGCTCAGCACCTTGCAGAGAGAACGCATGTGTCGAGCAATGTCGCTGAGGATCATTTTGAACCGATGACGGTTGGGCAAAGACTGGCAGACAGGGTTGCTGCATTCGGAGGATCCTGGACGTTCATTTCGATCTTCGCTGCCATCTTATTCATTTGGATCATCCTGAATTCATTCGTCCTTATCATCTATCGGGATTCATTCGATCCGTACCCGTACATTCTGCTGAATCTTTTTTTATCGATGCTTGCCGCCATTCAGGCGCCCATCATTATGATGTCTCAAAACCGTCAGAACTACAAAGACCGGGTGAATGCCGAACATGATTACGAAGTCAACCTGAAGGCGGAACTGGAGATCATGACGCTTCACGAAAAAATAGATGAGCTCAAAGAGAAGCAGTGGGCCGGGCTTCTGACGATGCAGCAGGAACAGCTTGCGCTTCTCAGCAAGTTGCTCAGCGGCCTGGATAAAAAATGAATTGCTGAAATGGGGAAATAACCGTTGGGTGAAAAAACATCCTATTTTCACTCTTGACACGCATTCCACACAACAATAGCAAAAGCCACTATTATGAAGACCACCGGGAAGAGTTTTTTAGCATACGCTCAAGGTGCAAAAAAGCACTGGGCAACATTGAGCTTTCTATTCCTGGGTATCATCTCTACACTGTGGTTTCTCATCCGTGTCATACCAAAGCCTTCACGCGCAGCCTACCCATGCATGCAGGCGTCCTATCCGATGATGTCGGGTTTTGTCCTGTGGGTGTTAGCCGTAACCGGCGCCTCCTTTGCGTTTAAAAAAACAAAAAATAAACTATTTGAGGCCAGGTACGTCGCTGCGGCATTGTTTGTCGTGCTTGGCATTGGCGCCGCCGGTCTCTATTCCGTGGAATCGGATGCACAAACAAGCAGCAAAAAATTGGAGATCTGGTATAACCCGAACGCGCCGCTTGGCATCGCCAGAGGCATTCATCCCGGCCGGGTTGCCTGGAGCCATAATACAAAAATTGCATCGTGGGACGAGCTGTTCCGTTACTATAATAAAACAAGCCGGAACATTGAGGCCGGATATGCATCGGGCGAAAAAATAGCCATTAAGATCAACCAAAACAATACCGATGCCCATAAAAGCAACAACGAGATCAATGCCAATCCGCAGTTGACCCTGTCGGTATTAACAAGTTTGGTAAATGAAGCCGGAGTCCCGCAGGAAAACATTACGCTTGCCGACCCCAGCCGGTTTATTACCGATAATATTTACGACAAATGCCGCGCGGCGTTTCCGAATGTTCATTACGCCGATCACAATGGCGGGGACGGCCGTGAAAAGGCGACCTATGTTGAAAATGGTTTTGTCTATTCATATGATTTCAATGGGATGACCAAGGGATTGGCAGCATGTTTTAAAGAAGCCGATTATATCATTATAAAATAAGGTCCGGCAGCATGAACTGACTCGTTATCAAAATTTGAAAGCGGTACGTATGACGAAAATACTTTCATTATGTTGTTACCTTTTTTCCCTTGCCAGCATTTCCTTGTCGCAAAACCCGGTTGCTGAAAACGGCCGATTGCAGGTGATCGGCCATCAACTCTGCAACGAACAAGGAACGCCTTTTCAACTGAGGGGAATGAGTATGTTCGGGCTGATGCATATGCCCGAATGTATTGCATACACGAGTTTTAAGGTGCTGAAAGAAGACTGGAATACAAATGTACTTCGGGCGCCAGTGTATATTGCCAATTACAGTAACCCGAACAATTACAACCAGAATCCCGCGTTCAACAACATCTTGATCGACAGTATTGTCGCGTGGTCTGAAATGCTGGGTGTGTATTGCATCATTGATTTTCATAATGACCGTTATGGAAATCCAAACGATCCCAACCACATCTGTGCTGACACTTTTTTTGACTTACTGTCGGCTAAATATGCGGGGAAAAAAAATGTCATGTACGAACTATTCAACGAACCCTATGGAACAATGATCACGTGGGATACAATAGCCGGCTATGCCAATAGAATTGTGCCGATAATAAGAAAAAATGATCCTCATGCCATTATTCTCATCGGCACCCCCGATTGGGACCAACAGCTCGAACGTGTTGATACAAAGAAGCTGCACGACACGAGCAACGTGATGTTTACATTCCATTTTTATGCTGCTTCGCATAAATCGCTCTATCCAATGTTTACCCGTCAAATTCACCGTATTCCGGTTTTTGTCAGTGAATGGGGAACCTGTGAATCTTCCGGATTAGGGATCAATGATACTGCTGCCAGTTCTCTTTTTTTAAGAACGATGAAACACCATGCAACGATGAATGATACCGTTTCAATCAGTTGGTGCAATTTCAGCTATGGAGATAAGGATGAAAGCACGTCGGCCTTGAAGCCGAATAGCTGCAGCAAAGGTTTGTGGAATAACACTACACAGGAAGGCGAGTTTATAAAATATTGGCTGATCAATAATAGCGCTCCTACTATGACCACAATTGAAAAAAGTGTGAATAAAAATACAACACAATAAAATATAGTTACTGGGCGCATTGCTTCCACACTGCCATCATCGTGAGTACATGAGAACCATGACCCTGCTCATAGACACACACACACTTCTTCCAGAGGCTGCACTTATGATCCATATACTTCCGGTCTGTTTTTGTATCGCCGTCCTGGCGAGCATTTCTTTTTCGCAAAATCGTACACCCGAAAACATTCAGCAGCCGGGGCAGGGAATGAATGTGCTGGTATTCTCAAAGACGCTCGGATTTTATCATGGCTCCAAACCGAACGCGATTAAGGCTCTCTATGAGATCGCACACGGGAAAAAATGGCAGGTCACGTTTACCGAAGATTCTACTTTTTTCACCGATAAGGAATTGAGTAAATATAATGCGGTTGTGTTTTTGTTGACCACCGGTAACGACCTGCTCAATGAGGATGAGAAACGTGCGCTTCAGCACTATGTTGAAGGCGGCGGCGGCTTTGTCGGCGTTCATACCGCCACTGATACTGAATTCAAATGGCCATGGTATGAAAAACTGGTGGGAGCGTATTTTATCGGTCATCCTCCGGTGCATGAAGCACGGCTGATCATAGAGAAGAGGGATCATCCCGCAACACGATGCTTTGGCGCCGACACACTGAAATGGAAAGATGAATTTTACAGCTTCGACCGAAATCCCAGGATGAACAGCAATGTGAACGTGTTGGCTTCAGTCGACGAGAAATCGTATAACATTGATGAGAACCCATGGTTTAAGAACGTCAATATCGTCATGGGAGACCATCCGTTGATCTGGTGTCAGCATATCGGGCGCGGACGAAGCTTTCACACCGCGCTTGGGCATATGCCGGAATTATACGATAATGAAATGTTCAGAAATCATCTCATCGGCGCCATTCTGTGGGCTGCAGCAAAGGCTGAGGCGAAGTAGTTGAGTGATCAATGGACGGCAGGTACTATGTACAAATGTGAAGCGAATGGTTGTGCGGAAATACGGTGTGCGCAAATGTATTTATAAAAAAAAATCGCGATATTATAAAATATCCGAAACTGATTGAGACTGATGATGGAACAACTATCCGCACAACTTACCGAAAAACTCGACGCGCTGGAACAGTGGTATGCGCATCGGCATGGATCGATCGTCGCGTTCTCGGGCGGAATCGATTCGACGCTGGTGCTGTATCTGGCGCGAAAATTTCAGGGCAAGGAAAAAGCGATCGGCGTCATCTCCAATTCGGAGAGCCTGAAACACAGGGACTTTGAGCTTGCAACAACGTTCTGCGAACAGTCCGATATACAGCTGGAAGTCATCGTTACCAGAGAGCTGGACGACGAGCGGTACAACCAGAATCCGGTGAACCGGTGTTTCTTTTGTAAAGAACACCTGTACCACGACCTGACCGATATCAGCAAAAAATATCCAGGCTTCGACGTCCTCAGCGGCACCAATGCCGATGATCTGGGCGACTACAGGCCCGGCCTCGATGCCGCAAAAATATTTCAGGTGCAGTCGCCCCTGGTCGATTGCAGCGTCACAAAGGAAGAAATACGCCAGCTTGCCCGATATTTTGAACTTCCCAACTGGAATAAGCCTGCAAGCCCCTGCCTGAGCTCACGGATTCCATACAACAACGACGTCACCGCTGAAAAACTCAGACAGATCGAGGCTGCCGAAGAGATACTCAACAGGTATGGCTTTGAAGACGTCCGCGTGAGACATTACGGCAGTTATTGCCGGGTCGAAGTGCGCAAGGAAGAGCTGGAACAACTGACTCTCGTTCAGCATGAGGTCATTAAAAAAATTACAGCGCTCGGATTCGAACATTGTGTGATCGACCACGAAGGGTTGGTCTCAGGAAAAATGAACCGTGTTTTAGCCAACAGGTAACGAGATACATGAGAATATTATATTACGACTGCTTTGCCGGTATCAGCGGCGACATGAACCTGGGCGCTTTGCTGGACCTGGGTGTCGACGCCGGCTTCCTGGAAAGCGAAGTACAAAAACTGAATATCAAAGGATTTCATCTCGAAATAACCAAGGACCTCCGTCGCGGCATTTCCGGAACCAAAGCGACTGTCGTTGTGGAAGATCCTGATAATGAAAAGCACCGTCACCTCCGCCATGTTGAAGAGCTCATCAACAACAGCACACTGTCGGAAAAAGTGAAAACCACGTCACTGAAGATCTTCGGTATCATCGCTGTTGCAGAAGCAACGGTGCACCAGATCGCAATTGAACGGGTCCATTTTCATGAGGTCGGCGCGCTCGATTCCATTGCCGATATTGTGGGCGCCGCCATTTGCCTGGAATATCTGCATGTGGAGAGAGTGCTTTCCTCTCCGATACAACTGGGGGGAGGAACGGTGAAATGCGCCCACGGCGTCATGCCGGTCCCGGCTCCCGCAACCGCCCTGATCGTTGCGAATATTCCGGTCAAGACCGGACTAGTGCAGCACGAGGCGACCACACCAACCGGAGCCGCAATACTGGTGGCAACCGTTGATGCCTTCACGTCGGAGATCAACTTCCCGATCACAAAAATTGGCTACGGTATCGGGCATCGGGATATTTCAGACGTTCCCAATGTGCTCCGTGTCTACCTGTCGGATACTGAAACAACAACCTCCGATCTGAACGAAGAGACCGCTACAGTGGTGGAATGCAACATCGACGACATGAACCCCGAGCGGTACGAATTCATCATGGAGCAGCTGTTCGAAGCAGGCGCTGCGGACGCCTGGCTCACTCCCATCATCATGAAAAAATTGCGTCCCGCCAATCAGCTGAGCGTCTTGTGCTCGGTGGAAAAAGTGCACGCGATCAAGGGAATCATCTTTGCCCACAGCACCACGATCGGAGTACGGGAATACACGGTTAATAAATGTGCCCTGTTGCGAACCGAAAAATTGGTACAGACAAAATTCGGGCCGATCACAGTGAAGCAAAGCATGTTTGAGGGAAAAATTGTTCGTTCAAAACCGGAATACAGCGTGTGCAAAGCCATCGCTAAGCAGTATAATATCAGCATCGAAGAAGTTGAACGTGAAGTGATCAAGAATCTTTAATATGACAATAACAGACATTTTAGAAAAATACAAACACGGCGAATTAAATTTGCCTGAAGCATTAACGCTGGTGTCAACATACGGGATCGATGAAATGGGCTTTGCCACGATCGATACCGATCGCCTCCATCGTACCGGGCTGCCCGAAATGATCTATGCCGCCGGAAAAACCACCGATCAGGTCAGACAAATTGCCGAGCGGATGTATAAGAACGGCATTGATGTGCTGGCAAGCCGCGTTACTCCCGAAATGAGCGCGGCCGTCAAAGAGGTCATTCCCCTGGCCGAGTATAACGAATTGGCGCGTATCGTCAGTTACAGGCATCAAAAAGTGCAAAATCCCAAAGGGTACATCGCCGTTGTCGCTGCCGGCACTTCCGATATTCCGGTCGCCGAAGAGGCAGCCGAAACCGCACGCTTTCTCGGAAACGAAGTACAAACGATGTACGATGTGGGCGTTGCCGGCATTCACCGGTTATTCCACAAGCTGGAAATGATCAGAGGGGCGCGCGTGATCATTGTTGTAGCCGGTATGGAAGGCGCCTTAGGGAGCGTCATCGGCGGACTGGTCGACAAACCCGTCATCGGTGTGCCAACCAGCGTCGGATACGGCGCCAATTTCATGGGACTGTCCGCCTTATTGTCCATGCTCAATAGCTGCGCCAACGGAATTTCCATCGTCAATATAGACAACGGATTTGGTGCCGCATGTCAAGCCTCGCTCATCAATAAGCTGTAACTATCCGATGTATCGCATCAACAACCTCGGCTTCCGGCATGTCCGGATAAAATAATACTTCCCTTTTATACCGCAAAAAAATTGAAAATTGCCGTTCTATGGATTCCAGCTTTCAACATTCATGCCGATGGTGTATGTGTAGTCATTGACGACATTGCCCGTATCCTCTCGGAGAATACACATGGTAGATTCCGTTTCTTCAAAATCGACATACACAGTGCAATCGCTCGGCACGCCCTCGGCAGAGGCGCGGCAAAAGAAGCCGTCAAGACACCGGATGCACAAGTAAAAAATATGGTTGCGAAGATCGACGCGAACGGCGATGGTTCGCTCTCCATGACTGAATTCGATTCGTTTAGAACGCGGATGGAAGATGCCATTAAAAAACAAATGGATACCGCGGCAGCATCGCAATGACCATCGGCAATACATATCCAAATTATTCCCTTGACTAAATGGTATTATTTTTCAAATATTTACTTTTAACGTACCGCTCCGGTACGGGGAAGCGAAATTTGAATGAATGGAACCTTCGAATGCGATCAAGAGAACTCGTTGTACGAACACTTGAGTTTAACAACCCCCAGAGAGTGCCGCGGCAGTTGTGGACATTGCCCTGGGCCGAACGTCAGCATGGCAGCATGCTCCGAAAAATTCAACGGGACTTCCCGGACGACATCATTAATGCTCCGAGTTTTCTGAAACTGCCTGCATCGAGTTCGGGAGACCCGTACACGATCGGGGAATACACGGATGAATGGGGATGCACATTCAAAAATATCCAGGATGGACTCATCGGCGAGGTGAAAGCTCCTTTAATAAAAGATGAGGAGTGGCGTGACGCTGAGAGACTAATACTGCCGGAGGAATTGCTGAGCGTAGATGCAGCCCGGGTGAACGAGTTTTGTGCAGGGACGGACAAATTTGTCCTGGCAGGCGCCTGTCCCCGACCCTTTGAACAACTTCAATTCATCAGAGGAACTGAGCAGTTGTTCGTCGATCTGCTCATACAGCCGGAGGGGATGTTTGAAGTGATTCGGAAAATGCATGATTTCTATTGCCGATTGCTGACAGTGTGGGCAAGGACTGATGTCGACGCTCTGTCCATCATGGACGACTGGGGGGCGCAGAACAGTCTTTTGATCGACCCGTGCATCTGGTCGGAACTCTTTAAACCCATGTATAAGGAGTATATCGATATTGCTCATGCGCATGGGAAAAAAATATTCATGCATTCGGATGGATACACGCTTCCGATCATTCCTCATCTTGTCGAACTGGGACTCGATGCGCTGAATAGTCAGATCTTCTGTATCGGACTGGATGAACTCGCCCAATTTAAAGGCAGCATAACGTTCTGGGGGGAGATCGATAGACAGCGGCTTCTTCCCAGCGGAACGCCGGAGGAGATCGAGCAGGCCGTGATGCATGTGAAGGAGGCTCTGTGGCAAAATGGCGGCTGCATTGCGCAATGCGAATTCGGCCCGGCCGGAAATCCTGACAACGTCTACAAAGTATTTGAGACATGGAATAACCTTCTGTAACCCTTAACCGAAAAAGAGAAAGTCGCATCTGCAAAAAGATATACCTACCTTATGCGAGGGAAGTACTGCCGTGCCGATTTTTTTTTGCCGGTACTCATGACTGCTCCCGTCGTCCACCATAACGTGTTCAGGAATTTTTTTGTCGATGTCCCGGAGAGAACGTGAGTGTAAAACATTTCAGCTGGATCGTTGCAGTCTTTCTCTGCGCATCGGCCCACGCCGATGCGCAGGAAGAGGCGCGTGTAAAAGGGCGGCATGTCGATTCTTCCTCGTCTGTCGAGGCGCGGTTCGACGCCGCGAGTCAGGTGTATCCGGCGGGGCAGTTCGTCATCCTGCCCGACAATAACGGACGCCTGGCGTTCGATCCCGCCCTGGCAATTGGTCTTCAGCGCGCCCTGGACAGTGTTCGGACAACACAGGGTGTTCCGGGTATATCTGCAGCAGTGCTGGTTCCGGGGCAGGGCGTCTGGCAGGGAGTCTCGGGCATTTCGTCCAAGTCTCCGTCGGTGAACGTTCAGCCGGCGATGCTTTTCGGTATCGGGAGCAATACCAAGGCGTTCATCAGCACGACGATCCTTAGCCTCGTAGACGCAGGCATGCTCTCGCTCGACGATTCACTGAGCAAGTATCTGCCTTCGTATCCAAATATCACCGCGTCGGTCACGATCCGTCAGCTCTTGAACATGACCTCCGGGCTGTATGATTATCTGAACGATTCTAACGCACAAGGTAATGCTGTCGCGGCGAATCCGACGCGGCTGTGGACTCCCGAAGAACTTATTCGCACATTCGTCGGCCCGCCGCACAGGCTTCCGGGGGGAGCATACACGTATTGCAATACCGACTACGTGCTCCTGGGCATGGTCATCAACAAAGTCACCGGCAAGTCGGTCTCATCGCAGATCAGAGAACGTATCCTCACGCCGCTCGCTCTGGACCATACGTTCCTGGAAGTTGAAGAACAACATGCCGATCCGGTGGTGCATCCGTGGGATAGCGGTATTGACTTTGCATCAACACCAGTCACTGCGCACTTCAGTACGCTCTGGACTGCAGGCGCGGTGATGTCTACCGGGGAGAACATGGCGCGGTGGGTAAAAGCGCTCTATGAAGGAACGGTACTCTCTCGGTCTTCGCTTGCTCAGATGCTGACGTTCATACCGGCGGCGTCGACACAATCAACAGGATTCGATTGGAGCGGCTACGGGTTGGGGGTGAGACAAGGCGCCTATTACGGAAAACAAGTGTTCGGCCATGTCGGCGCCGTTATGGGGTACGTCTCCATTACCGGATATTTGTTGCACACAGGCGCCAGCTTTGCGGTATTATTCAACTCATCAGATGCGAGCACGGGAGGGGCTCTGACTGCGTTGTTCGACGTGTATCTCAGGACTGTCGGGTCTCATGCCGCCCGTCGCGGTGTCTGCTATGCAGTAGCGGGAGTGGCCGACAGTTCACGTGTCTACGCGGCGGATACGTCGAGCGGCGTCCTGACAGCCGTTGGCGTGCCGCATTATGGTTCGATCGTTGGTGCGCGAATGGATTCACGAACGGGGATGTTCTGGGGACTTACAAGCGCACGCGGGTGGGACCTTGTGCAGATCGATGGCGAAAACGGTGAAGCATATCCGCGCACTCGTGTCACGTTTCCCGCGGGAGCGCCGACAGATTTCAAGGGATTGGATTTCAGTCCCGATGGAGCGATCCTCATCGGTTCGGCCGATGGGCGTATCTACAAGATCAACACTGCGACAGGTGCGGCATCTCTTGCACTAACATGCAAGCTCTCAATATCCGGTCTTGCCATCGATCCGACCTCCGGGGCGCTTTGGGCATCCATCCGAACACATCCCACGCTTCGTGACCGCATCTTCAGAATAGACCTTGCGACCGGCGACACGGTGGGCGCGGGAAACACAGGCTTCAATCAACCGCTGGTCGATCTTGCCTTCGATGCAGCGGGGAATCTCTTCGGGCTCGTCGGTAATCCATCCATCTCTACGAAATATCGACTGGCCCGGATCAATAAGTCGACCGGCGCCGGGACCGAAATTGGTTCTCTGGGGCTCACCGGAATGGTGGGGATCGCATTCTCGCCGCCGACGGCGGGGACGAGTGCAGATCATCGCACCCCCGGCATCGCCGCCGCAGGATTCCAACTGGGGCAGAATTATCCGAACCCGTTCAATCCGACGACATCGATTTCATTCAGCCTGCCGTCGCGATCGTTCGTTACACTGAAAGTGTACGATGTAATGGGGCGCGATGTCGCAACGATCGCGTCCGAAGAATTGCCGGCGGGTTCCTACTCTCGCCGGTGGAACGCATCGGTGTATCCGAGCGGCATGTATTTGTATCGGCTGCAAGCGGGAATCTATGCGGAGACCAGGCGCCTGCTGTTCATCAAATGAGTGCCAAGGTAAACTATTCCTGATCTGGTTGGGTGAGGAGCGCTGGGGCGCCGGCGCATTTTTAAGTACACTCGCTCGCAATCAATCATCAATGTTTGGTAAATACTCAGCGTGCACTAAAATCATTGCCATCCTGAGGTAAGGTATCTCGGCTGCGCCAAGAATCTTCATGCATATGATATTAGTACTCTGTCATTCTGAGCGTAAGCGAAGAATCTTGTATCGCGTGAGCAGGCGGCAAGATTCTTCGCTCGCTCGAGTTCCCTCAGAATGACATGGACTAGAGAGTACGGTGAGTAGCTACAAAACTTCTATAAATAATAAATATGATCCGTACCATACCGTCAGCCGTATTTTTTTCCCTTGCCGTATTGACATCGCCATTACTGTCTCAACAACGGATCTCGAATGAGGCTGTGCCGCGCGATACGTCATTCACCGTGAGCAGCGCCGCGGCGAAAGTTTCTACACAATATCCCACAGTAACACTCGTTGAATCCGAGCTTCCACCGGAAATTGTCGCGCATGAAAACATTGTCTACGCGAAGCAGGGGCAGAGGGAACTTCACCTCGATCTCTTTGCGCTGCGGGACGACAGCGCGAAGAGGCGTCCTTGTGTGATACTGATCCATGGCGGCGGGTGGCGGTCCGGTTATCGTCGGATGGAATGGCCGATGGCGCAGCATTTGGCGGCAAAAGGATATATCACTGCCACGGTGGAATACCGCTTATCCATAGAAGCGCTCTATCCGACAGCGATCTATGATCTCAAAGCCGCGATACGCTGGATGAGGAAAAATGCCGGCACATACAATGGTGACCCGGCGCAGATCGGTGTGTACGGGTGTTCTTCGGGCGGCGAACTTGCTGCATTTCTGGGGGCGACCGGAGGAATGGAAAAATTCGAGGGTTCACTCGGAGACATGACGCAATCGAGCAGCGTGCAGGCCGTCGTAGACATCGATGGTATTCTGGATTTCACTGATCCGGCCGAGAGCGGGAAGGACACCATTCCACAGAAACCATCGGCCGGGAAATACTGGATTGGCGCTTCATACAGGGAGAACCCTGAACTCTGGAGAGAGGCCTCTCCCATCAACTACATCAACAACAACACAGCGCCCATGCTGTTTATCAACAGCGCTCTGCCGCGGTTTCATGCCGGACGTGATAGCGTCGTTGCCATGATGGCGAAGCGCGGGATTTACACCGAAGTCCACACGATTGCGGATACGCCGCATCCATTCTGGTTCTTTCATCCCTGGTTCGACGAGGCATTCGGGTATATTGTTCCGTTCCTCGACAAGACGATGAAGGAACGATAAATCAATCAGCAGCACTTGAAGGGTGTTCTATGGTGAAAAGCAGATTCCTGGTCATCTGGTGTTCGATGCTCCTGTGTTCGGGGGAACTCCATGCCCAGCCTCGACACTGGGTGGACTCGACGCTCGCGTCATTGACTCTTGGAGAACGGGTCGGACAACTTTTTGTAGTGGAACTGTCTGCGGTGTATACTCACGTGGACGATCGCGCATACCAGTACGCCCTCGAGATGGTCCGCCGCTATCACGTCGGCTCGTTCATCCTTGGAGGAGGAAACGTCCTGGATATTCCCGTCATCACCAACAAACTCCAGGCGTTGTCAAAAGTCCCTCTCTTGATCAACGGGGATCTGGAAGCCGGCATGACCTACGGTACCCCGTGGCGCCGTTCGCGGGGATGGACCGAACGGCTCCCGGCGTTCATTCCGGGAGGGGGAACACACTTCGTCTCGCAAATGGCTATCGGCGCTACGCGCAATCCGCGCTATGCATATGAACTCGGCCGAATCACCGCGCTCGAGGCGCGTGCGGCCGGCATTCACTGGAGCAATTCTCCCGTGGCCGATGTGAACACGAATGCCGACAACCCGGTCATCAACACACGATCCTATGGCGAAGACCCGGCACTCGTGGCGGAGATGGTGAGCGCATACGTGAGAGGCGCGCAAGGCGCGGGGATGATCGCAACCTTAAAGCATTTCCCCGGCCATGGAGACACGCGCGAGGACTCCCATATGCAGCTTCCCGTCCTTCCGTTCGACCGAAAACGACTCGACAGCGTCGAATTTGTACCGTTCAGAGCGGGGATAGCGGCCGGGAGCAAGGCAATCATGACCTCCCATCTGGCGTTGCCCCTCATCGATCCGACTGATCGGCCGGCTACCTTGTCCCGGCCTATCCTCACCGGCATCCTCAGGAGCCAGCTGGGATTTGACGGGATCATTGTGACAGACGGGATGCGGATGCAGGGGATCACAGACCACTTCGGTTCTGCAGAAGCCGCGGTCGCCGCAGTGGAGGCGGGGGCTGATGCCGTTCTCGGGATTGAAGATATCGACAAGGGCTATAACGGAGTCCTTCAGGCAGTCCGATCGGGTCGGCTTTCGGAAGAGCGCATCAACACATCTGTTCGCCGCATACTCTCGGCTAAGGCATGGGTCGGTCTCGATCGTCAACGAACAGTGGATGTCGACTCCATGTTCACGATTGTCGGGGCTCCCGCGTTCCAACATATCAGCGAGGAGATCTCCGATGCCTCGGTCACACTGCTCCATGCTTCACGTCCGACTCTGCCTCTTTCCCGATCGGCACGGCTGCAACTGGTGACGGTAACGGAAGAGCCGGCCGCTGTGATGGGTACAGACCTGCTGGATGAGATCCGACCGTTTGTTGCGTCCGCGACGCTGGCCAGGGTCTCCAATGAGACGGGAAGCGAACGATTTGCTGAGATCGCCTCAGCCGCGCAACAGAACGATGTCATCGTCGTCGGCATCTACCTTTCGGTTGTCGCATGGAAGGGCGAGAGGCGGTTTGCGAAACCGCTTGATGAATTTTTGCGATCCCTCGGCAGCTCGCCGGTTCCGGTTGTGCTCGTCGCGTTCGGAGATCCCTATGTTCTTGGGAAACTTCCCGAGACATCCGTCGTCATGACCACATACAACGGCACATTCCTTGCTGAGCGGTCTATCGCGCGCGCGCTCACCGGAAGGATTCCCATACGCGGGACCCTCCCTGTCACAATTCCCGGCCGCTACAAACAGGGAGAGGGGATTCATCTGGAGCCGGCAGTCCGCTGAGATCTTCACGAGCCCATGTAAGTAAATTACGATAAATTTTCCGACGGGGCTTGATTCCTTAGGTATTGCATGCGATATTGGTAGGCGCGATCACTGTATATAACGAATGGATATTCATCGGAGATGAATGGAGGCAGCGATGTGCGCGCTTGAGATACATCAAATCATCTATCCTATTAAACAAATTATACTGGATTACATTTATGAAAAAATTGCTTCTTATCGCAATGCTTGCAATATCAATCTCGAGTGTGTCGTTGGCTCAACGCATCCTCATCAATAAAGGCGATCAATATATTGGAGCGAAATTAGCCATCGGTTCGGTTGCTGGAGCATCGACCGGTTATGTAGTAAGCTATGAAATGGGCCTTCAGCAGAATATCGGCATTGGCGCGAGTCTCGGGTATGCAGGATATGCCGAAACATCAGGCTTATTCGATCTTAAGTACAGCAGTATTTTAGTCTTAGCTACTGGAACCTATCATGTGGACGTTCTGAAGAACTCCAAATTTGATACCTGGGCAGCGTTAAACCTGGGATATAACATCCAATCAGCAAGCGGAACATATACCGGACCGGCCCTTCTCTCAGGCGTGCCTGTACCGTCGTGGTCAGGATCTGCGAGCAGCGGATTGCTCATTGGAGGCGCCCTGAATGTACGCTATACGCTGTCCCCCAAATTGTTTGCTACGGCAAGCGTTGGATTTGGCCTCGGTCTCGTAAATATTGGAATCGACTATCGATTATAATTCCGATCGTGTGGGCGAAGCATTCATGCCAAAGGAGAGAAGTGATTCTCTCCTTTTGTATTTTAAACCATATGAACTATTCTGCATAAAGGAACGTTAAACATTGCTGGCAATTTACTCTGCAAAAAGTAATACAAAATATTGCAAGCAATTTGCACTAAAAATTGTATTATTTCCTATATTAGGCTTATTCCTATAAAACCGATATGAGGACGTAACACCGCACGAGCGCACAAATAGTTGTGTTTCATAGCTGTGATGAATATCACAACAATGAAGGAGAAGGCTGAACATTTGTGGTTTGTGGAGCATGCAGATCCGTCGCTGTCACTCACTGTTGCACATAGCATTAACTCACATGAAGAGCACTGCATTATATCACTGGATAGACGAAATTTTATTGAGTTTCCGAATCAGGCTGAGCATTGTAGGAATCGTGCTCTTCTGTATTGCCGCGATGTTTCCATTTGTGTATCGTGAGTTTGGCGCGTCAGCCGGCGCACTGATCACGGTAGCCGTTCTTATTACAAGTATTTTCCTCGGAATTAGGGCCGGTCTCATCATCTGGATATTGACAATTCCACTCTATATTCTGGAAGTTTCATTGGTCCGTCAGAATGCATTTAAGGAAATTCTGGACAGCTGGCCTGGTATTCTCGTGACACTCATTTTAACTATCATATTCGGTCTGTTAAAAAAGGGTGTGACCTCAATGTGGTATCACCATCAGTCCGAATTGCACATCAATGGTGAACGGCTGAAAAAAATTAACGATTGCTTCCTCAGTTTCGAAGCAAATCCCGAAAAAACCATCAAACGTCTCATATTCCTTGCCGGCGATCTGCTCGGTGCGAAATGCGTATTCTACACGAGGGTTCTGAACGGACAATTTTCGAGCATCGTATTTATTGATGCGAGCGAGATCGATCAAGCAGCGTGCGGCATCGACCATCGGTTGAGCTGCTCGCTCCTGGACCAAAATTCGGAGGAGATACTTATTGTTCGCAATATTCAGAAAAATCCATATCGTTGTGTCATTACCTGTGATCAGCTCCACCCGCTTCACACCTATGCCGGAAAAGCCATACGGATCGACTCTGAATTTATCGGATCGCTGAGTGTCGTATTTGAGAACGATGTTATCCTCGGATCGGCGGAAAAAAATATTTTGGGCATCATCTCCTCCGGTATTGCGGCCGAAGAAAAACGCAAGCGGATGGAAGATGCCTTGCTCGAAAGCAAGCAACAACGGGACAGTATTTTGAACGAGGTGTTGGATGTCGTGTGGTCGTTATCATGGCCGGAGATGGCCGTAAATTTTATCAGCCCCTCGGTGGAACACGTATTCGGATGTACTGTGCATGAGTTTGAGGCGAATCCCTCGTTATGGGCAAGCCTTGTGCATCCCGATGATAAACATCTGTCCGACACTGCCTTCGAGCAATTGCACAAAGAGGGGGCCGCTGTGAGAGAGTGCCGCATCGTGAGGCCCGATGGACGCATTGTATGGATAAATGATAAAAGTAAAATCATTTTTGATGAGCATAAGGCGCCGATACGAATAGACGGCATCACGCGCGATATCACCGCGCGCAAACAAGCGGAAGAAGCGTTGTTGGAGAGCGAATATCGATTGCGTGAAGCACAACGCATTGGGAAAATGGGTTCATTGGACTGGAATTTGGAGACGAATGTAATATCTCTTTCAGAAGAAGCCGTATCGACCTTGGGCTTCGAAAAAGATAAAATCAACATTACTTCCGATGAAATGATGAGCATCATGCATCCCGACGATAAAGCTCGCGTGGTCGAGGGACTAAATGCCGCGATCGCAAATACAAAGCATTTTGATCTGGAACATCGAGTGGTACGGTCCGACGGATCCGAGATACATGTTCGTGCGACGGCAGAGTTGCTTCGTAATTCTGGAATGAAACCCGTTCGGGTGCTCGGAACAATTCTGGACATTACCGAGCGCAAATTATCCGAGCAGCTGTTTCACGATATGCAACGCCGGGAGAGTATCGGTGTCCTGACCGCCGGCATTGCGCACGATTATAACAATCTGCTCGGCGCAATGATGGGCAACGTCTCACTGGCGCAGTCGCAATTGCCCGCTCATCATCCCGCTGCAGCTAATTTGGAAAAAGCGCTATCGGCGGTGGAGCGCGCCACAAATCTCACTAAACAAATGCTCGCGTATTCCGGCAAGGGAAAATTTCAAACCAGCGCGATCGATATGGGGGCAGTGGTCCAGGAGCATGTCAGTCTATTCAATGCTTCGCTGCCCAAGAATGTGAAACTCGTCACACATCTTCCATCGACGCCCGTCTACGTGAATGGAGATACCGGACAGATCGAACAGATCATCATGAATCTGATCATCAACGGCGGTGAGGCGATCGGCGACAAGCAAGGCGTTGTCTCCATCTCACTCTCAGAAATTGTTCTGGACGGTGGCACCCTGTCATCATACCGCCAGCTCACAAGTATTGCATTGAGCGCCGGACGCTATGCACATCTGGATGTGAGTGATAACGGCACTGGGATGAGCCGCGACACACTGGCGAAAATATTCGATCCGTTCTTCACAACCAAGTTCACCGGACGCGGCCTTGGACTTTCGGCAGTGTTGGGAATCATTCAAGGGCACAAGGGGGGTATCACCGTCGAGAGCACGAAAGGAACAGGAACGAAATTCAGTGTGATCCTTCCGGCGAGCGCAGAACCGGCGACGGTTGGGCAAACTGACACGGAAGATATACGAGCGCAGTCGGCGGGAACCACGACAATTCTTGTGATCGATGATGAACAAGATATAGCATCAATGGCACAGGAAATACTGGTTTCGGGAAACTACAAAGCAACGATCGAACTGAATCCTGTTCAAGGGGTCGAATTTTTTCGAATGCATCAGTCCGAAATTGGCTTAGTGATCGTAGACCTGACAATGCCCGAGATGTCGGGGAACAAAGTCGTGGAAGCATTGCAAACAATTGATCTTGGAGTAAAAATAATCGTCTCGTCGGGATATTCTGAAGAAGAGGTTATTAGGAAAATGGGTGCCCTCAAAGTAGCTGCGTTTATACAGAAGCCGTATCGGATGCGATCGTTATTGTCCCTGGTGAAAAAAATAATGAATTGAGTACGGCATCGTACTCCCGTCGTATGGCTGATCAGATCCATACCGTTGAATATCCATAGTTCAGTCAGAAGTTGCAGATAGTGCGGTCTGGCATGCGTCGGCCGATTGCCGTTGAGACGATTTTCGGAAAAAAATGTTGCTTTACGTTTTTTATTGTATTAAACTCTCTTTAATAGGTGGTGACGGAGTGCCCCCGATGTGAAAGAGCGTAATAACAACATTATAACCGCGCGACATACGTGAAAAAGGAGTATTACCAATGAATCTATCCTCGGCGCAGGAAAAAGCAAGCACCGTGTATGAATATATGAAGAAAGGAACGGCAGGATTATTACGCGAGACTGCCAACGAGGTTGACCATGACCCTGCCAGTTGGGGTATGGACATTGACGATTGGGATTGGAATGCGGGAGTGGGCATGATCGCAATTTCAGACTACTACGACAAGACGCAAGACCCGAGGATATTGGAATACATGGCGCAATGGGTCGCGAAGAACAAACACCAGTGTGAAAAAAGAGACCATGTCAACTATTTAACGCCTCTCGCTATTTACCCGGATATGTTCCGAAGAACCAAAGAGCCGTATTATCGGGAAACGGCGGTCGAGTATGCGGACTGGGTCATGGCGCATGCCGGGAGATCCAAAGACGGTGTGTTCTTTCACGGCGCGTCTGTTTCTGATGAGGTGTGGGCGGATACCGTCTTTATGGCGTTGGTTTTTTTGTCGCGAACGGCGAAGCTCACGGCAAATACGACAATAGCCGAACAAGTGTTCAAGCAACTGCTGTCACACATGCAGCTGTTGCAGGATGAGGAAACCGGAATTCTTTTTCATGGGTATCATTGTGTGGAGCATCATCATATGTCGGGCGCGCTGTGGGCAAGGGGAAATTCGTGGGTGGTGATCGGAGCTCCGATCATCATCGAGACTCTGCGCGGCCTGATGGACGTGCCGCAAGAGATCACTACCAGATATAAAAAATTGGTGGATGGTATTATAAAATACCAGGCTGCAAATGGCCTCTGGCACACCGTGATGGACAGACCGGATTTTTATCAGGAGACATCCGGCAGTGCAGGCTTTGCAGGAGGGATTATGAAAGCGGTGCGTCTTCAATTACTGGAGCCCGGGTATATGGCGAGTGCGCTCAAGGCCTTGGAGGGAGTGATCACAAAGATCCATCCTGATGGCGCAGTCGAAGGCGTATCGGGAGGTACGCCGATCATGCCGACAAAGGATGCGTATGGCAAACTGACGTGCTATCCGACGCTCTACGGGCAGGGTCTGACACTGCTGATGCTCAGTGAGTTCCTTCTTCAGGCACAGGCTCGCATAATGGACAATGAGGCGGCACCGTGAGTTACTCTGTGCCTATTCGTATCGGCGTTCGTGCGCACGATTTCGGCTGCCTGCCGGCCGGTGACCTTGCAGCGAAGATCGCCTCCAACAACATGGTCTGTGCGCAGCTGGCACTCGGTAAGGCCATCGCCGGACTCACGGTGAAACCCGGCATGTTGAACCCCGGCCTCGCATGTGAAATTGGAGACGCGTTTCACAAACATGGTGTCCAGATCTCAGTGCTCGGCTGCTACGTGAATCCAATTCATCCTGATCCTGCCATACGGAAATCGCTGCTCGGGCTATTCAAGGAACACCTCCGATACGCCCGCGACTTCGGCAACGGACTCGTCGCGCTCGAAACCGGTTCGGTCAATGCAGACTATTCACCTCATCCCGAGAATCACAGCGAGGCCGCTTTTCAACGATCGCTCGCGAGCCTCGCGGAGCTGGCCGCAGAAGCCGAACAATTCGGCGTCATCGTCGGTATCGAAGCGGTGGCATCGCACGTCGTGTCGACGCCGCAAAAAATGAGGCGGATGCTGGATGCCGTCGCGTCCAATAACCTGCAAGTCGTCTTCGATCCGGTGAATTTGCTCTCGCTCGAAAATCATCTTGAACAGGAACGGGTGATCGGAGAATCGCTCGAGCTGTTCGGCGACCGGATCGCGGTCATTCATGCGAAAGATTTTGTCGTCGAAAACGGCCGGTTCACATCCGTCAGCGCGGGCCTTGGCATGCTGCGCCACGATCTGGTGATGAACTTTGCCGTTGACCAAAAACCGGGCATCAGTATTTTATTGGAAGATACGAACGAACAGTCGGCTCAACTGAGCCGGCAATTCCTGCTCCGGGTTGCAGAAAAAATGAAATGAAAGAAGAAACGCTGGAGATCGGATCATGGTCAATCGGCTGATCGACGAAATAAAACCTTTCATCGTCATGGAAGTATTGGAAAAAGCTTCCGAGATGGAGAAGAAAGGGATCAATGTCATTCATTTTGAAGTGGGTGAACCGGATTTTGATCTTCCCGAAGCCGTAAAAATTGAATCATCCCGCGCGATTGCCAATGGCCACACGCATTATACACACAGCCTGGGCGATCATCACCTTCGTACGACTATCGCAAATTTTTACAACCGCACGTATGGCATACAAACGCACTATGGCAACGTTATTGTGACATCAGGCTCTTCGCCGGCCATTTTACTGGTATTATCAGCATTGATTGAACCCGGCGATGAGGTGATCATTTCAAATCCCGGATACGCCTGTTATTCCAATTTCATCAAATATGTTCATGGCACGGTCGTTGAAGTACCGGTGTTCCCTGAAAATGGTTTTCAGTACTCGCCCGCCGAGATCGCCCGGAAAATGACCGATCGGACCAAGGCGATCATTATTAATTCGCCCATGAACCCTACCGGGAACCTGCTCTCACCTGAAGTGATGAAAGAGATTGCCGGTTTAGGCCCTCATGTCATTTCCGACGAGATCTATCAGGGCCTGGTGTATGCCGGAACACCGAATTCTATTTTGGAATTTACCGATAAGGCATTTGTGGTGAACGGTTTTTCAAAGGCGTATGCCATGACCGGGTTGCGCCTGGGGTACTGCATCTGTCCCGAAGAATTTGTGAGGCCCATTCAAAAGCTCCAGCAAACCCTCTTTATTTGTGCGGGTTCGGTCGCCCAGCAATGCGGCATCGCGGCATTGGAACGGTGTGACAACGATCTGGAAGAAATGAAACGTATTTACAATACGCGCAGAATATATATGATCGGCCGGCTTAAAAAAATGGGATTCACCATTCCGGCCGAACCGACAGGCGCCTTTTATATATTCGTCGACAGCCATCACCTGTCTTTAAATTCTTATGCATTGGCATTCGACATACTGGAAAAAGCGCATGTCGGAGTCACGCCCGGCATCGATTTCGGTTCGAACGGGGAGGGATTTTTACGGTTTTCGTATGCCAACTCCATCGAGAACATCGAAGAAGGGTTGAACCGGTTGGAAGTCTATCTTCATCATGTGTAGCGAGACGGTATCTCGCCCGCTCGAGCGAGGCGGTGCGAGTTTCTGCAAGTTGCTCGGGAGCGAACGGTTCATTGTGGAAACATACGTAACTCAGCATACTCTTTCGTCCTAGTCATTCTGAATGAGCGAAGCGACTGAAGAATCTAACCGGCAAGCAGTATTTTTATCAACTTCAATACCACTGTGAATTATGACGAATCATCAGAAAGAATTCAAACAAAGTCTTGGACTTCTCGATTCGACGATGATTGTTGTCGGATCAATGATCGGTTCGGGAATTTTTATTGTCAGCGCAGACATCGCCCGCACCGTCGGTTCTCCGGGAATGTTGCTCGTCGTCTGGCTGATCACAGGGTTCATCACGCTTACAGCGGCGCTAAGTTATGGAGAATTGGCGGGGATGATGCCCCATGCCGGCGGACAATATGTGTATCTTCGCGAAGCGTACAATCCTCTCGTCGGGTTCTTATACGGATGGACTGTATTCACCGTCATTCAAACCGGAACCATTGCAGCGGTCGGCGTCGCCTTTGCAAAATTCACTGCAGTGTTATTTCCGTGGTTCAGCGAACAGCATATTCTTTTTTCATTGTTAGGATTGAATATCAGTGCCGCTCAAATTCTGGCAATCGTGAGCATCGTTGTGTTGACCGCTGTCAACCTTACCGGAATAGAAGAAGGGAAGATCGTCCAAAATATTTTTACGTTGGCGAAGACCGTGGCATTGATCGCGGTGATCTTTCTCGGACTGTTTATTGCGCGAAATACTGAAGCGATCTCCGCAAATTTTTCAAACTTTTGGGCTGCCAGTTGGACGACAGTGAAGAATGGCAAAATAATTTCAGTTGAATCATTGATGGGGTGGAAGCTCATTGCCGCGATCGGCGTCGCAATGGTCGGTTCTCTGTTCTCAAGCGATGCGTGGAATAATATCACGTTTACTGCAGGCGAGGTGATCAATCCGAAGAAGAATATTCCTCTGAGCCTGGCCATTGGCACGGGAATCGTCACCGTCATCTATATATTGGTGAACATCGCGTATCTCGTTGTACTGCCTCTGGCTGGAAATCCCGCTGCAGCCGATGTCGTTGGCAGGGGGATCCAATTTGCGGCATCAGACAGAGTGTGCACTGCGACAGTATCGGTGATCTACGGAGAAACCGCCGCCATTGGCATGGCGATCCTGATCATGATCTCGACCTTTGGTTGCAATAACGGACTCATCCTTTCCGGAGCGCGGGTGTATTATGCGATGGCAAAGGACAATTTATTCTTTAAAAAGGCCGGCGAGCTGAATTCACACGCAGTTCCTGCATGGGCCCTCATTATTCAAGCGGTATGGGCGAGCATGCTGTGCCTTTCGGGAAGCTACGGCGACCTGCTCGACTACGTTATTTTTGCAGTGCTGATATTCTATATCCTTACCGTCGGCGGTATTTTTATTCTCCGCAAGAAACAACCGAACGCAGAACGGCCATATCGGGCATTCGGCTATCCCGTGCTCCCTGCAATTTACATCGTACTGGCCACACTCATTTGTGCAATTTTGCTCATCTACAAACCCACATTCACGTGGCCGGGATTGGGTATTGTGGCAACGGGTTTTCCCGTCTACTATGTGTGGAAAAAATTTGTGGCCAAAGACTGATCCGTGTTGCTGGCCGTTGCACGGGGCGGCCATGTTATTTCACGAGCAGCATTTTTCTCGTTTCAGCGTACTGTTTCGACGGATCATTGACCGGAACCGCCAGGATGCGGTAGAAATAGACGCCCGACGGCGCTGCTGGATTCCATGTCATGAACCAGGATCCGGCATCCTGGCCGGCATTGACCAGTTCTTTGACCGATTGGCCCAGCACATTATAGACGATAAGGCGCACGGCGCTTTGCACAGGCAGTACGTAGTGAATGGTCGTAGAGGGGTTGAAGGGGTTGGGGTAGTTCTGCGCTAATTGAAACTGCACCGGAAGATCCACCGCAACAGGAGCACTCAGCACTGTGCCGCGGGTGATGCTGCCGTTCACTTCAAACAGGTACGATGCGCCGGATGTCACCGAGATCGACGTGTTCAGCGTGTCGATGGAGGCATGGCGCAGTTCCAATCCGGTCCGGGCAGCGATCGAGACATTCTCCAAATGAATAGTTGTCATTTTCGATTCGGGCAGTCCCACAATGACGCCCGCACTCGCGTTCGATGCGGTATTCGCTGATGTGACGTTCCTGATCGTGATATCGTGAAACGACGGCGTCTTTGACGATACGGTGATGGGCTGGGCCGTATCCGATTGAGCTGGAATTTTGGGATAATACTCGCTCAGATAGATCGGGTAGCGAACATTCGTCATCGTGAGATTACTGTACGTTAGGTGGTGCACATTGCCGCCGTTCCCGCGATCCGATTTGATCCGAATGCCGTTATCCGAGCCGTTGAAGGTGCAACTGTCCACGAGCACGCTGTCGACGCCGCCGATCGTCAGGCTTCCGATCGAACACCCGTGTCCGTGAATGAATGTGCAATGAGAGATAATGATATCGGAACTCGCCGCGTTGGGCCATGCCGCGTCTGCGCTGCTTGCGCCGATGGCAATATTATCGTCGCCGGTGTCGATCGTGCAGTTGGTGATACGCACATGGTGACATTTTCCCGGATCGATCCCGTCCGTGTTCGGTGCTGTTGATGGGGCGATGATCGTTACATGATCGATCGTTACATCATAACTCGAGTTCGGGCAGAGGTGAAACATCGGTGCATTTTTCAACGTGATGTTCGAGACGGTAATGTGGACGCCGCTTTCCAGTTGGATCAATCGGGGCCGGAGTGTGTCTCTGCCTGCAGCCTTTGCGATATTTTCAGCATCCCACCATGGCTGGCCCTGGCCGTCGATCGTGCCGGGACCGATGAGCGAAACATTATTCGCGTTTTTTGAGTAGATGAAATGGACGAGCGAAGTTGCCGGTTTTGTTGTATCGGTTCCGGCCGGATAATAATCATGCACGTTCTGTGAAGCCAGCAGCACCGCGGTGCTGTCGATCTGAAACGTGATGTTGCTTTTCAGCGTCAACGGTCCGGAAAGATATGACCCTTGCGCCAGCCTCACGAGTCCTCCTCCGGCGGCGGCAACGCTGTCGATGACATGCTGTATCGCCTTCGTATCGTAGTGGCTGCCGTCGCCATAGGCGCCGGGAATGGAAGGGGCAGCCGAGGAATTGTGACGTTCAAAGGCCATCAGTGATCCCGACGGTCCGGTTCCGAATGTACTGCAGCACAACAGTCCGATGATGACAGCGATGACAGATGCACGTGATGCGTTCATGCGTTTTGTGTTATGATTCGTAATACGATCGCACCACAATATAGGTAGAATTCCTTCCACAATCCGGCAGCGTCGAAAGCGCAACCTCCGTTTCTGTCCGTGCGGCCTCGGGAAATGATACATACGACTCGCTGTAACCGGCCATTCAATCTACTCTACCCAAACGTGAAAAATTTCGATTCATCGGTGTACGCCGTATCATCGAACAGCTTCATCATTTTTTTAACCGGCTGACTCTGTACCGGGGGCGCAGTCTCGATCCGGGCAGACGGAACTGTGCAGTGGAGCGCTGCCGGGGAACAGGAGGCGGGGGGAACCGAAGTGTCCGTATGCGGCTTGATGGGGCCGATGACAGTGAACATGGTTGATGATCCTTCATCCGCTTCACACTCCACCTTGTCTTCCGCTGAAGGGAATAACTGGTTTTTACCAAACTTCATTTTCGAGATCCATTTCATATGTTGACTCCTTTGCGACGAATATACATCGATCACTCTATGAAAATAATCCATAGGGCTAATAATGGCCAGGAAGAGAGTCGGGAGGCAGAAGCGCAGGTGGCGTCTGCCGGAATCGTGCGTTGTTAATTTCTACAAATTCTGCCGGGATGAGGGCGTGGACAGATAAAGTAGTGTAGAAATTGAATCGTTTTTTGTAATACTGTCTCAACGCCACGGTGCCCATCACACGGCTGTTCCGGATCTATGACCGGTCCGGGAACATGAGCTCAGATACCATAATTAATGTTCAACAACTGTGCCAATTATTTATACACAATTCCCGTGCGTTGCGCATCACCTTCAACAATTAGTATTCGCATGAAAAATATGGTAGATTATCACTATACTTTAGAAGAGCTGTAGTATCGGAAAAATTGTTATCGTTGTGAGGATGATATGTTGCTAGAAAATTTTGGTTCAAATCCTTCCCCTCGTATTACCGAAACTGCCCCAAAAAAGTTTTCCATCGTGCAGATCAACGACAAAAAAATAATCCGTGCATGGAGCATCATGCTCGTCGGTCTTCTCGTAACCGCATGGGCATCGTTCTCTATCAAGGAAGATGTTGAACTGATCGCGAAAAAAGATTTTGTTTTTGCCAGCGAAGGGGTGAAGGAAAAAATACAGACCCGTCTTCATGCGCATGCTCAGCTGCTTCGCAGCGCAGCTGCATACGTTGAAAGTAACGTGGGACTCAAACGAACGGCATGGGGCACATTCGTTGCGAATCAAAAAATTGAAAAGAACCTGCCTGGAATTCTCGGCATCGGTTATTCGGTCGTTATACCTCCTGCCGAGTTGGCACGCCACGAAGCAATCATCCGGAAGGAAGGTTTTTCACGCTATTCAGTTCGACCCGCGGGTAAGCGGGACATCTATACGTCGATCATCTTCCTCGAACCGTTCTCTGGAAGAAATCTGCGCGCGTTCGGATATGACATGTTCTCAGAACCGATCCGCCGAAAAGCGATGGAACAGGCGCGGGATTTCGACGAAGCAACTCTCTCCGGAAAGATCATGCTTGTTCAGGAAACAGACAAGGATGTGCAGGCAGGGACGCTGATGTATGTGCCGGTCTATGATAAAGGACTTCCTGTTGGCACCATTAAAGACCGGCGAGCCGCACTGCGTGGCTGGGTCTATTCTCCCTCTCGCATGAACGACCTCATGATGGGAATCTTGGGTGGATGGGAGCCAGACGAAGGGAAACAAATCCGCCTCGAGGTGTTCGCAGACACGTCATATGAATCAGGGGCGCTGCTCTACGACAGTAAACAGGGCATGCAGAGCGGCCCCATATCGGCATCAGCTTCCTTAATACAGACTTCTATCGTATTCAATGGACGTCAATGGAGCCTTCGGTTCACACAAGCCAAAGGGTTCACATCGGGCACCGGTTACTCAAAAGTGTGGATTGTCGCTATTGGTGGAACGCTCCTGAGCGCTCTTCTCTTCACGTTATACATACTGCTGATCAATACAAAATTTCGCGCACAAGGGATGGCAGAGGAATTAACGAGAGAGCTTCGGGAAAGCGAAGAAAAGTTTTCCCGGGTCTTCGCCAACGCGCCTGCGATCCTAAGCCTGAGCGATCTCGAAACGGGCCGGTTCACAGAGGTGAACGAAGAAGGGATGCGCGTCAGCGGCTTCAGCCGTGAAGAATTGATCGGGAAAATTTCCGCCGAAATTGGTTGGATCGGGCCGGAGGACCGGGCGCGACTGGTGGCAATCCTCAAGGAACATGGACGTGTGAGTGGAATCGAATTGGCTTTGCACGCCAAGGGAGGCCGGACGGTATGGTGCCTTTACCATGGTGAGGTCGTCACGATCGCAGGCAAGCCGCAGCTTCTCTCAATCTCGCAGGACATTACCGAGCGCAAACTGGCCGAGGAAAATCTGCGGCGCATGGAAGAGCGTCTGAGGCAATCGGAAAAAATGGATGCAATCGGCCAACTCGCCGGCGGCATTGCGCATGATTTCAATAATGTGCTCGGCGGGATCATTGGGTTCACAGACCTGTCTCTCAATCATGCAGAGAAGGGCTCCCTTCTTGAAAAATATCTTTTAAGCGTACTGAAAGCTGCAGACAGAGCAAAGAACCTTGTTATGCAGATATTGGCGTTCAGCCGGCAAAGTAATCCACAGAAAAAATTTACCTTAATCCGTCCGATTATTGAAGAGGTCCTGGACCTCCTTACGTCGTCGATTCCTTCGTCGGTGATCATAGAGGTGGACATTCATCACGGTATACAACAGGTTCTTGTTGACTCCACACAACTGCACCAGGCTCTCCTTAATCTTGCGACCAATGCAGTGCATGCAATGAACCGCAAAGGGACACTGACTGTCCGTTCGTATGCGGTGAATCTGACCAGGGCGGAGCACGGCCGGAGCGGAGACATCGCTGCGGGCGAATATGCGATCATCGAAGTTGCAGACACAGGCTGCGGCATGGATGCCATGGTCCTTTCAAAAGCGTTCGAGCCATTTTATACAACGAAGGCCGCGGGCGAAGGAACTGGTATGGGGCTGAGTGTCGTGCTCGGTATCGTGCAGTCTCACGGCGGCGACATTCAAGTGGAGAGCGAAGTGGGAAAAGGCACGACGGTCAGGATCTTTTTGCCCGTCACTGAAGAAGCAATTTCCGGGTCGATCGATGACAACCCGCATTCCTCTGGCGCCGGCGCCGAACGGATTCTATTTGTTGACGACGAGGAGATGCTTGTGGAGGTGAATAACGATCTGTTGACATCTCTTGGTTATACGGTAACCGCAGTATCGAACAGCCTGGATGCCCTGGCCATATTGCAAGAGAAGGGCGCAGATATAGATGTTCTCATCACCGATCATACGATGCCGGGCATGACGGGCATTGAACTGTCGAAAAAGGCCCTCGCGATCAGAAAGGACCTGCCGATCATTCTGTGCACGGGATTCAGCAATGAAATCAATCGCGAGAGCGCCGAGGCGCTAGGCATCAGAAAATTCATCATGAAGCCGTATCGTGCTTACGAGATCAGCACTGCAGTGCGCGAGGTGCTCGATGCAAAGAAGATATCGACTTGACGACACACGCAAGTGAACAAGACTGTGACAAGGCAGCCACTGATCGTGCCGGCAAGAGGATGTGCCGCTTGTGCCGGCCTATATTTTTTTTATGATGGGATTGAATGCTTTTATAAAAACAAGCACGCGATCGCCAACCGATAGGTCTCGTATGTCGTCATCGAATGCGACGATTTTAACGATGGTGTTGTTCCCGGTAATCACCGTGACAATGTTGACGGCATCCTCTTTGTCGATGGCGGCGACCTGTCCCGTCGCCTGAAATTTGCCGCTGATACTCGTATCCGAAAACACCTGCTTCGGGTCCCCATTGGCGGTGATCTTTCCATGCTCAAGGCAGACAACGTTGTGTGCAAGACGAAATACCTCATTGAGATCGTGACTCACCAAGAGCGTGGTCCCTCCGTACAATCGGTGAATGTGTGCTATTTCACCCTGAAGCCTTTCACGCATCGCCGCATCAAGGGCCGACAATGGTTCGTCCAGCAGCAATACCTGCGGTTTGTGGGCAAGCGCCCGCGCAAGTGCTACTCGCTGCTTCTGTCCGCCTGAGAGGTGCATTGGTTTACGCTTCGCAAATTCTGTGAGTTGGAGCGTCTCAAGCAGGGATCCTGCGTATGCACGGTCTTTTCCATCCCCTCCAAAGAGAATGTTCTCTTCAACCGTCATGTTGGGAAAGAGCGCATAGTCCTGAAACATAAATCCGATGCTGCGCTGTTGCGGCGGCACGTTGATCCCGCGTTCGCTGTCGTACCACGTCGTATCGCCGGATCGAATGATGCCCGAGTCGGGTTTCGTCAACCCTGCCAGGATGCGGAGCAGCGTCGTTTTCCCCGCACCTGATGGGCCGAATACGACGGCCAACGTGCCGCTTTGTATGTCACATCGAATATCGAGCATCATTGTGCCGCTCGATGAAAGCAATGTCTTTTTAACGTCGATGTGAATTACAGTAGCTTCCATGAGCCCTGTTTTCTGTTGATGCTGTAGATGATCGTCAGCAGGACGAACGAGATCGCGAAGAGGATGAAGGCGTATTCATTCGCCCTTGTGAAATTTAACGACTGCACTTCATCATAAATAGCGACCGAAGCGACGCGTGTGACACCCTGCATATTGCCGCCGACCATCAACACGATTCCGAACTCGCCGATGCAATGAGCGAACGTGAGTGTGATTGCGGTAATAAGCGCCGGGCGGATATTGGGTAGGAGCACTTTGAAGAACGTGACGGTCTCGGATTTGCCGAGCGTGTACGATGCCTCGCGGAGGCTCTCCGGCAACGAGCGCAGTCCGCTCTGCAGGGGCTGTATCATGAATGGAAGCCCGAAGATCACGGAGGCGATGAGGATGCCTTCAAAGGAAAAGGCGAGCCGGACATTCACCACACGCGCCAGCCATTCGCCGAACCAATACCGCGGACTGTAGGCCAGCAGAATGTAGTATCCCAGGACCGTCGGCGGAAGGACGAGGGGCATGCTGATGAGCGCTTCGAGTATTGGCTTGAGCGTAAAATTCGAATACGCGAGCAGCCAGGCGACCGGGAGGCCGATCACCAGGAGAATCACGGTTGTTGATGCCGCCAGTTTAAATGTGAGGAGAAGCGTCTGAAGAAAATCCGGATCCACGGCATTATTCCTTCTGTTCTGAAAGGGCAATCTCGTTGGCATCGATAAATGCCGTTGTCTTAAGGGAGAATATAGCCATATTTTTCAAATATCGGCCTGCAGGCATTGCTCAAGACAAAATCCATGAATGCCGATGCCTCGGCATTACGTTCCCAGGTTTTAACGAGGACGCAGGCCTGTTCTACCGGTCTGTAGCTTTTCGCGTCGAGCGCAAAGTATATGCCGTTGTTCCGCATGTCCGGTGCCAGCACCAACGCAAGTGCAAGAAACCCGACTTCCGCGTTTCCGGTCGACGCATATTGCGCCGCCTGGGCGATGTTATCGGCATACACGATTTTGTCCTTAACTTTATCGAACAGGTGGTAATAGTGAAGGCATTGAATGGCGCGATCGCCGTATGGAGCAAGTTCCGGTTTTGCAACGGCGATGTGAACAACCGATGGATCGGTAATGATGTCTATTCCTTTGGTCACATCGACGGTGGTGCTCCAGAGAGCGAGCGTGCCGAACGCGTAGGTCTTTACGTCGCCCGATGCGGCGCCGTGCTCTTTTAACTTATCTGGAAATGTTTTATCGGCGGCCATGAAAAAATCAAATTGAGCGCCGTTGATGATCTGTTGAAGCAGCGCACCGGACGCCCCGAGCGTCACATCAATTTTCACATTGGGATGTTTCACTGCATACAACGCTTTAATATCGTCCAACACGTAACGCAAATTTGCAGCGCCGGCGACGCGGACTTTTTGCGCAGATACGGCCACACTAACAAACACAACGAGGGCCAAAATGAACGTTCGTTTCATAAACTCTCGCCTCTATCAGTGCGGATGCCGGTGCCGGAGAATGTGCGGCGTTTCCAGTCCGTGCTCAAGCATGAGTGCTTCGTTGCCCAGCAGCTCTATCGTGTCTCCGTCGGCAATGATCCTGCCTTGATCAAGCACGATAGTGCGCGAGCACAGTTCAACGACTAATTCAAGATCGTGCGTGGCAATAATTTGAGTGGCCTGAAGGCTTCGCAATATTTCTTTCAACTTGCGTTTGCCGCGCGGATCCAGATTGCTGGTTGGTTCATCGAGAGCCAGGATCTTCGGCTCACAGGCCAGGACGCCGCCAAGACACACGCGCCTCTTTTCACCGCCGCTCAAATGATGCGGTGAACGGTCTTCGAAACCGAGAAGATCGGTTTGTTCGAGTGCGCGCTGTATCATGGCACGGGTCTCGGCTGTTTGCATGCCGAATTGTTTCGGCCCAAAGGCTACGTCTTCATACACGGTCGGACAAAAAAGCTGATCGTCGGGGTCCTGAAACAATAATCCAACGTCGCGCCGTATGGCTCCTACCGATGTCTTGTCAAGAGGTCGTTCCATGATCGAAACAGCGGGAGGAGCATGCAGTGGATCCGGAAGAATGCCGTTCAGATGCAGGAGCAGCGTCGATTTTCCCGATCCGTTTGGGCCAATCAATCCGATACGTTCTCCTTCACGTATTGAGAAGCTGACGCCGTGAAGGGCGATCTTCCCGTCAGGATATGTATAATGAAGGTTGCGAATGTCCACTGCGGTTTTCATTTCCACCCTCGTGCAGACATTGCCGCATAGATGCGCTCAGCTCGCTCGGTTGAACGTATAAACAATTGACCTATCAATGACGCTAAGAGTGTCCAACGGCTCCTGCGGTTAACACTGAAACTCCGGCTTTCGCGTGCGCGCGTCATTCGTTCCATCTCGTCGATCAGGACAAAGATATACCGATACATCAAGGCAAGGATCGTCAAGATGAGGGGCGGAAATTTTAGCCGTTTCAATGCTTCAAGCAATTCGGCAAACGGGGTTGAATTCGACAATAGAATGACCGTGAAAAGACACAGCGTGCTTCGTGTCATAAGAGCGATGAACAGCATTGTGCCGTTGGGCCGTAGTAATGACAGCATGGCAATGCCGACGGTAAAAAATTCAAGGATGAGCAATCTGCTGAATATGAATGGTATGGGGATTCTGCTCAGAAGCAACGCACCAAGAAGGACGCCGCCGATAAACGGGAAGAGGAAAAAAAATCTGAGCGGAATCGAAATGATCGCCACAACAAGGGAAAAAGAGATCCAAAGCTTTGCCATGGAAGGCAACCGATGGATAGGACTGTTGATCCGGCTGTATTTGTCCAGGAAGTCATGGCGCATGAGGTGCATCCATATTCTTCTGCGACGAAGCCGGGGTAAGAATTCTGGCCAGGAGCGCGCTGAGTCCAAATGCGACGAATGCTCCTATCAATCCCGCAAGAGCGGTTGCTGTGGCGAATGAGGATATCCACGGTATGCGATATCCGCTCATTGGTGGAGAGATCAATGAGTGGGCCGGTGTTTTTTCTTCGAAGCCAAGAATGGACGCGGCTTTCTCCAATCCGTCGGGCCATGGGGATGCGAAAGGAAGCACAAAGATGGCGATTCCCACGATCACGAGCATTCCATACACCAGCACGCCATGGGAACGATGTTCCGACAGGGACTGACTGTTTTCATAGAGAAGCTCCGGCCGTGTTGTACTCAATGCTGAAATGACCAACGCCGTGATGATTGCTTCACCAATACCGATAAGCATATGAATTCCGGCCATTGCCGGGAATGCGGTATTCCATGAAACAGTTCCGGACCATGCCAATTCACCCGCGCAGAAAATGGAGGAGAGAACCACAGAGCACCACGCAGTAAAAGCAACCGCAGTAATTCGTCCCCGTTCACCCTTGAGGAATGGCCGTAGTAACGTATACAGCCCATAGCCGCTCACCGGCGTAACAATTGCCATATTAAAGATGTTGGCGCCGAGGGCTATCACGCCTCCATCTGCGAAAAGCAGACATTGGACGATGAGCACGCTGGACATCACAATGATTGCTGAATACGGTCCAAGCAAAACCGCGACCATCGTGGCGCCGAGCAAGTGTCCAGATGTGCCGCTGGCGACAGGGAAATTGATCATTTGAGCCACAAAGACAAATGCGGCGGCAAGACCGATCAACGGTATTTTCCGCTGAACATCACGTTGTTTCACTTCTCGAAGCGCCCAACTTACTCCGGAAAACGACAGGACACTCGTGGCTATCGCAGTTTTCGGGTCAAGAAATCCATCAGGAATATGCATTGCGAAATTGATAAGTGTCGTTCATTGTTGAAATACAGCACATCTAATGTAAAGGAAATAAGTATGTTCTCCAAACGTAGGAATAGTGTATTCACCGCTCGGCAACCCCAACAGCAGGCTATAACGATCCCATAGACAGCAACGAAGGATTCAATGTGAGTGTGTTCCTACGTCGTTATTTTACGGTATATTTTTTGCGCGGCGTGAGTACTTACCAAGTATGATAAATTATGCTATATTATAGACGGGATACTCGATTCATCGCGGTTGTGTCGAATGACGAAGCAACACCACGCAGCACTCTCGAAGCTAATTATGGAAAAAACCGATAGCAATTTTGACGCTGAAATCCTTCGCCAGAAGGCGGAAGCCAGGCTGAAGAAGAAGCCGTCCGGGGCGGTTCCGCACGATTCAGAAGCCGAGATGATGAAGCTCATTCACGAGCTCGAAGTGCATCAGATCGAACTGGAGATGCAGAGTCAGGAACTCGTGCTGGCTAAGTCCGTTGCACAGGAACATGCCGACCGCTATTTCGACCTGTTCAATTACGCGCCCGTGGGGTATGTCACCCTCGATATAAAGGGTCGGATCGTGAATGCCAACCTCGCGCTTGCCAAAATGCTGGGCAGGGTACGCGTTGATCTGGTCGGGCAACCGTTTTCTCGGTTCATTCTGAAAGAAGATCAGGGCATCAACAATCTGCAAAATAAAAAAGTCCTTGAGACCGGTGAACCGCACACATCGGAATTGCGCATATTCACGGCGGATGGAACTGCATCCTGGACGAGACTTGATACAGTAATCCACCGGAATATCGATGGCATGTTCGGTCTCCGAAGCACGCTGGTCGATATCAGGGAGCAGAAACATTCTGCTGAAATGTTGTCCATCGCAAACATAGAGCTCGCCCGTCAAAACGATGAGAAGACAAAACGTGCATCAGAGTTGCTCATTGACAACAAAGAGCTTCTCGTGCTCCGGAAGCGGTCTGAAGAATTATTGGGAATAAGCGAATCGAAAGTGCTCGACATTCTCTACAACAGTATCGATGCAATTGGTATCCATGTTGATGGAAAGTGGGAGGTGTGCAATCGTGCGGCATTAAACCTGTTCGGGTTTTCTTCTTCAAGTGAAGTGATTGGAAGGTCGGTTCTCGGAATTATTGCCGCCGGCGGACGGGATCGCGTACACAATATCGTGAAAGGGCGTATAGATGGCCGGGTAGTTCCAATTCAATATGTGACTCGCGGTGTGCGGACTGACGGGACGGAATTTGATATGGAAATTAATTCATCGACATCCGTGGTCGAGAATCGGCTCCACGTTCTCATCATATTCCGCGACATCACCGAGCGCATGCGAACGGAAGAAAAGATCCATCAGCTTTCGATGGCCGTCGAGCAGAGTCCTGTCTCAATTGTCATCACGGACTTGTCGGGTTCTATCGAGTATGTGAATGCAAAGTTTGTCAGCGCGTCCGGTTATAGTGCTGAGGAAGCGATCAGTAAGAATTCGCGTATCTTGAAATCTGGAGAGACGCCCCCCGAACATTATTCGAAGCTATGGCAAACGATAACATCGGGTGGAGTGTGGCGCGGAGAGTTAAAGAACAGAAATAAAAATGGAGACATATTTTATGAGTATGAAACGATTTCACCCGTTGTCAATTCGGCGGGGGAAACGACGCACTTTATCGCTATTAAAGAAGACATTACAGAAAAAAAGAGAAGCGAAGAAGAGCTGAAATCAAGCCTGGAACGAAACAAGGCATTGCTCAGGGCGAATCCCGATATGATGTTTGCCTTTGATGAAGCCGGCGTCATTGTGGATTATTTTCTCGGTGGCCATACTCCGTACGTTCCGGCAGAAACCATTTTGGGAAAAAAAATTACGGAAATACTGCCTTTCGAGGCTGCTCAATTATACCTCGATCGGATGAAAATAGTGTTGCAAACCGGAGAGATACAGAGTTTTGAATATCAGATGGAGATGAATAATCAAATTCACTACTTTGAGGCACGCTTGGTGGTGTTCGGGACACTCAATATCCTTTCTACTGTCCGCGAAATCACCGATCGAAAGAAGAGTGAAGAGCTGATGCAGACCATGGAATTGCGCGTCAGGCGGTCCGAAAAAATGGAAGCCATTGGCCTGCTTGCCGGCGGCATTGCGCATGATTTCAACAATATTTTAACCGGAATTATCGGTTATGCAGTAATGTCCGAACGGCATGCAGATAATGACCCAGTGCTGAAAAATAATATTCGCCAGGTCCTTGCTGCTTCAGAAAGAGCTAAAAATCTTATCCAGCAAATACTTTCATTCAGCCGCCAAAGCTTTCACCAGAAAGAAATCGTCGAATTAACGCCCATTATCATGGAAGTAATCGACCTGCTTAAGGCTGCGATTCCTTCTTCTGTGGAAATAAAGGCCGATCTTCAACCCGGTGTAAAACCGGTATTTGCCGATTCCACAAAATTACATGAAGTCATCCTTAATCTTGCGACCAATGCTGTGCATGCAATGAATC
>CAISDA010000071.1 GCA_903884005.1 uncultured Ignavibacteriota bacterium | reverse complement strand
CACAGTCATGTTTTCGTACAGCACCGTATCGCTGTCGTCAAGCTGCTTCATATTGACGATGGCAACAGCGCCGATTATGGCGGCGATGAGCGCTACAAGAGCAAAACTCGAAATGAGTTTTGTTTTCATATTGAGGTTGTTGAACCAATGCATAACATACTCCTTTAGTAAAGAGTGGGGGATTGATAATTATTATATTTTGTTAATTTAGCTGTTTTCAATACATCGATCATCGGCGTAACGCCGGAATAGGGGCATATCATAGATAAGTACTTCAAGGAGATCTGTTCTCGATAACGGCCGATATGATGTCACTGCGACGAACATTGTCCAGCGTCATTTGGATCATTTCTTTAGCGCCCGATACCACCGGTTCATTATGGCCGGAATAGATGACGCGCACGTCGAGACGGGCGATACGCTCGAGCGCTCCAACAAAGTTCACTTCGTACGAACTTCCCGGCGATTTGATCGAGAGCGGCACATCTCCGGAAAACAACATTTTTTGAGCCGGGCAATAGATGCAGATCGAATCGCTGGAGTGGCCGGGAGTATGTATCACCTCACACATTTCATCTCCCATGTGCATGAGCTGTCCGTCCTTCACCAGGTCGGTAACACCGTCGCCGGGAGAAAAGGCATAGACACGCGGGTGGTAGAGCCCGATGAGCTCTGCAAGCCCGCTCGAATGGTCGAAGTGATTGTGTGTCAGTATGATCTGTTCGACGGGAGTTTTGCCGATTCCCGTTGAGGCATGCTCAATTTCATCGACAATGAATGCATCGGTGCCGACATCGATCAGCGTATTGATGTCGTAGATGCGGCTCCATCCACCCAGCAAGAGATAGGAGTATGCGGAATAGATCTTCTCGTTTCGTTTGAGCGGCAATACTTTCACGGCGATGACTCGTTTCCTAAAACAACGCACTGCGTACGGTACAAGCTATTTCTTTACGGAGGATGAAAACTTGTTCATGCTGCGTATTCGCGTTTGCGGAACAATTGTCCGCTGATGGTGATCTGCTCGAAATATGGTTCCATCTCTTCCGGCAATTTTTGTGTCTGCTCGGTGGCAAAATATCCGCCGGTGGTGAGTGAACGGTAGAACATCTTCATTACCTCCACGCGCTCGGCAGGCTGAAAATGGAGCATGACATTTTTACAGAGTATCAGGTGGTAGCCCGTGCCGATCGGTTTGAGCGTCAGCAGATCGTGCAGGTGAAAGATAATGCGCTGACGGACGTCTTCATTGACCACGTAGTCGTCCGAGTTGTCAAGTTTCGTGAAGTACTTCGCGAGCAGTTCCGGCGGTATGCGCTGGAGGCCCTCACCGGCGTACACGCCGGCTTCAATGATCTCCCTGAAATTTCCGCCCTCATCATAATCCGAGGCGTCGATCGTCAGGTTCCGGTATGCGAACTTCCCCATATTTTCGGCAAAGTAGATCGCGAGCGTGTATGGCTCGGGACCCATGGCGCACCCCGCATCCCACACGCGCACCCGGCTGAAGCCAGCCAGATCGGGGATGACGTGCGCCGCGATCAGGTCCAGCACATGCGTATCGCGAAAGAAAAATGTAAAAGCCACTGTGCGCCTCTATTGTAATATGAATGGCAACTAATTATAGGCCAACGCAGGTTTCCCCGGCTGTTGTACCTCGTGTTGAATTTCTGTGACGATGGCCGGCACATCCACGATCAGCGCAACGGTGCCGTCGCCGAGGATCGTCGCGCCCGAGACGCCCTTCACATCGCTGTACATTGCGCCCAACCCTTTGATGACTGTCTGATGCTGGCCGCAGACCACATCCACCGCAAACCCCAGCGAGGTTTTATCGAATTCAACGATCACGACATATTCATGTTCGAGCACGGGATCTGTGGAACCGAAATAATCGTGGAGGCGGATGTACGGCACGATGTCTCCGCGCACATTGATCAGTTCCCCGCCGTTGCCGCGCCGCTCTTCCATGCTCGGCAGTTCGACGCATTCTTTCACGATCGAGAGGGGGAGGATGTAATAATCCCTGCCGACCTGCACAAGCAGTCCCTCAACGATCGCCATCGTGAGCGGGATCTTCAACAGGATCGTCGTGCCTTTGTTCAGTTTGCTCGTGACCTCGATCTGGCCGCCGAGGTCGTCGATGCTGCGCCGCACGACATCCATTCCCACCCCGCGCCCGGAGACGTTGGTGACAACCGTGTTCGTTGAAAAGCCCGGCCTGAATATGAGCGCGTAGAGTTCCTGGTTCGACAACTGAGCGTCGGGCCCGATCAATCCCTGCGATACCGCCTTGTTGAAAATGGCCTCCGTATCAAGTCCGCGTCCGTCATCGGTGATGGAAATATGGACGAACGATCCCGCATGAACAGCCGACAGGCGGATCATACCGGCGCGCGGTTTTCCTCCGGCAAGACGCTCCGCCGGAGTTTCAATGCCGTGGTCGATGCAGTTCCGAATCATATGCACCAGCGGGTCGCCGAGGCGTTCGATCACGGTCTTATCGAGCTCGGTCTCTTCGCCTTCGGTCACAAGCTGAATCTCTTTGCCGAGTTCGGCCGACAGGTCGCGTACCAGACGGTTGAATTTTCCGAATGTCGTGCCGATGGGCAGCATGCGAATGCTCATGGCATTGTCCCGCAATTCCCACACCAGCGCTTCGACCTGCTCGGCGATCGACCGGAATGCCGGATCGACCGATGACGATGCCGCCTGGCTGAGCCGTGCCTGTACGATCACCAATTCTCCGACAAGGTCGACAAGCTTATCCAACCGTTCGGATGGCACTTTAATGCTCTGTATGCCCTTGTCCTTTTCCTTGTGGTCCTGCTGCGCTGCGCCTTGCTGTTGCTGCTGAGCGGACGGTTGCTGCTGAACGGACGAATGTTGCTGTTGGATAATAGGCATCGCAGACGACTGCATCCGTACGCTATGGGGTGCGATGATCGCCTTGAGGTGCTCAATGGGAGCATCTTCCATCGACGTCAGAACATCGATGATCTCCTGTCTCGTTTCCTGATCGCAGTAGTCCGCGTCGCCGAGGAGTTCGATGCGCAGTTCGCTGTCGTCTTCAACAAAAATGAAGACGTCCCGGATGGCGCGTTCGTCCTTCTCCGTCGTCAACAACAGATCCCAGCGGAAATAGCAGAAGTCGGGATTCAGTTCATCGGCGGGGGGCAGTCCGTCGGAATGCAAAATGACTTCACATGCGCCCATCTCCTTCAATTCATCGATAAGATACTGCGGGTTCGAGCCCGTGAGATAAATGTTCTGCGGCGGGCGCCACCGGATGCGATATACCATTTTTTTTTGCTGCGCCTGGCGCGCGGGCGCACCCGCTTCGGGCGCTGCGTGGGCTGCGGTCTGCTCCGCCTTGGCGACAGGCAGGAGTTTTCTGAGTTCCGTGAGGATCTCATCTCCCTGGCCGATCACTTTTTCGCTCGGCTGTTTTTCTTTCAGCAGATCCTGAAAGAGCAGCGCGATGTGGTCGCGGCTGGCAAGCGTGAGCGTGATGAGGGCCGGGGTGACGGTCATTTTCCCCTGGCGGACACAGTCGAAGGCGTTCTCGACGTCGTGCGCGAAATGTGCGATCACGTCGCATCCGAACATCGAGCTGGATCCCTTGAGCGTGTGGATCGCACGGAAGATCCTGCCGATCAGATCCATGTTTTCAGGATCGTGTTCGATCGCCAGCGTCGTTTCTTCCAGTTCAGTAAGAAGATCGCGCGCTTCTTCAAAAAATATGAGCTGATTACGGTCCATTATCTGAGTACTTTTTTGACGACATCCACCAGTTGAGTGGCATTAAATGGTTTCACGATCCAACCTGTTGCGCCGGCAGCCTTGCCTTCCTGCTTTGTCGCATCCTGCGATTCGGTGGTGAGCATGATGATGGGGATGAATTTAAACTTCGTCTGCTTTCTGACTTCGCGTATCAACTCGATGCCGTTCATGTTGGGCATGTTCAAATCCGTGATCACCATGTCGACACCAGCACCGGCGAGTTTGGTCAACGCATCTTTTCCGTCGACCGCCTCCAGCACCTGGTAGCCCGCCTGCGTCAGCGTGAACGACACCATCTGGCGGATACTTCTCGAATCGTCGACACTCAATATTACTTTAGGCATTCTGCCTTCTCCTATAATAGTTTCTGCCTGCCATCAAAAAAGTTCCACGGAACCGCTGGACGGATCACTGCTTTCCACCGTGCTGCTGGTTCCTCCAACATAGGCGGCGTGCGTGTCTCGTTCTGCATACATCGTATAGCGCTCATTCATTGCTTCAAGCTGGCGCTCGACTTCGGTAAGGACGAACTCCGGCGCGTCGGCGCGGGCGTCTCTGCCGATCGAGGACAGGAGCCGTTCGATCCGTTCGATCGCATCGCCGACGAGCCGGTTGTCGCGCACAATGCCGGCCATGGCGTCCAGCTCTTTGCTCAGGATACTCGACGAATTCGCCGCCTGTTCCAGGATACTTTTACCGAGGGCGCCGCTCGAAGCGAACTCGTCGATCATGACGCGCAAATTCGTCGTCATGTCCTCGATCGACGTTTCCGCAGCGCGGGAGATCTCTGAATTTTTTGCCAGCTCATGCATTTGGTCCGTTTTTTCAACGAGCGCCGCAATGCTGCGCACCACTTCGGCGATATGAATTTCGGCCATAGTGGAGATGCGCTGGATCGACTCTGCGATAACGCCCAGAGCGGCTCCCCGCTCCTTCGTCTTGGCGGCGCGCACGCGGGAATTAAGCGCCAGCAATTCCACTTCATCGCCCGCCTCGCTCATTTCCTCCATGTACGTTTTCATGTTCTCCACGACCTTTTCGATCTGCTCCAGTGAATCGAGAAACTCGTGAATTCCTTTTTCTCCCTCGATGAGCGCCTTCGTCACGTTTTGCAGATTCGCTCCGATCACGCTGAAAAAAGTCGACCCGTCTCCGTCGGCAAATCCGATCGCCTCGCGCGATTCCGCCTGCATCATCGTGATCGTATTGGACAAATTGCCGAATGACGAGATCAGCGATAACACCGCGTTCATAAATTCAACGCGCGCGCGCTGGAGCTGGGCTGGCTGCAGTTCACACACGAGGATGAGGAACGGCATCGGGTCGTCCTCCCCGCTGTTCGTCAGGCGCGTGTGCAGGTCTTTCAGTGCGTCGATGACATGCTCGATCTGCTGACGCGTGATGTCGTGGAACTGGATGGCGCCCACGATTGTGTTGACGCTGTGGACGGAGTCCTCCGACTGCCGGGTGATGTTTTCCACTACGTTCACAAGGACTTCATGCTTTTCGCCCAGGAGCTGCAAATCTTCATTCATATTCCTGGCAACGGAGATCTGCAGGCCCTGATGCTTTGAGCGGAGGCGCACAAGATTCTGCTCGTTCACTTTCACGAAGCCGAAGATCGTCCGGATGCTGACTTGCACTTCTTTCGCTTTTTTCGATATGCTCTCGCCGAGCGTTGTCACTTCATCGGCGAGATGTTCGAATCCCATATTATGCAATCCAAGACGTTCTGTTTCGATGCGCGTGGTGATTCCCATGATGCGCAATTGGGAGACGAGCCGGTCGAACTCTTTTAACGTCGCCGGGAGCTCGTCGACGATCTGCATCACCGATCCGAGATGGTCCACGGCATACCGCGACGTGGTGTCGAAATTGCCGAGGAACCTCGCGGATGTTTCCGTGATCTGACGCATTTTCGCAGTCAACTGGCTCTGCCCGTCGGAGGAAAAATTATTCATAACCTGCGTCAGGTTGTCTGAAATGCTCATTGTTCGCGTATAGATGTTCTGCAACTGCGAGCCGACGGAGAGAAAGGCGTCTTCAGTTTGTACGTTCAACGTCTGCAATTCTTCGATGCTCCGGATGATGCCATCCAGCCACTCCGCACGGACGCCGGGCGGCAGGAGTGCGTCGGACCCACGGCCGCCGCTGGAACCATCGTACTGTTGTATGCTCATCGGGCACTTTCTGTCGCCGCTGACATTGAATGTTCGGCTTTCGTATCGGTGAATCTCCGTACATGGGCGCTCACTGCGGCGCCAATTTTTTCGAGGGAGAGCACATGCGTGGCAAGGCCAAGCGAAATGGCATGCTGGGGCATTTGTGAAGACACTGTGTTCGCCGGTTCCTGAACAATCACAGCACCCTCGGCGACTTTAATATGGCCGCATCCGATCGAACCGTCACTGCCGGTGCCGCCAAGCATGATTCCAACGGCACGTCTGCCGAACACGTTCGCAATACTGATGAACAGCGGATCGGCCGATGGCCGGAGATAATTTTCAGGCGGCGTTGAGGTCAGATGGATAATCGGATTCTTCCCGGAGACGAGCATATGCTTGTCTCCCGGAGCAATGTACACTGTGTTCGGCTCGACTCGTTCGCCTTCGTTGGGAATCTTCACCCGCGAGCTGGTATAGGCGCGCATCTGTTCTGCCAATGCCTCGGCAGCCCATCCGGGCCCGTGCACCACGATGAACCAGGCTGCAGCCGGGAGCGATTCAAAATAACTGAAGATGGTCTTCACCCCTCCGGCGCCGCCTGTTCCTGCAACAAGGCCGATCCCGTAAAAATCCGGTCCGGACAGGAGAGTGTGCGGCACGGCGTGCATTAGCCTTTGCTGAACCACTACTGATTTTTTTTGTTCGATCTCCCTGAGCAATCCTTCGATTTGTATGGGCGATATGGGTTTTACAAGATATCCGTCTACTCCGGCATCAAGGGCTTGCATCTGCGCTTCATTCGAACCGAGTGCGGTGGTGACGATAAGAATCGGGACCGGGCGCATGGTAGCGTGTATCCACCGGATCAGGCCGATCCCATCGAGGTTCGGCATCATCCAGTCCGTCAGCACGGCATCGATCGATTCACTCTTTAATATAGTCGTTGCTTCTACACCATCGCGCGCAGTGAATACCGTGTGCCCAATTTTAGTGAGTGACACACGAAGAATGGAGATATTCGTGATATAATCGTCGACGACAAGTATGTTCATAAATGCACTTTCTGGTACTTGGAACATCTAAAAAAAGTGAAAACATGTGGTTCGATAGCGTTGGTGTATTATGCAAATTCAGTGCCATAACCCTGTGTCGTAAAAAAATGTAATTTTGGGCTCAAATTACGCAAATATACTAATTCTAAACATAGGTGATTGTGGCTATTATTGCGCACATGACCAGGTTGGTCATACGTTTATCGACCTAGTGCCGATGTGGATAACAATAAAAATGGCCTCTCTTCCATTTACGGGGAGGTTATGCTGACTTCATGCATTAACCAGAAACATCCCGTCAATGGAAAAGAGACCATTATGACACACTGGAATGTACCACGCACTCAAGTGAAACGCAAGTGGTCTTGAGTGCGCCCGCGGTTCACTTTTTTTTAACACGCGTACCTCAGCCGCTATATCGTGGACGCGCGTGCAGGGCGAGCTTTACAAGAGTGAATCCATCGCTTCAGCGTATCGCAAAAAAAAAGAGGGCGGAATATCATTCCGTCCTCTTCACCGATCATCACATATTGCGAGCCGCATGCGCGCGCTATTTATTAATAGCGTATCGCCGCTTGACTGCCGGAATCAAATAGTCGTCGAATGCCCGCTGGAAGTTGTACTCTGGACTCCAGCCCCATTCCTTCCGTGCATTCGTATCGTCAACATCGGCCGGCCACGAATCCACAATTTTCTGCCGGAGATGATCGGGAACGAAATTGACGATGGCGTTCGGAAATTCTTTCTTGATGATATCGTAAAAATCTTTCGCGGTCACGCTGAAGGCTGCAATATTATAGACGACCTGCGTGAGATTCTTCGCCGGCGTCATTTCAAGCTTCAGGAGTGCATTGATGGCGTCGGCCATTGTCATGAACGGCAGCGTCGCGCTTTCCGGAACAAAGCACGTGTACGGTTTGCCCTGGGCGGCCATGTGCATCATTTCCGGGCCATAGTCGCTCGTGCCGCCCGTCGGCATGGTGATCGCGCTGATCAATCCCGGAAACCGTATCGCCCGGAAATCCACATGCCCTGTGAGCGTCTGCGCATCGATCTGGCGGTAATACCAATTGTAGTAGCGGCCGAGATCCTCGCAATATTTTTTATTGATGCCGTACATCGTTCTCGCGTCGAGCCATTGTGATTCTTTCACCTTGCCCGCCTTCATCTTGGCCTCCACCGAGGGCAGGCCGTAGGCTGCGATCGAACTCGGGAATAAAAATTTCACATTCTCCCCAGTCGCCCGCGCCTGACGCGCGCCGAGTTCCAGCAGATTCAGCGTACCGTCAACATTCACCCGGTGCCCGAGCACCGGCTCGCGCTCGGCCTTCGTCGAGAGGATTGCGGCAAGATGATAGATCGATTCAAAATCATAGAACGCGGCCAGACGGTCAATAAGCGTCGTGTCGAGAATATCGCCGATGATCGTTTCATGACACTGCTCTTTCATTTCCTTGCTCAGGGGATGGACATCGATTGCAACGATGCGGATATCGGGACGGCTCTCGGTCAACCGGGCCACGAGTCCGTGGCCGATCTCCCCGTTCGCACCGGTGATCAAGACTGCTTTTGTGGACATGCGTTACTCCTTTGAAATGTATCAATGATGGATATACAGATTAATGTCAATATACTCAAATTTTACGCTGGATTTATTAATTTTTACCCGAGCATAACATACACCGAGAGCGCCGCATGAGTGTCGTTTTTTATTTTTCTAATTACACACAACGGGAACTTTTGTGCAAAAAAATCGCTTCCATAAAGACACGCAAAAATCTTTTTTTTCAATACCGACCCACCGCCCTCGACCGGCAGGTGCAGAGCCGTCTATCATTCACACACCTTTGAAGGAGGACGCTATGCAGTGGTTTAACAACCTCAATATGAAAACAAAACTCATTTCGAGTTTTGCTCTTGTAGCGCTCATCGCCGCCATAATCGGCGCTGTTGCCATCGTCAATATGAAGCAGCTTGACGACAGCGATACGGTGCTGTACGAAAACATGACTGTG
>CAISDA010000070.1 GCA_903884005.1 uncultured Ignavibacteriota bacterium | reverse complement strand
TCGACCGCGAATTGTGCCAGCATTGCGGCAACTGCACGCGTTGTCCGTATTTGGCGATCGAATTGGATGCTCTGCGCATACCGCGCTTCGATCCTTCACAGTGCGTTGGGTGCTCGCTCTGCTCCAAGAGGTGCTTTGCCGGAGCGATTGCCATGCGGAAGCGAACCAAGCATGAACTCATGCTCTTGAAGGAAGGATGAATCGATGTCTATCGTCATTGAAAACGGGACGGTTGTCACTCTCGGAAAATCCTCCGAAGTATTCCACAACTCCTCGATCCTCATTGAAGATGGGCGGATCAGTCGAATTGCTACAAAGGGAGAGAAGCTGGGGAAGGACGCAAAACGGATCGACGCGACGCGGAAACTGGTGGTGCCGGGATTCATCAACGCCCACACCCATCTGTACAGCTCGTTCGCCAGAGGTTTGACAAAGGCTAAACCCGCCGACGATTTTGTCGGTGTCCTAAAAAATCTCTGGTGGCGGCTGGATTCGGCGCTCACGATCGAGGATTGCTATTACAGCGCACTCGTGGCGCTGATCGAATCGATCCGCCATGGTACGACAACTCTCATCGATCATCACGCAAGCCCGCGGGCGATTACCGGGTCGCTTCGGGCAATCGAGCGAGCAGTCCGTGAGACCGGACTTCGTGCCTGCCTTTGCTACGAACTTTCCGACAGGGACGGCGAGCAGATCGCGCAGGAAGGGCTTCACGAAAACGAGGAGTTTATCCGTCGTTGCCAGAAGACAAACGACAATTTGGTGCGTGCGCTGTTCGGCCTCCACGCCTCGTTCACATTATCGGATGCAACGCTGGGAGCGGCTGCAAAAATTGGACGTGACCTCGGCGCTGGATTCCACGTCCATGTGGCCGAAGCCGCGAGTGACGAAGAATACGCACAGCAGCATTTCGGCATGCGCGTCGTCGAACGGCTGGAAAAACTCAACATCCTTGGGCCGCAGACAATTGCCGCACACTGCGTGCACTGCAACGAGAAGGAAATGGACATTCTCGCCCGGACGCGCACCTCGGTTGTCCATAATCCGCAGTCGAATGGGAACAATGCCGTCGGTATTGCCGATATCATCGCGATGCAGAAGCGGGGTGTGCTCGTCGGCCTCGGCACCGATGCGATGACGACCAACATGCTCGAAGAACTTCGCGTCGCGCTCTGGGTTCAACATCTGCGGCAGAAGAACCCATCGGTCGGATTTATGGACGTTATCAATGCACTCTTTTTGAATAATCCGGCAGTTGCCGGGCGAATCTTTGGCGTTCAAATGGGAGAATTGCGAGAGGGCTGTGTTGCCGACATCGCCATTCTGGATTACGATCCGACAACGCCGCTCGACGGCACGAATGTCTTCGGCCATCTACTCTTCGGCGCGTCGCAGGCTGCGGTCGATACAACGATCGCAAATGGAAAGGTGCTGATGGAGAATCGCGTACTGGCAATCGACGTTGATGAAGAGCGGATCAATGCTCAGGCGCGCGAACTGGCTG
>CAISDA010000069.1 GCA_903884005.1 uncultured Ignavibacteriota bacterium | reverse complement strand
TGTGATAGGAATTGTTTTGAAGCCTCTGGAGAATGCGCGATGCATTCGACAGGGGTTTTTTCGTTTAAGAGCAAATTATCTGAATAAAGAAATATATAAATCACGGATCGATGGCCACTTATCAAACCTTAAAAGGCGTCGTATGAAAATACATCATGCAATCATCTCCCTCTGCACCCTGATGCTGCTCTCGGGCGACCTTGTTGCCCAGGACTATGCAGCCTCGGTAAAACTCAGCACGCTCGGCGTCAACCTGGAAGTCTACCGATCGCTCGGACCCTCGTTCAATGTGCGGCTGGGCGGTTCCATGTTAAGCTATACGTATCAGTCCGGCGTACAAACTGGACAAGATTACGAGATGGATGCGAAACTGAACCTTTCATCCGTTGCTTTGCTCGGCGACTGGTATCCCTTCGAGTCGACCACGCTGCACGTGACGGGAGGGGCGGTCGTGAATCTGAACAAGCCGGTGGTCACGGCGAAGCCGACGATCTCCAAAATGATCGGCGGAGATGTCTACGACAAGGATAATCTGGGCACGATCGGCATCGATCTGACCTTCAACAAGATCGCACCGTATATGGGCATCGGCATCGGCAATCCCACCGCAGGCGATGAGGGGTTCGGCTTCATGATGGATATCGGCACGTACTATCAGGGACCTCCGAAGATCGCGATGAAGGCAAGTGGACTGCTTGCGCCCTCGGCATCGCCGGAACAGGAAGCCATCGTAGAAACGAACCTGAATTGGTTCAAGTTCTATCCCGTTGTCTCACTCGGCCTTTCATATAAATTTTAAGGGGAACCATCATTATGGCGCAGAGCAGAATTATACGTTCATCCTGGATAGTGGCGGCAGCGGCAATTGCGATGGTTCTCATTTCCGGATGCCAGATCAACGATCCCACCAAGGACCTGAAGGTCATCGTGAACACCGTCACGCGGGACAATACGGTCTCCGTTACGCTGAACGACGTGAAGACCGGCGGCGTGGCCGCGTCCATTGTCAAGGTAGAGATTCAGGGCGCGGATGCGGGCAAAGTGACAGACGAGGTGAACAACACGGTCACGTCGTTTACCGTGAATCACGGGTTCTTCACATTTGCGATCCGGAACGGGACCTCCATCACGGCCGCGAGTCCGGTGAATCTGATGTTGAAGATCACATCGGCCGGGTATGTGGATGTCACGTATCCGATCACGATCACGAAGACCGGGCCACAGGTCGTTGTGGTGAACATGGTCAAGAAGACGGACATGGCCGCGGCGGGCATCGAGCAGACGACCATCCCGACCGCCGTGACATCGGACAACACGGGGAAAACAACGGCGCCGCTCGCCGTGCTGACAGCAATGGGAAGCCAGATCACCATTGCGCAGGGCACGATCCTGAAAGACGCGTCGGGCAGCGCCCTGACCGGCATGCTCACGGTCGCCTCGACGGTGTATTATCCCCAGGCCGCGGGATTGATCCCCCAGGGGAGAGTGAGTGCCAGCACGACGATCGCCTATCCGATAGTGTCCGTGTCCGTGATGGTGACGGATGCGTTGGGTAAGGTTGCGAGTACAACCGGCGGCAGCATTTTTGTACCTGTCGATATGACATATATAAATCCCGTAACGGGCGCACCATTTGCCTTGGGAGATAAATTGCAGCAGGGGTATACCGATCCGGTGACCGGGCAGGTTGTCGTTACGGGTGAAACTCAATATACCACGACAACATTACCGAAAACACCCAATTCACCGAAACAGGTTCATCCAGGTATTCAAATAAAAATGGATGTAGGTATAATCTCGCTTGGCGTCCATATCCCCGTCTCGACAGAGGCTTGGCCTGTAACTCCAGAAATCATATCCGCAATGGTTGAACTAGGCACAAGTTTCAAAAATTGGGAATTTTCCAAGTCACCGATCGAGTTAGTTTACGGTGTTGGCCTTCCATCTTTAGATCGAGCCATGTATAGCACCTTTGTTGTATATGGACAGTCTGCGTTAATCACTTGTCCACCCGGGACGACGAAGGCATATTTCCGGATTCCGGGAAATGATTCTCTCCGATTATCGGATGTCGTAGTCCTACATGACGTCTCCAATCCTATCGAATATAAAGCGCCTGCCAATGTCCGCACGTACGATGTGAAGGTGGTAGGGAAGTGTCCGAACAATGAGCTGATGCGGATCATTCCCAGAGGTACCACGATCACGGTGTATGATGCGACGGGGACGAAAAGATTGAGCACTATCACCTTGGGTCTAAGCGGGGAAGCCCGACTGTATCTGGAGAAAGCGGGGAATTACATTGTGCGCAGCAGATACAACAACAAAGATTATGAAGCCTCTCTGGTTGTCGACGCCAACGGCGTGCCGGTGATCATCGGTGCCAGCGTCGAGGTGATCAAAGTGGACGCATCGGTGACGCCGATCGTGCTTCAATATTTTCTGTTGACGACGGATGCGTGCAATTGATCTGCGCGCTCGCTTGAACCGCACTCGAATTAATTCGGCACTGGATGACTTACACAATCTCGGTGTGGAGATTGCGGCTCGTAGGGCGACTGGCTATTAATTTATGCCTTCATGAAGGTATATGTATATGAACAACATGTACCGATTCCGGTGATGCGATGATTAGATGCCAACATGTGCGCTCATTGCTTGTTTTATGTCGGCGCGATAATTTTTGTTTACCAGCTGAGCAATGGATCTAGCGAACGCAGCAGTACATCAATCGAGGGTATAAACTCCATAGGTATCTCAGAAAGGATTTTTGCGGATGGAAAAGCAATTTACCCTAACACTCGCACTGTTGCTTGCAGTGGGCATGTGTGTGCAAAACGGATTTGCCGAGACCGGATTTGCAGGTGGAACAGGAACCGTAAGCGATCCCTATCAGATCACGACAGCAGCAGAGCTAAACAACGTACGAAACTATCTTGGTGTGGGTCTGTATTTCAAACAAATGAAGGACGTTGACCTGACCGCTTATCTTGCAAGCGGTGGCGCCGGGTATACCGCCTGGGGAACTTCCGGCTGGCTGCCGATCGGGGATGCATCCACTAAATTCCAAGGATCGTATGACGGCCAGAATTATTCGGTCAGTAATTTGACCATCAACAGATCAAGCACGGATTATGTCGGTCTGTTCGGATTCATTGTTGGCGGTGCCAGCGGTAATTATCCGAATTATCGACAGGTCAAAAATATGAGATTAATCAACTGCAGTATTACCGGCCGCTATTACGTCGGATGCGTAGCGGGAATGGTGTGGGAGGCCATCGTTGACCATTGCTCAACTTCAGGGACAGTAACAAGCACGAGTTCAAATTATTATGCCTGTGTTGGTGCCCTGGTTGGAGAAGGGAGATTTATCGCAACCAACTGCTCTTCATCGGCAAGTGTCTCGTCTGGTTCAAGCTCAATGGTCGGCGGTTTGATCGGCGAATTGTGGCAGTCCACGGGATATACAATCGAACAAGCAAAGATCGAAAATTGCTATGCCACGGGAAATGTTCAGGGGCAAAACCATCTTGGCGGTCTAGTCGGTTGGATGGAGGGTGGGGTTATTCGCAACTGTTATTCCGGAGGAGCGGTGACGAGAGTTTCGGGATCACCATATGATGGTATCGGTGCATTCGATGGAGGGTATTATTCAGTTTTAACTCAAATCAACAATTCTTACTCTACCGGCAGCGTGTATTATGCGGGTACGTCAAATCCAAGCAACGCAGGTTTTGCCGGTATGGTAATACATGCGAATTCATCGGGTAATTATTTTGACAATCAGGAATCGAACCAAACGAGTGCCACGGGTGCCACAGGCAAAACTACCGTCGCAATGAAAACCCAGTCGACGTTTACAAGCAGCAGTTGGGATTTCACAACGATTTGGGATATGATCGGCGGCAATTACCCGAGCTTACGAAGTGCAGCCAATAGTGTTCTACCCGTGGAACTCACTACATTCACCGTCTCATCCGAAAAGAACGGCGTAACGCTGAACTGGCAGACCGCCACCGAAACGAACAACTACGGATTTGAGGTTGAAAAAAAGTCGGCTGCCAACTGGACCAAGGTCTGTTTCGTGGAAGGCCATGGCACAACGAACGCGCCGCAGTCGTAC
>CAISDA010000068.1 GCA_903884005.1 uncultured Ignavibacteriota bacterium | reverse complement strand
GATCTCGGGTGCGACGTCGAGGTCCATGTCCTGCGAGAGGCGTGGGGAGCGATGGAAAATCCCGAGTTTGACAGTTCAAGGGCAGAATGACCCCACCCCTCCGACGGGGTGGTGGTTTCAAAACTCAAAAGTGTAGTTACACAATCTTTCGCCAGCCCCCGGTTTTTTATTGACGGAAGGCCCACATTTTCCTGTAATGGCGTTATGTTCCTCCGCGTCAACCGCAACGCCCGCGGCACCGAATATCTCCAAATTGTCCGAAGCTACCGAGATAACGGCAAAGTAAAACAACAAATCCTTCTGACCTTGGGGCGGCTGGATCTGCTGCAAGCCAGCGGCGAGATCGATGGGCTGGTGAAAGCCTTGGCACGCTTTGCCGTCAAGCAGCGACTGATCGACTTGAGTAAAGATATTTCCGTTTCGCAGGTCTACCACCTGGGCGCCGCGCATGTGGTGAGCCGGATGCTGGAACGCTTGGGCCTCAAGCGAATGCTGGAGCGCCTGGCCGCGGAGCATCCCCGGATGAAGTTGCCCTGGGTCGCGATTATTACCGGGATGATCATGAGCCGGTTTATCAAACCCTGCTCGAAGAGACGATTGAACCTGGAAGAGTGGGGGAAAATTTATCCTGGGATTTTGGAAACAGACGCGCCGCCGCTGAAAAGTTTTTATCGGGCGATGGACGTGTTGTGGAAGCACCGGGACGACGTGGAAGAGGTATTGTTCGACCGCGGCGGCGAGCGCGATTTGTTCAACCAGGAACTGGATTTAGTTTTTTACGATTTAACGACGCTTCATTTTGAAAGTACCAACGACGATCCTGACGACGGCGAATTAAGGCGGTTTGGCTACAGCAAAAACCATCGGGACGATTTGACGCAAGTGATGTTGGGGCTCTTGGTGGACCGTGACGGCGTGCCGGTCGGATACCAACTGTTCCCCGGCAACACCTACGAACCGAACACCCTGCCGGTCATCCTGGAAAAACTAAAAACGAAATATCACATCACCCGGATTGTTTTGGTTGCGGACCGAGGGATCATCATGAGGGGAAATGTGGACGAGCTGCGCAAAGCGCAGATGGATTTTATTTTGGGAATGAAACTATGGGGCATGACCAAGGCGTGGCAAGCCGACGTGATGGACAAAAGTCAGTATCGGGCATTAAATAAGGAAGGCACCTTGCTGATCCGGGAAATGAAATACAAGGGTGACCGGCTGATCGTGACATGGAGCCAAGAACGTGCCGACAGGGACGCCTACATTCGGTCAGAGATTTTAAAAAAAATCCGTGAGCAGTTGGACAAGAAAAATATCGAACCCAAACAATTCGTGACGCATAAGGGCTACCGACAGTTCTTGAAAGGCCTCAACAAAGGGACGCCGCAACTTAACGAAGAAGCGATTGCCGCATCGCAAAAGCGCGATGGATTTTTTGGCGTGCTCACGAGTATTCCGGCCGAGACGCTGTGCAATGAGGAAGTGTATGGCCGCTACAAAGACCTCTGGCACGTTGAAGCAGCTTTTGGGGAAATCAAGGGGTCGATTGAAACGCGGCCGATGTTTCACCGTGTCGATCCGCGGATTCAGTCCCATGTGCTTTTGTGTCTGATGGCATATTATATGGAAGCGATCCTGATTCGAGACTTTCGCAAAGCCAAGGCGTCGTTCACCGTTGGCCAGTGGTTTCGAGCGTTGAATGAGGTCCATGCAATTCCGGTCGATGTGCGCGGAACGCGGGCGTGGGTCCGTAACGAAATTAATGGGATCGTGGCCGAGGGATACGAGCTGATGCGCTTAAAAATGCCGGAGCGTGTGCTCAAAATTGAGAAAATCTGCTCCGAGGAAGGTGTAGTGGCACAGAATTTTTCAGAAATTATAAAAAATTATGAAAAAATAGATATTTCTCAAATTTGAAGTGTCAAACTCGGGACGGCCGCGGCGGAAAGGACCGGGCATGTCGAGGATTTCCGCATATCGTTCAGCAATTGAACATTATACCAAAAACATCTTGGAATCGGGGAATCTATGGATGGCATTTTGGAGCAAACGCGGCGCGTATAGGCAAGATTTACTATAATAT
>CAISDA010000067.1 GCA_903884005.1 uncultured Ignavibacteriota bacterium | reverse complement strand
TTGTTCGGGCACGAATACGTTCTTTTAGTTCTGCGTCGGGAAGTAATAGACCGATGAATTGCACATCCCATTGATTCGATTTTGATGGTGAATTGCTTGCTTCATTGATACTCGCATTCGTCTTGATCTCCGGAACCTTCCCAAGTGCCCTTGCGATAATAATTGCGCGTGAAAGTCGGCGTTTGTTTTTTGATCCACTATTTGATTCCAATACCTTCGCACGCTCCGGATCCAATTTCTTTAACTCGGCAAATAATTCCTCGACTGGTAACAATTCAAGCCTTTTTTGTTCTTCAGGATCGGCGGGTACTTCGGGCAACTCATATCCATCGATCAAAGCAGAAACATAGAAGCCTGTGCCACCACAAACTATCGGAAGTTTGCCGCGTGAATGAATGTCGGCTATCGCTTTCTCGGCTGCGTTTTTCCAGTCGATAACTGTGAAGCGATCATCCGGGTCGGCAATATCAAGGCAGTGATGAGGAATGCCTTTCATTTCTTCCGCTGTGATCTTTCCAGTCGCGATATTCATTCCGCGATAAATTTGTCTCGAATCAGCAGAAATAATCTCGCCATTCAATTCATGGGCGAGTTTGACAGCAAGGTCGCTTTTGCCGGACGCGGTAGGGCCGACGATGACTAATATCTTGGTATTCATAGACATTTCAAATCGATGCAGTTATTTCTGATATGAATTGAATTTTCCAATGTGCCAGAGGCGGGAGTCGAACCCGCATGGATTTCTCCGAACGATTTTGAGTCGTTTGCGTATAGCCAATTTCGCCACTCTGGCATCTGTCATAGAGTTTATAGTATTTTCGAAATAAATCAAAGGTGATACAATGTTTTCATGTCTAATGGATATATAAATAACGCCGTCTTCTGGATCGATATCGACAAGGTTAGTCCCAATCCATATCAACCAAGACGTGAATTTGACCAGGTCGCTCTCAAAAGTTTGTCAGAATCTATCCGTATGTATGGTGTTTTGCAGCCACTTGTGGTCACTAGAAAGGAGGTGTATCACGATGAAGGAGGCATGACAGTCGAATATGAGCTCATTTCTGGAGAACGTAGGCTTCGAGCGTCCAAGCTCGCAGGACTTACTCAAGTACCAGCTCTGATCCGCGATGGTGAAGAGAGTGCACGAGAAAAACTCGAGATTGCAATCATTGAAAATCTTCAAAGGGAAGACTTGAACCCAGTAGAACGTGCTAGATCATTCGATCGACTAATACGAGAGTTTGGATTGAAACAGCATCAGGTCGCAGACAAAGTCGGCAAGAGTCGTGAATATATTGCCAACACATTGCGTATGCTTTTGTTGCCTGACGAGATCCTGACTGCTCTCGAAGAAGGTAAAATTTCCGAAGGTCACACACGACCACTACTCATGCTTATCGAAAAAAAGGAGGAACAGATAGTTTTGTTCAAAGAAATTATGGCAAGGAAACTGACGGTCCGCGAAGCAGAGGCGGCGTCGAGAAGGGTTGCGCCTGACAGAGT
>CAISDA010000066.1 GCA_903884005.1 uncultured Ignavibacteriota bacterium | reverse complement strand
CGCCAGACCGCGCACCGGCGGCTCGCCGTCATAGTAATCACCATTGCGGAAGTTCGGATCGTTTTCGATGGCCAGAATCTGCTCAATGTTGTGGGCGCGGATCAGCGTCGTCGGCTCTATGCTGGATGCAATGGCGATGATGCGATCGGTGATCTGCGGGTAGCGTACTGCCAGATTGGAAATGAGCATGCCGCCAAGTGACGCGCCGATGGCGGCGTGCAGTTTTTTGATGCCAAGGTGAGCGAGGAGCGGAAGCTGTGAATCGACAATGTCGCTGAAGTGAATGCGCGGGAAACTTCCACCGTAGGGTTTACCGTTGGCGGGGTTGATCGAAGAGGGGCCGGTGCTGCCGTAGCATCCGCCGAAATAATTGACGCAGATGACAAAGAACCGGTTGGTATCCACAATCTTTTCCGGTCCAAGGTAGTCATCCCACCAGCCGGTCTGGCACTCTGCGTTCCATCGTTCGCCGGTGCCGGGCACGGCGGGATTAAAGCCGGCGGCGTGTTGCGAACCGGACAGGGCGTGAAACAGCAGAATCGCATTGTCGCGCTTTTCATTGAGCGTGCCGTACGTTTCGTACGCCAGCGTGACGGGACCGAAGGTGATTCCGCTCCGCAACGTCAGCGAGTCATAGGTGAAGAACTGTGTTTCAACTGTTTTCATAGGCTTAAATGGAATTCGGAATAATGGAATACCGGAATTTCTTCCAATACTCCATCATTCCTTCACTCCAATATTCCATTCTTATTTCAGCGCCTGTTTGAGATCGGCGAGAATATCGTCGATGTGCTCCAGGCCGACCGAGAGGCGGACGAGGCCGGGCGTGATGCCGCCTTCCTCCTGCTGTGCGGCTGTGAGCTGCGAGTGCGTCGTGGTCGCCGGATGAATTGCCAGGCTCTTCGCGTCGCCGACATTGGCGAGGTGCGAGAAGAGCTGAAGCTTTTCAATGAACTTCTTGCCGGCCTGTTCGCCGCCCTTGACCTCGAAGACCACCGTGGCGCCGAAACCGTTTTTGAACAGTTTCTTCGCGATTTTGTGTGACGGATGGCTTTCAAGTCCCGGGAAGCGGACCCATTCGACTTCGGCCTGTTTCTCAAGGAACTTCGCAACGTTCAGCGCGTTTTCGCTGTGACGCTCCATGCGCAGGGCGAGCGTTTCAATTCCTTGCAGGAACTGCCACGCGTTGTCGGGCGACAGACATGCGCCGAGGTTACGCAGCGGTACCAGCCTCATCCGCAGAATGTAGGCGAGCGGACGGAGTCCGTCGGGCAGATCGATGGCGTAGCGGATACCGTGATAGCTTTCGTCCGGCTCAGAGAGCAGGGGATGCTTGCCGGTCGCCCAGTTGAACTTGCCGGAGTCCACCACGATACCGCCGATACCGTTGCCATGTCCGCCCAGCCATTTGGTAAGCGAATGCACGACGATGTCCGCGCCGTGTTCGATCGGGCGCAGCAGATGCGGAGTCGTGAAGGTGCTGTCCACAATCAGCGGCAGACCGTGGGCGTGTGCGATCTTCGCGATCGCCTCAATGTCCGAAACGTCGAGTGACGGATTGCCGATGGTCTCGGTGTAGAGCGCCTTCGTTTTGGCCGTGATCGCCTTG